>CAYJMD010000001.1:0-7864 GCA_964371585.1 uncultured Clostridiaceae bacterium
ATATAAATAATCTTTATTAAATTATAACATAAACAAAATAACAATTCAAATTAACTTTAAAATAAAAATCTCCCAGCAATGCTAGGAGATTAATATACATTATTACATTTTTTTAATAGTTGGAGTTTCATACGTTTCTGTAATTGCTCCACCTGATTTTGCAGCGTTGTCTAGAGTTGGTTCTAGTTCATCTTCAAATATTATATCAATATTTGTTTCATCAAAAGATACTGGATCTTTTGTTGTTGTGTTTGCAAAACGTTCTTCTTTAACTGTATTTTTGATTTCAGTCATATGTAATTCATTCATTAATTTTTCTGAAGTACTAATTCCAAATAGTAGATCATCATTGTCTGAACTATCACTATTATTCATAGCTATAGTTGGACTATCTGGTTTAGTCATCATGTATTTTTCAAAATTGAATTTTAAAACTTCTTTTTTCTGTTTGTACTTACCATCTAAGAATCCAGTTTTACCTTTACCGTATACTGTTTTACCAGCTGAGTTCTTAGTTTTATAGAATATTGAACCGAAAGGTTGATCTTGTATTTTAGATACTTTAGCTCTTTCTTTTTCTTTTATTGTAAGTGTTGGAGAAGCTACCATTTTTCCATCAACAAATTTGAAGTCACGTCCTGGATCAGCAACTTTTTCTTTACCAAACGCTTCACTCCAGTATTTACTATCTTCAGGAACTGTATCACCAAATATAATTTGTGTTTTAGTATTGGCAAGTACAGTTTGTCTGTAATATCCTTTTCCTGTTTTTTCAAGTTGTGCTAAGTTTTGAAGTGCTATTGTAACACCACAACGATATTTTCTAAATAATGTAAACATTACATCCATGTCTTTATTTACATATTCTGGGAACTCATCTATGTATAAGAAGTGAGGTGTTCTTGAATCTTCATTACCTTTTCTTCTAAGTACTGAGTCTTGGAATTGCATTATAAAGAACATACCGAAAGCTTTCGATTGTATTATACCTAGCTCACCTTTACGAGAACAAGCTGTTATTACTGATCCATCATCTAGAGCTTTATCAAAGTCTAATATATTTGTTTTACCACATAATGCTTTTTTAAGACCATTATGTCTTAGTAGATTGTTAAGCTGAGTTATTGCTCCATATAGGAAACGTTCAGTTTCTTTTCTACCACTACCTCTTGTACCTGGAATTTCAAAACCATTTATATTAAGTGAAGGTTTATAGAAATTCTTTTCAAAGTATGCAATAAGTAGTTTATATTTTTGTTCTAATTCACCATGTTTTTTCATTTCTTCTGTCATTTGTTCAACTTTATCAAAGTTATATAACAGTTCTAGCATATCTTCTAAAGAAGCAAGTTCTCCATTGTTCATGATAGGATACATTTCTTTAAGAAGTATTGCTAAGTTTTGGAATGCATCAAGAGTAACTTGTGTAAAGAAAGGATCTCCTGGAGAACCTCCTCCTTGATCTTCATACATTGATTTTAAAACGTCTGCTATGATAGAAGCAACTTTAGTTGGTTCTTCAATAGCAAATGGATTTATACTAAGTGTAGTTTCTAAATTACCTGGATCAACAGATAAAGTTTCTATTCCAAAGTTTTTTGCAACTCCTAGGAAGTCTGATATAAATTTACCGTCATTTTCAACTATTGTAATACCTAAGTTTCTATATACTATTTCACCAGTTGCGTTATCTGAATATTGTAATATATCTCTTACTTCATCTAAGAATTTGTCTTCAAAACCACGTCTAGGTTTTATAAATTTTAAATTAAAATTGTTATTCATGTATTCATTGTTGTATGGCCCCAGTACATATGCATAACCTTTTTTAAGTAATGAATATCCTAATTTTTTTGAATATTCTCTAAAGAAATATTTTTTTTCTAAATCTAAAGCACTCATTGGAAGTAGTACTGTTGCTGTTTTACCAGTACCAGTAGCACCTTGTACTAAAGTAGCTTCATAACGTTTTTTCTCAGGAACTATAACTGGAAGAGATGTTCCTTTTTCTTTACATATTATTGTAGGACATGTAAACATGTTATTTTCTTTTTTTGCTTGTTCTACGGATAAACCACAAAAACCTGGTATTGCAGCAGGCATATCATCATCAGTTAATATGTCTAAGAAGTATTCTATTACTCTGAATATCCCAATAAATGGTAATATGAATGATAACGACTTTGTTGCTGGTGCAAAAAGTTCTGGATATGTTGCAAGTACAGCTTCATAATTATCAAGTAAACTCAGTAAATACCAAATAGCTTCATTTATCCATGTATTGATCATATTAGATACTATTAATCCTAAAGATGAAACAGTAACTATAAACATAGTTATTTTTTCTTTATCATTTTTAGGAATTCCAGAATTTACATAGAATGAATATGCAAGTACTGGAAGTAATATCCAAAATGTGTAAAACACCGGTTCCATAGTATCTGTAAACTTACCAGCACCAAAGAAGAACTGGATAGTTGATACGACAGAAATAAGTGTTACTATAGCAGCTAATGTTCCAAATACGTATGTAAGAAGTCTATTAGGCTTTTTTATATGTAGTTTTTTAAAAAAATCGCTTATCAAATAACTCACCACTTTCAAAATATATAATTTGTCATCTATCATTAAAAAATAACAAAGTCTCATTTGTTACTAATTTCTTTAAAGATATATGCGTCTTGATTTTTTACAACTATTAATATATAATATTATTATATATATGATACTATATTTAGTAAAAAAAAGCAAGAAATATGGTTAAAATCACATTAAAATAGTGAAAATATTTATAAATATATAAATGAAGGGGGAATAAATAACATAAAAAGATAATGTGTGTTATTTGTGAATTTAGATGAAAATAGTAGTAGGACTTGGTAACATAGGAGATAAATATGATAAAACAAGACATAATATAGGTTTTATGTTTTTAGAATATTTAGAAGAGAAATATGGATTTAGTGTAAGTAAAAAAAATAAAAATAGCTTTGTTGGAGAAGTAAATATTAAAGGTAAAAAAGTAGTGTTTGTTAAACCAACAACGTATATGAATTTAAGTGGTGAAGCAGTAAATAACATTTGCAGTTGGTATAAAGAAGATGTTTCAAATTTAATTGTTGCTTTTGATGATATTGATATACCTTTTGGAGATGTAAGATACAAAGAAAAAGGTTCTGGCGGAACTCATAATGGCATGAAAAGTGTAGTAGGAATAATGAAAACTACAGAAATAAGTAGGCTTAAACTTGGAATAGGTGGTTTAAAACATGAAAATGAAGATTTAGCAAATTTTGTTTTGGGTCGTTTTTCAAAAGATGAGATTCTTAAGTTAAATGACATATTTGTACTTGCAGAAACAAAATTACTTGAATTTCTTGACAAATAAGTATATTTATGTTACAATGTAATACGTGTAATCCGCACACAACAGGTTTCAAATGTTTAAAAAACTACCTTAAGTGGCGAGAACAAGTAAGAATAAGGAGGTGTACTTAAGTTATGTACGCAATAGTTGAAATTAGTGGAAAACAGTATAAAGTATCAGAAGGTGATATCGTTTTTGTTGATAGAATGGAAACTTTAGAACCAGGTGCTAAAGCTACTTTTGATAAAGTTCTTTTAGTATCAAATGATAAAGGTGTTACTGTAGGAGAAGAATTTGTAAAAGGAGCTAAAGTTGAAGCAACAGTTGTTTCTCATGGTAAAGACAAAAAAATCTTAGTATTCAAATATAAAGCTAAGAAAAATGAGAGAAAAACTAGAGGTCACAGACAAGCAAATACTAAAATACAAATAGAAAAAATAACAGTTAAATAATAACAATTTGAAGTATTTAAATTGATTTGAAATGCATAGATTTAATATCTGTGTAGAAAGAAGGAGTGAATAAATCATGGCTCATAAGAAAGGTATGGGTTCTACTAGAAATGGTAGAGACAGTGAAAGCAAAAGACTTGGTGCTAAAAGAGCTGATGGACAATTTATAGTTGCTGGAAACATAATATACAGACAAAGAGGAACAAAAATACATCCAGGATTAAACGTTGGAATCGGTAAAGATGATACTTTATATGCTTTAGCAGATGGAGTATTAAGATTCGAAAGAAGAGGGAAAAAAGATACACAAGCTAGTGTACACCCTGTAGCAGCAGAATAATAAATTTAAAGATTATGTATTTTTTAATACATAATTTTTTTATTGACAAATACTGAATAATAGTTATCTATTTATTTTATTAATTAGTTTTGTTAGTAATTATTATCATTATTATTATAAAAAAACAGTCACACAATTTTGTGACTGTTTTTTAGTAATGTTTTAAAAAATCCAGGAGGAGGGATAAAAAACATTACCCTATACGAAATATAAGTATTTTCTTTTGAAAGTATCCTCTTAATATTCTTATGCTTTTTTCTGTTTTTTCTTTTTTGAGCAATTTTAATTAAATTTGTTTGCTGACTAATTACATTAGCAGTATTAATTCCTTTTGTAGAAGAACTAGACATATACATATTCTTAGAAAATGAATATTCAGTATTTTCTAAACAAGAGATTACAGTAGTGTCTATAAGTAAATATTCAAGATTTGTTTTTAAATACTCTTTATCTTTAAGATCTCCATATGTAATAAACAATGATTTTATACTTTTAAAATTAATTAAACTACTTTTTAATAAATCAAAATCACCTTTTTGTTTAATGAGACTTTTCCCGATTATAACATAAGTATCTTCACTGGTAATAATATCAGGTATATGAGTATTTTCATATAAAACATTTAAATCATAAATATAAACAAACGAAATATATTTGTTTTTTGTTTTATCAAATATTCGTACACACCAAATACATGATGAAGTATTTGGTTTTATTGTCATTATCTCAATGTACTTATGGATTTTAATTAGTTTATTACAAGATATACTCCAGCTGCTATTTTCAAAATTCTTAAAATCATTTTTGTTTTTTCTTGTGTTATAAATATCAAAAAGTTTATTGTATGTTTTTTCTTCTGTAAAAACACATATATCTTGATTATTTTTTAAAGCTTTATTTATTTTTCCTGAACTACAAATATCACTACTAGAAGGTAAAATACAAGATACTTGATTAATTTTAAATGAGAATATGTCATTTAAATTAGTATCATCAGCTTTTCTAAATGCTCCACATTCAAACAAAATGTTAAATGGTATATCATCTGCTGAGTTTATCTTAAGTAAAACTGATGGACTACTACTAGTAGGGTTAAATGTTTCCAGGGTAAATAAATGTTTAGTTTTTTTCTTACTCATACTATCAGCCTCCTAAATTATTAGTGCTAAATCTTAAAACAAATTAATATTTCAATTTATTTTTTCTTACAATATTATTATATAGTATTAAATATTAAAATTAAAGTATTTATATGAAATTAATGCATAAAATTATAAAAAACATAAAATAGTTAATTAAAATGGAGATAAATTACATAATATATAGATTTTTATACTAAAATAGTGTATAATATAAGAAGGTGAAATTATGAAGAAAATTATTTTAACAGGTGATAGACCTACAGGTAAATTACATATAGGACATTATTTAGGCTCATTAAAAAATAGAGTAGCAATGCAAGATGAATATGAAGAATATATTATGATAGCAGATGTTCAAGCTTTAACGGATAATTTTAATAATCCAGATAAAGTAAGAGCAAGTGTAAGCCAACTTATACTTGATTATTTAGCAGTTGGTATTGATCCAAATAAAACAACAATATTTATTCAATCAATGATACCAGAAATAGCAGAGCTTACTGTATTTTATTCTAATCTTGTAACTATTTCAAGATTACAAAGAAATCCTACAGTTAAAACTGAAATAGCAGCTAAAAAAGAGTTATTCGGTAATAAAGGCGAAGGTATAACATATGGATTCTTAGGATATCCTGTTTCACAAGCTGCAGATATAACAGCCTTTATGGCAGATGTTGTTCCAGTAGGTGAAGATCAAGTTCCAGTTATTGAACAAACAAGAGAAATCGTTAGAAAATTTAATAGCATATATGGTGAAGTAATAAAAGAGCCTGAAGCAGTTCTTAGTACATTCCCTAGAGTTAAAGGTTTAGATGGAAATGAAAAAATGGGTAAAAGCTTAGGTAATGCAATTTATTTAAGTGATACTGAAGAAGAAATAGAAAAAAAAGTAATGTCAGCTAAAACTGATGAAACTAAAATAAAAAAAGATGATAAAGCAAATCCTAAAAAATGTATGGTTGCATATTATCATGATATATTTACTTCTAAAGAAGAAAGAAAAGTTATATTCTCAGAATGTAAAGAAGGTTTAAGAGGATGTGTTGCTTGTAAAAAGCAATTATCTAAAAACATAAATTTAGAACTTGCCCCTATTAGAGAAAAAAGAGAGTATTATGAAAAAAGACCAGATGAAGTAGAACAAATACTTATAAATGGAATAGGTAGAGCAAGACAAAAAGCAAGACAAACAATGGCTGAAGTTAAAAAGTCTATGAAAATAGATTATTTTAATTAAGTTAAAAGAAAGGTAAAATTAATATGATAGTAGATTATGCAAAAATACATATAAAAGCCGGTAATGGCGGAGATGGTTCAATGTCATTTAGACGTGAACTATATGTTGCAAATGGAGGACCAGACGGTGGAGATGGTGGAAGAGGAGGAAGTGTATATTTAAAAGTAGATACTTCTTTAACTACACTTCTTGACTTTAAATACAAGAAAAAATTTGAAGCTGAAAGAGGAAGACATGGTGAAGGTGCTAGATGTACTGGTAAATCAGGTGTCGATTTATATATTCCTGTTCCACTTGGTACAATAATAAAAGATGTAGATTCAGATAAAATAATAGCAGATATGTCAAATAAAGATGATGTATTATTAATAGCACAAGGTGGAAGAGGTGGAAGAGGTAACCAACATTTTGCAACTTCTACAAGACAAGTTCCTAAATTTGCTGAGCTTGGTGAAAAAGGTAAAGAAAGAAATATTGAATTAGAACTTAAAATGCTTGCAGATGTAGGACTTATAGGTTTTCCAAATGTAGGTAAATCAACATTTATTTCTACTGTATCTTCTGCTAGACCTAAAATTGCCAATTATCACTTTACTACACTTGAACCAGCTTTAGGTGTTGTAAAAACAAAATATTCAGGATCATTTGTAATGGCAGATATTCCAGGTATTATTGAAGGTGCATCAGAAGGTGTAGGACTTGGAATTAAATTCTTAAAACACGTTGAAAGAACAAGATTATTATTACATGTACTTGATATTTCCGGTAGTGAAGATAGAATACCTTTAGAAGACTATAACCTAATTAACAATGAACTTAAAAACTATAGTAAAAAACTTGCAAGTAAAGAACAAATAGTTGTTGCTAATAAAGTGGATAGTTTAGTTGATGAAAGTTATTTAAAAGATTTAGAAAAACAGTGTAAAAAAGATAAAGTTAAACTATTTGTAATTTCAGCTGTAACTAGACAAGGAATTGAAGAGTTACTTGAATATGTTGGAGAAAAACTTAAAACTATACCAAAAGATGATATAGTAATAGTAGAAGAAGATACTGAGGAAGAAGTTTCTCAAGAATGGTTCGTTTCTGAAATAGAAGAAGGGTTTAAAGTTACTGGAGCACCAGTTGAAAGACTTATGACTAAAGTTAATGTATTTGATGTTGAATCTAGACAATATATGCTTAGAATACTTAAGAAATTAGGGGTAATGACTGAGCTTAGAAGAAGAGGACTAAAAGACGGAGATACAATAGACGTAAATGGATTCCAAATGGAATATAGAGATTAAAAGAAAAAACGGATAAATATTTATCCGTTTTTTTGTT
>CAYJMD010000001.1:7964-169779 GCA_964371585.1 uncultured Clostridiaceae bacterium
AATCATTTTAACACTCCTTATTTAATTTCTATAGGTGCGTCTTCATTTAAAATATAAAAGACAATTCCGTTTTGAATAGTAATAAGCAGTTTATCTGGAAATACAAGATTTTTAAATATTGTCCCAAGTTTAAGTATGTCTTCATCTAATTTGTTTGAAAACATTAAAACAATTGGGGAGTCATTTAATCTTTCTTCGAGATAGTATCTTATTAATTCTTCAATCGTTAAGATTTCCTCCGCTTTTAAATTATTTGCTAAAGTGATTCTTTCAGCGATAATACTAGTGATTTTTGCAATTTGTTCTGTTGTCATAATTAACACTCCTTAAATAAATTAGTTTGTATTATCTAAAAATTTCTAGATAAGCATAAAATTTTGCTATGTATATTATACAACAAAAGTAGTATTATGTCAAGTTTAATCTTTTTTAGACTTATTGGAATAATATTATAATAGTTGGTACTGTATTGTATTTAAATTTAAACTGCTAATTTACTACCAAATATTAAAAAAATATAATTATTGATTGAAATATTATTTTTTTCTTTATATAATGAAAATAAGTAATTATTTACAAATAATTGGTAATAATTATAAATGAAGGAGTGATTATATGATTAAAGTAGCACAATATGGTGCAGGAAAAATGAGTAAATACACTATGAGATATGTGTATGAAAAAGGTGGTCAAATAGTATCAGCTTTTGATATTAATGACGCTATTATTGGTAAAGACATAGGAAGTGTAATGGAAACAGAAGATAAAGGTGTTGTAATTAATCATGTTAATGATGCAAGAGACATACTTAAAGAAACTAAACCTGATATTTGTATTATAACAACTATGAGTTTAATGTCTGATGTTTATGAAGCATATAAAATATGTGCAGAACTAGGAATAAATGCTATTTCTACATGTGAAGAAGCTTTCTATCCTATGAATTCTAATCCTAATGTAACTATAGAATTAGATAAAATTGCTAAAGAAAATAATTGTACTTTAACAGGTGCTGGATATCAAGATGTATACTGGGGAAATCTTATTGCGACTATTGCAGGAAGTACTCATAAAATAACTAAAATAAAAGGAAGTTCAAGCTATAATGTTGAAGATTATGGTATTGCTCTTGCTAAAGCACATGGTGCTGGTCTTAGTCTTGAAGATTTTGATAAAGAAATTGCAAGTGCTGATAGAATTTCAAAAGAAGAAAGAGATACGGTTATACAAAAAGGTGAATTTTTACCTTCATACATGTGGACAGCATCATACTGGATTGCAGAAAGATTAGGCCTTACTGTGATATCACAAACTCAAAAAACAGTTCCTATGACAAATACTAAAGATTTAGATTCTTCTACTTTAGGTATGAATATAAAAGCTGGAATGGCTACAGGTATGAGTGCTATTGTTACTACAATGACTAAAGAAGGTATCGAAATAGAAGCTGAATGTATAGGTAAAGTTTATGATGAAACTGAATTTGATAAAAATGAATGGACTGTATATGGAGAGCCAGATACAACTGTAGTTATAAATAAACCTTGTACTGTTGAACTTACATGTGCAACTATTGTAAATAGATTAACTGATGTAATTAATTCAAAACCTGGATATATTACAACAAACAATTTTAAAACTTGTGAGTATATAGCTGATACATTTAAAATGTAATTAAAATTTAAAAAAGTATTATTATAATTTTAATAAAACTTTTCAATAAACTTGAAAAAATATCTAGAAATTATTCTAGATATTTTTTTGATTTATTAAAATCACTATGATTAATTTACATTAGTATTAATTATATTCATAGTTATTCTTCAGGATTTAACTTACTAAAATGATTAATATGCTGTATAAGTATCTTCTGCATTTCTGTGCAAGATGTATGATTTAAAAGATAAATACTTTTACTTACTATACTTCTGCAAGATTCTTTATTAAAGTATACACCACGTACACTAAGTAGTACTTTAGAAAATTTAGTTAATGCTTCTAAATCTATCTCTAGTAGTATTAAGTGGTTTAAAACATAGAAATCACTAAGAAGCCAAGCTAGATGTTTGTCATAATAGAAGTATCTATTATAGTACTCAAGTAACTCTATACTTTTTGTGCAGGTTTCTTTTTCTGATGTTAAATAGTATATTAACAAAGTAAATAATTCTCTTTCTTTTGCAATTGCATCATAGGTACTATTGATAATAGCTTCTCTTAGTGCAGAAGTCGTTTTAAAGTAATGCTGATCAAATTCCTTTTTTGGTAAATAAATCTTATTGAATTCCTCGATAAGTTCATACATAGTTAAATAAGGTCTTTTGTTTGCGAAAAATATTGTTTGCTCCATAATTTAGTCCTTTCTACTAAGAATAATTATTCTTGTATTTTATTTTTTTTTTTTAGTATATCACACATAATTTTAAAAAGCAAGGAATATACATAAAAGTCCATAATAGTTATATTACATATATATAATGTATATTATATTAGTAAGAGGGGTGAATATTAATTATGTCTATGCCTAAAATACCAGATATAGATCCTATTATAAATTTAGATAGAATTGATATTCTAAACCTATTACTATCTTCTGTAGCTTTAGAAGAAATAGCTATATCTGAAATATTAACTGCTCAAAGTCAGTTAGTTAATTTTTTTGTGTGTAATTGTAAATGTCAGTGTGATCCAGATAATATACTTGAGCTTACTAGTTCACTTGAAAAAATATTAGGTAAAGTTGAAAGTTTTGAAACTACTTTAATTGACAAATTAAAAACTGTTGATTCAATGTATGAAAAAGAGCTTAAATATCAAGAGAAATGCTCAGAAAAATGCGTATGCAAAGAGATATGTGTAAAAGAATGTAAGTGTGATTGTCATAGTAGTAACAATATGAATATGATTAAAAATTGTAATAAATGTGATTGCTATAATAAACAAAAAATTCCATGTAATTGTAATAAATGTAAAACAAGTAATATGAGAGTAAATAGTAATATGAAAAATAGTAATGGAGCTAAAAAGAGTATAAGAAATAGTAACACAAAAAAATAAAATATTAAAGAAATATATTGTTTATTATATAACTATTTGACAATACTTTTTTAAAGAAGTATAATTAATAATATAATGGAGGGAATTAAATGAAAAAGATTAATTTAGGAGTAATATTAATTATTATTGCATTAATTGGAGTGATTATTTTAGGAATAATCGATGGTAACAGTATAAATAAGCATAAAGAAGAAATAACTAATATTTTAACTGATTACCTTAAAGTTCATGAAACATATTTTTTAATACCTGAAGAAGTAAAAGACATTAATACTAAATATGATAAAATGTTATATGATTCAAGATTAGAATCAATAAAAAATGAACTTACTAAATATGTAGTTGAAGATAAAATAGATGAAGTATATAATAATTATAAAGCTAATCTAGACAGTCAATATGCTGGTGAATATATGCTACAAGAATATACATCAGAATTAATTGAGATTAGAAATATTAAAGTTGATGGCAATTATATACTAGTAGATTTTACTGCAAATACAAATGTAAAATATGAAAAAAGAGAAATGATAGGTCTTGATAAGTCAATTTCTATATACGATTTACCTGTTATAAAAGGAGAAAATACAGGATCAGATTATTGTCAAATTATTTTTGAAAAAATAGGTAATGAGTATAAAATTGTATATGATCTTACTATAGAGGATATAATGCCTGATGGATTACCAAATACATATATGGGAGGCTTTTAAATATGGATAATACAATTTTAAAATTAGTAAATGTAAGTAAAAAAATTGGAAAGAAAACTATAATTGATGATTTATCTTTAGAAATTGAGAAAGGTCAAGTATATGGATTTTTAGGTCCTAATGGTGCTGGTAAAACTACTACTATAAAAATGATAACAGGATTGATTAGTATTGATAAAGGTAGTATTAGTATTGATGGACATGATGTTGTTAAAGATTTTGAAAAAGCTATTAAACATGTTGGTGCTATAGTTGAAAATCCTAATCTTTATGAATATATGTCTGGTCTTGATAATTTAAAACTATTTGCTAGGCTTCATAAAGTAAGCAAAGAAAGAATAGATGAAGTTGTTAAACAAGTAGGATTAGAGGAAAGAATTAAAGATAAAGTAAAAAAATATTCTCTAGGTATGAAACAAAGACTAGCTCTTGCTGTTACACTTCTACATCTTCCTAAAATTGTTATACTTGATGAACCAACAAATGGTCTTGATCCTAAAGGAGTAAAAGAGCTTAGAGAAACACTAAAATCTTTAGCTCATGATAAGGGAATAACTGTATTTGTATCATCACACATGCTAAGTGAAGTAGAACTTATGTGTGATAAAGTTGCAATCATAGATAAAGGAAAACTTATTAAAATCGAAAGTTTAACTAAATCTATAGAAGAGGAAGAAATTCCATCTTATATTGTTGAAGTTGATAATGCAAATAGAGTGCAAGAAATTCTAAAAGATAAATATGAAATTACAATAGAAGATAATACAGTTATTGTTAAAAATGAAAGATCAACTAAAAATCTACTTTTAGATTTAATTAGCTGTGAAGTTGAAATATTTAACTTTAATAAAAAACAAAACTCATTAGAAGATGAGTTCCTAAAAGTTACAGGAGGTGAAAAATAGTATATGTTAAGATTAATTATTAATGAAATAGTAAAAATATTTAAGAAAAAATATACTGTAGTTCTTCTTGTAATAGCACTTTTAACAATGTTACTTTCATATGGAATGACATTATTAGTAGATATTGCATATTATGATTTTTCTACTGGTCAATCAAAGTATGCATATATAGATGCAATGCTTGAAAATGATAATAATAGATTAACTGAATCTACAGGCAATACGAAAACACTTATTGAAGAACGTATTATGTTATATAACTATATTAAAGATAATAATATTGATTATGGTGAGCAGTATAGCAATTATGTATCAGTTCTTGTAACACAAGTTGAAAATAGAATATCATATGTAATTGATTCTTTAGATAATATATCTGATGAGATTCCAGAACAGGTATTTAATAAAGAATATGAAACTATAAAAAAAGAAATTGACTTAATAAAAAATGGAAGTTTTGAGGATTATATAGCATATAATAAAAGTATTATAGAATCTAATTATAGTAATGAGTTTATTAGTGAAGAAGAGTATAATAAGCAAATGCTTATTCAAGAAGAAAATTTAAAATATGGAGTTGTACAAAATGAAAATCAGTACTATGCACCATCTTATGCTTCGTATAAATCAATATTACTTGCTGAAAATAAAGAGATTGATGAAACTTTAGAAAAAGGTTATATAATTTCTAATAGCTTTGAATTTATAAATGATGATATTAGACAAGATTTAGAAAATGATAAACTTATTAATCTTTATAGATTAGATAATAATATACCTATGAATTATTCAGAAAATCTAGATTCTACTGAAAATGAGTTTGATAGATATACATTTGATATGTTAAGTTTAGAAATTTCTATGTTTGTTATTATGATATTGTTTATAATAATAGCTACTGCTTCAATAGCAGAAGAACAATCATCAGGTACAATTAAATTTTTACTTTTAACTCCGTTTAAAAGATATAAGATTTTACTATCAAAACTATTAACTTATTTTATATTATTAATAGTCATTACAATTATACTATCACAAGTTTCTGTTCTTATAGGTAACATACTATATTCAAATGCTGCAAATGAATACCTATATGTAAGTAATGGTGAAGTACAAATAATGAATACTAATATGCATATGTTAAGTAGATACTTATTAAAATTACCAGAAATAATAATATATATTTTATTAGGTGTAACGTTATCTACATTATTTAGAAGTGTTGCTATGGCAAATACATTTACACTAATAACATATATTGGTATTCCTATTGCTATTGAAATTATAGAAGCAATGTTAAATACAAAAATATTTAATTATTTACCATTTAAACATTTCAATTTAGCAAATAGAATTATTCCGCCTGGAGATGCATATTTAACTGCTGCAGACAAATTACCACTTAGTTTAACATACGTCGTTCTGGGAGTTACAGTAGTACTATTATTAATAACAATGTTTGAATCATTTAGAAAAAGAGATATAAACTAAGATATGAATTAAACTATGATACTGTTCTAATAAAATAGTATTTATATAATTTAAATAATAATAAATCATCTAATATTTAGGTATTAGATGATTTTTTTATTTCACAGTACTTAATTATGTCTAATTGTCATATTTTGTAATAATAAGGAAGAAGGTAGAAATATGATATTTGAAATATTAAGCCAATTGTTTGGAAATATATTTGCACTGTTTGGATATATAAAAACAGAAAAATTATATCCTAAACCACTTAGTAAAACTGAAGAAGAGTACTATTTAAAAAAATATTTTGAAGGTAGTAAAGAAGCAAAAGATAAATTAATTGAACATAATTTAAGATTAGTCGCTCATATTGCTAAAAAATATAGCTCTAGTGAGCAAGAACTTGAAGATTATATATCAATAGGAACAATAGGCCTAATAAAAGCAATAAATAGTTTTAGTGAAGAAAAAGGTTTTAAAATATCTACCTATGCTTCTAAATGCATTGAAAATGAAATACTTATGAATATTAGATGGAGTAAAAAAACAAAAAGTGATATATCAATGGATAGTGTTATAGGAAGTGATAAAGATGGTAATGATATGAGATTACTTGATACCCTTGTGTTAAATGAAAAAGACCCCATTGAAACTATATATAATAGTATACTCACTAAACAAATGATTGAATATATTAATACTAAACTTGAGCCAAGAGAAAAAGAAATAATGGTAATGAGATATGGACTTAATAATAATATATCTAAAACTCAACAAGAAGTAGCTGATATACTTAATATTTCAAGAAGTTACGTTTCAAGAATAGAAACAAAATTACAAAAAAAACTAGAAAAAATAATTAAATATGAAGAATAATATAAAACCTATACTATTATCTATAATATTGCGTAAAATATATATAATTTAAAGTGCTAAAATATATTAACTATTAAAAAATATAAATATAGTTCTTTACTTAGAATTTGTTAAATGATATAATAATTTTATGTATGTAAAATAATAGGAGGAAATATGAATAAAATAAATGATGAAATGACTTTAAGAGAAAAGCTTAGAGAAGTTAAACAAGCACAAATAGAATTTTCTACTTATTCACAAGAAAAAGTAGATAAAATATTTAAAGCGGTTGCTCTTACTGCAAATAATCATAGAATTGATCTTGCAAAGAGAGCAGTGGAAGAGACTAAAATGGGTGTAGTGGAAGATAAAATTATCAAAAACCACTATGCTGCAGAATATATATACAATGCATATAAAGACACAAAAACATGTGGTGTTTTAGAGCAAGATGATGCTATGGGTAAAAAAGTTATAGCTGAACCTATAGGAGTTGTTGCTGCGGTTATACCTACAACAAACCCTACTTCTACAACTATATTTAAAATACTTATTTCACTTAAAACAAGAAATGGTATTATTATTAGTCCACATCCAACAGCTAAAGAATCAACTGTATACACTGCTAAAGTGTTATTAGAAGCAGCTGTAAAAGCTGGTGCACCTAAAAACATTATAGGATTTATTGAAGAACCAAGTATAGAGCTTACTAATCTATTAATGAAAGAAGCAGATATTACACTTGCAACAGGTGGTCCATCAATGGTTAAAGCTGCATATTCTTCTGGTAAACCCGCACTTGGTGTTGGAGCTGGAAATGTACCTGCAGTAATTGATGAGTCAGCAGATATTAGACTTGCTGTAAACTCAATAATACATTCTAAAACTTTTGATAATGGTATGATATGTTCTTCTGAGCAATCAGTAATAGTACATGAAAAAATATATGATAAAGTTAAAGAAGAGTTTAGCTATAGAGGAGCATATATTTTAAATAAGAAAGAAACAGATAAATTAAGAGATGTTATTTTAATTAGTAAAAATGATAAATTAGTACTTAATTCTAAAATAGTTGGTCAGTCAGCTGTAAATATTGCTAAAATGGCTGGCATAAAAGTACCTGATGATACAAAACTATTAATAGGTGAAGTTGAAAGTACATCTAGATCAGAGGCTTTTGCTCATGAAAAATTATCACCAGTGCTTGCTATGTATAAATTTAAAACATTTGAAGATGCTTGTAAGAAAGCTGATGTATTAGTACGTGACGGTGGTTATGGTCATACATCATCTATATATATTAATGAAAAAACTCAGAAAGAAAAACTAGCTAAATACTATGAACTTATGAAAACAAGTAGAATAGTTGTAAATACTCCATCAGCACAAGGTGGAATTGGTGATATATATAACTTTAGCATGTCTCCTTCACTTACACTTGGTTGTGGATCTTGGGGAGGAAACTCAGTTTCAGAAAACGTTGGTGTTAAACATTTATTAAATGTTAAGACAGTTGTTGAAAGGAGAGAAAATATGCTTTGGTTTAGAACACCTGAAAAAATATATTTTAAACAAGGTTGTTTATCTACAGCTTTAAATGAACTTAAAAATGTAATGAATAAGAAAAGAGTACTAGTTGTTACAGATAACTATTTATTCACTTCAGGAACATATAAAAAAGTAACTAATCTACTAGATGAAATGGGAATAGATAATGCTGTATACTTCGATGTTGATCCAGATCCTACAATTATTTGTGCTAAAAAAGGTGTAGACTTTATGAAACAGTTTAAACCAGATACAATAATTGCTTTAGGTGGTGGTTCTGCAATAGATGCTGCTAAAATTATGTGGATAATGTATGAAAATGAAAAAGTAGATTTCATGGATATGGCTATGAGATTTATGGATATTAGAAAACGTATTTACACATTCCCTAAAATGGGTAAAAAAGCAACATTTATAGCTATTCCTACATCTTCTGGTACAGGTTCAGAAGTAACTCCTTTTGCAGTTATAACAGATGAAGAAACAAATACTAAATATCCAATAGCTGATTATGAGCTTATGCCTGATATGGCAATAATTGATACAGACTTTATGATGACTCAGCCAAAGGGATTAACTGCGGCTTCTGGTATAGATGCTTTAACACATGCTTTAGAAGCATATGCATCTATTTTAGCAAGTGACTATACAGATGGGTTAGCGCTTAAAGCTATAAAAAATATATTTGAATATTTACCAAGAGCATATGAAAATGGTGAACATGATGTAGAAGCTAGAGTTAAAATGGCAGATAGTTCTACACTTGCAGGTATGGCTTTTGCTAATGCATTTTTAGGTATATGTCATTCAATGGCACATAAACTAGGTGGATATCATCATTTACCACATGGTATAGCTAATGCACTTTTAATAACAGAAGTAATGAAATTTAATAGTGTAGATAAACCTACAAAAATGGGGACATTCTCTCAATATGCATATCCTAAAACATTAGAAAGATATGTACAGATAGCAGATTACTTAGGTATACAAGGAAAAACAGATCAAGATAAATTTGAAAAACTACTTGAAAAAATAGAAGATTTAAAAGCTAAAGTAGGAGTAAAAAAATCTATTAAAGATTATGAAATAAAAGAAGAAGATTTCTTGTCTTCACTTGATAAAATGGTAGAAGATGCATTTGACGATCAATGTACAGGTGCTAATCCTAGATATCCATTAATGGAAGAATTAAAAGAAATATATTTAAAAGTTTACTACGGTAAATCAAAGAAAAAATAAGAATTAGCAGAGTGTAAAAGCTCTGCTTTTTATATATATTTTAATAAAGGGAAAAGTAAAATGCAATATAAAAATTAAATAAAAAATAACAAATAAAAATTTGAAAAATAAAATTTTGTGATATAATTATATCAGATTAAATATTTTTAGATACTCATAAAAGTTTGTGGGTAGGTATTAATCTAGATTAAGATTAAGGAGAAAAAACATGGTTAAAAAAGTTATAGCAGCTATGCTAGCAGGGGTCGTTACTGCAGGAATGTTTAGTACAATTGCAGTAGCAGCAAATTCAAATGTTACAGATACTACATTTGGAAGTTCATATGTAAATAATCCGACAAATGAAATTCTCACTGAAAATCCTTCTGTATTACCTATGTCCGATAGTGGTAATACTATGAATTGGATGTTATCTGAAACTTTTTCTGATGAGTTTACATCTTCAAAATTAGACACGACAAAGTGGAAAAATTACAGCATGTACAATTGGAGCGGTAGAGCACCATCATATTTTGTTAAAGACAATGTACGAGTTGAAGATGGATATTTAATCTTAACTTCGGATATGCCTTCAGCAGATAAATATGAAGCAGCAATGGCATCAAGTACACAAAAAACTGGATATGGTTATTATGAAGTAAAAACTAGAACTGCACCAATATCTATGACTAGTTCATTTTGGTTTAGAACAAGGGCAAATGATAGTGATAATGATGTAGATACAACTTTAGAAGTTGATGTTTTTGAGCAAGTTGGAAAAGCTAAAAACGATCCTTCGTATTCTACTAAATATCCTATCAATACGCATTACTCTGAAACGGGTAAAACAGATTATAGGAATAGTCCATATACCTATAACACAAATGTTGATTTAACCGAAGATTTTCATGTTTATGGATTCGAATTTGGTCCTGAATGGTTAAAATTTTATTTTGATGGTGAATTAATCCATACAAAAACAAATGATGGATTTACAGAAGAAATGTATCTTATGTTTGACATGGAAACATTTACATGGAAAGGTCTTCCTACTCAAGAGAATTTCTATTATGATGAAACAGGTCGTTTTACAGGTGATTATTATATCGATTATGTTCGTGTTTGGAGAACTGCAGAAACCCAAATTGAAGGTGCAGTTAAAGAAGAAATCCCAGCTCCTTTAGAAACATCAGCATTTAAAGCTACTCCAGCAGATATAACAGATCCTATTTGGGAAGAAGCAAATGTTATTACAGCTACTAACCCTATAGTTGGTGGCCCGGAAGCACAAACTTCAACCTTAACAGCTAAAACTTTATGGGATGATGAATACCTATATATTCTAGCAGAAGTTACAGATACTAGTATATATGTTGCTCCATATGAAAAAAATATTTGGAATGGGGACTCAGTAGAAATTTTCTTAGACTTTATGAATGTTAAGGCTGATGTTGCAAAAGATCCTAGTTACAACAAGATGATTATAAGTCCAGAAGGAGTAATATCATCAGGTTCATTTAATATTCCACAAGGTGCAACTGCATCATCTATGATTGATGATAAAGGTTATGCTATTTTAGTTAAAGTTCCAATTGCTACAGTAGAAATAAGTAGTGATAATGTAATTGGATTTGATATCCAGTTAAATGATGCTACGCTAGCAACTAAGAAAAGAAATGGAGCACAAACTTGGAATGATCCTACTGGTACAACAAATAAATACATGGAAAGATCAGGAAACTTAATATTATCGAATGAAGAAATTGTGCTTGAAGAAGAATATATTGCTAAACAATCAGAAGCGTTATTTGCTACAGTAGATGGTATAGTTGATAGAAATTGGACAAATGCAAATATTATGACAGATTTCTATACAGTATTTTTACCATCAATCCCTGAAAGTATTATTGAATATGATGTAGTAGAAAAATCAGATATAACTATTAAAACTTTAAATGATTCTCAAAATGTATACTTTTTAATAGATGTTATAGATGACGATATTTTTAAACATCAAACTGCTTCTTGGAACAGTGATACTGTTGAATTATTTATTGACATGGGTAATGAAAAAAATACTACTTCATATGATAGCAATGATGCTGCTATAAAAGTATATGCAGATGGTCAAATTGCAAGTACTTCAAAAAATGTTCCTACAGGAACTACAGTAATATCTATGATAGATGAGACAGGATATAAATTACTCGTAACACTTCCAATAGATGAAGTAGGTATTATTGGTTTTGATGCTCAGCTTAATATAGCTTCATCAGTAGCTGGTCAAAGGATTGCTACAAAACTTTGGAATGATAAAACAGGTAGCACTTGGAAAACTATGGAAAAATCAGGTGATTTGATTATTTCCAATGTAGCAGTAAAACCGGCGTTTTTACCAACAGAGAATATATATACAGTGAAAGATTTAGAGCTTGCTTTAGTAAATCCGGAAGTTACTGAAATTATACTTGATACAGATATAGTACTAAATGATTTTTCTGAAATAGTAAATGTAACTGGTAAAGATAGAATTCTTAATTTAAATGGATATACTATCACATTAAACTCTCCACTAAATATTAACTTTGCAACAGATAATAGTTATAAAATAATTGATAGTAGCAATCTAGGTGGTATATATACTATATCAAATAGTGTAGTTAATATAACTGCTTTAGATACAGTAAACTCTGTTAATTTTAATATTGATGGAGGAACATATGGCTCTACTACTACTCAAATTGTAAGTGTTATCGAATCGAAGTCTCTAGCAAAAGAACTAATTACAGTAAAAGATGTTACTTTAAGTAAAGTAATAACTTTATACACTAACTATGAATTTATGAATTCTACTAATATAAATATGGTAAATTCAAAATTCGTTAAATAAATTATATATATCTCGTTTTAGAATTGATTTTTAAAGCGAGATATTTATTATCCCAAAATGTATAAGCTTCTAGTTTTTAAATAGATAGTTACACTTGAAAATAAAAAAAAAAATGGTATAATGTATAGATGTTAAAATTATTTATTAAAAAAGGAGGAAATAAGTGGCAGGATTATTATTACATTTGAGTGCTGCAAGAAAAGTAGCTAAAGTATTAGAAAACAAATTTGAGGAAAAAGAAACATTAGATTTTTATGCTGGAAATATTATTCCAGATGAAGTTAGAGGCTGTGTTAAGAATGAGGGACATTATAGGAAGCAATATTTAGATTGCCCACTATTACTAGTTGATGTTCAGGAAGCTAAACAAGCATATTTAGAAAATCCATCTCCTCTTACTTTAGGTATATATTTACATTTATATGTTGATCATTATTTTTTAGTAGATTTATTATTTAAAAAAGTTAGTTGGAAAGATAATAGTATATATCATCCAAAAGAAGAATTACTATGGTCTGCAAAAGATTTTGCTAAGGGATATATACAAGATGTATATGCTCATACAAATATGTACATGTTTGATAATGAGAAAGATATATTAGATTTGTTTAATATTATTCCGAAAAAATTACCATCTACAGGTTATGAAATGTATGATGATCGTAAAGAGTATTGTTGGCAAGAAACTTTTGATAGTGATATTAAAGCGGAATTAAAAGAGACTAATTTTGATATTTTAGAACCTGAAGAAACATATAATACAATAGGATACATAGCAGATAAATTTATAAATGAAGAATTAGAATATTTAATAACATATTTAAATAATAACGATAAAACACATCTAAGTTAATATTAGATGTGTTTTTATGTGAATAATAATTTCAAACAAATTTTATGTATATAAAAAGAAGTAGTGATAGATGAAAAATCCTTTATAATAAAGGTGGGTATCATAATACGATCTTTAGGATTCTTTTGAATAATAAAAGCATTCACACCGATCATATAAATCTGATTCCCTTTCATTTGCTTGTAGATTTTCAAATAATTCACTACTTCACTTATATTATATCACTTTTAAAAGTAAATGTAAATAAAATAACTCATTATTAGCAGAGATACCAAAAAATGACAATAATTATGTTGACAAATTAGCTTTAAAGTGGTATAATTGCTACATAAATAGGAGAGTGCTAAAATTGATAGATGTAGGCAAAATAAGAGAAGAATTAAAAGTAGAAGACGAAATAAAAAGAAATGTAAAACAAAGAGTTTTAGAGAGTTATAAAAATATAAAAAATCTTGAGGAAATAGTAGATATTTTAATGATACAAATTGCTAAAGATGTAAAACAAACATTCCCAGGTGTTAATTTTAGATTGTTTTCTAGAATTAAATCTGAAGATAGTTTAAATAACAAAATTGATAATATATTAAAAACAAGATCTAAGGAAGATATGCAGGATTATATAATGAAAGATATAATTGGTATAAGTGTAGTTGTAGAATCTGTTCCAAATGAAGTTAGTGTTAATGATGAAGACTTCGATTCTAGGATACAAGAACTTATTAATAAAAGAGAAGAAACAAAAAAGACTTGTGAAGGATATAAAGAAGATTCAAAAAATAATGATAAAACAATTGCTAATTATAAAGATAGATTAAAAGAAGCAGAACATCTAATCCTTAAAAATGGTGAAATGATAGCTAAAGCTGAAACTGATAAATTATCAAAAGAGTTTGTTGATTATTTAAATGAAACACAAGAATATTTATCAACTAACTATAAAAATTTAGAAAAAAGTTTAGAAAACAGAAAAAGAGAAATGGAAACTAAAAACACCATAATTCAAAGAAGTGAAGAAAGAATTATGCGTGAAGATGAAGATTGTAAAGAAATTATAGCTGATTATATTATAAAACATTTAGCATCTTTTAAAAATATAAAATCACTTCATGTTAAAGATATTAAGGATGAACTTGAAATCAAAAGAAAATATAATGGTTATACAGCAGTCCATAATTGCCTTAGTATTAATTTAACAGATTCTGAAGGTGAAAATATATTTATACCATTTGAAGTTCAAGGTAAAACTATAGAAGCATATCAAGAATCAAATAGAGGTAAATCTTCAGAGTATCATGTTAAACAAAAAGTGACATCTTCTGTAGTTAAACCTAAAATAAAACAAATACCAGAATTTTTAAGAATTGATGATTCAAATATATCAGAATCATTAAAAGAAGAAAGAAAAGAAAAGTTAAAAAAATCTTTGCCTGTGTACAGAGTATATTATACAGATAAATCAAAAGATGAAGAAGGAAAAGTATATAAACTTAGTACAAAAGAATCATTTATGTTGTTTTATCAAAACTTATTAATAGGTAATGAAACTTTGGGTATTGAAAATGATAAAGAATTACTTAAAATAATTGTTGATAAAGAAAATCATAAGAATTATTTATCTATTGAAGACTCTGATATATATTCTTTATAATATTATAGTATTTTTATTGTAAAACATATATTAAAATGATATAATGTTTAAGGAAAAAGGGGGATTTATTTTGAAATTAATTATTGAAATGTTAAAAGGTTCATTAATGGGGATTGCAAATATAATACCAGGACTTAGTGGTGGTACACTTGCAGTTGTAATGAACATTTATGATAAATTAATAGATGCGATAACTGATGTTGTAAAACATCCAATTAAAGTTATTAAATCTATTTGGATTTATATTGTGGGTATAGTAGTGGGGCTAGTTGCAGGTATGTTTGGGATATCATACTTATTAGAAACATTTGAAGTGCCAACAACAGCTTTATTCATAGGTTTAATTGTGGGAGCAATTCCACTTATGTTCAAAGAAGTAGATAAAAAGAAAATAACAAAAACTAATATAATAGTTGCAGTTTTAATGGGAGCTTTAGTAATATCACTTCCATATTTAAGTTTACTTGGATCAAGTGCATCTGCATCAAATCCTATAATATATTTCTTTTTAGGAACAATTGCAGCAGCTACTATGGTTATACCAGGAGTTAGCGGTTCTATGGTTCTTATGACACTTGGATATTATGATTCGGTTGTTAATTTAGGGAAAGACACAATATCAAATTTAGTTAAATTTAATATTCCGGAATTAATGAGTAATTTATACTTAGCAATTCCACTTGGTATTGGGATAATATTAGGTGTTGTAATTATAGCTAAAGCAATAAAATGGTTGTTTAAGAAACATAAACAAATGGCAACATTTGCTATACTAGGACTTATAATAGCAAGTCCATTTGCAGTTATTGCAGAAATGAGTTTTACGGGTGTTAATGTTATTACTGTAATTGTAGCAATTATAACTTTTGCGATTGGTACATACGCATCATATTATTTAAGTAAGATTGAGGGGTAAGTTTATGAATAAGTTATTTAAAATTGTTTTACTTACTATAATAACTATTTTTGTAAGTAGTAGTTTGATAAATGTAAATGCTTCAATGATGAAAATAGAGATGACAGATAGTATTTACAAATTTAGTGAAAAAGAAGATATTAATGTTCCTTTTTTAGTTTATTCATCAAATAGATTAGTAGTGGATAAGCAAATAGAGCACTCTGGGATACTTGCTTCAGGTTTAAATATAGATATAGATAATATTTTAAATGGAGCTTATTTAATATTTACTGGTAGTGATGTAAGAATAAATAGCGAAATAGAAAATACTGCAATAATGGGAACCAATGTGGTTATATCTGGAACAGTTAAAGAAGCTAGTGTTATATATGCTACAAATGTTACTATAGAAGAAACAGCAGTTATAGAAGATGATTTAATCATATTTGCTGATAACGTAAAAATATCAGGATCATCAAGTAGGAATTTAATTGTGTATTCTAATACACTTGATATATCAAATGCAAATTTAACAGATTTAAGAGCAAGTTTAGTAAGTATAAATATTTCAGAAGAATCAGATATAACAGGAAAAATATATGTCGAATCTACTAATGATATTGTACTTAATGAGAAATTTTCTAAAGCTGAAATAATTAAACTAAATCAGATAGATAGTGCAAATGAAAATGTACAAATTGATATATTTAATTTACTTAAAAATTCATTAATACTTGCATTAATATATTTTATACTATCAAGTAAAACTACAATATTTACCAAAGGATTAAATAAAGTGAAAAGTAATTTACCATATACTTTCTTAATGGGCGCAGGTTCAATACTACTTGTAGTACCTTTAGTTGTAATATTCTTTATATTAATTATAATAGGTATTGATATGATAGGTGTACCATTACTAATAGCATATATTTCATTCTTATTCATAGGTATGTATATTTCTACATTTGTAGTAGGAAGTTTTATGACAGAATATGTATACACAAAGTTTAGTAATAAAATAGATAAATCATGGTATAAACTTGTAATGTCATTTGTAATATTTGTGATACTTACACTTGTTACATACATTGCAGTTATAGATGCTTTTATAATAATGGCACTATTTATGTTTAGTATGGGGATATTACTTACATTATTATTTAAAAAAGATAAAATCAAAGTAGATAATAAATAAAAAAATATATAATTAAATATAATCTATTTAGATTAAATAAAAACTCTCAGTAATATATATCTGAGAGTTTTGTTATATAAGGAGTGTATATGAATAATAAAAAAATTATTGGAATATGTGGAAAATCTGGTACTGGAAAAACTACTTTAGCTAAAGAACTTGCTATAAAGTATGATGCACTACATATTGATATTGATAAAGTAGGTCATAAAATAAATGAAGAAAAACAAATAAAAAATGATATTATTAAAGTGTTTGGTAGTGATATATTAGATGAAAATGATAATGTATCAAGAATTAAACTAGGTAATATAGTGTTTAACTCTAAAAAAGCAATGGATAAACTTGAAGAGATAACATGGAAATATATGGAAGAGTATATAGAAAAAGAAATTAATAAAACACCACAAAAAGTAATAATACTAGACTGGTTACTCCTTCCTAAAACAGAACTTTTTAATAAGTGCAACACAAAAATATTACTTGTTGCTAAAGACGAGAACTGTAAAAAAAGAATACTAAGTCGCGATAATATATCTGAGGAAAGATATGCATTAAGAGATAAAGCATCATATGAATATGATAATCATATGTTTGATATTGTACTAAATAATGATGATGTAAATGATTTAGAAAATTTGGAGGTGCAAATAGATGAGTAGAGCAATGTATGCAGGTAGCTTCGATCCTTTTACAAAAGGGCATAGTGAAATAGTTTTAAATTCTTTGAAAATATTTTCTAAAGTGATTATTGCTGTAGCAAACAATCCAGAAAAAAAGACTATGTTTAATGTAGAAGAAAGAATAAGTCAAATAAGAGAAATTTTCAAAAATGAAGATAGAGTAGAAGTTATAAAAATTGATAAGGGAGAAACAACAGTTAAAGTTGCTAAAACTAATAGTTGTACTGCATTAATTAGAGGTTTAAGAAACTCTGTTGATTATGAGTATGAAAAGAATCTAGCTAAACTTAATTTAGGTATTTGTGACGATATAGTTACTATTGTAATATTTACTGATATTAAATATGAACATATATCATCATCTGCAGTTAAAATGCTATTTGATTTAAAACAAGATATATCTTCTTATGTTACAAATAGTGTTTTTAATGCTATGAAAGATAAATATTATATTAATTCAAATAAAATATGGGAGCAAGATATCTAATTATTTGTAATTTAAAAGTAATTTATAAAACTTTTAAGTAAGTAGTATTTTTGTAAATATATAAACAAAAAAGTTGTAAATAGTTGAAATTGATATAAAAATGTAATATAATTGAAAGCAACGGAAATGGTGGTGAGTACTCTAATACAGGTTAGAGAAAAATATGTCACAAGATATAGCAATAGATTTAGGAACAGCGACAATATTAGTATATGTAAAAGGTAAAGGTATAGTACTTAGAGAGCCGTCAGTTGTAGCAATAGATAAAGATACAAATGAAGTTTTGGCAGTTGGACTTGAAGCAAGAAAAATGCTTGGTAGAACTCCAGGAAATATAGTAGCTATTAGACCACTTAAAGATGGTGTAATATCAGATTATACAATAACAGAAAAGATGCTTAAATATTTCATTTCAAAAGTATGTGGTAGATTTATTTTTTCTCCACGTATTATGGTTTGTATACCAGCAGCAATAACAGAAGTTGAAAGAAAAGCGGTAATAGATGCTGCTACTCATGCTGGAGCAAAGAAGGTATATCTAATAGAAGAGCCACTCGCTGCAGCAATTGGTGCAGGTATAGATATAACAAAGCCATATGGTTCAATGATAGTGGATATAGGTGGAGGAACTGCAGATATTGCAGTTATATCGCTTGGTGGAGTTGTTATTAGTAAAACACTTAAGGTTGCTGGGGATAAGTTTGATGAAGCTATAGTTAAATACATGAAGAAAAGTAGAAATCTAGTTATAGGTGAAAGAACAGCAGAAGATGTTAAAGTTAAAATAGGATCTATGTATCCCAAAGCGTTAACCGAAACTATGCATGTAAAAGGAAGAGATATAACTTCTGGTCTTCCTACAGAACTTGAAGTTACATCAGATGAGATTTTAGAAGCTTTAAAAGATTGTAGTGAGCAATTAATGGAAGGTATATATACATTACTTGAAGAGACGCCTCCAGAATTACTTGCAGATATTTCTACAAGAGGAATATACATCACAGGTGGTGGTGGTTTAGTAGATGGACTTGATAAACTTATAGAAGAAAAAACAGGAATACCTACTAGAGTTGCAGCAGATGCTGTATCATGTGTTGCTATGGGAACAGGTAAAGCACTTAATCATTTAGAGTTATTACAAACAGGAAATGCTGTTAAAATAAAAAAATTATAGAATTAAGAGTAGTATTAATATTAATACTACTCAATTTTTATTTTAAATTCTTTAATTACTATTAGAATTAATATAAATTATTTAAAATTAATAGGATATATGATATAATAAATTGAAGTTAAAATATACAATGAATTAAAATAAAATTATAGTATAAATTTATTTAAAAATACAATTAAGGAGGTAATTATGATAGATATTTTTAAAACAAATATTGTTACAAAAAAATTAGAAAATATTAATACTGTAGAAAAAGGATGTTGGATTAATATGGTAAATCCTACAGATGAGGAGATAGCATATGTAACTAAAAAGTTAAATGTTACTGAACAACTTTTAAGATATCCACTGGATTTACAAGAAAAGCCCCATATAGATGAAGATGAAGGATCAGTTCTTATAGATATTGACGTACCCATTACAGAAATGAAAGATGGAAAAAAAGTTTATTCTACAATGCCTCTTGGTATGGTTTTAGTAAGAGATGACTACTTTATAACTATTTCTTTAGTTAAAATAAATGTTATAGATGAAATAACTGCGTCTAGAAAAAAATTAAGTGTTGAAACAGAAAAAAAATCAAGATTGGTATTTCAATTACTATATAATATTTCAAAAGAATTTATAAATTATATGGGATACATTAGTACTGATATTGATGAATTTGAAAATGCAATGAACAAGTCTATGAAGCATAAAAACTTACTTACATTATTAGATTTAGAAAAGGCTATGATTTATTTTTCAACTTCTCTTAAAGCAAATCAAGTGGTATTACAAAAATTAAATAGAGGTAGAAGTATAAAATTATACGAAGAAGATGCAGATTTATTAGAGGATACATTAATTGAAGGAAATCAAGCAATAGAAATGATTAGTACATATAGTGAAATATTAAATGGTATTATTGATATATTTGGAACAATAATTTCAAATAACTTAAATGTTGTTATGAAATTTTTAGCTTCTATTACGTTTATAATGGCTGTGCCTACTTTAATTAGTAGTTTCATGGGTATGAATTTAGATTTTCCATTTCCTACTGATGCAAGAGGGTTTGCAGTAACTGTAGCAGTTATGATTATATCTACACTTATAATAACATACATACTTAAAAAGAAAAAAATGTTATAGATAAAAATAAATATTTAAATTAGTAATGTTATGAGTAAGAAAGAGGATACAATTTATGAAATATCTATTTGTAGATAGTAAAATAAGAGATGAAGAATTAGAATATTTTAAAGAGTTAAACTATACGATTATTCCTATCATTACTAATAGTAAAATATATAATGAGATATCTTCACATACAGATATACATATATGTAATTTAGGTAATGATTTAATTGTTAGTAAAGAAGTATATGAGTATTTAGATGAAGAATATTTTAATAATAATAAGTATTTAGATTTAAAAGATAGATTAATATGTGGAAGTAATTATGTCAAAGATAAATATCCAAATGATATAAAATATAATGTGTTTAAATTTAAAAATTTTGTATTTCATAATTTTAAATATACTGATGAAACACTACTAAAATATATAGATAAAAATAACTATATTAAGGTTAATATAAATCAAGGATATAGTAATTGTTCTAGTTTAAATATTGATGATAAAATAGTTATAACTTCAAATAAGGAAATATTTGAGTTTTTAAAAAGTAAAAATGAAATAGTACATTATGTTTCAAATGAAGATTCGGATATAAAATTATTAATTGATAAAAGTACATACTCTAATATGAAAGGGTTTATTGGAGGAGCTACTTCATATATAAATAATACATTAATTATATTTGGAGATATATGTAATATAAGTGAATATGAAAAATTAAAAGATATATTAAATAGTAATGATATCAAGTATAAATATTTTGAAAATCTAAGTATGATAGATTATGGTAAAGCCATAGAAATAAATACATAAAGGAGAAAACAATGAGTAAATTTTTAGATGGTTTAAATGATAGACAAAGAGAAGCAACAGCATATATAGAAGGACCTCTTCTTATACTGGCTGGAGCTGGTAGTGGTAAAACAAGAGTATTAACAAATAAAATAGGTTATTTAATAGAAAAAGATGTAGTAAAACCTTGGGAAATTTTAGCTATTACTTTTACAAATAAAGCTGCTAAAGAGATGAAAGAAAGAGCACTCGCTTTAGATCCAAGAGTAAATGATGTTTGGCTTGGAACTTTTCATAGTATTTGTGTAAGAATTTTAAAAAGAGAAATTGAAATACTAGGATACACAAGAGAATTTAATATTTTTGATGAACAAGATAAAGAAAAATTAATTAAAGAAATATTGAAAAAATTAAATATGGATGAGAAGAAATTTTCACCTTCTTTCATTGGGAATCATATTTCAAATGCTAAAAATGATATGAAATGTGCTAAAGATTACGAAAAAGAATTTGCTAGTGATTACATTAGATCACAAGTTGCCACTGTATACACGATGTATGAAAAACAAATGAAAGAGTATAATGCTATAGATTTTGATGATATCATATTATTAACAGTTAAAATATTTTTAGAAAATAGTAACATACTATTTACATATCAAAATAAATTTAAATATTTACTTGTTGACGAGTACCAAGATACCAATAAATTGCAATTTACTTTAATTAGCTTACTTGCTAGTCTTCATGGTAATATATGTGTTGTTGGTGATGAATCACAAAGTATTTATGGTTGGAGAGGTGCAGATATTTCAAATATATTAAATTTTGAAAAAGAATTTGCAGGAAGTAAAATAATTAAATTAGAACAAAACTATAGAAGTACAAAAACTATACTTAATGCAGCAAATGCTGTAATTAAAAACAATTCATCTAAAATAGATAAAAATTTATGGACTGATAATGCTGAAGGTAAACAAATAGTTTGCTATACTGCTGAAAATGAGTATGATGAAGTAGAGTTTATAATAGATAAAATAGATGATATATGCAAAAAAGAAGGTAGAAAATATTCTGATTTTGCTGTACTATATAGAACTAATGCACAATCTCGTGTTATTGAAGATGTATTTATGAAATCTGGTACACCATATAAATTAATAGGTGGACTTAAATTCTATGCTAGAAAAGAAATCAAAGATTTAACATCATATTTAAGATTTATACAAAATCCAAACGATGCTATTGCACTTAAAAGAATAATTAATACTCCAAAAAGAGGAATAGGTGATACTGCAATTGCTTCTTTAGAAACACTTGCTTTAGATAATAATGTTTCATTATTTGAAGCTATAAAAAAAGATTTACACTATACTCTTAGAAGTTCAGGTAATATTGAAGCTTTTAAAAATCTTGCTTTAGAATTAATCGAACTTAAAGATAAACTTAGTGTTTCAGAACTTATAAAAGAAATTATTAAAAAATCTGGTTATGAAGCTATGCTAAACGAAGAAAAAACTAAAGAAGCTGAAAACAGATTTGAAAATTTGATGGAACTTGTTGGGGTTGCTACTGAATTTGAAAATGAAAATGCTGATAATAGTTTAGGTGATTTTTTAGAAAGTATAGCACTTGTAGCAGATGTTGATAAATTAGATGATGCAGCAGAAGCTGTTACTCTTATGACTCTTCATAGTAGTAAAGGTTTAGAATATAATGTAGTATTTTTAATTGGTATGGAAGAGGGATTATTTCCTTCTAAAAGATCAATGGAAGAAAATGAAGAAGTTGAAGAAGAAAGAAGACTTTGTTATGTTGGTATTACAAGAGCTAAGGAAACATTATATATTTCTAACGCTATAAAAAGAACAATGTATGGTAGTACAAATTATACTATACCTTCTAGATTTATTTCAGAGCTTCCAGAAGAGTTATGTGATAAGCAAGGTAAAGAAAAGAAAAATACATACTTAAACTCAGAATATGCAAGTGCTTCTAGAGTAAGTTCATATAGCTCTACCTCTACTTTAAAATCTGAAAGTAAATTCTTTACAGATACTAAACCAAAATATGGTGTTAGTGTGGATAGTTTTCTTAAAAATGTTACAAAAAGCAATATAACTTCAGAGAAAAAAGATATATCTAAATATGAAGTTGGAGTTAAAGTTAAGCATAAAAAATTCGGTATCGGTATAATAGAAAAAATAGAACAAGAGGGTGATGATTTTAAGCTTGAAATTAACTTTGAAACTGCAGGTTTTAAAAGATTGATGGCAAACTTTACCCCACTTGATATAATAGGTTAATTAATTTAAAAGAGGTGTTGATATGAATAATAAAAGTGGTGTGTCCGTAATAATACTTATACTTTCAGTAGTAGTACTTGCTATTTTAGTAACTGTAATTGTTAATGTAACAGTTAATAATGATATGATAAATCAAAGTTCTGAAGCTATATTTAAAAATGATATGTATTTGTACAATGAAGTATTTGAAGTATATAAAAACAATAAAACTGTAGAACTGACTATACAAGGGTTAAGTGTTACAACTTTAAATTATGATATTTGGGAATATGGTGATGTAACTGGAACGATAAAAGAAATTTTACCAGATATAAAAGATGAGCATGCACTATATTTAAAAGTTGTAGAAGGAGAGCTTATATGGACTGGCGAGTCTACTGAAGCTGAAAAAGTTATTTTTGCAGATTTAGGTATAAAGTATAACAATTAGTATATTGATTAAATTAAATAAAATAAAATAAAAGAATAAAAAAGATACAGTACTAAAATGGTTTCTAAGTGAATTTATATAATGTAATAGGTGGTGGTAAAATGAAATTAAAAATTGTAGTTATATTTGGAGGTATGGCAAGTGAACATGAAGTATCTTGCAAATCTGCATATAATGTAATAAAAAATATTAATAAAGAAAAGTATGATGTGTCTTTAATTGGTATAACAAAGCAAGGTATTTGGTATAGATACTTTGGTGATGTAGAAAGACTTAAAAATAATACTTGGACTAATGATTTTGATAATCTATTTGAAATGAGAGATTTATTAAAAGAGTTAAATGTATTTGATGTAGCTCTTCCTATATTACACGGTAAATACGGTGAAGATGGTAAAATACAGGGGTTATTAGAGCTTGCTAAAATAAAGTATATAGGTTGTAGTGTAGAAGGATCTGCTATTGGATATAACAAGTTACTTTCTAAAACATTAGTTAAAAATATTGGAATTGATATAGTAAATTACATGACTATATCAAGTGATGATGTTTTAACTGAAGATAGTTTATTAGAAAAAATGAAACTAAATAATCTTACATTTCCTGTATTTGTAAAACCTAATGCTGAAGGTTCTTCATATGGAGCAAAAAAAGCAAGTAATTTAAAAGAACTAATAGAAAGTATTATAGATGCTTTAACGTTTGATACAAAAGTTTTAGTAGAAACATATGTAGGGAATAAAAAAGAAGTTGAATGTGCAGTTCTTGGTAATACAGATTTAATAATATCTGTGCCAGGAGAAATATGTTCAGCTACAGAAGTATATGACTATGATAGTAAATATAATAATAATGAGTCATACACACAAATTCCAGCTAATATAACGAGTGATATTCAAGATAAAATTATGCAATATTCAAAATTAATATTTAGAAAGCTTGAGTTATCGGGACTTTCTAGAATAGATTTTTTTGTCACTGCAAATAATGAAATATATTTTAATGAAGTAAATACTATGCCAGGTTTCACAGATATTAGTATGTATCCTAAGATGATGGAGAATATGGGTATTAGTTACACACAGCTTATAGATAGATTAATTGAATGTGCAATTAATAGATAAAAATGATTAATATGACATATATAGTATATAAGATGATATTTGTATACTATATATGTTGTTTTTATCCATAAATTGCTATTAAATGCGGTATAATTTATATATAAGTATTGAAAAAAAATATAAATATGATAAAATTAAAGTAATGTAAAATTATAAATATATAAGGTGGTTAAGATGAAAATAGATTTTTTAATTCAAAATGGTGAAGTTAGTTTAGAAAAAGTGATAAAAAGTGAAATTGAGCATGGAGCAAAAAAAATGTATATATTTGCTACAGATTTAAAAGAGTCAGGATTTAAAATAATAGAAGAACATGTAATAGATACAAAAGTTAATTTGATATTAACTATTGGTGTTGATAAGAAAAATACAACAAAAGGACTTCTTGAAAATTTACTTGAATATACAAAAGATATTTATGTATATGATAATAATAAAGATATAGAATTAAAAACAAATATAATTATATTTGAACATGCTAAAAGTTCTAATTTCTATTGTCTATCAGGTGCTACTTCTGAGACTGCTCTTACTTTAGATTTAGTAACAGTAGTAAAAGTATCATATGATTTAACAAATAATGATGATAAAAAAGAGTATAAAGAAAAATTAAAAACTTTATTATCTATAAGAGATGTTAACTTTGAGAAATTAGATAAGAAACTTATCACTAAATTAATAGATGAAAAAGTTATTTTTTCAACAAAGCAATATGAACATAAAGTTAAAAGTATTTCTGAATTTTTAGGTAAAAGTAAAACTGATATTAAGACTTCTGAAAAAGAGCAAGTTAAACCTACATCTTCATTAGAAGATGTAATAGTAGAATTACCTAAAATTGAACTTAATAGTTTTGATTTTGATATCGATATAACAGATGCTGTGATAGAGGAAGAAAAAGAATTACATATTATGAATGAGGTAAATAGTAAAGCTAAAGAGATAGCTACTATTAAATTAAAAGAAGAGTATATTGCTTCAAAAGAGGATAAAGAAGAATTAAAAGAAATAGAAGAAGATGTAGAAGATTCAACATTTGATAGTAAAGAAGCACTAGATTTAGATTCATTACTTTTTGTAAAATCAAATATAGAATTAAAGCAAACTAAAAAAACTAAAAAAGAAGATACTCTAAAAAAAGATGTTGAAGATGTTATAACTGAAGATCAAGTGTTAAAAAATAAAAAAATAGATTTAAATTCGGTTACTAATTATATATTTGAACTTCCAGCTAAACAAGTAAATGAAAAAGATTTAGATTTAATAAAAGTACCAAACTATATTAAAGATTTAATACCTAACTTTTTTGGTTTTGACAAAGCTAGAGCTGCTAAAATTAATGATGTAGAATATAAAGTTAGAAAAGTTAAACTAGAAATAGTAGATGTTAAAAATGATAATACATTTACAACAGATACATCAAAATTGTTACAAAAAAAGGGGCAAACATTTATTGCATATCAATCTGAATATTTTGAAAAAGTTAGATTTGAAGAAAATGATATTGCAAGAATTAATAAAATTTCTGAGAACGAATATAGAATAGAAATAATTTCTAAAGATTTACAAGAATATAAAATTTGGTCTAAAATGATTAATATGAAATTCAAAAGTGTAACTAGAAAATATGGATTAATGTAAATAGTGACAAATAATTATATTAATTTATGAAAGTATAGTGAAATATGTGACTTTTAAAATAAAGTATGATATAATAGCAGTATATAATAATACTGCATAATTAGTATTATATTTAAGGAGGAATTTAATATGTCAAATGAAAAAACAAAAGTAGAAGAAGAAATCGCAGAAGAAGCTAATATTGAAATAGCTACTAACTTAAACATTTCAGAAGATGTTATAGGTATTATAGCTGGACTTGCTGCTTCTGAAGTAGAAGGTATTGCCGGAATGACTTTAGGGTTTGTTGATGGTATTAACCAAATCTTAGGTACAAGTAAAAAATATGCAAAAGGTGTTAAAATAGAACTAGAAGGTAAAAAAGTTATAGTTGATCTATTTGTAAATGTTAAATATGGAGTAAGAATTCCAGATGTAGCATGGTCAGCACAAAATGCTGTTAAAAAATCTGTTGAAAACATGACAGGACTTGAAGTTGCAAATGTTAATGTAAACGTACAAGGAATTATATTTGAAAAGAAAGAACAAGGTTCAACTGAAGAATAATTGGAGGAATAAGTATGAAAACTTTTAGAGACATAATTTTAAGCTTATTTGCTATAGTAGTTTTTGCTTTAGCATTATGCATGATATTAATTTCAGCAGGTGTACTAGATTTTAATATGATATCAAATACTATACAGGATTTATTTTTAAACCAAAAAGTTATAATGAATGTGCTTGCAGCTAGTGTAATGGTAATTATTGCTGTTGCAATATGTATAAAACCAGAAGCAACTGAAGAAATGAAATCAGGAATCGCACTTCAACTTGATACAGGAACTGTATATATGTCAAGAGAAACTTTTGAAAGTTTAATACTTAGTATAGCTAAAACATATAATTCATTAAGAAATGTTAAAGTTTCTGTAACTATATCACAAGAAGGTGTTGTAGCAAATCTTTATTCATACATACTTCCAGATACAGTAGTACAAACATTAACTGATAAGCTTCAAAAAAATATAAAAGAAAGTATTTTAAAACAAACAACAGTTGATATAAAAGAGGTTAATGTGAAAATTAAAGGAGTATATAGTCAAGTTGACAAGAAAGTGTAAGGTGACTATAAATGAAAGAATTATTAGAATACATAGTAAAAAATAAATATATTATAATCTGTGTAGCAATTGTTATTGTACTTTATTCTTTAAATGTACTTACGATGATACTTGAATTTGTTATTTTCTTAGGCCTTATAGTTGCAGCAATGTACACAGGTAAAAAACTTCAAGAAAATGAAGGGAAAATAAATAAAGTATTCAAAAGTATATTTAAATATTCAGACAAAGAAAAAGATAGCACAGTATATTATTACCAAGATAAAGATAAAAAATAGGAGAAAAATCATGAGTAGAAAAAAAGCAAGAGATACAGCATTTAAATGTATTTATCAAATGGAATTTAGTAAAGAGGTTAATATAGACGAAATATTACAAAACAATTTTTTAGAACATAATAATGATGAAGATGAAAAAGAATATATTTCTTTAGTTGTTTTAGGAGTAAAAGAACACTTAAAAGAAATAGATGAAAATATATTATCAAAACTGAAAGATTGGACAATAGAAAGAATTACAAAAATAGATTTAGCTATATTAAGACTAGCTATATATGAAATACTATATATAGAAGATTTATCAAATAAGATAAGTGCTAATGAAGCAGTAGAGCTTGCTAAAACTTATGGTAGTGATAATTCTAGCAATTTTGTAAATGGAATTATAGCAAAGGTAATAGAAAACGTTTAGCTAAAAAGGAGCAGTATATGGAGAAAATATATAGTGTAACGGAGCTAAATAAATACATTAAAAAGGTACTTGATCAAAGTACCTTTTTGCGTGATATTTATATAACTGGAGAAGTTACAAATTTTAAAGCACATTACACTGGTCATCTGTATTTTACACTAAAAGATGAAAATAGTGTAATAAAATGTATAATGTTTAAAGGGAATGCACAGTATGTTAACTTTAAATTAGAAGATGGAATGAAAGTAAATATAAGTGGTCAAGTTTCAGTATATGAAGCTGGTGGGACATATCAAATATATGTTAAGCAGATTGCTAAAGAAGGATTAGGCGAACTGTACCAAAAATATGAACAGTTAAAAGAAAAATTAAAAGTAGAAGGATTATTTGATGATTCTAAAAAGAAAGAATTACCTTATCTTCCAAAAAGAGTAGGTGTAATAACTTCAAAAACTGGAGCAGTTGTTAAAGACATAATAAATGTAACTACAAGAAGGTTTGAAAAATGTGATCTTCTAATATATCCAGCTCAAGTTCAAGGAGCTTTAGTATCAAAAACAGTATGTGAAGGTCTTGAATATTTTAATAATGTAAATAATGTAGATGTTATTATAATAGCAAGAGGTGGTGGCTCATTTGAAGATTTATTTGGGTTTAATGATGAAGCTCTTGCAAGAAAAATATTTGAGTCTAAAATACCTGTAATATCCGCTGTTGGTCATGAAACTGACTATACAATTTGTGATTTTGTATCAGATTTAAGAGCTCCAACTCCTTCTGCAGCAGCAGAACTCGTTTATCCAGAATTAATTAGTTTAAAAAATAGGATATTAAACGAAAGAAATAAAAGTAGAGTTGCAATCTATAATTATTTATTAAGAAGAAAAGAGTATATTAAAAGAATTAAAGCTTCAAGACTTGAAAAGATTCCTCTTGATATGATAAATAATTATAGATATAGTATATTAAATGAACTGAAAAAATCTGAAAATATTGTGAAGCAAAAATTACTAAAGGCGAGATTTAATTACACTGAGCAAGTAACAAAGCTTGATGCACTAAGTCCACTTAAAACTCTTTCTAGAGGTTATAGTGTTTGTAAAAATGAATCAGGAAAAGTAATTACTAAAGTAAATGATGTTTGTAAAGATGAAAAGTTAGAACTAACATTAACTGATGGTAAAATTCAGGTAAAAGTTAAATAATTAAGGAGGCATACAAATGGCTACAAAAAAAGAAAAACAAGAAAATTTTGAAGATGAATTAAAAAAATTAGAAGAAATATCTACGAAGTTAGAAAGAGGTAATATTTCTTTAGAAGAGGCTATAACTGACTTTGAAGAAGGTATTAAGCTTGCTAAAAATTGTAATTTAAAGTTAGAAGAAGCAGAGCAAAGAATCAATATATTAATTCAAGACGAGAATGGGAAGATGAAAGAAGAAAAATTTGAAGAATAGTCTTTAAATAAAATAAAATTTATATATTTTAGTATTTAAAATGTATAATAAATTATTAAAAATAGCTAATACTATTTTTAGGTGATTATAATGAAAAACAGGAAAAATACTAGTAAAAAAAGTAATAAAGTAAATATTTCAGAAGATGTAATGCTTGCAGAAAATTTGTCAGAAAAAATAAATAACGATGAGTATAATTATGTAGAAAATTTAAATAATTGGACTACTAAAGAAGAGCAAACAATGAAAACTAAAGAAATAGAGAGAATAACAGAGTAAAATGGTATATTAGGAATATATTTAGTATACAAAACTTGCATTAAAAATGTCTTTATGCTATAATACTAGTACAATATAATTGGAGGTATTTAAATGAAATGTATTTTATTGTGCGCAGGGTACGCTACTAGATTATTCCCACTTACAGAAAATTTTCCAAAAGCTTTATTAGAAGTAGGAAAAAGACCATTACTTGACTATATACTAGATGAAGTAAATACTATAGAAGAAGTTGATTCTATATACTTAGTAACAAATAATAAATATGCTGGCCATTTTCAAAATTGGGCAGATTCAAAAAACAATATTAAACCAATAACAGTTATAAACGATGGTACTTTAACTAATGATGATAGATTAGGTGCAATCGGAGATATTCAATTTACAATTGAAAAAGCAAATATAAATGATGATTTATTAATAATAGCAGGAGATAATTTATTTACTTTTAAATTACAAGATTTTGTTAATAAATTTAAAGAAAAAAGTGCTCCTTGCATATGTGTAAGAGAAGAGCAAGATATAAACTTACTTAAAAGAGTTGGTGTATGTGAAATAGATTCAGATTCAAAAATATTTGGATTTGAAGAAAAACCAGCTGAACCAAAAAGTAAATTTGCAGCTTACGCTGAATATTTATATCCAGCATCAGTTATACCAATGTTTAAAGAATACTTAAACGAAGGTTTTTCAAATGATGCTCCAGGGAATTTTGTTAACTATGTATACAAAAAAACTCCTACATATGCATACACTTTTACAGGTGAATGTTATGATGTTGGAACACATGATGCTTTAGCTCAAGTTAACGAAATATATAACAACAAGTAACTTTTAGTTGCTAAATACAAAAGATAATCTTATAAATTAAATAAATTTAGATTGAGTGGTAAAAAAATGAGTGTTAATAAAGGACTACGTAGTTTAGTTGTATGGTTATTTACACTCCTTATACTATTTATTGTAGGGTATGAAATATATATCAATTTTATTGATACAGACATAACTTTTAATACAATATTTTCAAAAATTATATATATAGCATTACTAATTACATTTATTACAATATATGCGATTATTAAAGGTAAATTTAGTAAAAAAAAGATAAAGAAAAAGTTGAGTTTAACTTATAGATATTTATTACTTATTGTCACAACTTTTTTTCTTAAAATAGTTGCAGTAACAATAAATGTAGTAGATGTAAATGTTATATATATACTTATTTGTAGTATAATTGGAGTAATATCTGCAATAGCTATTAAAAAGATAATATATAATGTATCAAAGAGTGATATGCTTTCGGTGATTGGACTGTTTATGTTTGCACTTCTTCCAAATATTAGTACTAATAGTATAGAATATTTAAACTCTATACTTGTTAATTTGATGATTTTAAGTGCTATACTAGTATTTCAAAAAGTACTTGATGAATTAAAACAAATTGGAATTAAGAATAAAAAATATATATTATGGTCAGTTGCAATGGCTTTTTGTATTAGTTTTTCTATAATACTAGGTGTTCATTATGTAATATATATATTACTTGGAATAGGAATGCTATGTATAACAGCAAATTTGGATAAGACACATATTGAATTTCCAAATAAAGTTATTAATAGCATAAGACAAAAAAATAAAGAAGTACTATATAAAATAGAAAGAATATACATAAATAAACAATTTATAGTTGTAGGAGTAGTTTTAATTTCTACTATAATATTCAACTTTGGTTTAAACTACATCGTTTCAGAAATTGATAATAATTTTGTAAATGAAGTATGTATGACTAATAATGGAATATCAAGTGTTATAAATGGACAAGATATAAATAGTGTTATAAATAATTTAACTAGTGGGCTTAAAGATATATTTGCTAAGTCTAAAGGTTATTATTTAATACTTGCTTCATATATATTAGTATTAGAAATTCTTACTATAATATTAAGAAGAAGATATGATACTAAATCAACAATGCTTAAAATGGTGTTTATGACTATTACTATATTTGGTGCATTATTTAAGTATAATATAGATATTTACTATTTAGTTTATACAACGCTATTTATATTAATAGCTATAACTAATACTTCAAATCTATATTTAAACAGAGATGAAAGAGTAAAACTTTTAAATTCTTAAAATAGTAAAGGAAGGTGTAAATTAGTGGCATATTATTCAGATGATTTAATTGAAGATGTTGTATCACAAAATGATATTGTTGATATTGTTTCTGAATACTTACCACTTAAAAGAAATGGACGAAACTATATTGGTCTGTGTCCATTTCATAGAGAAAAAACACCTTCTTTTATCGTGTCTAGGGATAAACAGATTTGTAAGTGTTTTGGGTGTTCTAAAGGTGGTGGAGTAATAAACTTCATAAAAGAAATTGAAAATTTAGATTTCCACGAAACTTTAGAATTTTTAGCAGCAAGAGCAAATATTGATTTAGAAAAATATATTATAAAAACAAGCCATTCTAAAGATAATAGTAATTACTCGAGTGGTATAGACAAGAATAAGTTAAAAGAAAAAATATATGAAATAAATACAGCTACAGCTAAGTATTATCATAATAATTTAATTGAAAAATTAAATGAAGAAGGTAGCAATATAATTAAAAACTATATGAAAAAAAGAAATCTAGATAAAAATACTATAACTAGATTTGGACTTGGATATGCAACAGGTAAAGTTCCTTTAAATGATCATCTTATGAGTATTGGTTTTTCAAAAGAAGAGATACTAGCATCTGGTATAATAGTGCAAAGTGAGAATTCTAGATTATATGATAGATTTTTTAAAAGACTTATTTTCCCTATATTTGATATTAGAGATAGGGTAATAGCTTTTGGTGGTAGGGTACTAGATGACACTATGCCTAAGTATTTAAATTCTGCTGAAAATATAATATATCATAAAGGTAAACATCTATATGCTTTTAATTTTGCAAAGAAAGAAAAATTAGAAAACATTATAATTGTTGAAGGATATATGGACGTAGTTTCACTACAAAAAGCTGGATTTAAAAATGTTGTTGCATCGCTTGGTACAGCTCTTACTATAGATCAAGCAAGATTAATAAAAAAATATACAGATAATGTAATTATAGCGTATGATCAAGATGGAGCAGGACAAGAAGCAACACTTAGAGGTATGGATATTTTAGTAGATCGTGGACTTAATGTAAAAGTATTAAAACTTGATAGAGATGATATTAAAGATCCAGATGAATATGTAAATAAAATGGGAAAAGAACGATTAAAACATTGTTTAGATAATAGTATAACCTTAGTTGAATTTAAAGTTTCACAGTTTGAGAAAGATTTAGATTTTAAGGATACTGATTCAAAAATTAAATTTTTAAACAATGTTGCAAATATTTTAAGTAAGATTGAAAATAATATAACAAGAGATGTATATACAGATAAAATATCTGAAAAATATTTGATTGCTAAAGAACCTATTCTAAGAGAGATAAATAAGAAGTTAGCAGTTAAATATGAAACTACTAATATAGGAGTTCAGGATTTAAATGCTAAAGCTGTACTTAATATGGATGTTACTAAGAAAAAAGAACAGCATATAATAGCATTACTTATTTTAAAAGATCCTAAAATAATTGATATTGTTAAGTCAAGTATTAGCGAAAATGATTTTAAAACAGAGAAATTACGCAAATTATACATAAAACTACTTGAATTAATAGAAATGTATGATATAACTAAAGTAGATATATTATCCAAAATAACAGAAGATGAACTTGTAAAAGAACTTGTTGATGTAATGTACATTAACTTAGATGATGTTGATAAAATAAAATTATTAAATGATGTTTTAAAAAACATACGAAAAGAAAAGTATGTAACTAGGCGACAAGAAATACTTTCAAGAATAAATGAAGAAATAAGTAAAGAAGAAAAACAAATTCTAGAAATAGAATTAACTCAAATATTACTTGAGTTAAATAAATTAAAATAAGGAGCAAAGGATGAGTAAAGAAAAAGTAACTGCAGCTAAAGCAGAATTGATTAATGAATTTATTAATAAAAATGTAAGTAGAGAGGAAATAACTATACTTGAAATAAAGGATTTTGCAGAAGAAAATAAACTTAATAAAACTGATGTGAAAAATTTATATACTGAACTTAGTAAACAAGGTGTTAAAATAGTTGAAAAACTAACTACTATAATTGTACAAAAGGAAGAGGACTTAGAAGATACTACTGAAGAAGAAAATAAAGCTGAAGAAGAAGCAGAATCTACTGAGCCAACTAAAGAAACTGCACCTGCTTTAGAACTTGATATTGAACCTAATTTAGATGACTTAAGTGATATTGAAAAAGATATATTACTAGATGAAGTTAGTGACTTCTCTTTTGTAGATAGTTTAAATACGGATGATCCTGTTAAATTATTCTTAAAAGAAATTGGTAATACAAGCTTACTTGATTACGAAACAGAAACTAAATTAGCTGAAAGAATGCTAGAAGGTGATGCAGATGCAAGAAAACAATTAGTTGAGGCTAATTTAAGACTTGTTGTGAGTATTGCTAAAAGATATATAGGTAGAGGAATGCATTTCTTAGATCTTATACAAGAAGGTAATTTAGGACTGATTAAAGCTGTTGAAAAATTTGATCTTAAAAAAGGATATAAATTTAGTACATATGCAACATGGTGGATTAGACAAGCAATTACAAGATCTATAGCAGATCAAGCAAGAACAATTCGTATACCTGTACATATGGTTGAAACTATTAATAAGTTAATTAGAACTTCAAGACATTTACTTCAAGTATTAGGTAGAGAACCTTCACCAGAAGAAATTGCTAAAGAAGTAGAAATGCCAGTAGAAAAAGTAAGAGAAGTACTTAAAATATCTCAAGAACCAATTTCTCTTGAAACTCCAGTTGGGGATGAAAATGAAACAGTTCTTGGTAACTTTATTCAAGATGAAGATGCTCCATCTCCATCTGATCAAGCTGCAGATATTTTACTTAGAACGCATTTAGATGAAGTAATGGATACTCTTACTCCTAGAGAAGCTAGAGTTTTAAAACTTAGATTTGGACTTATAGATGGAAGAATGAGAACTTTAGAAGAAGTTGGTCAAGAATTCCAAGTAACAAGAGAAAGAATAAGACAAATTGAAGCTAAAGCTATAAGAAAATTAAAACATCCAAGTAGAAGTAAAAGAGTTAAAGATTTCATGAATACAGAAGCATAAAATAATACATGTAATAATATATAGATTTAAGTCTATATATTATTATGTGTTTTTTTATTTATAATATAAATATTGTATTATGAATTTTGTATAAACATGTTGAATTATAAAGTTTGTTAGTATATAATATAGTAAGAGTATTTATATTATAATACTAAGTATAAGGAGGGGAATATGTCTAAAATAAAGATAATTATTATAACAATATTTGTTATATTGTTTTCTGTAAATAGTTTTGTGTTTGCAGATGTTGGAAATATAAATAGATATGATGGATCAGATTTTGGTGGATCATTTGATTTTGATAGTTCATTTGACTTTGATGATTTTGATAGTGATTTTAACTTATCAGGTTTTCCTATTGAATATATAATAGGTATTGTAATTGTTATTGCAATTGTTTCAATGTCTAAAGGAAAAACAAGTAATAATAGTAATACAAACTCAGGTACATCTGCTAATCAATTTTCAAATAGAAATTCTGTTACAACTAGTAGCTATAATCCAGCTAGGACAGCTATGATAGCTAAAAAAATTAGAGAAACAGATGAAGCTTTCTCAGAAGATAATTTTTTAACATGGGCTGGTAATATTTTTGTTAAACTACAAACTGCTTGGACAGCTAGAGATTTTGAAATTATTAGAACATTTGAATCTGAAGAACTATTTGAAGAACATCAGACTCAATTAAAACAATATATTGATACTAATAGAATAAATGTAATAGATAGAGTAAATGTTAAATCTACATCTCTTTCAAATCATAGTTTTGATGGTGATAAAGAGATATTAGAAGTTAATTTAGATGCAGTTATGAAAGATTATATAATAGATGCAACAACTAAAGAACTTTTAGAAGGTGATAAAACAAGAGATTGGCACATGAAATATGTACTAATGTTTGCTAGAAAAAAAGGTGTTACTACTAAAGTTGGTACAGACGAAGTAGCAACTACAAATTGTCCAAACTGTGGAGCTCCAACAGCTATAACTTCTTCTGGTAAATGTGAATATTGTGGAAGTGTTATAACTACAGGAGAACATGATTGGGTACTTATTAGTATAAAAGGTAGAAAGTAATAATAGAGGGGGAATTTTAAATGGGATTAATTAAAGCAGCAACTAGCGCTATAGGAAGTACTTTTGGTGATCAATGGAAAGAGGTCATTAGATGTGAAGATTTAACAAATAATATACTGATGATGAAAAAAACAACTGAAAATGGTGTTATATCAAATGGCTCAACTATTATAGTTGCTCCAGGTCAATGTGCAGTTATATATGATAATGGTAGAGTAATTGATGCAACAGCTGAAGATGGGACATATACATTTGATACATCTTCTACACCATCATTCTTTGCAGGTCAATTTGGAGCTGTGTTTAAAGAAATGTGGCAAAGATTTCAATATGATGGAGGAACTGCTAAACAACAAGCTGTATATTTCTTTAACTTAAAAGAAATATTAGATAATAAATTTGGAACTCCAAGTCCAGTACCATATAAAGACTGGGGACATCCACTTATGAATGCTAGAACAAATTCATATTTGCCAATGAGTGTTGAAGTAAAATGTTTTGGTAAATATACATTTAAAATAGAAGACGTTTCATTATTTATGCAAAATATTGGTGGAACAGCTACAATATATAGAAAAGAAGATTTAGCAGAACAAATAAGAGCTGAGGTTATTGGATCGTTTAGTAATGTAATGAACAGTTTAGGTAGTGATAAACATAAAATAGATGTACTTGATTTACCTAATCAAACAGATGAAATAAAAGAAATAATGGATGAAGAAGTATTTGATAAACCTATAAGAGATAGAGGTATCAAATTAGTATCTTTCGTTATTGAAAGCTTAACATTAACTGAAGATTCTAAAGATAAAATTGATAAATACGAAATTGGTGGAGATGCATATCAACAACAAGGTGTTGTTACTGAAGGATATGTAGATGCTATGAAAGGCGCAGCAAATAATGCAAATGGAGCTGCAAATGGATTTATGGGACTAGGTATGATGAATATGCAAACTGGATCAATGGGAATAAGCATGAATAATGCCAAACCAATGACTCCAGATCCATCGAAATTAAATAATACACCAGTAGCAGATGAAGCTGATGAAATGGTAGTTAATAAGCAAGAAGTTGAAGTGAAAGAAGAATCAAAACCAGAAGAAAAGGAAGCTACAGATAGATGTGCAAACTGTAATGAAGTTGTAGCTGGTAGATTTTGCTCAAATTGTGGAACAGAGAAAAAAGTGGAGAAAAGATGTAAAAATTGTAATACTTTACTTAAAGAAGGTTCGAAATTTTGTAGTGAATGTGGTACAAAAGCATAAGCAATATTAAAGTATTTAAGAAGATATAGATTAATTCTATATCTTTTTTTATTATTCATTTTAACTAGTATTTGAATTACTATTTATTATCTATTTTAATTATTTTACTATGATTTTTTTTTAGAAATTTAGAAGAAAATGTCATAGGTCTTGCACTAAAATATTTACGTATGTATAATATATATATGAAGGAGAATAGTATGCATGAATTTACTGAAAGAGCTCAAAATGTGTTAGATATATCACAAGCATTTAGTTATGAAAATAATCACCCATATATAGGTACAGAACATATACTATATGGTCTTATAGCAGAAAAAAATGGTCTTGCTAGTAGACTTCTTAAGAAACAAGGGATAAATGGGAATATTGTAAAAAATCATATTTTAAGTTTGATGAAAATACTTAGTACAGAGGATAAAAATAAAAATTTAGAATACACTCCTAGAGCTAAAAGATTAATTGAAAATAGCATTAAAGAATGTAGTAATATGGGACACAATTATATAAGTACAGAGCATATACTACTTGCTTTAATGAAAGAAATAGATTCTGTTGCAGTTAAAATACTTATTGATTGTAATATAAATCCACAAAAAATATTTAATGATTTAGTTAAACTTATTGCTGCTGAGACTCATCTAAATATACCAGAAATAAAACCTGTTGCAGAAGATACGACTAATTTACTCAAATATTCTATGGATTTAACTAAACAAGCTAAAAAAGGTAAGTTTGATAATATTACAGGTAGAGAAGAAGAGATAAATAAATTAGTTCAAATACTAAGTAAAAAGACAAAAAATAATGTTGTTATTTTAGGTAATCCAGGTGTAGGTAAAACTTCATTAGTCGAAGGACTGGCTAAACTTATTAGTAAAAAACAAGTGCCTCATACTCTGCAAGATAAGAAGATTATATCACTTGATTTGATGTTAATGGTTGCTGGTGCTAAGTATAGAGGTGATTTTGAAGAGAGGCTTAAGTTATGTATAGATGAAGTAAAAAAAGCTGGAAATATAATTGTTTTCATAGATGAGGTACATAATATCATTGGTGCTGGAAGTGCAGAAGGAGCAATGGATGCAGCAAGTATTTTAAAACCTTTAATAACTTCTGGAAGTATTAGAGTAATTGGAGCCACTACATTAGAAGAGTATAAAGTTATAGAAAAAGATGTAGCTTTAGATAGAAGATTTAGTAAAGTAGAGCTTAATGAACCTAGTAAAGAAGCTACAATTAATATATTAAAAGGTGTTAAAAAATCTCTTGAAAAACATCATGAGATTAAAATTGCTAATAAATTACTTGAAGATACATATAGTCTAACTTCAAGATATATTTTGGATAGATATATGCCTGAAAAAGCTATTGATGTATTAGATGAAGCTTGTTCACTTGTTGTAATGAATAACAAGACATCAGATAACAATATTAAAACAAATAAGTTACAGTTATCAGATATTGAAAATGTAGTATCTATAATTAGTAAATTACCAGTAAGTAAATTAACTCTAGAAGAAAAAAGTAAACTTATTAATATTGAACAAAGAATTAAAAAGAAAATTATAGGTCAAGATCAAGCTATAGATAGTGTAACTAAAGCTATTAAAAGAGCTAGAATAGGACTTAAAGATATAAAAAGACCTGTAGGTAGTTTTATGTTCTTAGGACCAACAGGTGTTGGTAAGACAGCTCTGGCTAAATCACTTGCTGAAGAATTATTTGGCAGTGAAGATTCTATGATACGATTTGATATGTCTGAATATATGGAATCTCATAGTATATCTAAATTAATAGGAGCGCCTCCAGGGTATATAGGTTATGATAAAGAAGGATTACTTACTTCAAAAGTAAGGAAAAATCCATATAGTATAGTTCTTTTTGATGAAATTGAAAAAGCACATCAAGATATATATAATATACTACTTCAAATATTAGATGATGGAAGAGTTACAGATTCTTCAGGTAGAGTAATTGATTTTAAACATACAATAATAATAATAACATCTAATGTAGGAGCAAATAAGATTATAACTAAAAGTAAAGTTGGTTTTTTAAGTAATACAGATAATAATGATGATATATCTTCAGAAGTACAAAAAGAAGTAAAAAAAGTATTTAAACCAGAATTTTTAAATAGGATTGATGAACTAATAATATTTAATAAGTTAAGTAGTGAAGCTTTATCTAAAATAACAACTATTCAACTGGAAGAAATAAATAGAAGGTTGAAATTAAGAAAAATAACTATTAAATTTTCTGAAAATATAATAGAGAGAGTTATTAAAGAGGCTGTAAATGAAGAATATGGGGCAAGACCTATAAGAAGATATATAATCAAGCATATTGAAAACTATTTAGCAGATGAACTCCTTAAAACTAATATTAAAGAAGGTGAAAAACTTAAATTAGAATATATAAATGATAATCTGAAATTTAGTAAAATTACTGTATAAAAATAAAACTATGTTGATAAAATAATATTTATGTGATATATTATTAATAAAGGAGAGATTTTTATATGGATTTTATGAATAAAATAACACAATTATCAAAAAAAGTATCAGAAGGAGTTGTAGATACATATAAAGTAGTAGCAGATAAAACAGGAGGAATAGTTGAAGAGACAAAAAGCAAAATGTCTATAAACGATAAAAATTCTGAAATAACTGATATATATGAATCAATGGGTAAAACTGTATATGATATGTATCTTCAAAAAGAAGATGTGGGTAAGGTTTTTAAAGCAGAATGTAAAAAAATAGATAATCTACAAAAAGAAATATTGGATATTAATACAAGAATATTATTTAATAAAAATTTAAGAACATGCTTAAACTGTAATGAAGTAATAGCTCTTGATAGTGCTTTTTGTGAAAATTGTGGAACTAAACAAAAGAAATTAAAATTAGATGAAAAGCCTAAAGAGTCTGTTAAAGAAGAGGAAGAAGTAAGTAATGTTTGTCCTCATTGTGGAACAGTATGTGGAAAAGATTCTAAATTTTGTTCAAAATGCGGATATGAAATGAATAAGTAGAAATAAACTATTTCATAATTAAAAATAATAAATTTTAAAACTAAAATAAAATGTAGAAAATAAAAAAACTAAAAAAGAAACTCAAGGAGTAATATACTCCTTGAGTTTTTAAATATAAAATTTTGGTATTTCTTTTACTTCTTCAATTTGCTTACAAATATTATCAAGTTCTATTGTTAAAGAAGTGATATCTGGAGCACCTTCATCATCTGGTATTGAATAAGAATAATCAGATGATATTTGATTAAATAAATATTCCTTTTTCTGTGTTAATTCATAGAATTTACTAAATTTAGCTTTGTTTATACTTCGCTGATTTGGAAGAATTTCTAAAGTTTTTTTTGAAATTAGAGTGTTTGAAGTTAAATTTTTAAGTATCACTTCTGCTTTTTCATCTTCTAAATCTGGTGAAATATATGCTGTTTCTAGTATTCTCCGTACTCTTGATGGATCAAGATTTAACATTTCAGATATTTTATCAATAGTCATGTTGTTTTTATGCATTAGTAAGTTGATAATAGTTCTTTTTGTCATAATGTTACCTCCAAAATATTAATTTTAAATTTTATTATTACTTTTAATTAAATTTTAACACTTTTAAATACAAATGTCAATTTATTTTAATTAATAATTAATCATTTAAAATAAAGATGGAAATATGCTATAATTTAAGGTATAATTTGACTTTCGTAGCTATTTATTGTATAATATTATAGTTAATAGAAGTATTAGTACTTTGTTTTTAAAATATGTATATATTAAGATATAGATATAGTTCGGATGTTATTAAAATATTTAAATGCTAGGTGTATAGTGAGATATACCTAAAAAGGTAGATATAAATATATCAAGGTTTAAATATTAAAAAGTTTTGTTAAAATAATTAAGAAAGAGAAATGAAATAATACTTTTGCAGTGAGCAAAAGATAGAATGTTATGCATGAGGAGGTAAAATGCAAGAAGATAAAAATAAAAATAAAAGAAATAAATTTTTTAAATCTAGTAAAGATTTAGGAAAAAAAATAAATGAATTTAAAAAATTAGATAAAGAAGAAGTTACTAGTGAAGTAATGAATGTAAAGGAAGATGTTGAACTTCCAAAAATAAAAAAAGAAGTAGAAAAAAAATTAAATAAAAATGTTGACATAGCTTTTGATGAAAAAGATTTAAATGTTAAAGAAAATAAAAACAAAACAAAAAACAAAACTGAAAATAAAAAAGATAACAAAAAAAGTTCGAAACTAAAGATAATCCCACTTGGTGGACTAAATGAAATTGGAAAAAATATTACAGTGTTTGAATATGAAAATGATATTGTAGTTATTGACTGTGGACTAGCGTTCCCAGAAGATGATATGCTAGGTGTAGATATAGTTATTCCAGATTTTACATATTTAGAAAAAAATAAAGAAAAAGTTAGAGCTGTTTTAGTAACACATGGTCATGAAGATCATATTGGTTCTATACCATACTTCTTAAAGAAAATAAATGTTCCAATATATGGTACAAAACTTACTTTAGGATTAATAAAAGCTAAACTTATGGAACATAGACTTGATAAGTCAACAGAACTTAAACAAATCATGCCAAGAGATACTATAAAAATAGGCAAAATGCAAATAGAGTTTATTAGAGTTACTCACTCAATTGCTGATGCTGTTGCTATTGCAATTACAACAGATGAAGGAACAATAATACATACAGGTGACTTTAAAGTTGATTATACACCTATTGATGGTGGTATGATGGATCTTCAAAGATTTGCAGAGCTTGGTAGTAAAGGTGTTACTCTTTTAATGTCAGATAGTACAAATGTTGAAAGACCAGGACATACGATGTCAGAAAAAAATGTTGGTGCTGAACTTGATAAAATATTTATCAATTCTAAAAAAAGAATTATAGTAGCTACATTTGCTTCAAATATACATAGAATGCAACAGATTATAAATGCTGCTGTATATTGTAATAGAAAAGTTGCAGTTGTTGGTAGAAGTATGATTAATGTTATTAAGGTAGGTACTGAACTTGGATATATAACTGCTCCTGAAGGGACAATTATTGATATAGATAAAGTTCATATATACAACCCAGAACAACTTGTAATAATTACAACAGGTTCTCAAGGTGAACCAATGGCAGCACTTTCAAGAATGTCTGCTGGTGAACATAGAAAAGTAAATATAACTCCAAATGATTTAGTAATATTTTCTTCATCTCCAATTCCAGGTAATGAAAAATCTGTTAGTAGAGTTATTGATGAACTTGAAAAATTAGGGGCTGAAGTTATATACAATGAACTTGCTGATGTTCACGTATCTGGGCATGCATGTCAAGAAGAATTAAAATTAATGTTAAGCTTAGTAAAACCTAAATACTTTATGCCTGTTCATGGTGAATATAGATTTTTAAAACATCATGGTGAAATAGCTAAAACTTTAGGAACTCCTGCTGAAAATGTATTTATCATGGAAACAGGTAAAACTTTAGAACTTTCAGGTGAAGTTATAAAAAGAGGTCCTCAAGTTCAATCTGGTATTGTACTTGTTGATGGTTTAGGTGTTGGTGATATTGGTAACATCGTTTTAAAAGATAGACAAATGTTATCTGAAAACGGAATGATTATAGTAATTATTACTATGGATAGAAGAACATCAAAAATTATATCAGAGCCTGAAATTGTAACTAGAGGGTTTGTATACGTAAGAGAAAATGAAGCTTTAATGCAAAATATAAAAACTTTAGCTAAAGAAGAAATTGAATTATGTATTAGAAATAAACAATTAGATTGGAGTAGTATTAAAGGTAATGTAAGAGATGCTCTTGCAAACTTTGTATACAAAAAAACTAAACGTGAACCTATGATACTTCCAATAATTTCAGAAGTAGATATTGATGGATATTTTAAAAAGTCTACTAAAGAAAATAGTGAAATTAAATAGGATTTAATTAAATAATTAAAATAAATTATACTTTTAAATGAAAAGAGATGAAAATATGAATGATAAAAACATACAACTGGCAAATTTAATATTTCCAGATATAAATATTACCATTGAAGATTTAGAAGTAAAATATCCAGTAAGAAGTGAAGAAGGTAGCATAACTAGATTTGCTCCTTCTCCAACTGGTTTTTTACACACAGGTGCATTATTTACAACTCTTGTAAATAAAATTATTGCTAAAAAATCTTCTGGTAAGTACTTTTTAAGAATAGAAGATACCGATTCTTCAAGAGAAGTAGAAGGTAGTGTTAAATTATTTACAGATGAACTTGCTAAATTTGACTTATCACCAGATGAAGGTGTTATAGCTGAAGATAAAGAAATTGGAGATTATGGCCCATACACTCAAAGTAAAAGAAAAAATATTTATCATGCATGTGCTAAATATTTAATTGAGCAAGGTCTTGCATATCCATGTTTTTGTAGTAAAGAAAATATAACTGCAACAAGAGAATTACAAGAAAAAAATAAAGTTGTTCCTGGATATTATGGAGTATATGCTAAATGTAGAAATTTAACTATAGATGAATATATAGAGAAAGTAGAAGCGGGTAATGAATTTATACTGAGATTTAGATCTAGTGGAAATCATTTGAAAAAAATGTCTTTTGTAGATGCTGTTAAAGGTAAAATTGAAATGGCTGAAAATGATCAAGATTTAGTTATCATGAAAAAAGATAAATTGCCTACATATCATTTTGCACATGTTTGTGATGATCATTTTATGAGAACTACACATGTAGCAAGAGGAGAAGAATGGCTTCCATCAACTCCAATGCATATTGAACTTTTTAAAGCTATGAACTTTACATGCCCTACATATATTCATATACCACTAATTATGGTTAAAGATGGAGATAGTAGAAGAAAGCTAAGTAAAAGAAAAGATAAAGAAGCGGCAGTTTCATATTTCATCACTTCAGGTTATCCGGTAGAAGGTGTTATAGAATATTTAATGACACTTATGAATTCTAATTTTGAAATGTGGAGACAAGCAAACAAAGATAAATCAATATATGATTTTGACTTTAAATTAAATAAAATGAGTTCTGCAGGTTCTTTGCTTGATATGGATAAATTAAAAGATTTATGTAAAAATTATATAGCTTCACTTTCAAGTGAAAAATTATATGAAAAAATAGTAATGTGGTCTAAAGATAATAATGAGAAAATACATACTTTAATAACAAGAGATGAAAGTTATTCTAAAAGAATACTTGCTATTGAAAGAGATAATGCTAAAAAAGTACGTAAAGATCTAATTAAATATGAAGACTTTATTAGTCAATATAGTTATTTCTTTGAAGAAGAATATGAGCAAGATATTTTAGAAAACGGATATGATTTTGCTATTGATAATGAAAATATTAATAATGATTTAATAAAAGAAATATTAAAAGAGTATATTAATGTTTTTGATATAAATGATACTAAAGAGCAGTGGTTTAATAAAATTAAAGAATTATGTGCTAAGTTTGACTTTACTACAGATATGAAGGCATATAAACAAGATCCTTCTAGTTTTAAAGGAAATGTTGCACAACTTGCAACAATAATAAGAATTGCAATAACAAATAAATCTAATACTCCAGATCTTTCTGAAATAATGAATGCTATATCTGAAACAGTAGTATTAAATAGAATAAACAATGTTATAAAAAATTTAAAATAAAGAAAAGAGATGAAATTATGAATAAAGTAGATTATACTTCAACACTTAATCTTCCTTCTACTTCTTTTCCAATGAGAGGTAATCTTCCAGAAAGAGAACCGTATTATTTAAAAAGATTTGAAGATGAAAAAGTATATGAAAAATTATTAGAAAAAAATAAAGATAATGAAAAATTTATACTTCATGATGGCCCGCCATATGCAAATGGTGATATACATATGGGACATTCTTTAAATAAAGTTATTAAAGATATAATAGTAAGATATAAAACTATGAATGGTTTTTATTCTCCATATGTTCCAGGTTGGGATACACATGGTTTACCTATTGAAAAAAAGGTTCAACAAGAAAAAAATATATTTGCAAGTGAAGTTGGTGCATATAAATTTAGAAAAATATGTGAAGATTTTGCTAAAAAAGCTATTGAAAGACAAGCAACTCAATTTAAAAGATTAGGTGGGCTTGGAGATTATGCTAAAAATAGATATTATACATTTGATGAAGATTTTGAAGCTTCCCAAATTGAAGTTTTTTGGGAAATGTACAAAAAAGGATATATCTATAGAGATTTAAAACCTGTATACTGGTGTAGTGATTGTAATACTGCACTTGCTGAAGCTGAAATTGAATATCATGATCATGATTCAACTTCTATTTATGTTAAATTTAATGTTGTTAATGATAAAGGTGTTCTTGCTCAGTTTGGAAATATTTCTGATATGAAATTTATTATATGGACAACAACTCCATGGACTCTTCCAGGAAATCAAGCTTTAACTGTAAATCCAGAATTTACATATGCACTTGTTAAAAACAATGCTACAAACGAAATATATATACTTGCTAAAGATTTAGTGGAAAGTGTTATGACTATAGGAAATGTTCAAAATTATGATATAGTTGGAGAAGTAGTAGGTAAAGATTTAGAAGGAATTATTTGCTCTAAACCATTAAATCCATCGCTACACTCAAGAGTAATATTAGGTAGTGATAATGATCTATATGTATCTTTAGATGCAGGTACAGGAATAGTTCATACTGCTCCTGGTCATGGACATGAAGATTATCTAGCTTGTAAAAGATATAAAGATATAGAAATAATTGTACCAGTAGATGATAAAGGGTATATGACTGAAGAAGCTTTAGAATTTAAAGGTTTAAAATACAGTGACGCAAATGGTAAAATAATAGAAAAATTAAAAAATGAAAATATATTATTTGCAGATAAAAAGTTATCTCATCAATACCCACATTGCTGGAGATGTAAAGAACCAGTAATATACAGAGCTACAACACAATGGTTTGCTTCTGTTGAAGGATTTAGATCAGATGTTTTAAGAGAAATAAATAATGTTAAATGGCATCCATCTTGGGGTCTAGATAGAATGACAAATATGATCAAAGACAGAGCAGATTGGTGTATTTCTAGACAAAGAGTATGGGGAGTACCAATTCCAATATTTTACTGTAGCGATTGTGGGAAAGAATTAATTAATGAAGAGACTATTAAGAGAATAAAAACTTTAGTATCAGTTAATTCTACAAATATGTGGTATGATTTAACAGAAGAACAAATTTTAAGAGATTTAGGCAAATGTGAACATTGTTCATCAACTAAATTTGTTAAAGAAATGGATATCATGGATGTTTGGTTTGATTCTGGTTCTACACATAAAGCAGTTATGGAAAATCCTAAATACGGTATTAATACTGATGTTGCAGATATGTATTTAGAAGGTAATGATCAATATAGAGGATGGTTCCAATCATCACTTCTTACATCTGTTGCAACTAAAGGTAAAGCTCCATATAAAGAGATATTAACTCATGGTATGGTAGTAGATGGAAATGGCAGAAAAATGTCAAAATCTTTAGGTAACGGTGTTGATCCTTTAGAAATAATAAACAAATATGGTGCAGACATTTTAAGATTATGGTGTATATCTGCTGATTATAAATCAGATGTTCGTATATCAGATGATATTTTAAAACAAGTAACAGAAGTATATAAAAAAGTTAGAAATACAGTAAGATTCTTACTTGGTAATATAAGTGATTTTAATGCTAATGTTGATTATGTTAAGTATGAAGATAGAGAAGAAATAGATAAATACATGATGCACAAGTTAAATGTTCTTGTGGAAGAACTTACTGAAGCTTATGAAGAATATGAATTCCATAGTGTATATAGTAAACTACATAAATTCTGTACATTAGAATTAAGTAGTAAATATTTGGATGTTATGAAAGATATATTATATACATTTAGAAAAAACCATGATTTAAGAAGATCATGTCAATCAACAATGTATGATATACTTGGAACTCTAGTTAGAGTTATAGCTCCTGTAATGTGCTTTACTTCAGAAGAAATATGGTCATTTATGAACCATTCAAATAGTGGAGATGCATTGTCAGTTATGCTTTCTGATTTCCCTAAAGTAAATAATGATTATGAAAACAATGTTGAAATGATTGATAAATGGAATAAGATTTATGAACTTAAAGATAAATATGCTAAAAACTTAGAAGAAGCAAGAGCAAATAAAGTTATAGGTAATTCACTTGATGCGCTTATTTCTGTATATACTTCAGGAGAAGAACTTGAGTTTATAAAAGCTAACATGGAAAGTATTAAACTTGTACTTATTGTTTCGGAATTTGAAATTTTTGATAATGAAGAACATAAAGTAGAAGTAGAAAAAGCTTACGGTGATAAATGTGCAAGATGTTGGACATATTCATCAACTGTTGGTAGAAATGCAAAAGATGAACATTTATGTGATAAATGTATAACAAATATGTAATATGAAAATAGAGTGCTAAGTACAATTTAAGTATTTAGCACTTTATTTGATATTAGTGCATATTAATGATATAATTATAATACAAAATATAACATAAGGAGGAATAAATATGTTAAAAAAAGTTTTAATATACATGGCATTATTAATCACACTATTAGTAATGTATTATATTTCATTACCAACTCTTGCTATAAATTCTATTGATGGATTATTTACTATATTCTTTGCAATAGTTGTTTGTTTAATAGTAATTGGACTAACGAATTATACTAAAATTACTAATAAAAAGGTGATTAATATAGGTATAGGTGTTTGCTGCCTTTTTCCTATGCTTTTAATACTATTAAGTGTTATTAGTTCACCACTTTTTAATGCTGGAGCATATGCTGAGCAAATAGGTGAAATTGAAGAAAAACCATTTAATGAAAGTATACTACCAGTAGATAATTCACAATTACCTACAGTGGATATAGAGCTTGCGTATAAGCAAGGTGAAAAAGTTTTAGGACAAATACCATCACTTGGTTCACAAGTTGTAATAGGAGAATTTACACTTCAAGAAGTTGCAGATAACCTTATATATGTAGCACCTCTTGAACATACAGATATACTTAAGTATTTAACTAATCAAACAACTCCAGGATATATAACAGTATCAGCAACTGATTCTAGTGATGTTAAACTTGTTCAAGATTTAAGTGGAGAAAGTATAAATTTAAAATATTTACATAGTTCTTCATTTGGAGATTATCTTTTAAGACATGTTAAATTTAATGGTTATGCATTTGACTTAATAACTGATCCATCATTTGAGTTAGATGATAACGGTAGACCATTTTATGTAATAACTAAATATACAAATGAAATATTTTTAGCAGCTCCAGAAGCTATAGGAACAGTTATTTGTGATGTTCAAACAGGACAAATAACTGAATATAGTATTGAAGAAACTCCTGAGTGGGTAGATAGAATAATTCCAGTAGACTTTGTAGAAGCTCAAATAGATAATAATGGTGAGTATATTCATGGTATATTTAATTTTTCAAATAAAGATAAATATATGAAAACTCCAGGTATGATTATTGTATATAGTGCAGGCGAATGTTATTATTATACAGGCCTTACTTCTGTAGGATCTGATGAATCTGTAATAGCATTTATGATGGTAAATACAAGAACAAAAGAAACAGTTAAATTTAATATGAGTGGAGCTACTGAAACAGCAGCTATGAGTAGTGCACAAGGTTTAGTACAAGATATGGGATATTATTCAACTATACCTATCCCAATTAATTTAAACTCAATACCAACATATTTTATGACTCTTAAGGATTCTGAAGGACTTGTTAAAAGTTATGCTATGGTAAATATTGAAAACTACTCTATTGCAGCAGTTGGAACAAGTATAGCAGAAGCTAAAAGAAATTATATAAGTAATGTTTCTTCATCTGGGAATAATAGTAGTTTAAATGCAGAAAGTTTAACTAAAACTATAACAGGTAAAGTTACAAGAATAAGTAGTAATATAGAAAATGGAAATACAAATTATTATATGGTACTAGATAATAATTTAAAAAATTTATATATAGCTCCATATAACATAAGTGAAGAACTTCCAGTAACAAGAGAAAATGATGAAGTTCAAATTACATATATGGAGACAGATATAGGATCTATATCAATAACTTCATTTGATAACTTAATGTTACAATAGTATAAATAAAATAATAAACAGTAAATAATAAAAAAACTTCTAATAAAAATAAATACTCCTAACTACTTAATATCAATTAGTAGTTGGGGGTATTTTTATTAAGTGTTAAGTAACAATTTTCTCTAAATATATTGTAACAGTATTATATATATATGAGTATAATATACTAGTATAAAAGGAATGTGATTAAATGAGAAAAGTTTATGTGGATTATAACGCAACAACATATGTTAAAGATGAAGTATTAAAAGAAATGTTGCCATATTTTAAAGATAAATTTGGGAATCCATCTAGTATATATGAAGCTGGTATGATAGCTAAAAATGATATAAATAATGCAAGAAAAAGGATTGCTAAAATAATAAATGCTAAAGAAGATGAAATATATTTTACGGGTTCTGGTACGGAAGCAGATAATACAGCACTTAAAGGAATAATGAGAGCAAATTTATCTAAAGGTAATCATTTAATTACTACCAAAATAGAGCATCATGCTATTTTAAATACTTGTAAATGTTTGGAGGATGAAGGTTTTGAAGTCACGTATTTAAATGTTGATGCTACAGGTAAAATAGATTTAGAGGAATTAAAAAAATCTATTAAAGATACTACAGTTTTAGTTAGTGTAATAATGGCAAATAATGAAATAGGAACTATTCAAGATATACAAAGTATAGGGAAAATATGCAAAGATAATAATGTTATATTCCATAGTGATGCTGTTCAAGCAGTAGGTCTTATCCCTATTGATGTAGAAAAAGATAATCTAGATAGTATAAGTGTATCAGCACATAAATTCTATGGTCCTAAAGGTGTAGGAATGTTATACATGAAAAACAATGTACTTTTCAAATCATTAATTGATGGTGGACATCAAGAGTTAGGTAAAAGAGCTGGAACTGAAAATGTACCAAGTATTATGGCTATGGCTAAAGCTATGGAAATTGCTACAAATAATATTGAAGAAACTAATGTTAAAAATAGTAGTATTAGGGATTATTTAAAAAAAGAAATATTAAGAAAAATTAGTAATGTAAGAATAAATGGTGATCTAGAAGATAAGCTTAGTAATAATTTAAATATACATATCGAAGGTGTAGATTGTAACTTAATATTGTTAAAGTTAAATAATAAAGGTATTTATGCTTCATGTTCAAGCGCATGTAATAGTTCTACTAAAGATCCTTCGCATGTACTAAAAGCAATTGGTCTTAGCGATAAAGAATGTTTAAGTAGCATTAGATTTTCTGTTGGTGAAAAAGTTACATATTCAGATATTGATTACATTGTGTATCAATTGTCTAATATAATTAATGAAATAAGAGGTAATGAATAAAAATCATTATCTTTGTTTTGTTATATAATCCTAACAAATGGTTGAAAAACAATAAAAATAATGGTATAATGTTATGTATATAATTAATAGGAGGTCGTATGACAGCATCACAACAAGAATATTTAAAAGTAATATATATACTAACTTTAAATAGTGATAAAGCCAGAGTTACAGATATTGCGATTAATCTTAACTGTTCAAAAGCAAGTGTTAACAATGCAATAAAAATATTAAATAATCAAGGGTTATTAAAATATGAATCATATGGAGATATAGAATTAACTGAAATAGGAATTAAAAAAGCTAGAGAAATAATAAAAAATCATAATACAATTAAAACATTTTTAATAAATGTACTTAATATAAACGAAGAAGTAGCTCAAGAAGAAGCAAGAAATATACAGTATTCAGCTTCAGAAGATACAATTAACAGATTTGAATTATACATTCAAAGTGTTATTGATGTAAACACCTTAAGTTGTGATTACAATCCATTAAATGAAAAATGTCAAAAATGTTCTAATAAAAGATCTAAAAGAAGGTTTGATGTTAATAATATAAAAAACAGAAATAGTAAATATAAAATGAAGGAGAATAAATGAAGAAAGTATTGTTAGGTATGAGTGGTGGCGTAGATAGTAGTACATCAGCAATATTACTGCAAAAAGAAGGATATGAAGTTGTAGGATGTACAATGAGATTATTTAATTGTAATAACGGGATAGATCAAAATAGTATTGATGCTAAAAAGGTTTGTGATAAACTTGGAATAGTGCATTATACTTTTGATTTTAGTAGTGATTTTGATAAATATGTAATTTCAAATTTTATTGATACATATTCCAAAGGAAAAACACCTAATCCATGTATTGAATGTAATAAATATCTAAAATTTAAAGCTATGTATGAAAAAGCAAAAGAATTAAACTGTGAGTATATAGCAACAGGTCATTATGCTGATGTTATGTTCAGTGAAAAATTTAATAAAAATGTTCTTATTAAATCACAAAATGAAAAGAAAGATCAAAGTTATTTCTTATACAATATCGATAAAAAAATAGTTGATAAATTGATTTTTCCACTAGCTAAGTTTACATCAAAAGATGAAATTAGAAAAATAGCTGCTGAGCATTCTTTAGAAGTTGCAAGTAAGCCAGATAGTGAAGATATTTGTTTTATACCAGAAGGTAATTATATTGATTTTCTTACTAAAAAAGGAGTAAAACTAAAACAAGGTAATTTTATTGAAAAAGATGGTAAAGTTATAAAAAGACATGAAGGTATTGAAAGATATACTGTAGGCCAAAGAAAAGGCTTAGGTATTTCTAGACAAACACCAAGTTATGTTGTTGGTTTTAAAAATAATGATGTAATTATAGGTGAAGAAAAAGATATCTATTTAAAAGAAGTTAAAGTTCAAAACATAAATTATTTAATAGAAGATTTAGATAAACCTTTAGAAGTTATGGCAAAAATTCGTTATGCTTCAAAAGCTTCAAAAGCAGTCATTTATCCTAAAGATAATAATGAGGCTCTTGTTGTATTTGAAGAACTTCAAAGAGCTGTAACACCAGGACAAGCAATAGTATTTTATATAGATGAAAATATAGTGTTTGGTGGCGGTAAAATAGTTTAGATTCATACTACTATATCTATATTTTGAGTAAATAATGTTAAATGTTTTAAAAGCTTGTAATAATAGATTAAATATGATATAATCTATACATAAAATATTGAGGAGGAGATCAGATGGGAATATTAGACTGGATACTATCTATTACAACAGTTATAATTGGAGTAATAACAACTATAGTTATAATGATGCAAAGTTCTAAAACAGCAGGAAACGCAGTTGTAAATGATTCAAATACATTTTATGCAAGTAATAAATCAAAAACTTTAGATGGATTATTATCTAAATATACAGTTATATTATCGTTAGTATTTATAGCACTTTGTACTGCTACAACAATTTCTATTATGATAATATAATATAAAAGAAAAGAAGGTTAATAATGAAAAAAAATAATTTTAAATTTAATAAAAAAAGAAGTAGTAATAAAACTACTCCTGATATAAATAAAGATTATATGCTAAGGAAGAATAAAATATCTTCCTTTTTTCATAGGAAAAAATATGTACCTATGACAAAAAAAGAAATAGCTACTCTTTTAAATATATCAAAAAAGGACATGCCATATTTAGATTTAATGCTTAAAGAACTAGAAAATAGTGGTAAAATTGTTCTTAATAAATCAAGAAGATACATTGTTGTTAAAGATGAAAAGAAAATCAAATGTATTTTTGATTATAAAGGTGAATATGGTTTTGGCATTATAATAGATAGTGATGAAGAAGATATATTTATTCCAGCTCACTATATGAGTAATGCTATGAATAAAGATGAAGTAGAAGTTATTTTAGATAAAACTTCAAACTTTAGAAAAAGTAGAAAAGTTGGTAAAATAGTAAATATTATAAAAAGAAGTATTACTAGTGTAATGGGAGAAATTATACAATTATCATCAAACTACTATGTATTACCATTAGATAAAAAAATACCTAATATATTAATTAGTAACTTTTCAAAAGATTATAATATAGGTGATGTGGTAGAAATAAAGATTACTCAATATCCTACTAGAAACGGTAATATGGCTGGTGATATAGTAAGAAATATTGGTTCTAAAGAGGCAACTAAAACATATGTAGATGCACTTTACTATACTCATGATTTAGATAAAATGGAAAGTTTCTCTAAAGAAGTAGAAGAAGAGGTTAGTAAGATTCCTTCTGAAGTACAAACGGTTGATTTACTTTCAAGAGTAGATAGAACAAGAGAAAATGTATTTACAATAGATAGTTATGAAGCTAAAGATTTAGATGACGCTATATCTATCAAATTAAATGATGATGGTACATATAAATTATCAGTATATATTGCAGATGTAAGTCATTATGTAAGAGAAGGTACTAAACTTGGTGAAGAAGCTTTAAAAAGAGCTACAAGTATTTATGTACCTGGTTCTGTTATTCCAATGCTTCCTAAAAAATTATCAAATGGTATATGTAGCTTAAGTGAAAATGAGCTAAGACTTGTACTTGCTATTGATATGGATATAGATAATCAAGGTAATGTGATTAAAGAAACTATATTTAAAGGATATATTAAATCTAAGAAAAAGATGACTTATGAAAATGTATATAAAGCTTTAGAAGGTACAGATCCAAATATTACTGAGGAATATAAAGAGTTTTTACCAGACTTAAAACTTATGAAAAAATTAGCTGATATATTAACTGCTAAAAGATATGAACTTGGAAGTATTAATTTTGACATACCAGAAACAAAAATTGTTTTAGACAAAGATGGAAATGTGGAAGGAATTAAACAATATCCTATAAATTATGCAAATAAAATGATAGAAGAGTTTATGCTTATTAGTAATTTAACAGTTGCTAAAAAGTTTTTAAATCTTAATCTTCCATTTATATACCGTATACATGAAACACCAGATGAAGAGAAATTAAGAAACTTAAATGAGATACTAACAGGGTATAATAAAAAATTAAAATCTGTTAAAAATGTAACTCCTAAAATGATGCAAGAAGTTATGGAAGATTTTAAATCAGAAGAAGAAAAACAAGTGCTTAGTACAATAGCACTTAGAACTTTAAAGTTGGCTAAGTATAGTGAAGAATGTATTGGACATTTCGGTCTTGCATTTAAATACTATTGTCACTTTACTTCTCCAATAAGAAGATATCCAGATTTATTTATTCATAGAGTAATAAGTGATTATATACTAAATGGAAATAAATTAAGTAATAAAGATAAAGAAAGATATGAGAAACAAGCACCAAATTATTCTATGATTTCAACTGATAGAGAGAAAAACTCTACTCTTATTGAAAGAGATTTTGATGATTTATATATGGCTATATATATGAAAGATCATATTGATGAGGAATTTGAAGCTAGAATATCTTCAGTAACTTCTTTTGGCATGTTTGTAAAATTAGAAAATACTGTTGAAGGTTTAGTTCATATAACAACTTTAAATGGATTTTATGAATTTGATGATAAAAAGTATATACTAAAAAGTGGTAAAACAATATATAAAATAGGTGATAAGGTTAAAGTTAAATTAACAGGTGTAGATGTAAAATTAAAAGAGGTTAACTTTAAACTGGTTTAGAGTAGGAGTATGATTTGATGAGTGAAAATGTAAAAACTACAAAAAATAAAATTGTAAGTAAAAGTAATAGAGATACTAATAATACTAGAAATAGTAAAAAAAATAATAAAAAAGACAATATAATTATAGCAAATATAAGAGAATTTATTATATTTTATAATTCTAAATTAAAGAAGACTCATATTATTACATTTGCTATATCTGTCATAATATTTTTTTGGTTACTTGCAACATTATTTATAGATTCAGCAGCAATTACAGATTTTGTGAGCTCTATGAATCTTAGTAATAATGGTAGAATTGATACTATATTTACAGAAAAATTACCATTATCATTTTTAATTGTGTTTTCTGGTATTACTCCATATGCTTTTATTCCAGTAATAGGAGTTATAGGTTTCCCATATGCACTAGCATTAGGTCTTGTAGGGGCTAATACATTTACAATGATAATAGGTGTTATAAGTGGTATACTACAATTATTTTTTACAAGTATGCTTGTAGCAGCAGGAATAAATTATTGTGTTAATTCAACTAAGAAGTTTAGATATTCACAGGCTATAACATTTGGATTATCAGATGTAATGATACAGATTTATGAAATAAGAAAAAATGATAAAAAGGTACAAGAACTAAAAGATAAAAAATTAAAAAAAGATGAAAAAAGAGAAGCTTTAAATGTAAAAATAGAATATAAAAAATTAATTCTTGCTACAATAATTCCATTTATATTTATTGCTTTAATAACATTAATAACAGGAGTATAAAATTATGAGAATGAGAAATAATAGTAATGCAGAAAATGAATTACTAAACTGTAGTAGATATATAGCTTCAAAAGAAGCTTTAGACACTATACTAAAAGATAAAAAAATAAATTTAGAGATAGGTATGGGAAAAGGGCAATTTATTGCTAATATGGCTTTAGAAAATAAAGATAAAATATTTATTGGAGTAGAGCTTTGTAAATCTGTACTTGCTTTAGCAGTTAAAAAGATTAAAAGATTTGAGGAAGAAAATAATGTTAAATTAGATAATCTATATTTAATGTCATTTGATGCAATTACTATAGCAGAATATTTTGATAAAGATCAGATAGAAACATTATATCTTAATTTTAGTGATCCTTGGCCAAAGAAAAAACATGCGAAAAGAAGATTAACTCATGAAAACTTTTTAAAAGAGTATGCTAAAGTTTTAGATAGTAAAGGGCATATTAGATTTAAAACTGATAATATTAAACTTTTTGAATCTAGTCTACTTTCAATGAATAACTATGGAGTTAAATTTGAAGAGGTATATCTAGATCTTCATAAAACTGAAGTATACAATATAAAAACAGAATACGAAGAAAAATTTTCAAAGTTTGGTCCAATATATATGCTTATTTGTAAGTTATAAAAATAGTTAAAATTTTACTAAAATTATACAAATTTCTAAATATGTATTGACAAATTACTTAAAATAAGTTACAATATTATACGTAAGTCACGGTGGGTATAGCTCATATGGTTAGAGCGCTAGTTTGTGGCACTAGAGGCGATGGGTTCGATCCCCATTATCCACCCCACTTATTTATGACTATATTGTAACTCATATATTGGGGTATCGCCAAGTGGTAAGGCACCAGGTTTTGATCCTGGCATTTCGTTGGTTCGAATCCAGCTACCCCAGCCAAATAAAAACCCTCATAGGAATTTTCTGTGAGGGTTTTGTGCTGTAAAAAAATAGACTGCCAAATTTAATATAAAGTATTGTAGAAAAAAATATATGTGATATAATAGTAGTGTAAATAATTAGGAGGAAAATTATGAATAATAAAATATTATTAGCAGTTATAATAGTAATTGTAGTCATTGCTCTTGTTGTAGGAGGAATGATGTTGTCTAATCAGCCAGCTGAAAATACAAATCTAGATTTAGTCAAAGCTGAGGAGAATGTTAAAAACATTAAATCAGATGTATATTCTATTTCTTTAGTAGGAACAGAAATATCAAATGATCCAGAACTTATGGGAGAAATGGTATCATATGTATACGATTTTAATTTAGAAGATTATGGCATTGATTCTGAAAAAATAGCTTCCAATAATGGTATGCTAGAATTTAATATGTATAAAACAGATGAAAACTCATTTGTAATAGTTAAAGCAAAAGATGAATATAAATCAGAGCTTGAAGCTGAGTTTGATACATATTTTAAAGATAAAACAAGTGTAGTTAAAGAAGAAGTAAATGGTTATTTAGTATATCTAGATACTAAAGATAATGTTAAAGCTTTAGAAATAGTAAAAACTAAAGGATACCAACCATTATTTGCAGATTTAATGAAATTAGATTCAAGTACATTAAATTTAGTTGGTCTTGTAGAAGATGATTTAGCTGAATATAGTGTTTATCTACCTGCATTTATGATTTCATCAGAGCAATACATGATTGTAAAACCAGCAGAAGGTAAAGAAGAAACGGTAAAAACTTTAATTGAAGATTATTTCACTAAAGAAGAAGAAAAATGGAGTACATATCTTCCAGATCAATATGCTTTAATGCAAAATAGAACTACTGCTCAAGTAGGGGACTATTTAGTATATATAGTATCAAAAGATAATACAAAAGTACTTGATACTATAAAAAGTTCAGTTAAAGAGTAATAGTTATTAAATAACAAATTATAGATAAAGAGTTAAGGAAATAAAATCCTTAGCTCTTTTGTTTTAATATAAATTAAAGTAGATATTAATTTATATTTTTTATAAATCTTGAAAATAAGTGTTTGGTATGATATAATATCTTATGTTAACAATTCTAACTTTTATTATAATTAAGAAAAGGGGAAATATTATGAAAAAGCCAAAAAAACACAAAAAGACTATATATTGTCAAAGTTGTAAAACAGAGCTTCAAAAAAAATATGATGATATTATTCCATATGCACTATATAAAGAAGGTAAGGTAGCGATTTGTAATTATTGTATACAAGATTTATATAATATGCATATAGAGCAGTCTATCGATTGTCAAAAAATTGTTGAAGCTTCTGCTGAAACTATTAAAACTGCTATGCAAGAAATGGATCAAGATGAAAGTAAAACGCTCGAAAATAAAATTGAAGTATCAGAAAATAATCTGCTTCAAAAGATTGAATATGCTAAATTGCATGTTAAAAATCAGGATGATGAACTTTCCAAGATTATTACAACTATTGAATTTAATTTGGATGCAACAACAAAAAAAGTGAAATCTAATATTTTGATTCAAGGAGCATCAGGTTCAGGAAAAACACTTATAACTGAAATATTACAAGATATTTTTGAGACTCCAATTGTACTAATTAATGCTACAGAATTTACCAAATCTGGTTATGTTGGTAAAAATGTTGAGGATATGGTAAAACAATTATACTTGAGATGTGGTGGAAATAAGAAAAAAGCTGAAAGAGGTATAATTTGTATAGATGAAATTGATAAAAAAGCATCAAGAAGTGGATCGACTAATTTAGATTCATTTGATGAAGATTTTCTTGATTCACTTTTGACTATGCTTCAAGGACAAAAAATTATATTTACTCATAATCATAAAGATATTGAAATCGATACTTCATTTATTACCTTTATTGGTATGGGAGCTTTTACAGGAATAGATGAAATACGTAGTAAAAGAATTTCTGGTAAAGGTACTATTGGATTTATTACAAAAGATAATGATTTGAATAATAAAATTGAAAAATACACATATGAAGATTTTGAAGAATATGGTCTTCATAAACAGTTTATAACTAGATTTCCTAATATAGTAGAACTCAACAACCATGATTTAGATAGTTTAACTGAGATTGTTTCTTCTTCTCATTCGTCAGGTTTTATAATGTGGAAAAATGAATTAGAGCAAAGAGGAGTTACTCTTGAAATTCCAGAAAATTTGTATAGTAAAGTAGCACAAAAAGCACTTGAAAGTACATCTGGTGCTAGAGGCATTAATAATGTCATGCAATATATTTTTGGGAATATAAAAAAAGATCTGAGTATATTAAGTTCAATATCAGCGATAAGGCTTGGAGACAATATAACAGAGGATAATACTGATTATGAAGTTATCATAAATAAGTTATGTAATTAACTATTAAAATTAAACCATCTAATAAATAAATTTTATTAGGTGGTTTTTTATACAAAAAAATATTTAAAAATTTACATAATTGATAAAAAACTATTGACATAATGCTTATCGTAGTGTATAATAGTGTAAAGTAAAAAAGTTTTACACACTTGTTTAAGAGGTGAGGATTTATGAATAAAAATATAATGTACATAGAGCTGTATGATATTTATGGTAAATTACTTACTAAAAAACAGCAATATACTTTTAACTTATATTATATGTGTGATTTATCTTTAAGAGAAATTGCAGAAAATGAAAATATTAGTTTCCAAGCAGTAAGAGATTGCATAAAGAAAGCTGAAAAACAGTTAGATGAGTTTGAATCTGTTATAGGGATGCTAAAACAAAAGGAATATACTACTAAATTAAAAGATACTTTAAAAGAGCTTGATTTTAATAATAGTAAACTTGATAAAATATTAAATAAGATGTAAGGTGAGGTAGATATAAATGTTTGAAAATCTTTCAGATAAATTACAAAAAGTAGTTAAGAAATTAAAAGGTCAAACTAGAATTACAGCAAAAGAATTAGATGAAATGTTAAGAGAAGTTAAACTTGCACTTTTAGAAGCTGATGTTAACTATAAAGTAGTTAAAGAATTTACAGCTAAAATTAGTGAGAAAGCTTTAGGAAGTGATGTTTTAGATAGTTTATCACCAGGGCAACAAGTAGTTAAAATAGTTAAAGATGAACTAAGCTTATTACTTGGTGATGGTAGTGCTAAACTTAATACTTCAACTAATCCTCCAACAGTTATTATGCTTGTTGGATTACAAGGAAGTGGTAAAACTACGTTATGTGGTAAATTATCAAATTACTTAAGAAAAAAAGGTAAAAAACCACTTATGGTTGCTTGTGATGTATATAGACCAGCAGCTGTAAAACAACTTCAAACATTAGGACTGAGTCTAAATGTTCCTGTATACAGTAAAGAAAACGAAACAGATGTAACAGTTATAGTTAAAGAAGCTTTTAAAGAGGCTAATACTAAACTATGTGATACTGTTATTATAGATACAGCTGGTAGATTACAAATTGATGATAAACTTATGAATGAACTTGTTGAACTAAAAAAAGTTGCAAGACCTCATGAAATTATGCTTGTTGTTGATAGTATGACAGGTCAAGAAGCTGTTAATGTTGCTGAAACTTTCAATGAAAAAGTTGGAATTGACTCAGTAACTATGACTAAACTTGATTCTGATACTCGTGGAGGAGCAGCATTATCTGTTAAATCTGTTACTAAAAAACCAATTAAGTTTGCTTCTGTAGGTGAAAAACTAAGTGATTTAGAAGAATTTCATCCTGAAAGAGTTGCTTCAAGAATACTTGGTATGGGAGATGTTTTATCAATAATAGATAAAGCAGAAGAAGCATTTAATGAAGAAGAAGCTGCAAACTTAGAAAAGAAAATGAAAAAGAATAATTTTGATCTTGATGATTACTTAATGTATATGAAAAAGATTAAAAAAATGGGTTCTTTTAAATCTATTTTAGCTATGTTACCGGGAGTTCCTAAAGAACTTAAGGATGCTGAAATTGATGAAAAACAAATTGAGAGAATTAATGCTATTGTAACATCAATGACAAAAAAAGAAAGAGCTAATCCTAAAATATTAAATGGTTCTAGAAGACTTAGAATTGCAAAAGGAAGCGGTAATAAAGTTGAAGATGTTAATAAGTTTATGAATCAATTTGAACAAATGCAAAAAATGATGAAAACTATGATGAATTCAAAAAGACCTATGGGTGGTATGGATTTAAATAGTATGTTTAAAAAATAGCGATAATAATTACATTTTAATTGTTATATATATATTTAGTTAATTTTAAGGAGGTGAACTAAATGGTAAAAATCAGATTAAGAAGAGATGGTGCTAAAAAAGCTCCATACTATACACTAGTTGTTTCTGATTCTAGATTTCCAGCTGATGGAAGATTTATAGAAAAAGTTGGTGTATACAATCCAATGGTTGAACCAGCACTTATAGAAGTAAACAAAGAAAAAGTTGAAAAATGGATAAAAAATGGTGCGAAACCAACAGATACTGCAAAAGCTTTAATTAAAAAAGCTGGTATCGAAATATAAGGAGGAAGAAAATGTATAAAGAATTATTAACATACATTGTTAAAGGCCTTGTAAGTGACACAACAAGTGTTAAAGTAGTTGAAGATGTAAAAGAAGATAGAACTGTTTACAGAATTTCAGCATCTAAAGAAGAAATGGGAAGAATAATAGGAAAAGAAGGAAGAATAATTCGTTCAATTCGTGAAATTATGAGAGCTTATGCTTCTAAAAATGGTGAAAAGATTGTAGTAGATATCTTGGATGAAAAAGAGTAGGCTACAAAATGGAATTTATAAAAATTGGTCAAATAGTAAATGTACATGGTGTTAAAGGTGAAGTTAAAATTTATCCCTATACAAATGATGCAGATAATTTACTAAGTTTAAAAAATATTTTTTTAGATGAAAAATTAACTGTTAAATATAAAGTTAAGAGTATTAGGCTTCATAAAAATATGCTTATTGCTAAACTAGAAAATATTAATAGTATAGAAGAAACTAAAACTATAATGAACAGTTACATTTATATAGTTAAAGAAAAAATAAATGATGAAGATACTCATTATGTTGAAGATTTAATTGGTCTTGATATATATGAAGTATCAGAAACTACAGAATTTAAAGATGCAAAATATTTTGGGCAGTTACTGGATGTTATTCAACCAGGTGCAAATGATGTGTATGAAATAAAACATGAAAATGCTAAGGTGTATCTTCCTGTTATTAAGCAAGTAGTTAAAAAAATAGATATTCAAAATAAAAGAATATATGTTGAAATTATGGAGGGATTAATATAATGATTAAATTTATTGTTTTATCATTATTTCCTGAAATGTTTGATAATTTTAAATCTACTAGTATTATTAAACGAAGTATTGAAAGTAATAAGCTTAAGTTAAAACTGATTGATATTAGAGATTTTTCTTTAGATAAATTTAGAAGAGTTGATGATACTCCTTATGGTGGTGGAAGTGGTATGGTTATGAGTGCAGAGCCTATAGCTAGAGCTATAGATCATGCCATAAGTAATTATAACTTAGATAACTATAAAGTTATTTATATGTCACCAAGAGGTAAAGTTTTAAATCATAATATTTCAAAATCTTTTTCTGAAGATTTAGATTGTACATATATAATTGTATGTGGGCATTATGAAGGCATTGATGAAAGAGTTATATTAGAATATAATATGATTGAGCTTTCTATTGGGGATTATGTACTTACTGGAGGTGAGCTTCCAGCTATGGTATTTATTGATACAGTAACAAGACTTGTAGATGGAGTTATTTCTAAAGGTTCTTTAGAAAATGAATCTCATACAGATAAGTTACTTGAGTATCCACAATATACTAAACCATATGAGTTTAGAGGTAGAAAAGTTCCAGATGTACTTCTTAGTGGACATCATTTAAATATAGAAGAGTTTAGAAAAGAAGAATCATATAAAATAACTTTAAAAAACAGACCAGATTTATTAAAAAATTAGATATACGTTGGGAGGGAAATTAGAAATGGATATCATAAAAAGCATAGAAAACGAATATAAAAAAGAAAACGTTGATACTTTTAGAGTAGGTTCTACAGTTAAAGTTCACGTTAAAATTAAAGAAGGTAACAGAGAAAGAGTTCAAATATTTGAAGGAACTGTTATCAAACGTCAAAATAGCGGGTTAAATGAAACAATGACAGTTAGAAAAATATCTAACGGTGTTGGTGTTGAAAGAACATTTGCAGTACATTCTCCAAAAATCGAAAAAATCGAAGTTACAAGAGAAGGTAAAGCAAGAAGAGCTAAATTATACTTCTTAAGAGATAGAGTTGGTAAAGCTGCTAAATTAAAAGAAAAAACAAAATAATACTTGTATTATATGTAAACATCTTAAAATTGATATTAATTGATTTTAAGGTGTTTTTTTATTATCTTTTTTATGATACAATTAATAGTAATTAGAGGTGAAATATGAAAATTTATTTAGTAAGACATGGACAAACAGATCATAATGCAGATGGTGTATATTGTGCTCAAGATATAGATATAAATTTAAAAGGTATTATTCAAGCAGAAATTTTAAGAGATAAGATAAAAGATATTTCTTATGACATTGTAATATCATCACCACTTAAAAGAGCTAAACATACAGCAAATATTATTAACGTTAATAATGTACATATTGTAGAAGATGAGAGACTTAAAGAAAGAGATCCAGGAGATTTATGTGGACAAAAATATGAAACAACAAATAGAGAAGAATATTGGAACTATAATACAACATTAAAACAAGGTAGTGCAGAAGAAATAAAAGTTTTTTTAAATAGAGTACATAATTTTTTAAATGAACTTAAAAATAAAAATTATGCTTCAGTTTTAATAGTTGCTCATAGTGGTGTTTCAAAAGCTTTTTATACCTATTTTAGAGGTATGACTGAAGATGGAATACTTTTAGATAAAGGTATTTCAAATTGTGAACTTAAAGAGTATATACTTTAGTTTAAAAAGAGAGGAATAAATATATGATAAATGACATGTACAAAATTATAACAGATTATTACAAATCTATAGGTGGAAATAAAAGGTGGACATTATTACTTTACTTGTTTTCATTTATATGCAATATACTGATGATTATAATTCCGTTTTTTGCAGCACAAATTATAGAGGATTTAACAATAAAAGATGCAAGTAGTGCATACTTCAATATAGCTTGTTTAGCACTTTCGTATATAGGATACAATGTATTTCATTATTTTAAATACGTAGGATATTCACATTGTATGAAAAGCACATATAAAGATGTTAGGAAAAAAATCACTGAAAAGATACTTACTTATGATATTGGGTTTGCAAACAATATATCAAAAGGTAAAATATTAAATACTGTTAATACTGATACAGCAAGACTTGGAGAAATTAACTTAAGCATTGTTGAATTTATATCATTATCATTAAAAGTAATTGCTTTCGTTATAATATTTTTAACAATAGATTTATACATAGGAATAGTTATTGTACTATTTATGCTAATATATCTTGCTATATACAATCATTGCAATGTAAATGAAGCTAAATATTTGATTGCTCAAAATAATTCTAAAGATAAATTAACAGAAAATTTATCTCAAATTATAAGTGGACTTGGTGAAATAAAAATGTTTAGTATAGAAAGTAAAGTTAAAAGTAATTTTACTGTAATTGCAAATAAGTGGACTAAAGAGTACATGAATAAGAGAAAGTATGTTAATTTTAGTGTAGGAATATTACCTTTATTTACTCATATACTAAAAATATTACTATATTTAATATTGGGATATTATGTTTTAAGTGGAAGATATGAAATAAGTACATTAATACTACTAATATCATATTTTGAAAGTATAACTACATCTTCAACACAACTGATGACATATTCAAGAGAGATAAGAGATTGGTCTGTTTCGCTTGCAAGGGTAAAAGCTGTTTTAAATTATACAGGTAAAGAGGCTTTTGAATTTGGTGACAATACAACAGATAATATTAAGGGTAAATTAGAGTTTAAAAATGTTTCTTTTAAATATAAACATAATAATAAAGGGAAAGTTAAGAATATTTCATTTGTGGCTAAACCAGGTAAGATAACAGCTTTTGTTGGTCATTCTGGTAGTGGCAAAACAACACTTACTAATTTACTTCTTAGAAAGTATAAAGTTGATTCTGGTGAAATTTTAATAGATGGAATTAATATTAAAGAATATACTAAAAAAATATATTCAAATAATGTTGTAGGTGTAAACCAAAGTCCATACTTATTTAATATGAGTATAAAAGCTAATTTAGCTCTTATAGATAAAAATCCAGCAAATCAAATTGAAGCGTGTAAACGTGTTGGAATACATGATTATATAATGTCTCTGCCAAGTGGATATAATACAGTACTTAGCGAAAATGCTTCTAATTTTTCTGGAGGACAAAAACAATTACTTGCTATTGCAAGAGTAATACTGTCTAAAGCTGAAATATTAATATTTGATGAAGTAACAAGTTCGTTAGATACCATTGCTAGTAATAATATTAAAGAGGTACTAGAAAATTTAAAATTAGATCATACTATAGTACTAATTACTCATAAAAAAGATGTAATGAAGCTTGCAGATAATATTGTTGTGCTAAATAAAGGAAATCTTGTAGGTATAGGAAGTCATACTAAACTTATGAAAGAAAATAAAACATATATGGATATACAAACTCATGAATATACTAGTATATCTAAACTTGAACTTGAGGAAGATAATGTATTTGAAGGGATTAGTGATAATGTAATTAAAAGTGATATTTAAATCATTTGAGGAGGGAATATGAAAAATAAAGAAATTAATAATATGATGCTAGCTTTTATACTTAATTTTACTTTTGTTATAATAGAAATTATAGGTGCAATTGCCACTAATAGTATAGCTATAATTACAGATGCAATTCACGATTTAGGAGATTGCCTTTCTATATGGATTGCAATTGTACTTAAAAAAATTTCATATAAAAAACCAGATTCTAAATATACATATGGATATGCTAGATATTCTATAATAGGTGGTCTTATAAATTTAGTTGTATTATCAGTAGGTGCTACAATAATTGTATATAATGCTATTCCAAGATTACTTAATCCACAAGAAGTTAATTATACAGGAATGTTTGTTTTAGCAATTTTAGGTATTGTATTTAATTTTATAGGTGCATATAAAACTAGAAATTCTAAAGATGTTTCAGAAAAAATTATCAGTTTACATTTATTAGAAGATTTATTTGGATGGTTGCTTGTACTTATTTCTAGTATTGCAATTGGAATATTTAAGTTATATATAATTGATCCAATATTGTCACTTCTTTTAGCGTTATTTATATTTGTAAATGTAGTTAAAAATTTAAAGGAAATATTAGATATAATTCTTGAAAAGACACCTAATAATGTTGATATAGAGAGTATAACAAAACAAGTAGAAAATTTGGATGATGTCAAAAATATACATCATATACACATTTGGTCATTAGATGGTAAATTAAATTGTTTAACTGCTCATGTCTGCACATATGAAAATACAACATTAGATAAAATAGAATTACTTAAAAAAAGTATTAAACATATACTTGAGCATAATAACATAAGTCATTCGACTTTAGAAATTGAAATAAATAGTTGTGAAGATGAGATATGTAACCCTCAAATATCTGTAGATACACATAGTCATCATTCTCACTAGTTAACATAGTAATTGTTTAATACAAAATTCTATAAAAATTCAAAATGGGTAAATAAATTAATGAGTTAAATTATTTATTCATTTTTATTATTGTTATAAATTTATATTTTAAACTTTAGTATTATGTGATATAATTTAAATTAAGAGGTATAGGAGATAAATATATGAAAGAGGAAACAAAAAAGAAAAATAAAAAAATGAGCAAAGAAGAAAACTTGTATAAAAATGTATATCCAAATTTAAGACATGTTTTAAATGCTACTAGAGGGTCATATTTAAAGTATAAGAACATGACATCTACGTTTAGTAAAATAAACGAAAACTCACCGGTTGTTCCAGATTGTTATGAAGTATGTAATACGAATACTGTAGATTCTGATATTACTTTAAATGTGTTAGAGGGGAAATTACCTAAAGATATAACAGGTAATATGTATATATGTCAATGTCTTGGTACAAAAGATGCTTTTATGGTTGGTGATACAAATATAGTTAAAATTAATTTTAGTAAAAAAGAAGTTAATTTAAAAAATAGATTCTTATGGACACCAGCAACAATGGCTAAAATAGGACTTGAAAATACTAAACATTGTTTTGATCATATGGGACTCATGTTTCTATCACCAGGTATGGGAATATATTCATATACTGAAGGTATGTATTTATTACCAGATGGAAGATTAGGAATAACAAGTGATGTAGATAGACCTTGGATTATTGATAGAGAAAACTTAAAAGTGAATTCGCCTTTAGGAAAAAGAAGTCAGTGGCTACCTATGATGAAGGGTAAAAATTCTGAAGTTATGGGTGAACTATTTGCAGGATATAGCAATTCACATGTAATATATAATGATGTTAAAACTGATGAAGTATTTTTAGTTAATTATCAGATAAAACAAGCAGATGGAACACATCCTTGTAATTTAATGAAATTTGGTAAAAATTTTAATATAGATAAATGGAGTGTTGTTGATGAAAACAGTAAAGATATATTAATTGAGCAAAGTATTCATGAACTTATATTTACTAGAGATTATATAATACTTGCAGATACAGCATTTGCAGCTGGCTCAGAAATGATCAAACCATGGAAAAATGCAGCTTTACCTAATCCTAAAACTGTTATATACATTATAGCAAGAAAAGATTTAATTAAAAAAAATACTAAGGTTGTAGCTAAAAGATTTGAAATTAATGAAGCTTGTATACACCTTATTGCAGATTATGAAAATATAGATAATAAGCTAAAAATATATATGTTACATACTCCAGCAACTAATACTGCTGAAATAATTAGAAGTTATGATAAAGATTTAAATGGTAAATTATTCCCTAGACATTTAGTTGGTTATGGAACTTTACCAGTACTTGATTTATCAAGTTTAGGAAAGCATACAATTAATATGAAAACATCTAAAGTATCTTCTAAATACATAAGACATAAAAAACTTACTTGGGGTCCATACATGTACACATATATGGGAAGGCAGCTTAGAAATTTAGAAGATCAAGATTTATTCATAATGTTTAAAGGGTTTAGAAATGAAATACTTCCTAAAAGAATATATAATGCATATAAAAATACTGAAAATAGAAGAGTTCCACTTGATGATATGATTAAAAATAATAAAATTAATGTCAATAATTCAATTGTTAGACTTAAAAAAGATGATTTTAAAATAGCTGATCATTATGAATTTAACGATAAAGTTATGCTATATACAATTTCATGTATAGAGACTTCTAAAAATGAAGGATATGTACTAGCTGGAGTTGTAAGTGATGTTAAAGAAAATGAACTTAGCAGTGGACATGAGTATTGGTTATTTGACTCGAATAATTTAAAAGCTGGTCCTATTTGTAAACTAGGACATAAATCACTTAATAATTCAGTACTATTTCATACTGTATATATTCCAGAAAAAGATGAGAAACGTTTAGATAAAAATAAAATAAGATATAATGTTTCTTTTAAAGAAGATTATCCAGCTAAAGATCTTAAGAAATATAATAAAGAAGTAAAAGAAATATTTGATGAAGTTATATTTCCATACTATGATGATCAGGATAGTAAATCAAAACAAAAAGCTATGAACATATTGAAAGAATTTTCTAAAAATAGAGTAGCTAATTATGTTGGTAAAGAACATATAATATCAGAAGAAGAAATTAAAGATGCACCTAAACATGCTGAAAAAATGATTGCAGAAGCAAATAGAATGTTTAATAGTACAGGTTGGAAAGATGAAAGTAATAAAGATGGATTATTAGTACAATCAAAAAAAGTATCAGGAACTTTTGAAAAGTCGGGTATTTTTGTTACAAGAGCTACAAGCGATTTAGATGTTAATGCAGATAAATTATTTGAGTATATAACTAGTCCAGAAGGTTATGCAGTAATAGATCCTGTAAGTGATCCAAATGATCATAGTAAAAAACCTTTAGAAGTATATAAATGGAAAAAAGATTCTAGACTTGAAGCTGCAGTTGCTACAACGAATATTAAAATGTTAGATCCTAGTGACTTTGTTGTACTTAATGCAATAGATAAAGAAAGAAAAATATTTGCTTCTAAATCAATAATACATAAATCCATGAAAGGTAGTAGTAAATATTATGATAAGTATGTTAAGCCTTCAAACGGACATGAAAGAGCTCTTAATACATTTGTAATACAAGTAGAGGAAATAAGTAAAAATTCTTGTAGAGTAAATTGTATTAATTATGCAGATATGGCTGGAAAAACTTCAAGTACAATGAATAACATTATTAATTGTAAAGTGTTTTTTCCACCACTATATAAAAGAATGAAAGAAGCTATAAACAAAATAAAATAAATTTAATAATTGAATAGCTATTAATGATTGTTTGTGTTTTTGTAATGTATTTAAAATAGCAACAAACAAGTTGCAAATTTACATAAAATATGATATAATTAAAGAGTAAAGAATAAAAGTTGATTTTAAAAATTTAAGATTAATAAGGAATGTTGTATTAAAATATTTATTAAAAGAAACGGAGTAAATTACTATGAATAATCCTACATTTATCGCATTACCAATTAAGATTTTTCCTAAAAATGGAAAGGTACCTAAAGATATTAAAAATGTATTAACTACTACTTTGTTAGTAGCAAAATTTAGAAAATTTTTGTTTAAAGAAGTAAAAATTAAATTAGAGTATCTATATTGTTATGAAGAACACGGTGTATTACATGAATTTTTTACTGGCAGACGGGTTGGTATGTTTTTGTTAAAAGAAAAAGTAGAACTATTTAATATTAATGGTAAAGGTTTATCAAGAAAAAAATGGGAAGACACTGGATTAATAACATTAGACTATTTACCAGATTGTCCAATTAGTACTAAAGGTTATCATTCAGATAGATATAGTGTTCTTACAGAGGATAACTACAATAAATCTATTGAAAAATTAAAAAAAGACTATTTTAGAGAGACTACAAATTGCATAAATGAATTTTTAGATGAGCAGACTTCAGTTTCTAAACGTGAATATCAAAAAAATCGAATTATTAATAATGTAAGACATTAAAAATTAAAAAGGAAGCAAATATTTTGCTTTCTTTTTTTGTAAGAAAATGAATAGTAAATATTGTATACTATATATATTATGTATTTGTTGAAATGTGGATATTCCTATGATATAATACTAAAGCTAAATTAAGGAGGAAATAACATGAATGCTAAAGCAATAGAAAAACATAAATCTAATTTTGTTAGTGCTAAAATAATGAATGAAACAGATAATATTATAGCAGAAGCAACAGCTACATATGCAGATGAAATATTATTTTTCAATATGTGGCAAAGAGGATGGTCTTTCTACACAGAAGAGAAAGTAATAGTTACAGCAGGATTACTTACTTGTGTTGATGTACCATATACTACAATAACGAAAATAGAAAAATGTACACAATTCTTTTTACCACTTGGAATAAAACTATACTATACAGAAGAATCTACTGGTAAAACAAGAACTCTTAAATATTCAACTCAAAAGAGAGATAAGTATATTGAAATGATAGAGTCTAAGTCACAAGTTAAATGCAGTTAATTATACTATTTAAATAACAATTATATATGTAAGTATGTAGTTGTTATTTTTATATAATATATGATATAATAAGTTTAAAGGGGAAGGTTAAAATGCTAAATATAGGAATTGATATAGATAATGTACTTTCAAATTTTGATGAAGTTTTGTTTGAAAGATTTAAAAATCATGATAAGTTATTAAGAAATACTGGTGTTGTTGATAGTAGCAAATATATAACAAAAGGAATGTTTGATTGGTCCAAAGAGGAGATAAATAATTTTTATCCTAATACTATTAGAGAATTATCACAATCTTTAGATACTATTAAAGGTTCAGTTGAATTTGTAAATAAACTTAAAGAAGATGGTCACAAGATTTATATAATAACAGGTAGAGATAATGGAGAATATGCCGATCCGTATACTGTAACGGTAGAGTGGTTAAGTAATAAAGGATTTAATTATGACAAACTAATCTTAACTAATTCAAATAATTATGATAAACATATACAGTGTAAAAAATATAATATTAATATTATGATTGATGATTCAGTTACAATGTGTAAAAATTGTATAGCTAATAATATTAATGCTGTTGTTATGGCAGCAGATCATAACAAAGATGATAATACTCTTTTTAAATTACATAATTGGAATGAAATTTACGAATATATAAATAGTAATAAAGAGAAACTTAAAAATATGAGTTAGACATTAATAATATTAATATAAATTAATATACTTATACTATAGAGGTAAATATGGAAATATATATATTAAGACATGGTCAAACAGATTGGAATGTAAATAACATTGTTCAAGGTAATACAAATATACCACTTAATGATGTAGGAATAAGTCAAGCTAAAGAGGCTATTAATAAGATTCAAGAGAAAAATTTTGATGTTATAATTTCGTCTAACCTTGATAGAGCAATTAAAACAGCTGAAATAATAAATATAAAAAAATTAGAGCATATAATTGATGATAGACTTGCAGAAAGATATTTAGGAGATTATCAAGGTCTTCTATCTGAAGAAAATGGTGAAGATAAGTTATATAATATAAAGTATAATTTGGATATTAATAAGATAGAAACTGCTAAAGAGTTATATGTTAGAGTTAGTAATTTACTTGATGAATTATATATAAAATATAACAATAAAAAAGTACTTCTTGTAACTCATAGTGGAACTACAAGAGCAATAGAAGCATATTTTTTAGGATTTGATACTTATGGTAATATGCCTAAAGAAACACTTAAAAACTGTGAACTAAGAAAATATAAATATAATAAAAAAGATTAGTAATTAACTTGTTACTAATCTTTTTGTTTTTTTAATTATATGATATAATATTAAGTAATAAAAGGGAGTGATTATAAAGTGGATAATCTAATAGGAATAATTGAAATAGGAAGCACTAATACAAAAACTCATATATATAAAGCAAGAGAAAGTGTATATGAATCAAGTAAAACAATTGAGTTTAAAAAGAATTATAGTAATCAAAATAAAATAAATAGTGAAGATTTAAATATGTTATATAGTGTAATAGAAGATGCTTTAAATCATACTAATAATATACATTTATTTGGATGTAGTATTTTTAGAAATTTAAGTGATGAAGAATTAGAAGAAATAAACAATACTATGGATATTAAGTATGGAATAAAAATAAATGTAATTAGCCAAAAGGATGAAGCTATCCTTACTGCACTTGGATGTTATGGCAATATAGATTTTGATGAAAATATATGTGTATTTATTGGTGGTGGAGGTTCTACTGAACTTGTATTTGTTAAAAACAAACAAATAATAGATCAGATACATTTTGATTTTGGTGTGGTTGATATTACAAAAAAATATCCTACTTTAAAAAATGATATTCCAAATTGTAGTTTTGAAGAAGTTCAAGAATATATACAATCTTTAATTGGTGAAATTAATTTTAAATCAGATATACTAATACTTGCAGGTGGAGATCATAATTATTGGTATAATAATGCAGGATATAGTTTATTAGAAAATAATTTATATAATTCTATTAACCAAAAATTTATAATTACAGACATTATGAATAATAATTATGATAGAGATGCACTTGTTACTTCTTTAAATAAAATTAGAGAAAACAGTGATAATCCACTTTGGTTTGATGGTTCAAGAGCTATGAAAGTTACAACAAATACTATAGCCAATGCCATTAATGCTAAATATATTGTACCAACAAAAATTAATATGGAAGAAGGATTATTAGAAAAATTATTAAATATCTAATAGTTTTATGAAATAAGGGGAAATAAAAATGTTTGAATTAATATTTAGTATTTTAGCATTTATAGCTTTAATAATAAGTATAACAATTAAAGAGAGAAAAAAATCATTAAAAGTTCAAGGATTAAATTGTTTTTTTGAATTTATATATAATGTACTTATCTATGCACCAACAGCTGCTGTTCTTTGTGTAGTTAATATAATGAGAACAATAATATTTACTAAAAATAATAAATTTAGTAATAATACATATCTAATAATATTATTACTATTTGAAAGTATAATACTTACTAATTGTATCATTACTTGGGAAGGTTGGATCTCAATTCTTCCTACAATAGGAACGCTGTTTAGAACATATGCATTATGGCAAACTAATATGAAAGTAGTAAGAGTTTCAGGTGTAACAACAGGTATAACATATGGACTTTATTATTTATTACATCAAGGATATGTCATGCTACTTGGGGACATAGTATTAATACTTGTATCATTATATTCAATATACATAAATGATTATAAAAATAAAGTAAATGAAAAAATAGTTTGTATAGATTTTAATAATAAAAGTCATGTTAAGTTGTTAGAAAAATTCTATGATAATATATATATTAAAGCTTTTAAAAATACAGATGAACGTGAGACATTAGAGGGTATAATATCTCAAGCTAAATATTTTAGTAATACTAATGATATAAAATACTTTTGTTTATTACAACTAAAAGATGATAAAGTAGTTGGAGGATTAATTGCAGATTATTTTTTAAAAGTTAATAGTAGCATTATCGAGTATATTGCAATTGATAAAGAATATAGGGGAAATAATTATGCAAGTAAACTTATAAAAGAATTAGATGATATATGTAGTAATGAATCTTTAAAAATACTTAATAAAAGAACTAAAAATTATTGTTTTGTAGAAATTGAAAAATTATCTACTATGTTATCTGATAGTGAGTTTAAAGAAAGAAAATCTAGAATAGAGTTTTGGAAGAAAAAAGATGTTAATATTTTGGGTTTTAATTATGTACAACCAGCAATTACAAAAGATAATAATAGTGTTAAAGATTTAATGCTTGGAGTACGAGTGTTAGATGGAAGTAAAAAAGAAATACAAGGAGAAATATTATCAGAATTCTTAAAGGAGTATTTTGTCCATGCATTTGAGACCGAAAACAACCATTATGATAAAATATGTGATAATATAAAAGGGCAAACTATTAAACTACAACAAATTTAAGATACAAGGAGTTTATGTAATGAATAAAGAAAAATTAAAAATAAGAAAGATAATTAAAAATATAATATTTACATTTTTCATAATAATAGCATTAGTATTAATAGCTTTTACCATATTTATTGTGCCATGGGAAGTTAAACCTGTTTCAGTTAAGAGTGAAAATTACACTAGAATAGTAACATATAATATCAAATATGCACAGGACTGGCTTGATACATTTGATAGTAGAAAAGAAATTATTAAAGAACAATTAAGCAGTTATGAGGCTGATATAATAGCAGTTCAAGAAGCAAATTATGGTTGGATGAATAATTATGATGGACTACCTATATTATTAGAAGAGTATAATTATGTTGGTGTAGGAAGGGAAGATGGAAAAGAAGAAGGTGAATATGCAGCAATATTTTATCTTAAATCTAAATATGAAGTATTAGAAAGTAATACCATATGGCTTTCACAGACGCCTAATGAAGTTTCGATAGGCTGGGATGCTTCAACATATAGAATTATGACATATGTTACTTTAAAAAATAAAGAAACAGAGGAAGTTTTAACTATATATAATACGCATCTAGACCATATCGGAGAAGTAGCTAAAGAAGAATCAACAAACCTTATACTTGAAAAAATTAATAATACAAACAATCCATATATTTTAGTTGGAGATTTGAATTTCCCAACTTTTAATAAATTATATGATGAATATACAGAATTACTTGATGATAGTTATAATATAGCAAAAGATAAAATGAAATATGGAACTATTAATTATAATTATAATTTAAACTTTATTCATTTTATTAGAATTGACTATGTATTTATGAGTAAAGATGAATTTGAAGTTATAAATTACAGAATAGATCCTACATATAAATTTGAAGATAAGCCAGTTAGTGATCATTTCCCTATTATTGTAGATTTTAAAATTAAATAGATTAATATTGAATAGTATATTAAATATATGATATAATGACAAATATATATATGGAGGATTTTATGAGCAGAATAGATAAAAATAATTATTATTTAGATTTAGCAGAAACAGTTCTAAAGAGAGGAACTTGTTTAAGAAGAAATTATGGAGCAGTTATAATAAACAATGATGAAGTTATATCAACAGGTTATGTAGGTTCTCCAAGAGGAAGAAAAAATTGTTGTGATATGAATTATTGTATACGTCAAAAGCTTAATGTACCACGTGGTGAAAGATATGAAATGTGTAGAAGTATTCATGCAGAGCAAAATGCAATTATAAGTGCAGCAAGAAAAAGTATGCTTGGAGCAACTATGTATTTAGTTGGACAAGACTATGAAACGTCTGAATATGTTAAAGGAAGTAATCCTTGTGCATTATGTAAAAGAATGATAATAAATGCAGGTATACAAACAGTTATAATAAGAGATAGTAAAGATGAATATAGAACTGTTGATGTTCAAGAATATATTGATAATGATGAAAGTTTAGAAGGTTCTAAAGGATATTAAATAAAAAAATACTAGATTAAAAGTCTAGTATTTTTTTAATATTATTTGTAAAAATGCTAAAATATGATATAATTAGAGTAATAAATAAAGGTGGAGTAATAATGAAAAAAGTACTATTTGCTACTTCAAATGTAGCAAAAATAAAAAGATTTCAAGGGAAATTATCAGATGAAAATATTAATATAATTTCTTTAGCAGATTTAAATATTGATTTAGATCCAGAAGAAACAGGGAGTAATGCTTCTGAAAATGCGTTAATAAAGGCAAGAGCATATTATACAGAAGTAAAAATGACAACTATAGCAATGGATGATACATTATATTTAGATAATGTTCCAGATGAGTTACAACCGGGAGTAAATGTTAGAAGAGTTAATGGTAAAAGATTAACTGATGAAGAGATGATTGAATATTACTCTAGTTTAGCTAATAAATATGGGGTAAACAATAGACTTACTGCTAGATGGGTATATGCAATAGCTATTATTAAAGATGGTAAAGAAAAAGTATATACTTGGAGTAAAGAAGATTTCTATATTTCAAGTTGTTCTTCAGATGTAATTCAAGAAGGATACCCTTTAAATTCAATATCAATAAATAAAAAATTAGATAAATATTTTACTGATATGACTGTAGAGGATTGGAATTTAGTTAAGGAAGATGAATCAGAAGTTATTAAATTTTTAAGTGAAAACATTTAAAGGGGGAATAATTATGAATTTTAATGTTAAAATTAAAAATATGATATTGATATATTGTTTTATCACAGCTATTTTGTTTTTAACTAATCATACTAATATATACGCATATACCTTTGAAGAAAGTAGTTATTTAGAAAAATATACTAATCAAGATATAACAAGATTAAGTTTAACTAAATCTGAAACCAGTGCATATAACATAAATACTGATTTAAATGATGGTGGAAATATAGATGTAACTACAACTTCAGTAGCAGGAGAGGAAGTTATATTTAATGTAAACGTTAATGATGTGTATAAACTTGAAGAGAAAAGTTTAAAAATATATACAATAACAGGTAAAGAAGTGTTAATAGAAAATAAGGATTTGAATTATTCTTTTATAATGCCAGATGAAAGTATTGTTATAGTAGCAAGATTTACCCCAAATAATAGTACTCTTAATTATATGGATTTGAATTATATTGAAAGTTTAGCTCATATAAATAATCCAGAAAGAGGTTTTTATAGAACTGGTTATGCATGGATAACAAATGAAAAAGCAGATCATACAGGATATTCAAGTGGTCCACTTGTTCATTTAAGAGTTTCATTATCTTCTTTTAATATCAACAATGGATCAGGTGATATTCCAGCACATTCAGTAGAAAGTTTTGCTAGAATATTAGAAGGATATAGACAAAGAGATGTTAATATAATTTTAAGATTTAATTATGATCAAGCAGGATATCATGGTAATACAGAGCCTGATATAGAAAAAGTTCTCGATCACATAGAGCAATTATCACCACTGTTTTTTGAATATGATGATGTTATCTCTACTATAGATACAGGACTACTTGGACCGTGGGGAGAGCAACATACAAGTACAATTGTAACTCAGGAAAATATTAATAAAATGATAGATCAATTTCTAAAATATACACCAGATGATATGGTTATATCAGTTAGGAGACCTAGCTATTTTGCCAAATGGGTAGGAGTAGAATATAATGATTTAAATAGTTATGTTGCAAGTAAAGCTTCAGATGCATATCGTGTAGGAATATATAATGATGGATATTTAGGTTCTCATTCGGATTTAGGTACCTTCCTATATCATCCTACACTAGGATGGAGAGAAAATGAAAATCTATTTTTTGAAAATCATAATACTCATACATTTTACGGTGGAGAAGTAGTTACTGATGGAATAGATGATAACTTTGCATATAATAGTTCATATTATATGACTGAAGAAATGTTTAGAACTCATACTACATATTTAAATTTCGAATGGAATCAAAGTGTAATTAATAGCTGGAAAACAGAAGAGTATACAGGTGATGACTATATGTATGAAACTCAAACAGGACATACATATATAAGTAATCATTTAGGGTATAGATATGTTCTTAAATCATCATATTTAAGTGATGTATATTTAAATTATGAAAATACATTATACTTAAAAGGTGAAATATTAAATGTAGGGGCTGCTAGTTTAATTAATTCTAAAAAAGTAGAAATTGTTTTATCAAATGGAGCAGATGTATATAGTTATACTACTGATCTCGATTTTAGAGATATATTATCTAAAGAAAGTATGATGTATGATTTTAAAATTAAATTAAATGATGACTTAAAACTAGGTGAATATAATGTATATTTAAGAGTATCAAGTGATGATGAAAATAGTGAGTTAAATAGTTCTATAAAGTTTGCTAATTATGATATATATGATTCAGATGTAGTAGGAAATTATATAGGTAAAATTACTGTACTAAATAAAGAATACTATGATATAAGTTCTTTAATAGATTCTAAATTTACAGATATAGAGTTTAGTAATAGTAATGCAGCTGAAGGTGAAAAAATTAGTTTTAAAATTAATTCAAACGATAAGTATAAAGTAAAAGAAGGAACACTAAGAATATTAAGTGGTGATACTTTAATTGAATATACATATCAAAATGGTAGCTATATATTTACGATGCCTGCTACAGATGTATATATCACTGCTGAGTTTCAAGAAATAAATAATAGTGATGAAGAAGTATATTTACCGCAAGAAAATGATGACACAGATCTTACAGAAGAAAATCTACAGTTAGAATCAAGTGAAGAAGAGAGTAGTAATTCTGAAAATGATAACTTAGATGAAGATAATAATTCTGAAAGTAATAGCGAAGAAGAAAGTACATTAGATGATACTACTGATGATGAAAATAATAATTTGAGTAAAGATAATAATGATGAAGATATACAAAATGAGAATATAGCAAATAATGCTGATTCTACTATAGACATTGAATATATAATTATTATAAGCATAATAGTTATTGTTATAGTTATTATAATTATTATATATACTATTTTTAAAAATAGATAAATGATATACATTAATATTTAATTAGGAGGAAATGATGTTTGATTTTATAGCAAATACAATATTTGAGGTATTTATTACTGGTGAAATGCCAGTAGGTACATTTATACTTGGTTTAGTTATAATGCTTTTACTTATAATTAAACTGGTTATTAGTGTTAAAAATAGAAATAGATTTTAAAAAAGAATAAATATGTTATAAAAAGTGAGTAATTAAAGTTACTTACTTTTTTTTATCATTTAAAAGAAATTTTTATTACATATATAAATAACTTTAAAAGTGAGTATAAATATGTTAAAATATAGATAGAATAAAAAATAAATATTAAAACTAATTAATTTAATATGAAAACTAATGAAAGAAGGAATTTAAATGATATATATAGTAAGACATGGACAGACGGATTGGAATATTGAAAATAGATTTCAGGGACAAGCTGATATTAATGTAAATGATAAAGGTATAAAGCAGGCAAATAAAACAAAAGAATGTTTGAAAGACATTATATTTGATAAGGTATATTCTAGTCCTCTAAAAAGAGCACTTACAACTACAAAAATTATTACAAACAAGGATATTATAATAGATAATAGAATAGCTGAAAGGTACAATGGAGAGCTAGAAGGTAAAGATAAAAGCTTATATAAAAGTAAGATTAATTTCTATCTGCTTGAAGAAAATGAATATGGAGTTGAACCTTTTACAGACTACAAAAATAGGATATATGAATTTTTTGATGATCTGTTAAAAGATTATAGCGGTGAGAATATTCTTGTTGTAACACACTCTATAGTAAGTGTAATGATCAGATGTTATTTTGAAGGAGAACCTAAAAATGGTGATTATGATAGTTATAAGTTAGGTAATGCTGAAATAATAAAATATAATGGAAAAAATATTAAAAATTAAACTATGTTTTAGAAAGAAGGATTGAATATGGAAGCATATAATAAATTAGTAAGAGATAATATTCCAGATATAATTAGAAAAAATGGAGAAGAACCTATAGTAGAGATATTAGATGATGTTCAATACAAAAGATTGTTAAGTATGAAATTGTTAGAAGAAGTAAACGAATATATTGAAGATGAAAATATTGAAGAGTTGGCAGATGTATATGAAGTATTTCTTGCTATATTAAAATCAAGAGGGATAGAGATGTCTGAAGTTGAAAAAATGGCTTTAGAAAAAAGAAATAAAAGAGGAGCTTTTGATAAAAAAATATATTTAAAACAAGTTAAGTAAAATATAATACTGAGTATTAATAACTTATATATTTTGCAGTAATAATTGTTTAAAGGAGAAGTTTATGAAATTAGGATTTAAGATTAGTAATGTTATAAAATTTATTGTAGCTATATTACTAATAGTATATGAAGTATACATGATATATGTATTTTTGTTTGAAAGTCCAGAGATAGAGTCAACATTAGAATTATTTATGACTCTTGGAATTGCAATAGGAGCACTATATGTAACTATGAGATATGCAATAAGTAATATAATACCAAAATACTTTAAAGCAATGAGAGTTGTTAATAAATTTATTACTTTTAATGAACTTAAAGATTGTATTTGTAATGAATCATTTATTCCTGTTGATTTACCAAGTTATATAATAAAGACAATTAAAAAAAGTACATATAAAAATTTTAGTAAGTCACTATTAATATCAGAAAACTGGGTATATGCAGATAAAGTAATGATACCTAAAAAAATGATTGTAGCTGTAGGTAGTAGACCGCTTAAAATATGTTACACGCCTCCTCATTTTTCTATTATGTATTTTCTTTTAGCTAATGGTAGAAAGTATGAATTTGGTGATACATCTTATGATGCTGAGTTACTTACTGAATATCTAAACAAAGGTAAAGAAATAAATAATATAAAGTACATTACTCATAGTGATAAGTATATTGAAAATTTTAAAAATAAAATTAAGACTAAAGAAGAATTTTTAAAATTTATAAGGTGAATATGGAATTAGAAATAAAGGTGTAGTAATTACTAAAATAATTGAGGTTATGGAAAAAAATAATATTAAAATAATAGCACCTTTAAAATTAGGAGAAAACTATTGCATAGAAATTGAAAACGAATGGTTATCTGTTTTTAAACATAATAAAGGTATCTTTTTAACATTAAAACAAATGCATTTAAGTTATTTGCTTTATAAACGGTACTAAATGTGATATGATTTAAGTCAATTTGAAAATATAGTATAAAGAGAAAATTATATAGAAAGGTAAAAACTGTATGAAACTAAACTATATAAAACATATAAATAAAATAAGAAAAAAATATTTAAGAAATCCAATTAAAAAATTGGATATAAAAAGACCACAGTGGTTAATTGGTGAAGAAAATATATTAAATGAAATATATGATAGTCCTATGAAAATACTTGAAAATTCTAATATAAATTATGGATGTATTTTGCAAGCAAATTCACTTTTATTCGATAAGAACGATAATCATGATTGCCCAGCAACATTTATAACATCTGATAGTGAGTATATTAGTAATAATCCTGAAATATTATGCTCTTTAGCTGATGATATATATAAGTACAAAAATGTAGAACTGGATTTTGTTCCGCAATATTTAAAGAAAGTTGTAGAAAGTATTAAAAATGAGCATGATTTTAGAAGATATAAAAATGAAATAGAATTTGAAAATGGGAATATAGTAACAATATATATTATTACAATTATGGTTATAAGAGAACATTTACCAGGTAGTTATTTAAATAAAAAGATATATCCATTAATTACAAATTTTAAATTTAGTGAAACAGCTATGATATTACCATATAAATATTGGACATTGGGGATAAAAAAATATTATTAGATTACGATTAAGTCATAGAACTAGATAATAAACTAGTAAAAGTATGTGAATAATTATAAATATGAAAAAGAGATAACCATAGTGATTTAAAATTAATTCGAGTTTTATGTCAAATAAAGTCTAAATACTTGCATTTAGTATAAAAATGTTGTATAATAATGCAATAATACTTAAATAAGAAAATATTAAATATTAGTTTATAGAAAAATTGTTATCGTTAAACGTAGTATTAATATAATTAGAATTATAAAGTTATAAAAATTGTAACTTATAATATATAACAAAGAAGGAGTTTTTTTATGAAAAGATCAAAAATGGCTATAATAGCTTTAGCCGTAGTTTTATTTACAGTACTTTTTAGTACAAATGTTAATGCAATGAGATTTGAGTACTCAGAACTTAATCTGTCTTCAGAACAAAATTATGATAACATGTCAATTGCAAGGAGAGTAATATTTTTCAATGAAACTGATAAAGATTATACACTTGCTAGTCTTGAATTTGAAAAAGGAATATTATTTGTTTCGGATTCAACTAAGAAACCTAACGAAGTGTTACTAGCGGGAAAGGCGATAAATTTAGAAGTTGCACCAGTTACAACAAATTTAGATATAGGCACACATTCAGATATAGTTACTGCTACATTTACAGATGGAACAAAAATAAGTATGCCAGTTAATTTAACAATAATAGCACCTAAAACAGTTTTTACTATACCAACTGTTTCTCAACTTGAGTTTGTTTATGATGGTACAGAAAAATCACTAGTTTTTGAAAATCTTGATTTAAATAATTTTGATCTAATAGGAGAGTCAAGTGCAACAGAAGCAGGAAAATATTGGGCTTTGGTTGGACTTAAAAAGCCATTTACAAGTAAATGGGAAGATGGTAGTACTTCTTCAAAATGGTTTAGATGGGAAATCAAAAAAAGAACTGAAACTTTAGCAGGACAATCATTAAGTGCAAATGAGGGCACAAAATTATCAAGTATAAGTTTACCAGAAAATTGGTCTTGGGATAGTCCAGATACTGTGATTAAATTAGGAGATAATACTTATTATGCCTCATATACACCTACTGATGAAAAAAATTATAATTCAGTTGCAAGTGAAGAAGTTATAGTAAAAGGAATGGAAGCATACACTATTGATATTAATACTGATAGTGGAATATCTCCACTTTCAGACAATTCATACATACTTAAATTAGGAGAAAACCAAACGATTACAATTAATGCGATCTCAGATAAATTTATTTCTTCTATTAAAATTAACGGAGTAGAACAGTTGTTAGATATTATAAATACATATACTATTAATGTAAATAATATTTCAGAGGATATAGTTATTGAAGTTAAGTCAGTAAATAAAACTTTTCTTCCAATAGAAGGAAATAGTCAGATATACATAAAAGAATTAGGAGAAAAATTACTTTTAAAATATGATTATGATTACAGTTTATTTAAATTAAGTACAATTAAAATCGATGGGAATGAAATTTCTACAGGTTTTGAATTTTCAGATGGCAGTGTGATTTTAACATTAGATAGTAATTTATTATCAACCTTAGAAGTAGGAAAACATAATGTAGAAATAACTCTTGAAAATAGTCAAATTTTATTAGCAGATTTTACTATACAAGAAAAAATAGTAACTGAAGTACCACAAATAAATAATCCTCAAACAAACGATAACATTATAATATATAGTGCATTAGCATTTATATCAATTGCAGGTTTAGTAATATTAAAAATTAAGAAGTAATAAATAAAGCATGAAGCATAATTACAAATTGAAGTAAACCCAAATTATTAGATAAAAAAGTCTAGTAATACGGGTTTATTTTTGTTTTACTAATAGGAGTAATATAGAAAATATTGGCAGAAAAGGATGTGTATGGTTTCATAATCTTAAATAAATATTTAAAAGATATAGACTTTAAAAAAGATAAAAAATATGCTATAATATCTTAACTGTAATAAGATTAGAAATATGCAAAAAGAAAGAATTAAGAGAGAAAAGTAAGCAAGATAAATATAAGTTTTGTAGTGGAGATTAAAAAAAGAGTTTTTACATATTTAGTGCAGAAAATAACAGAAAGGAAAAAATATGAAATATAAATTAGAATTTGAGCATTATGATCAGGATTTTGAAGATGTTTATAATATAGAAAAACAATATTTAGAAGAATCTAATATATCATCAGTTCTTCAAACACAAAAATGGGATGAGAAAAACAATGATATTCATATTTTTGTTAGATGTTTAGAGATAAATAAAATAGTTGGAGAAATAACTTTATTGCCTATAAACGAAACTCTATTTAATAAATTTATAAATGATGAATTATGTGATACAGAAATCAGTGAAGAAGAGTTATTAATTTATAAAAGTGATATTAACTGTTATTTATTGTTTTCTGCAATAGCTATTGACAAAAATCATCGACACGAAAAAAAAGTCTTAAGTTTATTGCTTGAAGGATTAAATTTAAAAATCGAAAAACTGATTAGTAAAAATATAAATATACTTAATATGTGTAGTGAAGGACAAACAATAGAAGGACAAAAATTTATAGAAAATTTTTTAAATATGGAGTGTCAAAATATAACTAAACAAAACTATAAGTTGTACTGTTATAAAGATACTAAGACCTTTTTAATATGGGCTAAAAAACTTAAAACTTATATAAATAATTATAATAAGAAAAATCAATTGAATTGTAATTTAACAGGAGGTAAATAATTATGGACATGTATCAAAAAAGAAGAATGAGAAAAGAAAAGAAAGAAAAAAGTGTGGAGGAAAATAAACCTACATCGGCAGTTAATATAAATTGGGTAGTGGGAATTTAAAGACGAAGTGCCTTAAACCCTTATAAATAAAGGGTTTGTGAAAAATGAGTTTTTACATATTTAGTGAGTTTGTTATCTAATTAATATTAAGTTTGGTATCAATTTATTTTAAAATAAATGTTTTTTATATAATATTAAAGCATTCTACGAAACGTAGAGACTTTAATTACAGGTACTCTACGGAGCGTGTGTGTTATTTTCTTAATAAACTCAGTATCATAAGTGTGTAAGGAGGAAAAATATGAACCAAATAGAAATCGGCAAATTTATTGCCAAAGAACGCAAAGCAAAAAATTACACACAAAAACAATTATCAGAAATACTTGCTATCAGCGACAAAACAATATCTAAGTGGGAATGTGGAAAAGGCTTTCCGGAAGTATCCCTTCTACTTCCGTTATGCAATGAGTTGGATATTACTGTCAATGAGCTTTTATCAGCGAATCGATTATCTGATGATAATTATAAACAGAAAGCCGAGGAAAACATTATGAATTTAATTAAAGAAAAAGAAGAAAATCAAAAAAAATGGAAATCAATGATAGCAACAGGTGTTATTTCTATCGTTTCGTTTATAACGTTAATTATGATTGTTGCGCTTTACACAGAGGTATTTAGTTTGCCAGTTAAAATAATTATTGTTGCTATTGCTTGTTCAATATTTATTGTCGGATTTTATTTAACAATGCAAGGTGAGAGAACTATTGGATATTATAAATGTCCGAATTGTGGTACATTATTAGTTCCTACTTTAAAAGAATATATTTTTTCTGTTCATATATTATCTAAAAGAAAACTCAAATGCCCTCATTGTGGCAAAAAAGAATACTGCAAAAAAATAATGTCAAGAGATGAATAATCTTATTATGAGCATAATACAAAGTGAAATAAACACATTAGAGTAATCTAGTGTATTTTTTTGATGTATAGAAAGGTAAAACAAAATGAATAGAGAAAGATTAAAATTGATAATTGAATTGTCGTTAAAGGAAAGAAAATTATCGAGAAGAAAATTAGTAAAACTTACAGGTATTTGTAATACTATCTTAAATGATTTGATAAATGGTAGTATAGCAAGAATTGATATAAATAATCTAATTAAAATCATAAGAGTTTTAGATTTAGAATATAAAGACATACTTAAAGTAGCAGATTTTGAAGACTTGCTACTTTTTATATGTGAGAAAGGAGGAAATTAAAATGGAATTTGAAAGAAAAGAAAAAAGTGTTGGAACAAGAAAGATTTAAATATGAAAACTTAATTAATGATACAAAAGAAGATGTTAAAAATGGTTATATTAGTGAAGATGAATTTAGGGAATATACTATTGATTACAAAATAGGATTGAAAGATGTTAAACATAGTATAAAAAATATTGAAGAACAATTAAAAAATTAAGTGTTATCAAATGAGAATATAAGCTGGTTAGAAAATTTTATTAAAAATGAAAAGATAACAAAACTAACCAAAAAAATAGTAGATGAATTCATAAATGAAATAATAATATATAATAAAAATACAATTAAGGTAACTTTTAAGTATGAAAACGAATATATTTTGGCTCTCGACTATCTAAATAAGACAAAATATGATATAATCTAAACGAGATTTTTAAAAAAACAAAGATTAAAAATAGATAAAAAAGGTGTGAACATATTATGGATATGTACCAAAAAAGAAAAATGAGAAAAGAGAAAAAAGAGAACAAAATGTAGAAGAAAACAAAAGTTGTGCATCGTCTAATATAAACTGGGGTATACGGATTTAAGAAAAACTCCTTGCAAACCCTTTATTTATAAGGGTTTTTCAAAACAAGTTTTTACATATTTAGCAAAAAAAATGTAAATAGGAGGGGTTTTAATGAATGTTGTTAAGAAAATAAACGAAAATAACAAGACAATTATACATTTGAAATATTATGGTAATGAAGATTGGGCAACAAGTTATTTTATTCAAAGTTTGTTTGACTTTGAAGACTTAATTAAAAATCATTTTAAAAGCAAGACTAAAATAATAGTTAATAGTTTAGATGACTATATTGATGCATTATTTATACTAAATGTTCATAAATATGATAGCACATTAGTGAAAAGTGAATATAAAGACAAACTTGAAAAAATATTGTATTTTTTTTCGAATATAACTTTGGAAAAACGTAGTATGAGTATGTTTTTAAAATCAGATTATCAAAATATCTTAAAAAGAGAATACGAAGAATTATATATAAAACATGATGTTATTGATATAACTATTTCTCTTTTGTTAGAGTATCATTCAAAAAGTGATGAAATAATAAAATATTTAATAAAGGAATTTCCTACTAAAATAATGTATAATTTCAGTGCCTTTAAGAAAATATTTAATAGTAATTTAATTTACTATGAATTAATATTGGAAGATACTGAATTAGAGAAATATTTTTTGACACATGTTGAATCTTACTATGAAATATTTTTCGCTTTAAAAGAAAAAAATTTTGAACTATATAATAAAAAAATTAAACTTGTTGTCGACTTAATGAGAGATAAGTGTTTGAATAAAGAAATAAACGAAGTTATACAATATTACCATTTTTATGAAAAATTCATAGGTTTTTTAAAAAAATTAAATGATCCTTTTTATAATATTTTAAAACCTTCGCTAGAAGACGAAAGAAAAAAATTAGATCAATATATTTTGTCTAATGGAACAAAATTTGAGTATGAAATTAATATATCTGAGTTTATGAATGTGTTAAAAGATGAATCTTTGAATTATAATTTAAGAATTTTAAGGTTAACACATATGCAACCAGATGACAGTAAAGCACCGATGAGTTATATTAAAAATACATACGAAAACCATGAAAGGGAATTGACTGATGATATTTCAACAAGCAGTGAACCTACTGATGATATATTCACAGTCAGTTTTAAAAGAAGTTTAGATATATTAATGCAACATTATATATTTTTTATTAATAAAATAGTTTTTAATAAAGATGAAATAAAAAGATTTATTTTATTACAATTCAATAATTGGTTGGCATATCTAAAATTCAATGATATATCTTACAACGAAAATGAAGTTTTATTCGACTTTAATATGTTGCTCCAATTTTTATGTGAAATGGTAGAACAAAATAATTTAAAAAACAGTGATTTAGTAAAACAATGTATGTATAAAGTCCAAACCTGTTTATGTGGTTTAATAGAAAAGATGATGAGAACTATTTATTTAAAACAAAATTTAGGTAGCAAATTCATAAATGAAAATGCAATAACATTAAGTAACTCGATTAAGGATTTATCAACAATTTTTGATGATATTGATTTAGATTTCTTGGAATATATATTTTTGCCTAGAAATGGTGTAGGTAAAAACATTCGTAATATTTTTGCTCATTATAAAGAAGAAATTTATGAAAACTTAAGTTATGAAAATATAAATATTTCATTATTTTGTTTAATGTTAATCAATAATCATTTGTTGCTAAAAAGGGTGAAAAAAGATGAGTAAAAAATATAAAGCAGGAATATATCTTAGGTTATCTAAAGAAGATGAATATAATTCAAAAGAATCTAATAGTATTCAGAATCAAAGGTTCTATATTAATGAATTTTTAAAAAAAGAAAAAGATATAGAATTAATTGAAGAATATATTGATGACGGATATACTGGTACTACATTTGATAGACCAGCTTTTTTAAAAATGATTGAAGATGTTAAAAATTTAAAAATTAATACTGTTATTGTAAAAGATTTATCTCGTTTTGGAAGAAACTATAGTAAAGCATCAGATTATATAGAGTTACTATTCCCACTAATGAATGTAAGATTTATCTCTCTGATAGATCAACTAGATAATAAAAAAGATTTAACAGAAGTAGAAGACATTGTGCCATTTAAAAACGTGATGAATAAGTAAAGGGGGCTCGATTATGAAAAACAAAAATACAATGAGCTTGAGAAGATTTGTTTGGGAAAATATTTATTGGGGCATTATTCTTATGATATGGTATCAGAATTTAATGTTTGTATGTTTTCCTGACTTGACATATAACGAATCCAAAATTTTAAGTTGGGTGATGCTGTTTGCAAGTGCGCTTATAGGGTGCATTTTGACCTTTAAAAAGAGAAGAAATTATATCAGTGTTTTGGTTAATGTGTTGTTGGCGTTAGAAATATACTCTATCTTTGGATATTATAGATACTTTAAAACTGAAATTTTGATTTTGGTAGCAGTTACCAGTGTGCTAATCATTATTTTTGCAGTTCTTGTTTTTTCAACCAAAATCAAAAACCGAAAAAACAGGATATCTATATTTAAAAACCGTGTGTCACACGTGTTTTTGGGTACTAGGACAATCTTTGCTTTTTGCATAGCAATATTATTAGTGCCTTTCGGCATTAAAACAACATTAGGTTATTCTATATTTCAACCACTAGAACCAGCAGTTAATTATTCCTGTTCCGAAGAGTATACTATAGCCAACAATGCGGATGAAGTGGTAAAATTAGAAGAAGATGTATGGATGACATTAACTTTTCAAGAAAAATTGGATTTGATGCAAACTATTGCGAATATTGAGAGAAATTACTTGGGAATTTCTCACGAATTAAATGTCGAAGCCGCTACGCTTGATGATAGTACACATGGATACTATGATGATTCTAGACACTTGATTGTGCTGAATATAACTCATCTTGAAAACGATTCATCTTATGAAGTTTTGGATACATTGTGTCATGAAGCTTATCATGCGTACCAACATAGACAACTCGATGCGTTTAATCAGTTGGATGATGATAGCCGAAATTTGCTGATGTTTTACGATGTGCAAAAATACAAGGAAGAATTTGAAGGTGGATATATCGATGGAGATGAGGATTTTTCAGCTTATTATTTACAAATATCAGAATGGGAAGCAAGAGAGTATGCGGAAGAAGCTGTAAATGATTATACAGAAAGTACATATTAGCAATCTCCAATTTTTTTATTTGTGACTAGAAATCGTGACTACAAATAAAAAAACACATTGACACCATAGTGTTAATGTGTTAGAATAAAATGGGTAATTGTTTTTGAATAAGGAGGTTCTAATGAGGAAAATTTCAGATTCGCAGAATTTTTTACATAACAAAAAGTTAGTTCGCGAACTAATCTCAAAGAGCAATATAAGTGGCGATGATTTTGTGATTGAAGTTGGCCCTGGAAAGGGAATTATCACAGAATCATTAGAAAATACTTGTAAAAATGTATTGGCAATAGAGTATGATGATTCTTTATATTTACAGTTAGTTGAAAAATTCAAAGATAAAACTAATGTGAAGTTGTTGAACTTGGATATTATGCAGTTTGATTTGCCAAGTGAAAGTTATAAGTTTTTTTCAAATATCCCCTTCAATCTTACATCAGATATATTAGGTAAGTTTTTACTTTCTGAAAACCCACCAAATGATATGTATGTTGTAATGCAACATGAAGCAGCATTAAAGTATTGTGGCGATCCGTATTGCAATGATTGCTATAAATCTCTTTTGATAAAGCCTGTTTTTGAAAGTAAGATAGTACATCGTTTTCTCAATACGGATTTCTCCCCTGTTCCCAATATTGAGATAGTGTTGGTTCATTTTCATAAAAGGGAATATAACGAAATAAAAAAAGCACAGACATTAGACTATTGGGATTTTTTATCATATTTGTATATGCTTCCAGTTGGCGGGTTCAAAGAAAAAACAAAAAAATTTTTTTCTTACGAGCAGCAAAAAAGGTTGAAAAAAAGTTTGAAAATATCTGAAGATAGCAATATTTCTGAATGGACATTTTTTCAGTGGATGGGATTGTTTAATTGTTACAGAGATATGGTGAGTTCTGATAAAAAACTGATTGTACATGGTTCTTACCAGAAAATGATGATAAAACAATCAAAGTTAGATAAGATACATCGAAATCGAAAGAGTGGGAAAAATAATGGCATCGGTTAGATTGAGGAATATCTCGAAAACGTACGATGGCATAACGAATATATTAAATGATATTAACCTAGAAATTGCCGATGGTGATTTTGTTGTGTTATTGGGCGATTCTGGGTGTGGTAAGACAACCACTCTCAATATGATAGCAGGCTTAGATTCTCCGAATAGTGGCGATATATACATAGATGATAAATGTGTAACAAAAGTTGAACCTTACTTGAGGGACGTGGCCATGGTTTTTCAAAACTATGCTTTATATCCACATTTATCAGTTTGTAAAAATTTGTCGTTTGCACTGCAAATTCAAAAAAAACCGAAAAGTTTTATTGATGAAAGAGTTGACTATATTGCAAACTTGTTAAATATTCAGGAATTACTCGACAGGAAGCCTCATCAATTGTCTGGTGGTCAAATGCAACGCGTAGCTATAGGGAAAGCGTTGGTTAGGAATCCATCTGTGTTTTTATTCGATGAACCATTTTCGAATTTAGATTCTTCATTGAGAAGTAGGCTCAGAAGTGAATTAAAAAAAATACATAATACTATTGGTGGTACCTTTATATTTGTAACACACGACAAACTAGAAGCTTTGGAACTGGCAACAAAAATTGTGATATTGTGTGAGAATGAAATAATTCAAGTCGGTACACCCATGGATGTTTATTTTAACCCAAACAATTTATATGTTGCGCTTTTCTTCGGAAGTGATAGAGCAAATGTTATTGAAGATACAGAGATTCATACACTTATAGATATTACTTTACAACAACCATTTGTTTGCTATGTGAGACCAGAGGCTTTCCGTATTAGCACAGTTAATACGGCGGGAGCTGTTAATAGTGAAATTATAGAAATATTATTGCAGGGAGATACTGTTTTGATAACGTGCAAACTTTCTGAAAAGATAATAGTGGTTGTAAAAGCTATGGCTTCGCAAGAAATTTTAGGATTAAAACGTTGCTATATTACTCTTGATGCTGATAAAGTGTTGTATTTTGAGAAAGACAGTAAGAAGCGAATTTATATTACAAAAAAAGGAGATTTTTATGAGAAATAAATTTTTAGCGTTAATCACAATCATTGTTGTTTTGTTTACTGGATGTGCTGAATGATTTGTATGCAAAAGATATATCTAGAAAAGTTAAGAAGGTAATTGAACTAAAGAAATCTAACGGTAAGTTTGTAGGAAGTTTTGCTCCTTATGGATACAAAGTGTTGGATGATGGAAGTTTTATAATCGATAAAGATACTTCAAACATTGTAGAAAAAATATTTTTTATGACTTTAAAAGGTATTAATAAAAAAGAAATTTGTAATGAATTGAATCAAAATAATGTTAAAACTCCTTCGGATAATTTGAGAAATAATGAAATTCCAAGTAAATGGAATAATCAAATTATAGATAGAATATTAAAGAATCCAACTTATATCGGAAGACTAACTCAAAATACAAGAAAGAAGATAAGTTATAAAGATAAAACAATAGTAAAAATACCATTAGAAGAATGGTTAATAAATGATGAACATCATGATGCGATAATTTCAGAAACTATATTTCATAAAGTGCAAGATATTTTAAAAATAAACAATTCTGGAAGCAGTGACTATTTGGTTGGTTTTTTGAAGTGTGGTGATTGTGGTAATACAATGACTGTTAAAACCGCAAAAAACAAAACATATTATAACTGTTCATCTTATATAAGAAAAAATGAATGCTTTTCACATTCTATAAATAAAGATTTGGTTTTGAAAAAGATAGCACTAGAATTAAAATGTACAATAGAAGAAATTAATTTAGAATTTCTAATTGATAAAATAAAGAATATTTCTATATATACCAAAGATAATATAAAAATAGATTTAAAATAATTGGTAAAATATCATATTTAGGATTGATATGGTATAATAAATGTAAATAAATGGAGGTGAAATATATGATTTATATTGTAAGACATGGTCAGACAGATTGGAATGTTGAAAATAAATTTCAAGGCCAATCAAATATTGATATAAATGATAAGGGAATTAATCAAGCAAAAGAAACAAAAGAAAAACTAAAAGATATTAAATTTGATAAAATATATTCTAGTCCATTAAATAGAGCAAAAACGACTGCTGAAATAATTAATAGTGGCGAAATAATTTTAGACGATAGATTAAAAGAAAGATATAATGGAACTTTAGAAGGTAAAGATAAAAGTATATATAAAGGTAAATTTAATTTTTATTTACTTGAAGAAAATGAATATGGTATTGAACCATTTTCTGTATATAAAAATAGAATATATAATTTTTTTGATGAAATTTTGGCTAATTATAATGATGAGAATATACTAATAGTTACTCATTCTGTAGTTAGTGTAATTATAAGATGTTATTTTGAAGGAGAACCTGAAAATAATAATTATGACAGTTATAAATTAGGAAATGCTGAAGTAATAAAATATGAATATAAAAAAGGAGGTAAATAACTATGGATATGTATCAAAAAAGAAAACAAAGAAAAGAAAAAAGAGAACAAAATATTGAGGAAAACAAAAGTTGTGCATCGACTAATATAAACTGGTATCCAGGACACATGGTTAAAGCTGCAAATGATATTAAAGCAAGTCTAAAACTTATTGATATCGTTGTAGAAATTTTAGATAGTAGGATTCCTTTATCTTCAAGAAATCATATAATAGATGATTTTAGTGAAGGGAAAGCAAAAATAATTGTACTAAATAAAGTAGATATTTCAGATATGACTGAAACTAATAAATGGAAAAAATATTTTGAAGAACAAGGAAGTACGGTTGTTTTATGCAATGCAAATAATAATGATCATATTAAAAAATTACTTGATGCAATTAGAAAAGTTGGAGCTTCTTTAAATAAGTATCAAAATAAATCTGTAGCGATTAAACCTATATATAGAGTTTTAATTGCTGGTATTCCAAATGTAGGTAAGTCTACAATCATTAATAAAATATCTAATAAAAATTCATTAAAGGTTGGTAATAAGCCAGGTGTTACGGTAAGAAAACAATGGATGCGTTTAGGTGATGATATTGAACTACTAGATACTCCAGGACTTTTATGGCCAAGACTTGAAGATGATTCAGGTGTAAAACTTGCCCTTACTGGTAATATTAAACAAGAAATATTAGATATTGAAAATCTTGCTAATGAAGGTATTAAAATACTTATGAAAAACACTAAATACTTAGATTTGATAAAAGAGAAGTACAAACTATCTGATGAAGATATGACTTTAGAGTCTTATGAAATATTAGAAGTTCTTGGAACTAAAAGAGGATGTTTAGTTAAAGGTGGAGAAGTTGATTTTGAAAAAGTTAGTAAAATATTTTTAGATGAACTTAAAAATGGTAAAATAGGAAACATTAGTTTAGATATAGTTGAATAATAATTAAACAGTAGTTAATAGACATTAATTACTGTTTTTTCTATTTATGTTTGTAGGAATTTGTTTAAATAATTCTAAAAATGCCACACTTATTTATATCTTCTATTTATATAGTAAAATAATAATATGAATGAACTTGAATTCCTATGGATTGATAAATATATAAATATTAATAAACAGTCATATAACAATTTAATAAAAGTTTTTAAAAATATAAATAATATATACACTATTAGTAGAGATAGAATTAAATTTTTAAATATTATAAAAAAACATAGAATACGAATTGATAGTAAATATATAAATAGACTCATAAGTGAAGAAATTAAATATAATGCTAAGATTAAATACAATTATTTAAAAACTAGAAATGTAACTATGATAACTATAAATGATAAATATTTGGGTAAGTTACTATACAATTCTTTTATTATGTTTGCATTTGGTGACACTAGTATTTTAAGAAATAAAATTATATATATGTACAATAGTAATAATATTAGTAAAGAGGCCAAAACACTTTTAAATAATTTTTCTTTTGAGTTAAGTAAAAATAATATTAGTGTTATGTCCGACTTGTTAAATGATAATACTAATGTTTTATTTACTAATAATCTTAAGTTTTATAAAAGAGAAAATCTTGTATGTATTTCTTTTAATATTGATAATTCTAGAAATATTAATTATACTTCGATAATTAACATACCATGTGCTATTTTTTATCCTAATATTAATTATGATCTTAAAGCTACTATATTAGTAGATTTATTCTTAGAATATGATAAATATATTTTAACTACTCCAGGTAGTATTTATGATAAAGATTCATATTTTTCTAACTTTATTATTAAATGTGGAGCTATATGTATCACTTCTAAGACAGATTTTATTAAAAGTATATTATTAATAAATAATTATTATATATAGTATAAAGTTTTAAAATGTTTTTTATTTTTGTAACATTTTATTCATAATATTAAAACAACCTTAGTATAGTATATTAAAGTTATATATGGAGGGTAAAGATGAATAGAAACGATATATACAAAGATATAAGTTTAAGAACGGGTGGGGATATATACTTAGGAGTAGTAGGGCCAGTTAGAACAGGCAAATCTACATTTATTAAAAATTTTATGGAGATGTTTGTTATACCAAATATTGAAAATGAATATAAGAAGGATAGAGCAAAAGATGAACTTCCGCAAAGTGCAGCAGGTAAAACTATTATGACAACAGAGCCTAAATTTATTCCAAATGAATCTGTAGAAGTCTCTTTAGAAAATAATGTTAAGCTTAAAACTAGACTAGTAGATTGTGTAGGATATCTTGTAAAAGATAGCATAGGATATTTAGAAAATGATATGCCAAGAATGGTTAAAACACCTTGGTCTAGTGAAGAAATGGAATTTGCACAAGCTGCAGAAATTGGTACAAAAAAAGTAATTGAAGAACATTCTACAATTGGCTTAGTTGTTACTACAGATGGTAGTATTACGGATATAGATAGAGATTCATATGTAGAAGCAGAAGAAAGAGTAATAGATGAACTTAAACAGTTAAATAAACCTTTTGTTATACTACTTAACTCTACTGATCCAAGTAGTGAAAATACAAGATCGCTAAAATTAGAATTAGAAGAGAAATATAATGCTCCTGTTATGGCAACTGATGTTTCACAGCTTAAAGAAGAAGATGTAGAGGAAGTTTTTGAAAAAGTTTTAGGTGAATTTCCTATAACAGAAATAGGTATTAATCTTCCTAAATGGTTTAATATCTTAGAATTTAATCACTGGCTTAAACAAGATATGTCTAAGATAGTTAAAGAATCTTTTGGAAATGATTATTCATTAAGAGAAGTAAGAAATATAGTATCTTCTATGAGAGACAGTCATGATATAATATCAAATATAAATATTGATGATACTAAAATGCAAGATGGAACAATACACTTAACTATCGAGATAGATAATAGCATATTCTATAAGATACTTGCAGAAATATCAAATGCTGATATATCAACTGAAGCTGATATATTTAAAATAATGAAAGAATATAAAACGACTAAGGCAGAGTATGATAAAATTAAAATGGCTTTAGAAGAAGTTAGAATAAAAGGTTATGGTATAGTAACTCCTCAAATTGATGAACTATCACTTGAAGAACCAGAAATTGTTAAACAAGGTTCTAAGTTTGGAGTTAAACTAAAAGCGTCAGCTCCAAGTATACATATGGTAAGATGTGATGTTGAGACTGAAGTAAGTCCAATAGTAGGAAGTGAAAAGCAATCAGAAGATTTAGTTAAATACTTATTATCTGAGTTTGAAAATGATCCTAAAAAAATATGGGAATCAAATATTTTTGGTAAGTCATTGCATGAACTTGTAAATGAAGGTCTGCAAAATAAACTATATAGAATGCCAGATGAAGCTCAAATGAAATTACAAGAAACTCTGCAACGAATAATCAATGAAGGTAGCTCCGGTCTTATTTGTATAATACTTTAAAGTAAATAAATAGTACAAATCCAATATACTATAATAAAATACTCATCTTTAATAAATATTGATAATTTAATCTATATATGATATAATAAGTGATATGTAAGTATAAAAATAGAATAATTATAATTAATTAAGGAGAGAATAATATGGCTAATGAGATTAAATGTGTGAAATGTGGATCAAAAGAGATATCAATTGAAAAACAACGCAAGAATGTACAAAGACATATGGTATACAGTTGGAATGGATTAGGAGGTTCTAAAGGTCAAGAATATAGAATAAAATCTTATGATACTATTTTATTATGTGAATGCCAAAATTGTTCTGAAAAATTTGAAAAACAAGGCGATTCATATAAAGATACTTTAGGACGTGGTGAATGGAATTAAATAAATTTAAAGGAAGTAGATAATATCTATTTCCTTTTTTATCTGTAGATAATTAAAAATTTATATGTGTTATTTTATAAATCATTATAATAGTAAAAACACTAATAATATAGTTAGTGTTTTTTGTTGTATTAGATAGTCTTATTTTATGTTAATAAATAAATATAATTATTAAAAAAAATATTGTATAAAAAATAAATTCATGATATACTAAAAGTGTATATTGAGAAGAGGTAATATATATGAAAAAAGGAATAACACTTATAGTTTTAGTAATAACTATTGTAGTATTATTAATTTTGACAGGAGTTGTAATAGGTAACTTAACCGGTTTTAATAGTGTACTTACAGATGCAAATAAAGCTGCTATTATGCAAACATATAGTGGTTTTAAAGAACTTGCAGTAACAAAAGCTATCGAAAGACAAGGAGAGATAATTCTTTCAAGAGAAAAAGAAACAGATTTAATGTATAATATTTATACTGGAGATAGTATTAAAGATGTAATTCCTAATTTACCAGATGATTTAATTAATAAAATTGCAGTTGTGGGGAAACATATTGTATATATAGCAGATGAAATTACTGAAGAAACAAAAATTTTAGAAGAATTAGGCTATATTATTATTGAAGAAGATGATTTAGATTATGTAATTGAACTTCAAATGATAGAAAATGTAACAATACTTACAAATATATATAATTATAATAAAATTGGAGGTCAGCTTTCTACAGATGAAAATCCAGAAGCAATATATATAGCAGGAATTGCATATGAATATGGATGGAGTATATTAGGTGAAAATAATAATATAATAAATGAACTGAACTCCTTAAATAAATTTGATATAACACCAGAAATTGAAAGTTATTTTAGTCATGGACCATATTTGGTAGATTATAAAAAAGGGTATGTAATAAGTATAGAAGGAAAAGTTATTAATGAGACAATAGGAGATAAATTACTTAAACATACTTTTAATTATAATGGACAATCTCAAGGTTTAGTGACAGACGAACTTCTTACAGGTGTATTTCCAGATTCTGTAAAAAATGATACATATTGGGGAGAATTTACAAGTAATCCAACATCATCATTATTAAATAAAGAATATAATTATGTTACAGATAAGTATGGTAATATTGGTTTGAAATTAGATGATACAATAACAAGTGTATCACTTAATCAAAATATTAGAATTGATGAAGAATTTTCTATAAGTGTTCTTATTAGTGATTCAGCTGATGAACAAGGAAATACTTTTGCTGCAAGAGATTATTATGCAGATGGAATTGATAAGGTTGGAGGGACTATAGCAGCAATTTCTGATAGAATGGACTATTATATAGGCTGGCTTAGTATAGTAACTGATCCTGTTAAAGGTGATAAACTTAGAATTCATGTATACAACTGGGTTGAAGATATAGAAGAAAATGGAAAACTTGGATTTTATAGCCTTGATATCAGTGAATATAATCAAAATTATATGCATATCCAACTTACCTCTAGACGTAGTGGAGAAACTGTAGTATATATAAATGGTATCGAGAAAGCTAGATTTGAATCTGGTAGTTATGATTTAACATATAACGAGCTACATGTTGGAGCACTTAGACCTGGCACAGGATTTTTTAATTATAATGGAGTGATTCACTCAATTGGAATATATGGGGATATACTTAAGCCAGATGAAATTACTAGTAACTGGGAATATATAAAGAAAATATATCATTTAGATGATAATGGTATTCAAAATTAAAGGGGAAAATATGAAAAATAATAAAAAGGGGATATCTTTAATAGTATTAATAATAACAATTGTAGTTTTACTTATAATAACAACCTCTGTTGTTTTGACACTGGTAAATAATAATATTATTAATGATGCAAGTAAAGCTGTTAGATTACAGCAGTTATCTACTATAAAAGAGGAGATAATTTTATATATGGGCAAAATACAAAGTGATAGTATGCTAAGTAAAGATAATGAAACATCACTTTCATATAATATTGTAACAAATGATGAAATTGATGATGTGGTAAGTTTTGTTCCTAGTGAATTAGTTAATAAAATTGCAATAGTTGGTAACAGAATGTTTTATATAGATAATGAAGTTCCAGAAAATATAGAAGAAATAGAAAAAATGGGATATATATTTATAAAACCAGAAGATTTAGATTATGTAATAGAACTTCAGTTAATAGAAAATATTGTTGAGTTATCAAATAGATATAATTATAATGAAATTGGTAAAAAATTAGGACAACCGGATATTGAATATATTGCTGGTATTGGGTATGGTAATCCATGGAATGTGGTAGGTAAAGGAGATAGCACAGGGATAAATTCTAATATAATTTCAGAGATTGAAACATTAAATAGATTTGTGCTTACTGAAGAAGAAAAATCATATTTTACTCATAGTCCATATATTGTAAATTATAGTAATGGAGCTGTACTAAGTATAAAAGGAAAAGTTATAAATGAAGGGACTACAAAAGAAATTTGGACGACTTCATTTAATTATAAAATTGGAACTAGTGGATTTATAACAGATAATCTACTTTCAGCTGTTATTGATGCATCTTTAAAAGAAGAATATGATTATGGTGAATTTGAATTTAGTACTACAGGTAGTTCTTCTTTAAACTTTGATTATGAAGAAGATAAATATGGTAATAAGGCATTAGTTTTAGGAGAAGCGGTAGCTACATTACAAATTGATCAAAGTATCAAAATTAATCAACAATATACAATTAGTATTTTGATTAATGGTACTACAAATCAAAAAAATAATGATGGTTATTTAGGTACGGATTATAAAGATGGATCTGAAGGGTATAATAAAACAGCTAATACAATAATTGCTGTATCTGATGTAGCTAATAATTATGTGGCATGGGTAGGAATTATGACAAATAGATTACGAATACATTCATTTGCTACATTAACAGATTTAACCCCTGAAAGAGGTCACTTAAATATAGATGTTAGTGAGTATGACAATAAATTTATGCATATACAAATTGTAGCTAAAAAAAGTTCAGAATCATATGTGTATATAAATGGACAACTAAAAGGCACATATACTGGTGGAATTTCAAATGCTACATATAAATCAGTAACACTTGGAGATTTAAGACCTGGAAGAGGAGTTAAATATCAAGGTAATCTTTTTGATGTAGCTATATATGGAGAACTTTTAACAGAAGAACAGATTCAAAGCAATTGGGATTATGTAAAAGGAAAATATAATTTAAATGACGATGGTAGTCAAAATTAATATATAAAAATAGGAGAATTGAGAATGAAAAAAAGAGGTATATCTTTGATTATATTGATAATAACAATAATAGTATTGCTTATAATCACTACAACAGTTATATTAACATTAATAAATAATAATATTATAGATGATGCAAACAGAGCAGTTAATCTACAAGAATTAACTACTTTTAAAGAGGAACTTGACGTATACATTGTTCAAAAACAAATAGATAATGCATTAAGCACAACTAAAGAAACATCGTTGTCATATAATATTATAACAGGAGAAGAAGTGAAAAATGTAGTGACTTCTGTTCCAGATGAATTAATAGGAAAAGTTGGGATTGTAGGTAACAAGGTATTTTATTTAGCAGATGAAGTACCTTCAAATATGGAAGAATTAGAAAAAATGGGATATGATTTTTTAAAACCTGAAGATTTAGAATATGCTATTGAGCTTCAATTAATAGAAAATGTAGTTGAATTATCAAATAGATATAGTTATGTTGAAATAGGTAAAAAATTAGGTCAATCTGATATAGCATTTGGAGAACCAAGTATTGAATACATAGCAGGTATAGGTTATGGTAGATCATGGACTTTACTTGGTGAAGATGATAGTGAAGGATTAAATACAAATGTTGTTAATTCTATAGAGTCACTAGATAGGTTTATACTAACTGAAGAAGAAAAGTCATATTTTAAACATAGTCCTTATGTTATTAATTATACAAGTGGAGCAGTTTTAAGTATAAAAGGTGAAGTTATAAATGCAAATACATCCAAAGAAATATGGACACCTTCATTTAATTATTTAGCTGGATCTAGCGGATTTGTTACTGATAGTTTACTTAGTGGAGTTATAGATGCATCACTAAAAGATGACTATAACTATGGAGAGTTTAAATTTAATACTACAGGGAGTTCATCTTCTAATTTTGATTATGAAGAAGATAAATATGGAAATGTAGGTTTAGAGCTTGGAGAATCAGTAGGTACATTAGAAATAGATCAAAGTATAAAAATTAATGAACGATATACTATTTCATTATTAATAAAAGGTCCAACAAATCAAATAAGTAAAGATATTTACGCTGGACCTAATCATAATGATGGTTCGCCTGGTGCAAGAGATAATGCAAATACTATAATTGCTGTTTCTGATGTTGAAAATAGTTATATAGCATGGATTGGTATTATAACAAACAGACTTAGAATACAGTCATTTAATAGAGTAACAGATTTACATCCAAGTAAAGGTTATTTAAATATAGATGTTAGTGAGTATGATAATAAATACATGTATATTCAAGTAGTTGCCGAAAGAGGTGAGGAAAGCAAATTATATATAAATGGTGTGCTTAAAGGAACATATACTGGTGGAACTGTAAATGGTACATACAAATCAGTTACAATTGGAGATTTAAGACCAGGAAGAGGAATTAAATATGAAGGTAATATTTATGATATAGCAATTTATGGGGAATATTTAACAGAAGAACAGTTACAATCTAATTGGCAATATGTTAAAGAACAATATAATTTAAATGATGATGGAAGTCAAAATTAATAATAGATAAATAATAAGGTGCTAGTTATATAATAATTAGCACCTTATTATAGTATACAGTTGAAATAATAGTAATAAAATGTTATAATATTTGTTGTACAAATAAATATATATACTAATAAGGAGGAAGTTTAATGAGTAAAATATTAGTAACAGGTGGAGCTGGATATATAGGTTCACATACTGTAGTAGAGTTATTAAACATTAATAAAGAAGTAGTGGTATTAGATGATTTTTCTAATAGTAATCCAGAAGTTTTAAATAGTATAAAAACTATAACTGGTAAAGATTTTAAATTCTATGAAGGTGATATGAATGATTCGTCTATATTAGAAAAAATATTTACTGAAAATGAAATAGCAAGTGTTATAGATTTTGCAGCATATAAAGCAGTAGGTGAGTCTGTTGCTATGCCAATAGAGTACTATACAAATAATGTAGCTAGTGTACTTACACTTTTAAAAGTTATGAAAAAATACGACTGTAAAAAAATAGTATTTAGTTCAAGTGCTACTGTGTACGGAGATCCTAAAATTCTACCAATAACAGAATCTTCTGAAACAGGAGCTACTACTAATCCATATGGAGCATCAAAACATATGGTGGAATGCATATTAAAAGATTTATATATTTCTGATAATACATGGAATATAGGTATACTTAGATACTTTAATCCTATAGGTGCTCATAGTTCAGGATTAATTGGAGAAGTTCCAAATGGAGTTCCAGCAAACTTACTTCCGTATGTAGCTCAAGTTGCAAGTGGTAAAAGAGAATTCTTATCTGTATTTGGTAATGACTATAATACTAAAGATGGTACAGGAGTTAGAGATTATATTCATGTAGTTGATTTAGCAATAGGACATTTAAAATTAATTGATAAATTAGATGAAAATAATAATGAACTGTATATCTATAATTTAGGAACGGGAACAGGATATAGTGTTCTTGAAATTGTTGAAGCTTTTGAAAGAGTTAACTCAGTTAAAGTTCCATATAAAATAATGCCAAGAAGAGCAGGAGATATAGCTACTTGTTATGCTGCTACAGATAAAGCATATAATGAACTTGGATTTAAAACAACTAAAAATTTAGAAGACATGTGTAGAGATATGTGGAATTTTGAAAAAAACATGAAATAATAATAAAGACTTTAAGTATAATATTATACTTAAGGTCTTATTTTATTAAATAATTATTTTTAATTGCAAAAAATGACAATATAGTATATAATTGTTATTGTAGAGAAAGAGTGATATAAGATATGAATAAAAAAATAATTATATTAGTAGTAATATTGTTAATAATAGTAGTAGCATCAGGTATTGGAGTTTATTTTTATTTAAATAATAATAATAATGTAAATAATGATGTGGATGATACTTTAAATCAAGGCGTTTTACCGGAACTTCCTAAAGAACCAGAAATAAAACCTGGTGATTATGTTGAATCTAAAATGAAAGAAAATTTGACAGACGAAAGAGCGGTAGCTGTTGTGGTTGAAAATCATGTTGATGCAAGACCTCAAAGTGGACTTTCTGAAGCATATATGGTTTACGAATTTGTTGTAGAAGGCGGAATAACTAGATATTTAGCTATCTATAGAGATAGTGATGCAAGTAAAATTGGGCCTATAAGAAGTGCAAGGCATCATTTCTTTGATTATATTTTCGAAAATGATGCAACATTTGTACATTTTGGAGGAAGTACAAAAGCATATGCAGATTTAAATACATATAATATATCAAATATGGATGGTATGGCGTTAGATGGAATAAGATTCTATAGAGACAATTCACGTTATGCTCCACATAATGCATATACAAATATGACAGAAATAACTGAGTATATGGATAGATATAGAACTACAAGTGATGATGAAGGCGTATTTAAATTTTCATCAAATGAGGTTGTTTTAAAAGATTCTGATTTAGCTGAAAAAATTAAAATAGAATATCCAAATGAAGATGTTATATATGAGTATGATGAAGAAAATAAAGTATATAACAGATTTATAGATGAATATATAGACACAGATAGAGAAACTTCAAAACAAATAACTGTTAAAAACATTGTTGTTCAACAAGTTGAGTATTCAACTTTAACAGGTGTATATGCTGGTAAAGGTGTTATGGAAACAGATAGAATAGGTACAGGAAAAGGTTATTATATAACTGAAGGTAATATGATAGAAATAACTTGGGAGAAAATAAGTATGGAAAGTAATACTGTTTATAAAGATTTAGAGGGTAATGAAATAATACTAAATGACGGTAATACATATATTCAAATGCAACCAGATGATTTAGATGTTACTAACCTAACAGTTATACCAGAAGATAATACAGTAACAACAGATAGTGAAAAAGTAGAATAAATAATATAAAAAATGTATAAAAATACCATACTTGTTAAGAGTATATATAGGGTGATTGTAATGACAGTTAAATCTTATAGAATACTTTTAGTGAGTATGGTCCTTTTGCTATTAGGAATAGGTATTATCTATGGAATTAATATAACAAAAGATAGTAGTTTAGTAAAAAAAGATGTAGAAGATAATATAATTAAAGAAGATATAGATATGGTGTATGAACAAAAAATAGATGAAACTTTAGTTAAATATGAAGAGGATTTTAAAGTTATATTACAAAGAAATTATACACTTTGTTCTCATGTACTACAAGAAGAAAAAATGGAATTTAATACAAGTAGTGATTTAATAAAAGAAAAGTATAAAGAATATAGTTTTGTGGAGCAAACTGATGAGTATATAAAGTTTGAAGCAACTATTAATTCAAATTGTCCAAATCATTTCTTACTTAAAATATTAAATGAACATATAGTTATATATCAAGTGGTAAGTGATGAAGAATTATTACTACATAAAAATACAGAAATACACATAAATAGAATTCGTGAAGAATTATTACAAGAATTAAATAAGGGTATTTATGTAAATAGTATTGATGAGCTTAATAGTATAATAGAGGATATGGAAACATAAGGCTTTAACTCTAGAAACATGAGTATAAAAAAATAGTGAAAATTACTTGAAAAAAATAATTAAATAGTGTATAATATTAACGTGCCAAACAATAGGTCTTCTAGGAACCTTGTCAGATCCGGAAGGAAGCAGCAATAACTTGCAAGTACTATGTGTTTGGTACATTTTTAATATATGGGTGGTAATAATGAGTTATGTAGCATTATATAGAAAATATAGACCAGTTGATTTTTCTAGTATAAGTGGACAAGAAAATGTAGTTAATATACTAAAAAAACAAGTTGAAAATTTAAAAATATCACATGCGTATATTTTTAGTGGGACAAGAGGTACAGGTAAAACTTCTGCTGCTAAAATTTTTGCAAGAGCAATAAATTGTTTAGATCCGCAAAACGGTGAACCTTGTAATAAATGTAAAGCTTGTATAAGTATTTTAGATGGAGAATCTACAGATGTAGTTGAAATGGACGCTGCGTCAAATAATAGTGTAGAAAATATAAGACAAATACGAACAGAAGTTATGTATGTAGCAACTAATGTTAAATATAGAGTGTATATAATCGATGAAGTACATATGCTTACAACATCAGCATTTAACGCACTTTTAAAAACTTTAGAAGAACCACCAGAAAATGTTGTGTTTATACTTGCTACAACAGAGCAACATAAAATACCAGTTACCATATTATCACGTTGTTTAAGATTTGAATTTTCAAAGATTACAGCAGAAGATATAAAAGAGAGACTTAAGTTTGTTCTTGGTAGTGAAAATATAACCTATGAAGAGGAAGCTTTAGAATATATAGCTAAAAAGGCAGATGGAGCACTTAGAGATGCTCTTAGCATACTTGATAGATGTTTATCAGAAGATAATCAAAGTTTATCACTTAAAGTTGTTGAATCAATAACAGGAAGTATTGATAGAGATATTATAATAAATATCACACAAGCACTTGTTAAAAATTCTGTTAAAGACGTACTATCTAATTTAGAAATATTAGAAAAAAAATCAAAAGATTTAAGACAATTAGTATATGAAATTATGGAACAGGTTTTAGATATATTAATTAGTGCTAAAGATGATGATAGTAATGTAGAATTATATAGTAATATAATTTCTGAACTTTCAAAATTAGATACAGAAATAAGAATGTCTACTAAACCGAATGTTATAGTTAAATCAGCACTTATAAGAATTGCAAATTTAAAGAAAATAGATATAGATGAAAATATAAATTCTACTGCAAGTAATAATTATTCTAATATTGATATAGAAAGAATAAATACTTTAGAATCAAAAATAGAAAAATTAGAAGCTAGTGTGGGTAATAAAAATATTACTATACAAAATAATATAAAAAATAATAGTGATGATGATACTAATGAAAATACAAATTTAAAACCTAATGTAAAAAAAGAAGTGTCAAGTACTTCAAAAATTTTTGATATAAATAATTTTAAAAAAATATTACCTACTATGGGCAAATTAAAGTTATTTTCTTCACTTAGCTCAGCTAGCATTGAAGTTTTAGATGATAAAGTGAAAGTATATACAACAAATAGTTTTGCGTATAAAGTACTTACTTTAGAAGAGCAAAGACAAGATATAGCAATGGTACTTAATAAACATTTTGGTATAAATTTACCGGTTGTAATTGAATTAAAACAAGAAAATAATGTATCAAAAATGGAAAAAGTACTTAAGGATAATAACATAGAATATACTGATATAGATTAAAGGAAGGATTGATTATAATGGCAAAATTTAATGGATTTGGCGGAGGCGGCATGGGTAACATGCAAAACTTAATGAAACAAGCTCAAAAAATGCAAGCAGAACTTGTTCAAAAACAAAATGAAGTAGGACAAAGAGAATTTGAAGCTTCAGCTGGAGGCGGAGCAGTAATAGCTAAATGCTCTGGTGATAAAGTGGTAAAAGAAATAATAATAAAACAAGAAGTTGTAGATCCTTCTGATGTTGAGATGTTACAAGATTTAGTAAAATCTGCTGTAAATGAAGCTTTATCAAAAGCAGAATCTGCAATGCAAGATGGACTAGGTTCTTTTAATATACCAGGAATAATGTAAGGTTAAGGTAAATTTTATGAATTCAGACATAATTAATAGACTTGTTAAAGAATTTGAAAAATTACCAGGCATAGGACACAAAACTGCAGTTAGACTTGCTTTTTATATTTTAGAATCTGATATAGAGGTTGCAAATAAAATGGCTAATACTCTTATTGAAGCTAAAGAAAAAGTAAAACTATGTAGTACATGCTTTAATATAACAGAAGCAGATCCTTGTGAAATATGTTCAAATAAAAAACGTGATGAAGAACTTATATGTGTTGTAGAAAGTGTTAAAGATGTTATTGCTATGGAAAAAACACATGAATTTAAAGGTATGTATCATGTATTACATGGAAGTATATCGCCTATGAATAATATTACAGCTGGTGATATAAAAGTAAAAGAATTACTAGAAAGATTAAAAACTGTAGATGTAAAAGAAATTATACTTGCAACTAATCCTACTATAGAAGGAGAAACAACTGCAATGTATATTTCAAGATTAGTTAAACCACTTGGAATAAAAGTGAGTAGAATAGCTCATGGTATTCCTGTAGGTGGAGATATAGAATATACTGATGAAATAACTTTAATAAAAGCTATGGAAGGTAGAATAGAAATGTAAAAAATGCTGGCCATAAGTTTAGGATACTTATGACCAGCTTACCTTATTCTTATTACTAATTTTATCTTAAACAAAATGTTTGTATAAACATGTGTAAAATATTTAAAGAAAAATATAAATATTTCATTTTTATTTAGTTTAAGTTAATATTAGCTATTTTAGAAACCAAGGTAATGATACTTAATTAATACTAAGTATCTACTATATAATAAAACTATATATATAGATATATATATTATGGTTTAATTCTTAAAATATATACAAAGAAAAGGTGATTTTTTTGAAAATAGGTTTTTTTGATTCTGGATTTGGCGGAATTTCAATATTAAAAGAGAGTTTAAAGATAAATGAAGATGTAAATTATTTATATTTAGCAGATAATTTAAATGTTCCTTATGGTGAAAAAGATAAAGAGGTTCTTAAAGAAATAATAGATAATAATATACAATTACTTATTAAAAATAATTGTGATATTATTGTAATTGCTTGTAATACAGCAACAAGTATTAGTATCAAAGATTTACGCCTTAAATACGATATACCAATTATTGGAACAGAACCGGCAATAAAGCCAGCAATAGAATATTATAATAATATGAATGATAGAAAAAATAAGAAGATTTTACTAACTGCTACAAAACTTACTTTAAAAGAGAAAAAGTTGGCAGATCTTATTTCTAGTTTTGATAATTTTAATATAGTAAAACAAGAATTATCTAAACTTGTAGTATTAGCTGAAAGTGGTAATTATACTAAACAAGATGTATATGACTATTTATCTGAAGTGATTGATAATAAAGAAGAATACTGTAGTATTGTACTTGGCTGTACACATTTTCCTTTATTTAAAGAAGAAATATTAGAATTTTTTGGCAATGATATTAAAATTTTTGATAGTTCATTTGGAGTTTGTAAAAATATTCAAAAAACAATTTTAAATGTAAAACAAAGTGATAAAAATATAGTGGAGAATGAAAGTAATAAAGAAGTTGTAGAACTTATTTTAACAAAAGAAAATGATGGTTATAGAACTTTATTTTATAATATACTTAATCATTTAAAATAAAGTCATAATCTGATAAATCTGTTTTAAAATAATTAAATTTTTGTAAAATACTATTAATTAATATTAATGATATTATAAATACAGCTATAGTTATTAGAACTAATTTATTTATAAATATGACATGGTTGTTTAGTTTTCTCATATTACATTATATTAGTTAAAAAAATAAATATTAAACAAAAGAATTAATATTTTAATAAAAATTAATGAAATACTAGAAAAAAAAAAACTTTATGATATAATATAAGTATCATATAAAAGATAGAGGTGCTTTAAATGGAAGAAAGAAAGATTTTAATAGTTGATGATGAGACTTCAATTGTAGAAATATTAAAATTTAATTTAGAAAAAGAAGGATATAAAACGTATGAAGCATATGATGCTGATGAAGCTATAGCTAAAGCAGAAGAAATTAAACCTGATTTAATTTTACTTGATGTTATGCTCCCTAAATCAGATGGGTTTACAGTTTGTAGAAAAATTAGACAAACTATGAATTGTCCTATAATAATGCTTACTGCAAGAGAAGATGTTGTAGATAAAATTATTGGTTTAGAACTTGGCGCAGATGATTATATGACTAAACCTTTTAGTATTAGAGAAGTACTTGCTAGGGTTAAAGCAAATCTAAGAAAATATGTTAAAGTAGAAGAAAAAAATGATGAGGATAAAACATTTGCTATTAAAGACATGATTATAGATTCTAAAAATTATTTAGCTAAAATTGGTACAAGAGTTATAGATCTTACTTCTAAAGAGTATGAACTTTTAAACCTACTTGCTACAAATGCAAATGAAGTTTTTACAAGAGAACAAATTTTAAAAGCTATATGGGGATATGATTATTATGGTGACTCTAGAACTGTAGATGTTACTGTAAGAAGATTAAGAGAAAAAATAGAACTTAACACATCAAATCCTAAGTATTTATTAACAAAAAGAGGAATGGGTTACTATGTAACTTTAAAATAATAGAATAATACTTACGATAGTTATATATTGTAAGTATTATTTATATATAAAGGAGTTTTTATGAAAGAGATAAAATTTGGTATATTAAATTTAATATTTAATTTAGTAATTGTTGCTACAACAGCAGTTGTAATATTACTTTGTGTTCAAGCTGGTATTATAGGGCTAGATAATATATTTTCTTTTAGTAGTATTGCTATCATATTTGGACTTATGCTTATAACTATAATATTTTCTGTTAATATATCAAGTAGTATAACAATGAATATTAAAAAACTTGAAAAAAATATGAAAGCAATATTAGATGGTAAAATAGTTGAGATTAAGTCACCTAAGAGACCAACTAAAATATATGAAATGAATTCATTTATTTCTACATATAAAGCGATGATGGAAATAGTAAAAAGAAATAATTTTGCTCTTAACTCAGAAGCTAGTAAAACAGAAATTATACTTGAACATATGGCAGATGGAGTTATAGCTTTTTCTGTTATTAAAGATGTAATACATATGAATAAATCTGCTATGACAATGCTTGGACTTGATTTTTCTTACGATACATATGAAAAAATAAAGTCAAAATTAAATTTAGAACTTAACTTTGACCAAATAATATATTTATCTAGTAATAAGTCTATTGAGCAACAAGTAGCAATTGGAGATAACATATTAAACTTAGTATTTTTACCATTTTTCAATGCAAGCTTTAGGCCTACAGGTATTATCCTTATAATAAGAAATATAACAGAAAGTATGAGACTTGAAAACTTAAGAAAAGAATTTGTTGCTAATGTTTCTCATGAATTTAAAACACCTCTTACATCCATAAAAGGTTATTCTGAAACAATGATGAGATCAGATCTAACTAAAGATGAAGTAGAAGATTTTGCAAGAGTAATAAATCAAGAAGCTAATAGAATGGATAGACTTGTAGTTAACTTATTACAATTATCTAAGTTTGATAATAATAGAACAGCACTTAAAAAAGTTCATTTTAATTTAGCGGATTTATCTAAATTAGTAGCTGAAAAAATGAAATTTACTGCAGCACAAAAAGAACATGAACTTGTATGTGAGATTATTAAGCCAACAAAAATATATGCAGATAAAGATTCTATTGAACAAGTACTACTTAATATAGTAAGTAATAGTATTAAATATACTCCAGATGGAGGGAAAATAAAAATAAGTATTGATAATGATTCAAAAGATGCATATATTAAAATTATTGATAATGGTATAGGAATACCACAAAAAGATTTAGATAGAATATTTGAAAGATTCTATAGAGTAGATAAAGCAAGATCTAGAAAAATGGGTGGTACAGGACTTGGGCTTGCAATAGTTAAAGAAATAGTAGATAGTAATGGTGGTAAAATTGATATTACAAGTGAAGTAGACAAAGGAACAAAAACAGTTATCTCATTACCACTTTCTATGAATAACTAAAGAAAGAGAGTATAATAAAAATGAAATATATAGAAACACATGCACATTATTATGATGATGCATATGCAGATAATTTAGATGAAGTATTAGAAAAAGTAAAAGAAGCTGGAGTAGAAAAAATTATTAATATAGGTGCAGATTATCCTTCTAGTAAAAAAGTAATAGAACTTGCAAATAGATATAAAAATACATATGCAACTATAGGTGTTCATCCTCATGATGTAGATGAATTTAACTTAGAAAAGTTAGAATCATTATATCTTGAAAATAAAGATTCAGGTAAAATAGTAGCTATAGGTGAAATTGGACTAGATTATGCATTTGTTTCAGATAATAAAGAAAAACAAAAAGATGCATTTGTAAAGCAAATAAATCTTGCTAAAAAATATGATCTTCCAATAGTAGTACATACAAGAGATGCAAGTTTGGATACATACAATATTCTTAAAGATATAGATGAAAGTATTAAAGTACTTATACATTGTTTTAGTCCTACTGATGATTTAGTTAGACTAGTTATTCAAAGAGGCTATACAGTAGCTTTTGGTGGTAATATAACATATAAAAGAAATAAAAGTTTTGGAGAGTACATAACTAAAATACCACTTAGTAGTTTAGTTATTGAAACAGACTGTCCATATCTTTCTCCAGAGCCTCATAGAGGAACTATTAATGATTCTTCAAGACTTCCTATTATAAATAGTAAGCTTGCAGAGTTTAAAAATATAAGTGAAGAAGAAATGGCGAAAATAGTTAAAGAGAATTCTGAGAAATTTTTTTGTATTTAATTGTATAATGTTAAATATTATTTATATAATAGGAGGAAGTAATGATCGACAAAGAAACAATGCTTATGGCAGTTGAAAAGTATAAACTAATGAGAACAGATAATATAATTTATGGCACAAACATACCTAAAGTAAAATTTATATTACCAACACCAATAGGTACAGAAGTAGTGTTTGAAGAAACGAAGTTTTTTTTCTTTGTTTTTGATGAAAAAGGAATAAGGATAATAACAACAGATTTGAAATTTGAATATTTCTTTAAATGGGAAGATATTAAAGATGTTAAGATTAGCAAATTCTTAATAATTGGTAAATTATCATTTGTATATAATGGTAATAAATTTGTATTTCAACTAAATAGATTTGTATTTGGTAATCAGTGGATTTCTAATAATACTAAATTATTAGAAAGTAATAACTATTATATAAAAAGAGATTTGCATATTAGTTGATTTTTGAAATGGTAAAGTGTTTAGCAAAAAGAGAGGAAAGAATTATGTTCAATAAAGAAAAGAAACAAAAAAGATTTATTACAAAAAGTTCACAAGGATAAGGATTGAGTTGTTTAGATATAGTTGTAGATACTGAAACGGGTGTTAACTATTTATTAGCTCAAAGTCCTTATGGTGGTATGACACCATTATTAGATATGAATGGAAATGTAGTTATAGATATTATAAATAATTAATATTTATTAGTACAATATATATAAATCAATACTATCACTATCATTTTTTTTGATGGTGATAGTTTGTTTATTTCTTGTTATTTGTATAGATGTTACATGTTTAACACTAATATGTAAAAACTTTAATAAATAAAATGACAAATTTACATAAAATAATTGTAAAATTATGTGAAGTGTGATATAATAAGTTGTAATGTGTTAAAACGCAAATTAAGGAGAAATATGAAATTTACAAATTTAAATCAAAATATTCTTAAAGCTTTAAGTGAGATGGGCTTTGAAGAAATGACACCAATACAAGAAAATTCTATACCTCAAATTCAAACAGGTAAAGACTTTATTGGTATATCTCATACAGGATCTGGAAAAACATGTGCTTTTGCAACTCCTATTATAAACATGATAGAGGATAATAAATTAATCGAACATATTATTTTATGTCCTACTAGGGAACTTGTTATACAAACTTGTGAAGAGTTTAAAAAAATAGGTAAATATGTAAAAGAGTTAAAAGTTGTGCCAGTTTATGGTGGACAACAAATAGACAGACAACTTATTGCACTAAGAAAAAAACCTAATGTTGTTGTTGCAACTCCAGGTAGACTTATGGATCACATGAGAAAGAAAACAATTAAATTAGACAATTTAAAATCTTTAGTTTTAGATGAAGCTGATGAAATGTTAAACATGGGATTTAGAGAAGATTTAGACTTTATACTATCTAACGCAAATGAGAATATACAAACAGTACTATTTTCAGCAACTATGTCAAAAGATATAATGAATATTACAAAAAAATATTTAAAAGAAGATGCTGTTAAATATGTTGTAGAACATAAAGCTATAAATTCACCTAAAATATCTCAGTATATAATTAAATTACATAATACTAAAAAAATGGAAGCTATGACTAGAATTTTAGATAGTGAAGATATAAACTTATCAGTTGTATTTTGTAATACAAAAAGAATGGTTGATGAACTTGTATCTGAACTTAGTATAAGAGGATATTTATGTGCTGGACTTCATTCAGATGTAAAACAATCTCAACGTGATGTAATTATGAAAAAATTTAGAACAGGTAAAATTAATATATTAATTGCTACTGATGTTGCTGCTCGTGGTATAGATGTTGATGGTGTTGAAGTTGTATTTAACTATGACCTTCCGATGGACGAAGAATTCTATGTACATAGAATAGGTAGAACTGGAAGAGCTGGTAAAGAAGGGAAAGCTATCAGTTTTGTAAGTCAAAGAGATGGAAATGCACTAAGAAACTTAGAAAGATTCTTAAAGAAAAAGTTTGATGAATATGAAATACCATCAAATGAAAAAACTTTAAGTAAAAAATATTCTAAACTATTTGGGGAAGCTACTAAAATTATCTTAAAAGGCAATTTAGAGAAAGAAATAGCTGCTATAGATGAATTTTTAGAAAGTAATGAAGTTAGTTTAATTGAATTTGCAGCAAGTTTAGTTCAAAAAGAAGTTGGCGAAGCTGTAATAGAAAAAATTAATTTTAAAGATAAATCAGAAGTTGGAGAAGGTAAAGTAAGATTATTTATTACTCTTGGTAAAAAAGATAATGTAAATAGAAATACTTTAAGAGACTTTATTGTTGATACTTGTAAAGTTGATAGATCATACATTCATAATTGTGAAGTGTTAGATAAATTTGCTTTTGTAACTGTATCAAATAGCATAGATAAAGCTATAATAAAAAAATTACACGGTATGTCATACAACAAAAGAAAAATATGTGTAGAACAAAGCCAAGGTAAAAAGAAATAATAATTAAGTCAAAGTATATTTAAAAGATGTACTTTGGCTTTTTTATTCGTATAATGTTTAAAATAGCATAGTTACCCTAATTACTTGAAAAATAAGGAAAAAAGGTATATAATATATCATAATAATATTAAACAAAATATTACTTAAAATTTATAAATACATCAAAGTAAGGGGGCTTAAAAATGGAAGAACATTTAATAGCAATACTTAAAGAAAACAATATTGATTATGATGAGAAATATTTAATGAAAGTAATTAATTATGCAAAAGAAAATTATGGGAATAAATTAAGATATTCAAAGCAAACATTATATGAACACTCGCTAGGTGTAGCAATAGAAGTAGCTAAACTTAAACTAGATATAACAAGTATTTATGCTTGTATATTACATGAACTTGTAAAAACTGATGTTGATTTTAAAGATGTTACTGAGCTTTTTTCTAAAGAAATAGTAGATATAATTAAAGGTCTTGGCAAAGTATCATATTTAAATTATACAGCTAGAACTAAAATTGATGAAAATAATTTAAGAAAACTGTTTATGGCTATTGCTCAAGATATACGTGTAGTTATAATAAAACTTGTAGATAGATTATACAACATGAGACAAGCAAATGATATGGATGAAGAGTTTAGACTATTAAAAGCTAAAGAAAATTTAGAAATATATTCTCCAATTGCTCATAGACTTGGTATATCTCATATTAAATCTGAACTTGAAGATATATCATTTAGAATATTATATAAAGATGAATATGCAAGTATTAAGAAAAAAATAGATATAAAAAAACATGAACGTGAAGAGTACATAAATAATAAGATAGAAGAGTTAAATAAAGAGTTAAAAGATAATAATGTTAAAGCAACAATAATTGGTAGACCTAAACATTTCTATAGTATATATAAAAAAATGAAGGAAAAAGGTTGTGACATAGATGGTATTTTTGATTTACTAGCTATACGAATTATAGTTAACTCAATTAAAGATTGTTACATAGTACTTGGCATAATTCATAGTAAATATAAACCGATGCCAGGTAGATTTAAAGATTATATAGCTATGCCTAAAACAAATAATTATCAATCATTACATACAACTGTTTTTGGTAATAATAATAGTCCTTTTGAAGTTCAAATTCGTACATGGGATATGCAAAGGTTTGCAGAGTATGGAGCAGCAGCACATTTTATATACAAAGAAAAAACTACAAGTATGGATGCTACAGAGCAAAAAATACTTTGGATTAGACAAACTTTAGAACTTCAAAAAGAGTTATCTGAAAATGTAAATAACTTAAAAGACTTTAAAGGTGAACTTTTTGGAGAGGAAGTTTTTGTATTTACTCCCAAAGGAGATATTAAAGCCCTTCCTAAAGGAGCTACAACAATAGATCTTGCATATAATATACATCAAAATATAGCAGAAAAAATGATAGGTAGTAAGATAAATGGTAAACTTGTTCCGATATTTACTAAACTTAAAAATACTGATGTTGTGGAAATTATTACTGCCAAAAATTCTAAAGGACCAAGTTTTGACTGGCTTAAAAATGTTAAAACACATTCAGCAAGAAATAAGATAATTGCTACTTTAAAGAAAAAGGATAGTAAAATATATATTTCAAGAGGTAAAGAGTTATTTGATAAAGAGATTAAGAAAAGAAAAATTACTAAAAATGAACTTTTAAAAGAAGAGTTATTATCTCAAATGGTTAAAGGTCTTAATTTAAATACATTAGATGCTGTATATGAAAATATAGGATTTGGTAATTTATCATATGTTAAAGCTGTTAATAGATTAGTAGAAGAATACAGTAAAAAATATAAATCGGATGAACTAAAATCAAAAGTAGTAAATAGAAAAATGGCAGATAATAAAAGTGCCATTGTAGTTGAAGGTTTAACTAATTGTCTTATTAAATTTTCTAAATGTTGCTCTCCTATACCAGGAGACGATATCATAGGATATATTACATATTCTAAAGGTGTATCTATACATAGAAAAGATTGTAGTAATTTAAAAGACTTAGACATTACAAATAGAAAAATTAATGTTAAATGGAAAGATAAAATTAAAACAGTATTTAGTACTAATTTAATAATATTTGCTAACTACAGAGAGGCTGTAACTATTGACATAATAAAAAAAGTTAATGATTTAGGTATTAGTTTTGAAGGTATTAAAGCAAATAAAACAGATGGTAGTGAGCTTATTATAAATTTAACGATTACAGCAGAAAATATAGAGTCAGTAAATAAAGTTATAAGAGAAATAAAAAAAATAGATAGTGTATACGAGGTTAAAAGAGCGAGGTAGATATATGGCGAAATTATATTTTAGATATGGAGCAATGGGTTCTGGTAAATCTATTGACTTACTTAAAGTAGCGTACAATTATGAAGAAAGAGGACACAAAATCATGTGTTTTAATGCTAGAATAGATACAAGAAATGAAGATAGTAAAATATTTACAAGAATAGGTATATCTAAAGATGCACATTTATTTGATAAAGAAACAAATATGTATGATGTAGTATTAACTCAAAAGTTTTTACCAGCTGCGGTCCTTATTGATGAATCACAGTTTTTAAGTAAAAAGCAAGTAAATGAGTTATCTGATGTAGTTGATTATCTAAATATACCAGTTATATGCTATGGACTTAGAACAGATTTTCAAAATAATTTTTTTGAAGGCTCACATAGATTGTTTGAGCTTGCAGATAAAATTGAAGAAATTAAAACTATATGTAAATGTTCGGCTAAAGCTACTCACAATGCTAGATTTATAGATGGTAAAATGCAAGTATCTGGAAATCAGGTATTTATAGGAGATACAGAATATAAAGCATTATGTAGAAAATGTTATAAAGAAGAAATTAACAAAGTTAAGTAATGGGAGAAAATGAATGAAAACAAAAGATATAATATGTATAAAAGTTGGTAGTGAAGATTACCCTACTAACTGTTATATAATTAAAGATAGTAATAAAAATGCAATTGTAATAGATCCAGGATATGATACTGAAAAAATCATTAAAACTATAAATGATAATAATTTAATTTTGAGAAAAATATTGCTTACTCATACTCATGCAGATCATATAGGAGAACTTGAAAATTTACTTAACGCTTATGATTGTAATGTAATGGTACATAAAAATGATGTAGATGGATTTACAGATGATGATAAAGCATATTTTTCAATGCTGGGTATAATGAAAATTAATGTACCTAAAGATAGAATAGAGTATTTTGAAGATAAGGATGTTATAAATGTAGGTAGTATAAGTTTAGAAGTTATTCATACTCCTGGACATACAAGTGGATGTGTTTGTTTTTTTGAAAAAGAAATGAATATATTAATTACAGGAGATACATTGTTTAGCACTTGCTATGGAAGATGTGATTTAAAATCTAGTAGTATTGCTCAAATGGAAAAAAGTTTGTATATGCTATTTGAAAGATTTAGTAATGTAATGATTTATCCAGGACATGAAGATAGCATAAACATTAGTGATATAGAAAAGAAAATCAAACTGTTAATAACACTTAGGAGGTAATAGACTTATTATGTTTGAAGAATTAATTAAGGTTGAAAGTACTAAGGATTACTATAATAGACTAATTGAGTTTATTGATTTAGAATATAGTAAGTATGAAATATATCCTGCCAAACAAAATATATTTGAAGCTTTTAAACTTACACCACTTGAAGAAGTAAAAGTAGTAGTACTTGGACAAGATCCGTATCATGGTGAAAATGAAGCACATGGTCTTGCTTTTTCTGTAAATAAAGGAGTTAAACTGCCACCATCACTTAAGAATATATATAAAGAACTTCAAAATGAATTTGGATATGATATTCCAAATCATGGGTGCTTAGAAAGTTTAGCAAAACAAGGAGTATTATTTCTAAATAGTGTACTTACTGTTAAAAAAGATAAGCCTGCAAGTCATAAGAATAAAGGATGGGAAATATTTACAGATAATGTAATAAGTTATTTAAATAATAATGACGAACCTATTGTATTTATGCTTTGGGGAAACTATGCAAAAGAAAAAGAAAAGTTAATAACAAACGAAAAGCATTTGATTCTTAAAAGTGTACATCCATCACCTTTTTCAGCAAGAAATGGATTTTTTGGATGCAATCATTTTAAAGAGGCAAATAGATTTTTAGTAAATAACAATATACAAGAAATAAATTGGAAAATAGAAAATATATAATGAAAGGGAAAATTATGAAAACAAGTGATTTTAATTATCATCTACCAGAACACCTTATAGCACAAACACCGCTAAAAGACAGAAGTTCTTCTAAAATGATGATATTAGATAAAGAAAGTGGGAATATAACTCATACTAAATTTTATGACATAGTAAATGAGTTAAATGAAGGAGATACAATAGTATTAAATGATACTAAAGTTCTTCCAGCAAGAATTTTTGGACATAGAGAAGGTAAAGAAGAAGTTATAGAATTTCTCCTTACTAAAGAATTAGGAAACGATACATGGGAATGCTTAATAAAACCAGGCAGAAAATGCAAAGTAGGAACAAAAATAATATTTAAAGAAAATCTTCTGAGTGCAACAGTTATAGATATACTTGAAGAAGGTGAAAGAATTGTAAAATTCGAATATACAGGAATATTTAATGAAATATTAGATGAACTTGGAATGATGCCACTTCCACCATATATTACAGAAAAATTAGAAGAAAAAGATAGATATCAAACTGTATATAGTAAAAACTTAGGATCATCAGCAGCTCCAACAGCAGGATTACATTTTACTGAAGAAATATTTAGTAAGTTAAAAGCTAAAGGTGTTAATATAGCATATGTAACATTACATGTAGGTATTGGTACATTTAGACCGGTTAAAGTAGATGATGTAAATGACCATAAAATGCATTCAGAATTTTTTGTTATTGATGAAGAGACATGTAATGTAATAAATGAAACTAAAAAAAGAGGTAATAAAGTTATATGTGTAGGAACAACATCATGTAGAGTACTTGAAAGTGCAACAGACGATTTAGGTATAATAAAGCCAATGAATAAAGATACAAGTATATTTATATATCCAGGATATAAGTTTAAAATGGTAGATATGCTACTTACTAATTTTCATTTACCAGAATCAACCTTAATTATGTTAGTATCAGCACTTAGTAGTAAAGAAAAAGTATTAAATGCATATAACGAAGCAGTAAAAAATGAATATAGATTTTTTAGTTTTGGAGATTGTATGTTAATTAAATAAAATTATTGACAAATAATAAAATTTAGTATACAATGAAAATAAAGAGGAGAATTATATGGAAGAATTAAAATTAAAATTAGAAGAAATAGAAAAAGATATTGAACTTATTAGAAGAACAAATGAGTTAGTAGAGAAACAAACAGAAATGTTAAACTTTTTTGATAAACTTGAGAAGGAGGTTGTGTAAAATATGAATGAATATGAATTAAAATTAGCAGCTCTTGAAACAAGTTTAGAAGAAATTAAAAACAAGAGAAATGAAATATTTGAAACAGTTTTAGTTGAAAAAGGAATGACTGATTTAACTGAAGAAGCTAAAGAAGATTTAATGTGGGAAAATGATGAAATAAGAAAAGAAGTAAAAATTAAATTTGAAGAGTTTAAAGATAAATTAAAAAAAGATTTTGAAGAAACAATTGCTATGCAACAACAAAAAATGCAAGATACTGAAAAAAAATTAGAATCAGCTAAGGAATTCGAAGCACAAATGCAAACAGTACTTGCAGATACTATAAATAGAGTTAATAGAATAATTCCAGGTATGAACATAACAAATTTTGACGAAGCCATGGATTTAATGCAAGACAAAATTCATGAAATTACAGAAAAAATGGAAAATACAACTGATGAATATCAGCTTAAGAATTTAGAGTGGCAAAAAAAGTTCTTGGAAAATAATATGGCTGACTTTGATATATTTTATACAGATTATCAAGCTGAAATAGGTAAACTTCAGGATCTTATAAAACAGCTTTCAGAACAAAAAAATAAATTTAATGAGATAACAAATAAAACTAAAGAAAAATTTAAAGCTAAAAATATAGATGTTAGTGATATTGATGTGGAAAAAAACACAGCGTTTGAAGAAGCTATAGAAAATCATGAAAATCACAATAATATTGAGGCTGAAGAACAAACAATAGAAGAAGAAATTGAATCAGATGTTGAAGAAACTAAAGTACAAGAGGGAATTGATGAAGAAAAAGGGGTACAAGGAGAGTCAGATTCTATAGTACTTCCTCCAAAAGGTGAACAAATAAAAAATGCACAAAAATCAGTTCAATCTTCTAACGAAACAAAAGCAGTGATTAAAGATGCAGAAGAACAAGCGTCTCCAGCAGTCTCTAAACAAGGAACTCCTGCGCAAGTTAGTAATAACAGTACAATAAGTTCGGTTGCAGTACCAGCAGAAAATCCTATTACTGAACAACCTGAGCAACCAGATCCTATTCTAGAGCAAACTATAACAGAAACTAAAAGTTATTCAGGGCAAAATCTTCCTATATCTTCAGAAGAAAATAATTATGGATGGCCTGAATACAAAAAAGCTAAGGGGATATTTGGAATATTTGAAAATATGAAAAATAAAAGTTTAATCAAAAAAGAAGGTCAGCAAATAGCCGTAGAAGCAGCAACTGTTGTTTATGATGCTTTTCACAATCCTGATAAAGTAGATGTAGCTAAACTTGAAAGTGCTCTTATTACACTTGAAAATGCACCAAAAGAAATGGAAGGTGTTACGTTTAAAGTTAAAACAATGGATTCTGATGAACCAGGTAGACCGTATCTGAAATCTGAACGTGTTAAGCCTTCTACTGGAGAAAAAATATATCCTAGAATGCTTAGTTCAGTATTAGAACAAGCATCTGGCGAAAAAAAGATAGCTAACTTAAAAGATAAAATTGCTGGAGATCCCGCTAAAGCTAGTCTTCATGATAGAATGGTAATGTCTCTACTAGATAGAGCAGCTAAATATACATGTGATGATAAAAACACAGAAAAATATGTTGAAACAGAAAGTTTTAAAAATCTTAAAGCAGAATATATAAAAACTATTATGCCTGTTCAAGATCCATTAACTGTAGGAGTTAAAACTGAGTCTGAAAGAATACAATCTGCGATGTCATCTAGAAACGATCCAGAAGAAATGGCTAAAAATTTAAGTAGTTTAAAAAAAGAAGATGAAGAATTATTACCTTAAAAATATTACAGTTATGTTACAATTATGACTTAAATAATAACAATTTTACATAAAATATGTAGAATTGTTATTTTTTTACTTAAAGTACTTGATTTTACATAAATAATATAATAAAATACAGTTAAGTGGTAACTTGTGGTAGAAAGTGGGTGAGTTTAAGTGTTACTTGGTGAATTTGTTCATTCTGTGGATCTAAAAGGTAGAGTTATAATTCCTTCTAAGTTTAGAAGTGATTTAGGCGAGTCTTTTATTGTTACAAAAGGACTTGATAATTCATTGTTCATATATTCAAAAAATGAATGGGAAACATTTGAACTTAAACTAAAACAACTTCCACTTACAAATCCAAATGCTAGGAATTTTATTAGATTCTTTTTTTCTGGTGCTACTTTGTGTAGTTTAGATAAACTAGGAAGAATAAATATACCTCAAAATCTTTTAGATTATGCAGGTCTTTCTAAAGATGTTGTTATCATTGGTGTTTCTACGAGAGTTGAAATATGGGATAAGACAAAATGGAATGAGTATATGTCTACAGATAATTTGGATTTAAATGAAATTGCTTCTTGTATGTCTGATTTAGGCATTTAAGATAGATATAACTAAAGATAAAATAATTAACAAACTAAAGATAAAATGATTTAATATACAAAAGATAAATATATAATATACAAAAGATGAAGACATAGAAGTTATACTAGAAATGAGGAGTAATTTTGGAATTTAATCATAAACCTGTTATGTTAAATGAGTGTTTAGACGCTTTAAACATAAGAGAAAATAAAATATATGTGGATGGCACTTTAGGTGGCGCAGGTCATACATATCACATATTAAAAAAACTAAATAGTACAGGAAAACTTATCGGTATTGATAGAGATAAAGATGCTCTTAAAGTTTGTACTGATAGACTAAAAGAATTTGATAATAAGATATTATATCATGGTAATCATGATGATATTAAAGAGATATTAACTAACATTAATATACCTAAAGTTGATGGTATATTACTGGATCTTGGTGTTTCTTCATATCAACTTGATGAGGCATCACGTGGTTTTAGTTATATGCAAGATAGTAGTTTAGATATGAGAATGAATAGAGAAGATAAACTTTCTGCATATGATGTTGTAAATAAATATAGTGAAGCTAAGCTAATAGATATTTTTAAAACATATGGTGAGGAAAGATTCTCTAAAAGAATTGCTGCTGAAATTATTAAGACAAGAAGTATTACCCCTATTAATACTACTTTAGAACTTGTAGATGTAATTAAAAGATGTGTTAAGTTTAATAAAAATGATGGACATCCAGCAAAAAGAGTTTTTCAAGCTATTAGAATTGAAGTGAATAATGAACTTGAGCTATTAAAACAGACTGTTATTGATAGTGCAATGTGTTTAAATAAAAATGGTAGACTTGCTATCATTACATTCCATTCTTTAGAAGATAGAATTGTTAAAAAAGCTTTTGAAGAATTAGAAGGTAGATGTAGCTGCCCAAGTGATTTTCCAAAGTGCATATGTAATTATGTAAGTTATGGAAAAATATTAACAAAAAAACCTATTGTTTCAAATGAAGAGGAACTTGAAGATAATTCAAGAGCTAGAAGTGCGAAACTTAGAATATTTGAAAGAAATGAAATAACATAGAGAGGGGGATATGTAAGTCATGAAGACGAAAAAGGTAAGAGCTGATTATTCGTATGGATCAACTGCAAGAAAATTAGAATATGCTACAAAACCAAAAACTGTAGTAAAAAAAGAAATTGCAAAACCTAGAATAAAACGTGTATATAAATCTAAATCAAAAGAGATTTCTAAAATTAAACCTTCCACAGTTGTCATGCTTGCATGTTTTTTTCTTATGCTTATGTTTGTTGTATACAGATCTAATGTTATTAGTGAGAAAAATTTAGCTGTAATTAATTTAAGAAGTGAACTTGATAAAGTAGAATCAAATGTTGCAGCAACTAAAATGGATATTTCTCAAAATACTAATCTTGAAGAGATAGAAGCTTATGCTAAGCAAAAACTTGGTATGCAAAAACCTGATATTGATCAAGTTGTTTATGTTGATACATCAAAAAATATTAATGTAGAGAGTAGTGAAAATTTAAACTTTTTTGAACAACTTATACAAACTATAAAAGAATATATAAATATGTAATAACTAAGAGACAACTAGAGTAATATGTAATATATCTAGTAACTTAGTTATTTTCTTTTATTTAAATTTAAAATATGATATAATTAGATTAAAATTTACAGCTATATTTAGTAATATAAAACATAGCTTTTAAGAGGTGGAAAATTTGGCATACGCGTTAGTAAAAAATAAAAAGAGAGTAGCAGTTATTTTAATTATTTGTGTACTGCTTTGTATATATTTAATAGGTAGACTTGTATATATACAAGTTATTAAATCAGACTATTATACAAGTAAGGCATATGAACAACAAACAAGAGAAAGAGAAGTAGAAGCTAAAAGAGGAACTATATATGATAGTACAGGTACAAAAGTTCTTGCTCAAAGCATATCAACTAATAAGATAACCTTGATTCCTAATACTATTGAGAATAAGGAAGAAGTTGGGAAAAAACTTGCTGAAATATTAGAAATGAGTTTAGATACTGTTATGAGTAAACTAAATAAAAATACTGCAAGCGAAACTTTAGTCTCTCAGCTTGATGATGAAAAAACAGCAGAAATATTAAAATACATAGATGAGAATGATGTATCTGGAATAAAAGTAGATGAAGCTACTACTAGAATCTATCCATATGGTGATTTACTTGCACACAGCTTAGGCTTTGTTGGTACAGATAATCAAGGTCTTGCTGGAATAGAAGCTATGTATGAGAGCTCTCTTGCTGGTATCTCTGGTAAAATAGTTGGAAGTACTGATGGTCAAGGGAAAGAAACACCATTTACTAATGAACAATACATAGAACCACAAAATGGTGATGATTTAATCCTTACTATAGATGCCACTATACAATCAATTGTTGAAAAATATTTAGAGAAAGCATTAATTGAAAATGAAGGAGAATATGCAACTGCAGTTGTACTTAGACCTTCTACTGGTGAAGTTCTTGCAATAGCTACAGCACCTACATTTGATCTAAATGACCCTTTTAGTCCTAATACTGAAGAATTAAAATCATCTTGGGATACTTTAAGTTCAAGTGAAAAAAGTACAGAGCTTAATCAAATGTGGAGAAATAGGGTTATTTCAGATACACAAGAACCTGGCTCTACATTTAAAATAGTTACCTCTGCAGCTATATTAGAAGAAGGAGTTACTATGCTTGATGCTCCAAGTCAATTTGTTTGTACTGGATCTATGCGAGTAGGTACATGGGAAATAAAATGTTGGAAACATCCAAATTCACATGGATCACAGTCTTTAAGAGATGGTATCATGAATTCATGTAATCCTGTATTTATGCAAGGAAGCGCAGAAGTAGGGATAGAAAAATATGCAGAATATCTAGAAGCGTTTAATCTATACAATAAGACTGGTATAGATCTTCCAGGAGAAGCACTTGGTATACTACATGATCCAGATGAATTTGACGAAGTTGATCTTGCTACTACTTCTTTTGGTCAAACAATTCAAATATCAACTATACAAACAGCTGTTAATTATGCAGCTATAGCTAATGGTGGTTATTTAATTGAACCTTATGTTGTTAAAGAAATTATAAATAGTGAAGGTAATGTAGAAGAGAAGATAACTTCTAATCAGTTAAAACAGATAATATCTGAACAAACAGCAAATGATGTACTTAGTGCTCTTGAAACCACTGTTGCACTTGGGACAGGTAAAGCTGCACAAGTTAATGGTTACAGAGTGGCAGGTAAAACAGCAACTGCTGAAATAGGAAGAGGAGATGATGCAAAAAAAATGTCTGGTTTTGCAGCTATTGCTCCCGTAAATAATCCTGAAATTGTAGTTGTTATGAATATTATGGATCCACAAGGTCCACTTGGTTATCAAGGTAGTACAATAGTAGCACCTGTTGTTGGTAACATAGTTGATGAAGTTTTAAGATATTTAGAAATTAAACCAGAAGTCACTATTGGAGAGAATGAAATTAAAGAAAAAATAGTTCCAGATATACAAAATCTTACTTTTGATGAAGCTACAAAAAAATTAGAAGAATCAGGATTTAATATCATAGCTGATACTCCTCTTGTTTCAAATGATATAATTGTAAATCAAGTTCCAAAAGGTGGTGCAAGTCTTATGGAAGGTTCTACAATACGTGTATATTCTGAAACTACAAAGGATAATGTTCAAACTGTAACGCTTCCAGATTTAAGAAATAAAACTACAGATCAAGTTATTAGTACATTAAATAAATTAGGCCTTAATACTAGAGTAGTAGGTAATGGTTATGTGCTAACACAAGAGCCTTCAAGTGGCACAGTTTTAGAAAAAGGTTCTATTGTTACAATAAAATGTGTTGAAACACTGGACCTACCTTAAAATAATTGCAAAGTTAGTACAAATATGATAAAATATAACTAAATATAGTATATGAAATATTACTATAAAAATTAAATAGAAAATATGTAAAATTGGATAATTATACAATTTAAAAGGAGTGAAAAAATGATATTACAATATTTAATTGAAGATTTAAAAGATATAAATCTTGTTGGTAATTCAAATGTTAAAATAAATAAGATTGAGTATAATTCAAATAGTATAGTAGCAAATGATATATTTGTTGCTATACATGGATATAAAGAAGATGGTAGAGCATATGTTAATGATGCTATAGCTAAAGGTGCAGTAGCAATTATTCTTGAAGATACAGTAGAAAATAATCAGATAGAAAAAAAGGATAATATTACATATATATTTGTAAAAAATGCTAGAATTGTACTTGCAGAAATATCAGCTAAGTACTATGATTTTCCTGCTAAAAAATTAAAACTGCTTGGAGTTACAGGTACTAAGGGTAAAACAACAACTGCTCATATGATTTACGAAATATTAGTAGCTTCTAAAGCTAAAGTAGGGATGATAGGAACAATTAATATTAAATATGCAGATAAAGTTATACCTTCTACAAGAACCACTCTTGAATCTTTAGATATGCACAGGGTATTTAATGATATGGTAAATGCCGGAGTAGAAGTTGTAGTAATGGAAATTAGCTCACATGCGCTAGAATTACATAGAGTTCATGGATGTAATTTTGTAATTAGTGTATTTACAAATTTATCTGAAGAACATCTAGATTTTCATGAGAATATGGATAACTATTTAAAAGCTAAAGCAAAATTATTTGAAATGTCTGATTTTGCAGTAATAAATGGTGATGATATTTATTCTAATCATTTGTGTAAAATGATTAAATGTAAAATAGCTAAATTTGGCATTGATAATAAGGTTAATATAACTGCTGCAGATATTAGAGTAAACTCTAATTATACAGAATTCAAAATGTATATAAACAAAATGCTTGAAACTGTTAGAGTAAATATTCCAGGTAGATTTACAGTATATAATGCACTGGCAGCAATAGGTGTTTGTAGTATGCTTAATTGTCAAATGGACGCTATATTGCTTGGACTTTTAAATACAACAGTCGAAGGAAGAAATGAAATTGTAAATATTAATAAAATATTTACAGTTATAGTAGATTATGCGCATAATCCTTCATCTTTAGAAGCTATTTTAGCTAGTACTAAAAAATATGCTAAGGGAAGAATAATTTTAGTTTTCGGTTGTGGTGGAAATAGAGATAAAGAAAAAAGAAGTGTTATGGGTGAAATAGCAGGTAAATATGCTAACTTTACTTGTATAACTAGTGATAATCCACGTGATGAAAAACCAGAAGCTATAATTGCTCAGATTGAAGAAGGTATGAAAAAAACAAATGCCTTATATAAATCTATAACAGATAGAAAAGAAGCAATTAAATTTGCTATGAGAGTTGCATGGAAAAATGATATAGTTATAGTTGCTGGAAAAGGTCATGAAAACTATCAAGAACTTGCTAAAGGTAAAAAAATATACTTTGATGATAAAGAAGTGATTAAAAAAATAGCAAGTGACATGCCAGATAAAAATATAGAACAAACAGTATAAAACTAAATGTTTAAAATATATATTTAAAACTTTTAGATAAATATATTAAGGAGAGAGAATATGGAATTACAAATGCTAAATTTAATAATACCTTTAATACTAACATTAGTAGTAGGTGTTATAATAATACCAAAACTTAGAAAATTAAAAATAGGCCAAGTAGTTAGAGATGATGGTCCTAAAGAACATTTAAAAAAATCTGGAACACCTACAATGGGTGGTGTAATGATAATTGTAGTTCTTACAATATTTTTACTTATTAATTCAATTAATAATCCGACCTTGTTACTAGCACTTGTACCGATAGTAGGATTTGGAATTGTTGGTTTTATTGATGATTATAAAAAATTAGTTCTTAAAAATCCTAAAGGATTATCAGCTAAAATGAAAATGCTTGGACTATTTATAGTTACAGCTATATTTATATTACTATACATAAATGTATTTAATTTATCTACTACAATAATATTACCAGTTTTAAATGTACCACTTAATTTGTCATTAGGAGTATTTGTAGTATTTACTGCATTTATCATGCTTGCAACAAGTAATAGTGTTAATTTAACAGATGGTTTAGATGGTCTTGCTGCAGGAGTTGTAAGTATAATTATGACTTTCTTTACAGTAGAAGCTATTATAGCAAATGATACAGATATGATCATACTTGGACTTTCAACTATAGGAACTTGTTTAGGATTTTTAGCATTTAATGTTAATCCAGCTAAAATATTTATGGGGGATGTAGGTTCTCTTGCTCTTGGTGGAGCAGTTGCATCGATAGCAATAATACTAAAAATGCCACTATACTTAGTTATAGTAGCGATTATACCAATACTTGAAACATTATCAGTAATATTACAAGTGAGTTTTTTTAAATTAACTAAAGGAAAAAGATTATTTAAAATGTCTCCACTTCATCATCATTTTGAACTAAGTGGAATGAGTGAGAAAGCAGTTACTATATCATTTTGGGTTGTAACAGTGCTTGCATGTGTAGGAGCATATTTTATTTAATTTAGATAGTTAAAACTATTATAAGGGGTAGAAATGTTAAAAAAATTTATTAAAGGAAAAATAAAAGAACTAGATTATCCAATGCTTACAATAATATGTATACTTGTATGTTTAGGTCTTGTAGTGCTTGCATCTGCTAGTTCATATTCAGCAATTAATATGTATAATGATAGTAGTTATTTTTGGATTAGACAATTAGGATTTGCTGTAGTAGGTATAGTTGCTATGATAGTTATATCTAAAATTGATTATAATGTGTATAAAAAGTGGTCATATTTAGGTTTTATAATTACTTTAGCATTAATGATAGCAGTTCTTATACCAGGACTTGGAGTAGAGGTAAAAGGTGCAACAAGATGGCTTGGAATAGGATCATTTACACTTCAACCATCAGAAATTATGAAAATTGTTTTAGTTATGGCAACATCAACATATATAGCATTAAATACAAATAAGATAATTAATATACAAAAAGTAAAAGATATAAGAGGTTATATACCTATAGTTTTAATGCTTATAGTAGTAGCTGTAGTTATGTATTTACAAAACCATTTAAGTGGAACAGCAGTAATGGGGGTTGCTGTTGTAGCAGTAGTATTTGCAGCTGGCACTAAAATTAATGCTAAATTTATAATCATGGCTATTATACTTATAGTGTTAGCAGGATTATTTTTCATATTTGGAGATGCAATTTCTTTTGAAAATGGCAGTATAACTGTTGGAGAATCATTTAGACTTAATCGTATACTAGCATTTTTAAATCCAGAAGAAGATCTTCAAGGAACAAATTGGCAAGCAGCTCAAAGTCTATATGCTATAGGTACAGGATCAGTTTTTGGACTTGGACTTGGTCAAAGTAGACAAAAATATTTATGGCTCCCAGAAGCTCAAAATGACTTTATATTTTCTGTGCTTGGAGAAGAACTTGGACTTATTGGTACGATTTCTACAATAGCATTATTTGGTTTTTTCATATATCGTGGACTTTATATAGCTATGAAATCAGAAGAACTGTATGCAGCACTTCTTGCAACTGGTATTATTAGTGTATATGCATTTCAGATAATAGTAAATATAGCAGTTGTAACTTGCTCTATGCCAGTTACAGGAATGCCACTTCCATTTTTTAGTTATGGAGGGACAGCATTATTTATAAATTTAGCATCAATGGGAATACTACTTAATATATCAAGAAGTATAAAAAAAGAATAAAAAATTAAAAAATAAAAAAATAATAATATTAATTGACAAAGGGGAATACGATGAGAGTTATAATTGCATGTGCAGGTACAGGTGGACATATAAATCCAGGAATAGCTATAGCTAATTTAATTAAAGAAAAAGAACCTAATAGTGAAATACTATTTATAGGAACTAAATTTGGTATGGAAAATGATTTAGTTAGAAAAGCTGGATTTGAAATTAAAGCAATAAGAACAGGGAAGATATTAAGAAAATTAACCTTAAAAAATGTAAAAGGAATTATGGAAGCTTTAAAAGGAATAGGCGACAGCATGAAAATATTAAAAGAGTTTAAACCAGATATTTGTATAGGTACTGGAGGATATATTTGTTATCCAGTTATGAAAGCAGCTATTAAACTTAAAATTCCATATATTTTACATGAAAGTAATTCTTATCCAGGTCTTTCTGTTAAAGTGCTTGCTAAAAAAGCTAAAGCTGTACTTTGTGGATTTGAAAAGACTGTAGAGAATTTGAAAAACATTCCAAATGCAATATATACTTCAACTCCATGTAAAATATCAAGTGAAAAATTCGAAGAGTTAAATAAGGATAAATGTAAATTAGACTTAAAAGTGCCAATAGATAAAAAAATAGTATTAGTAGCTTTTGGTAGTCAAGGTGCTAAATATTTAAATATTAAAATGATAGATATGATATTATCTGCAAAAAATAAAGATATATTTTATGTCCTTATAACAGGTACGGGAAATTATGATGAAGTTGTAAGCTATGTAAATAAGCAAAATGAAATAAACTCTATAGATACATCAAAGTATTTAAAAATAGAAAAATTTGTATATGAAATGGATAAAATGTATAAGATAGCAGATATGTCTATAACAAGAGGTGGAGCCCTTACTATTACAGAACTTATGGCTACAAAGCTACCTGCTGTTCTTATACCACTTCCGACAGCAACTGAAAATCATCAATATCATAATGCAATGATACTTGAAAACATTGATGTAGCTAAGGTTATTGAAGAGAAAAATTTAAACATTAAAGAATTAAATGATTTTGTAACTAACACGTTAACTAGTGATAGTATAGAAAAAATGAAATTAAATTATGAAAAAATTAAAAGACATGATGTAAATGAGGCTATATATAAAGAGATTGTTAAGTAATAATTTAGAGGTGTATATGAGTAATCAAAAGAAGAGAACTGCTGGTAAAAAAACTACTACTAAAAATACTAATTCAAATCAGACAAAAAAGAGAATTAAAAAACCAGAAGAAAAAAGTATAAAAAAGAATAAAAATAAAACTACTATAAATACTAAATCTAAAAAAAGTGTAGACAAGCCATCTAGAAAAAAACAAAATACTGAAGTTAAGCCTAAAATCAAAAAAAACAAGATTGAAAGAAAAAAAATAGCCAATGAAAATACTATGCACACAAATGTTATTAGTAATACTAATTATGTTTTTGAAACAGATAAGACTAATGAAACAAAGTTTAATTTTAAAAAGTTTTTTATAATAGTGGGGATGATATCTATAGTTATAATTTCTATAACTTTATTATTTACTTTGAGTGTCTTTGATGTAGAAAAAGTAAATATTGTAGGTAATCAAATAGTAACATATGATCAAGTTTTTGAAGCTTCGGATATTTTATATGGAACTAATTTGTTTAATTCAATGATTGTTTTAAACAGAGAAAAAATACTTAAAATACCATATGTTAAAGATATAAACTTAAGTTTAGTTTTTCCAAATGAAATAGTAATAGAAGTAGAAGAAAGAATAGCTAAGTATTATGCATTTGATTATGAAAATAACAGGTACTTTACTATAGATGAAGAGGGTAGAGTTTTAAATACTTTCAGTGATTTGAAAAATATTACTAGTAATGAACTTTTAACTCAAGGGATTACATTTGATAAAGATGTAACTCTTGGAACAGATATAAATGATGTAGATTTAAACAAGCTTAAGTATTTTGAACAGATAAAACAGCAAATAGATTCTGAGATAGATGAACTTGATATAACAAAAATTAAATTCACTGAAGATACTTATGTAGTTACGCTTAGTGAAAAAATAGATGTTATTTTAAATGAGGAAATAGATATAGAATATAGTGTAAAATTACTAGACACAATTATTTCACAAATAGGATTTGAGCCAGGTACTATTGATATGAGAGTACAAAATCCTATATTTATTAAGTCATATTAAATAAATATTTGTATTATTATAAATTATATGATATAATGAGCACATCAATATAAAATTAAAGGAGAGATATTATGTTAAAAAAATTAAACTTACCGAACAGACTAACACTACTTAGAATTGTACTTGTACCAGTATTTGCGATATTTATGGTACTTGTAGAAGCAGATATGGATTTTGCTATATGGGCAGCTCTTGTAACATTTGTTGCTGCAAGTATTACAGATGCACTAGATGGACATATTGCAAGAAAGCATAAACTAATTACTGATTTTGGTAAATTAGTTGATCCTTTAGCGGACAAATTATTAGTTGCAACATCGTTTATAATGCTTACAGGTGTAGGTATGATACCAGCATGGATTACTGTAATAGTTGTTTTTAGAGATCTAGTTGTTGATACATTACGTATGTTCGCTGCTAAAGCAAACGTTGCTATGCAAGCTAGTTTAAGTGGTAAACTTAAAACAATATTTACAATGTCTTCATTAACACTTACATTACTAGATTTAGCACTTAATGAAAATGCAGGTTTTTTATCATTTGCTTCAAATTCATTAGAACCAATTATGTTACTTATTAATGTGTTTATGAGTATTGGTCTTATTGCAACAGCACTTATAACTATATGGTCATTAGTAGATTATACATTAAAAGCAAAACAATATATTAAATTATAATAATTGTAATATAATAATAAAAATCATACTACTATTTGTGGTATGATTTTTTATGTAAAAGTAAATATTGTAAAACACTATATAATATGATATAATAGTAGAAGTTTTAGCTAGTAATCCAAATGAAATTTTATTAAGGAGAGGGAGTATATGAATAAAAATAAAATAAAGAATAGTAATTATGATATAAATCGGATAAAATCATTTCAAATGTGTATTATGATAATATCTGTTATATTAATTGCTTTAACTGTTTATATTAATAGTTTATTATACCAAATTTTATTATCTTTTGTGATTGTTATTATAACTATGGTAGTTATAGAAGTTAGTGCAAAAAAAGGAATTAAAAAAATAAATTCTACTATGAAAATTTGTGATAATACTTTAATGATAGTATTTGAAAGTGCTAAAGAAAAAACAAAAGAATTTGAAGAAGATTTGAAAGCTATAAAATTGGATGTAATAACAATGACAATAGTGATAAATATCATAACTATATATCTTTACTTTAAATAAAAATCTTACAATTAGTAAGATTTTTTTGTTTGCCAAATTATGTTTTAAAATTAATATATATGTAAAAAAACTTGTAATAAAGATTATTAAAATATATAATATTTAATATAAGGAAGGTGAAAATATATGTTAAGACATATAACAGAAAAAGAATTTAACCAGGTAGAAGAATCTAAAGAAGTAATACTTGTAGACTTCTATGCAACATGGTGCCCTCCATGTCAAAAATTAACTCCTGTACTTGAAGAGCTAGCAAATAGTAGAAAATATAATATTGTTTCCGTAAATGTTGATGATAATTTAGCTCTTGGAGCAAAATATAATGTTCAAGTTGTACCAACTTTAGTAGTGTTTAAAGCTGGTAAAGTTGTTGAAACAAAACAAGGGTATATGAGTAAAGAAGCTGTTATGCAAATGCTTGATAGTCATATGGAAGAATAAAAAATATAATAAATTATTAAAATCAAAGTAATAAAATTAGTTAACAAGTAAAAAGAGATAAAATAAAAACAGTAAATATAAATTTACTGTTTTTTTAAGATTATACTGCTCTTTCAACTTTTCCACTTTTTAAACATCTAGCACAAACTTTAACTTTTTTAGTTGTATTTCCACCAGCGTTTACTCTAACTGTTTGAACATTTGGTTTAAATGTTCTTGCTGTTCTTCTATGTGAATGACTTACTTGCATTGAGTAAGTTACGTCTTTTGAACATATTTCGCATTTTGCCATCTTAAAATCCTCCTTTAAATAAGTTTTAAATTGTTACTAGTATATTGTACCATAAAAAAGTAAAATAATCAATATCTAACATAAAAATTTTTATGTTTTACATAAGAATTGTAAAAATTATAATTTTATTATAGTTCCAGTAGCTTGGCTAGAGAAAAAGTTTGATTTTTCTTCTTCTGGGAAACCACCACTTAATATAACTGTATCTTTTTCTTTTAACAATCCTTTGTTTTGAAGTGTTTTTATTCCTTGATCTAGTATATTTTCGAAATTGTATTCATTTTCTATTAATATAGCATGAACTCCAAATTCTAAAGCAACTCTTCTGTATGTAGAAGGATTAGCTGTAATTACATAAACAGGACAAGCCGGTTTGTAACTAGCTATAAGAGAAGGTGTAGAACCATGTTCAGTTACTGCAATTATTGCATCTGCATTTGCAAATAAAGCATTACAACATACAGCATATGAAGAACGTTTTTTAAATTCTAATTCATCTTCAATTACATCTTCTTTTGTAGAAGTTAATCTTTCTATATTTTTCTTTTTAAATCTTTTCCAGTAATCAATGTTATCTTCAGCATCTTTAGCTATTTTAGCCATTATTGTAACAGCTTCTAGAGGGTAGTCACCTTGTGCTGATTCACCAGATAGCATAACTGCAGAAGTACCATCAAATACAGCATTTGCTACGTCAGAAACTTCAGCTCTTGTAGGTCTTGGATTTTTTTGCATAGATTCAAGCATTTGTGTAGCAGTTATAACTGGTTTTCCAGCTGCAACTGTTTTCTTGATCATCATTTTTTGAACTGCTGGTAATTTTTCAGCTGGAATTTCAACTCCTAAATCACCACGTGCAACCATTACACCATCAGTAACTTTTAATATTTCGTCAAAGTTATCTAAACCTTCTTGGTTTTCTATTTTAGAAATTATTTTTGTAGTTGTATTTCCATGAGAGTTAAGTAATTTTTTTATTTCAAGTACATCAGAAGCTTTTCTTACGAAAGAAGCTGCTATGTATTCAAAATTTTCTGTAGCTGCTAAAGTTATATCTGCGATATCTTTATCAGTCATTGCTTTAAGTTGTAATTTAGCACCAGGTACATTTACACCTCTTTTACCTTTTAAAGTACCAGAGTTTTGAATTGTACAATGTATTTCAGTTCCTTCAATAGAATCAACAACAAGGTCAATTAAACCATCATCAACAAGGATGTGTGAACCTACAGTTACATCTTCAACAAGTTTAGGATATGTGATAGATACTATTGTATTATCTCCTTCAATTTCTCTAGTTGTTAAAGTGAATTTTTCACCTTTAACTAAGTTTTGTTTTTCATTGTTTTTATATACACCAGTTCTGATTTCAGGACCTTTAGTATCAAGCATGAAAGCAACATTTGTTCCAAGTTCTTTATTGATTTCTCTTAAAGTTTTAACTTTTTCCATATGTTCTGCATGATCTCCATGAGAGAAGTTAAGTCTCATAACATTCATACCAGCATTTATAAGTGAAGTTAATACTTCTTTACTTTCACTAGCTGGACCAATTGTACAAACGATTTTTGTTTTCTTCATAAAATTATACATCTCCTTTAAAAATATAACGACATGATATTATTTATATCATGTACAACGTCTTATATAGTATACTTTAATTTACTTTAAATGTCAATTAAACTATATAAAAAGAGTAGAAATATTGGTAAATTCTGTATAATTTTGCTATTGACATTTATAATATAATTGTGTATAATATTAATAATAACTGTGATAAAGGAAAAGTAAATTAAAACTGCTATTATTTTAAGAGAGGAAATATTATAAGCTGAGAGTATTTCTATAGTAAGATTTTTGAAAAAACACCTTTTGAGTTGGGCTGTGCAAAGTAGCTCCGTTGTAATTTAAAATAACGTTAAAAATAATGAGGAAAAATTAAGGTGGCACCACGATATATATAATCGTCCTTAAGCGTAGTAATACATATGCTTAAGTGGCGATTTTTTGCATATGTATATAGAAAGGTGAGATTTAGATGATAAAAATATCAGGAGAGCAGTTAGAAACATTAACTGCACAGGAAATTAAAACAAGAAAAGAAGTTACTATTTGTGGTATGGTACATAAAGTAAGAGATATGAAATCTTTTGTATTCATAGTAGTAAGAAGAGCTTCAGAAGTAATTCAGTGTGTTATGAGTAAAGATAATTCTACTTATGTTGATTTAAAAGAAGAAAGTAGTGTTAAAATAATAGGTAATGTAATTTTAACAGATAAAGTAGAAGCAGGATTTGAAATTGATGTAACTAATTTAGAAGTTCTTAGTAGTGCATATGAATTATCGCCAGTTACAATTAATAAAAAAGATTTAAATGTAAACTTAGATGTAAACTTAGATAATAGAGTTGTAAGTTTAAGAAATGAAAAACAGCGTGCAATATTTAAAATTCAAGAAGGTATTGTAAGAGGATTTAAACAAACTCTACATGATAATGGATTTACAGAAATACGTACACCTAAAATAGTTGCAAACAGTGCAGAAGGTGGGGCAAACGTATTTAAATTTGATTATTTTGGTAGAGAAGTAGCGCTTGCTCAAAGTCCACAATTTTATAAACAAATGATGGTTTCAGTTTTTGAAAAAGTTTATGAAGTTGCTCCAGTATTTAGAGCGGAAAAACATAATACTTCAAGACATTTAAATGAATATATAAGTATGGATTTAGAAATGGGATTTATAGAATCTTTCTATGATATAATGAACTTAGAAACAAAAGTACTTAAGAATATTTTTGCTCTGTTAAAAAAAGAATATGAAAAAGAAGTTAAATTATTAAATATTGATCTTCCAGTTATAAATGAAATACCAGCAGTTAAATTTACTGAAGCTAAAGAAATATTAGAAAAAGAACTTGGAAGAAAAACTTTAGATAAACATGATTTAGAACCAGAAGAGGAACAATTATTATCTAAATATGCTAAAGACAAATATGATAGTGATTTTATATTTATAACTCATTATCCTTCATATAAGAGACCTTTTTATACACTAGATGATGTAGAAGATGAAAATTATACTTGTAGTTTTGATTTATTATTCAGAGGTGTGGAAATAACAACAGGTGGACAAAGAATACATGACTATGAAATGCAAGTAAATAAAATGAAGAAAAAAGGGTTAAATCCAGAAGATTTTAAGTCATATTTAAAACTTCATAAACATGGAGTAGCACCTCATGGTGGACTTGGACTTGGTCTTGAAAGATTAACAGCTAAAATAATAGAACTTAGTAATGTTAAAGAAGCAAGTTTATTCCCTAGAGATATAACTAGAGTAGACTAAGAAATAATATATTAATTACAAGTTAATATATAATAAATTAAACTTAAATTATATAAGTAAAAAATAAAGGTAGCTAATTGTAAAAAAATAGCTATCTTTATTTTGTTTTAAGTCTAAATTTGCATAAAAATTAATATTATTTAAAAAGTAGATGTAAAACTAGCGTAAGAAGCTTGGAATTTGCTTAAAAATCTTTACTTTCACCTATTATTATAGTATAATTAATATATTAAATTTGGTGGTGAATTATGCAAAAATTAAATATTAATCATGATGAGACAATGTCTAGAAAAGATTATTTAAAAGATAAAAAGAAAAAACATAATAGATTAAATAAAAGAGGAAGAAGAAAATTAATAGTTCTTGGAATTATAACACTACTTGCATGCTATGTATTCTTTCAATTCTATGTATATTATAAAGAAAATAATTATATATATTCAACAGATGATAATGTTGATAAACAAGAAGTATATGATATGTATTATCTATCAGAAGGTTATACATATGAGCCTAAAACTTCTTTAAACACAATGACAACAGATGGATTGCTTGAAAGTCAAAAAGAAGTTGCTAAAAATATAGGATTTACAAATATAACTGAATATGGAGATTTTATATATGGTATTAGAGAAAATGGCCTATATAAAATCAATAAACTAACAGGTGAAGTTTCTGTTGTTTTAGAGGATGATGTAAATAAATTTACTACTTACAAAGATGAGATATATTTAATATCAACTTCTGAAAACATTTTAAAATCTGTTGATAAGAAAACTTTAGAAATTAAAGAATATGATGTGAAAAATGTTAAAGAAATACTTGTAGATGAAAATAGTTTATATCTGTGTGTTGATGATTTAGAAAAAAGTAACTTGGTTAAAATTAATAAAGACGGATCAAACAAACAAAATTTAACAGAAGATAAAATGGTATCATATGTTATTCAAGATGAAACTAGATTATACTATGTTAATAAAGATGATGAAAATAAATTATATTCTATTAATAAAGATGGTTCAGATTTAAAAAAAGTAGCAGATATAAAGTCGGTAGCAGATAAAGGCGATACTGATTATATAGACGGTAGTAAGTACATGTTTATTAAAGATGATTATTTATACTATATAAATGTAGATGATAATAGAAATCTTTGGAAAAAAAGTTTGATTTCTGATGAAAATGTTAAAGTTATTTCTAATTCAATTGAAATACTTGATTATGCTGAAGATACAGTATTTTATAAAATTAATAATGAAATGGGTGTGTATTTATTTAATTTAAATACTACATTTACTTCACAAATTACAGATAAATTAATTAAAGAATTTATTATAGAAAGATAGGAGTGAAAACTTTGAAAAAAGTAAGACTTATATATAACTCTATAGCTGGTCAAAGTAAGTTTAAGTACTTTTTAGATAGTATAATAGAGAAATTTACTCAAAATGGATATGATGTATCATTATTTCGAGCTGGAAAAAAATCTAATTTGGATTTATATATTAAAAACACACCTAAAGATACCTATGCAATAATAATAGCTGGTGGAGATGGAACTATAAATAGAGTAGTTAATTGTATGATGAAAAATGATATAAAAGTTCCAATTGCTGTTATACCAGCTGGAACTTCTAATGATTTTGCAAGACATATTAAAATGCCTAAAAATTTTGTTGATTGTATTGATAAAATTTTAGAAGGAAATATACAAGATGTAGATGTTGGACTTGTTAATGATAAATATTTTATTAATATTTGTGCAGCAGGACTATTTACTAATACATCACAAAAAGTAGATGTACTATTTAAGAATATAGCTGGTAAACTATCATATTACGTTACAGGGTTACTTAGCATGATAAAATTTAGGCCTTTTTATTTAAAAATAGAAACAGATGAAAAAATTATAATTGAAAAAGTAGCACTTATTCTTATTTTTAATGGGAGTAGTGTTGGTGGTATGGATACATTTACTGATAATTCTAGTATACAAGATGGTAAACTTGATGTAGTTGTTTTAAAAGATGTACCAGTATATAAAATTGGACAGCTATTTATAAAACTATTAAGAAGAACACATATTGGAGATGAAAATGTTATATATCTTAAAGAGTCAAATTTAACAGTTAGTAGAATAAAAGGTGATTGTGATCTTCCAGATGTTGATGGAGATGCTGGACCGGAATTTCCTATGGAAATAAAATGCATACATAAAGGACTTAAAATGTTCTTATAGTTTTATATATTATAAAGAGGTGTTAATATATGTTAGATGAAGAAAAATTTATAAATGACATTGAAAATTTAAAGCATGATTTAGCTATTGAAAATATGCATATTACTGCTGAAGATGTTAATTTCATAAAAAAATATGCTAGTAATGAATTTACTCTAGAAGAAGGAATCAGTACTTTAATAACTTCAAGTACAGAGGTGATATAGATGAATAATATAGATGAGTCATATTCTTCAAAAACATCACTCTACTGTTATAAAGATACAAATATATTAATTAATAAGTTAGATATTAAAAGTGAAAAGAAGTTACACACTCTTGAAAGAAAAATTGTACTTCTTAAATCTTATGAATTAAGACAAAAAAATGTAACTGGTGATTTTTCTATTAATCACTTTAAGAATATTCATAAATTCTTATTTGAAAATATTTATGATTTTGCAGGAGAATTTAGAAAAGAAGATATAGCTAAAGATAGTTTTAGATTTGCTAGTTTTTTATATATTGAAGATGAATTAAATAGAATACTAAATAAATTAAAATTAGAAAATTATTTAATTGGTATATCTAAAGAAAATCTTTCTAAAGAACTTGCATATTATCTTGCTGAAATAAATGTGCTACATCCTTTTAGAGAAGGTAATGGAAGAGTTACAAGAGAATTTATAAGACAAATAGCATATAATGCTGGTTATAAGTTTGATTTGAGATCTATAGAGCCTAAAGCTATATTAGATGCTTGTATTAAATCTGTATACGATACAATAGATTTGGAAAATATAATTAAAGAATGTTTATTTAAAATATAATGGAGAAAATTATGGATAAAAATTTGATTAAAGAGATTAAAATAACAAGTTTAGAAAATGAAGAAAGAAGTTTAAATAAATTTGCTAAAAAAAGTAAAGAAGCTACATATTTAAATAATTACAAAGATGATGAATATGATTTAAGACTTAGTTTTGCTCGTGATATAGATAGAATTATTCATAGTAATTCATATACTAGATACATCGGTAAAGCTCAGGTTCATATAGGAATAAATAATGATATGATTTCAACTAGAAGTACTCATGTTCAATTTGTTGCAAGAGTTTCTAGAACTATTGCAAGAGCTTTAAATCTAAATGAAGATTTATGTGAAGCTATATCTCTTGGACATGATTTAGGTCATACACCATTTGGTCATGTAGGTGAAAGAATTTTAAATAAATTGTCTTATGAAAAATTAGGAGAATATTTTAATCATAATATACAAAGTGTAAGAACTTTATTGAATGTTGAAAATAAAGGTAATGGTCTTAATATTTCTCTTGAGGTTTTAGATGGAATAATGTCTCATAATGGAGAATTTCTTTTAAATAAATATATGCCAGCAAGTAAAAGTGTAGAAGAATTTTTTAATGAATATAATCTTTCATATACAGATGAATCTGTAATAAAACAAATGAGACCAATGACTTTAGAAGGTTGTATTGTTAGAATATCAGATATGATTGCATATCTAGGTAAAGATATTGAAGATGCTATAAAATTAAATAGATTTACAACTAGTGAGCTTGATGAAGAGATAATAGAGTACTTGGGTGTTACAAATTCTCAAATTATGACTAGTATGATTGGAGATATAATTGAAAATAGTTATGGTAAAGATCATATTACAATGTCAGAAAACATGTTTAGATTGATAAATAAAGCGAAAGCCTTAAATTATAAAAAAATATATAGAAAAGCACATAGAGATTATGAATTACTTAAATATGAAGATATGTTTACTAAACTATACGATATATATTTTGAAGCTATAGCAGATAATGATTTATCAAATAGTATAAATAAGAATTTTTTAAGTGATAAATGTGATAAATACTTAAATGAAACTTGTGTAGAAAGAAAAATTATTGATTACTTAGCAGGTATGACTGATAGATATATTACTAGCGAGTATGAAAAATATGTTACAAATAAATAATTATAGAAAAGGTGAGATAATAATATGTATAATAAAATAATAGATGCTAAATGGCAAAACAAATGGGATGAAGCCAAATGTTACAATGCTACAAATGATTTTTCAAAAGAAAAATTCTATTCACTAGTAGAATTTCCATATCCATCAGGTGCAGGAATGCATGTTGGACATATTCGTGCATATATGGGAATGGATGTAATTTCTAGAATGAAAAGATTACAAGGATATAATGTACTATTTCCAATAGGATTTGATGCTTTTGGTCTTCCTACTGAAAATTATGCTATGAAAACTAATATACATCCAAGAAAAGTTACAGATGATAATATAAAAACATTTACAAAACAATTAAAATCTGTTGGTTTTTCTTTTGACTATGATAGAGTAATAGACACTACGACTGATGACTATGTTAAATGGACTCAGTGGATATTCTTAAAACTATTTGAAAAGGGACTAGCATATAAAGATAAAACATATGTAAATTATTGCCCTAAATGTAGAGTAATACTTGCAAATGAAGAGGCTCAAGGTGGAGTTTGTGATAGATGTGATACACCAACTGTTCAAAAAGAAAAAGAAGTTTGGATGCTTAAAATAACTGATTATGCAGATAAACTACTTGAAGGATTAGAAGAAGTTGATTATCCTGAAAGAATAAAAATTGAGCAACAAAATTGGATAGGTAGAAGTTATGGTGCTGAGATTGATTTTGATGTTACTAACACTTCATCTAAACTTAAAGTATATACAACAAGACCAGATACGATATTTGGTGCTACATATATGGCTATTGCTCCAGAACATGAATTAATTGAAAACTCTAAAGATGTAATAGAAAATTATGATGAACTTATGGCCTACAAAGAAGAAGCTTTAAGAAAATCAGAATTTGAAAGAGTTGAACTAGTTAAAGATAAAACTGGAGTAGTTATCAAAGGACTAGAAGGTATAAATCCAATAAATGGTACTAAAATGCCTATAGTTGTTGCCGACTATGTAATGCTTGGTTATGGTACAGGTGCTATTATGGCTGTTCCAGCCCATGATACACGTGATTTTGAATTTGCTACTAAGTTTAAATTACCTATAATTGAAGTTATAGCTAAAGATGGCATTAAATCTGATGATATTAAAGAAGCGTATACAGAAAATGGTATACTTGTTAATTCAGATTTCTTAAATGGTTTAAATGTTACAGAAGCGAAAGAAAAAATGCTTAAATATTTAGAAAGTAATAAAATAGGTAATAGAAAAACTAATTATCATATGAAAGATTGGGCTTTTGCAAGACAAAGATATTGGGGAGAACCACTACCTATCGTTAATTGTCCTCATTGTGGACTTGTTAAAGAAAAAGAAGAAAATCTTCCAATTACACTTCCAGATTTAGAACAATTTATGCCTGGTGAAGATGGAGAGTCACCACTTGCTAAAGTTGATTTATGGGTTAATACTAAATGCCCAGTTTGCTCTAGAGATGCTAAAAGGGAGACAGATACAATGCCACAATGGGCAGGTTCTTCATGGTATTTCTTAAGATATACTGATCCTAAAAATGTAAATGAGTTTGCAAGTAAAGAAAATTTAAAATACTGGCTTGAAGTTGATCAATATAATGGTGGTATGGAACATGTAACAAGACATTTAATATATTCAAGATTTTGGCATAGATTCTTATATGATATAGGGATGGTGCCTACTAAAGAACCATATGCTAGACGTAGTACACAAGGCTTAATACTTGCTGAAGATGGATCTAAAATGTCTAAATCTAAAGGTAATGTAGTAAATCCTGATGATATAACTAAGGAATATGGTGCTGATACTTTAAGAACATATATACTATTTATTGGTGATTATTCTCTTAATGCTCCTTGGTCTGAAAATGGTGTTAAAGGTGCTAAAAAATTCTTAGATAGAGTTGTACGTTTAGAATCATTTGCTACTAATGAAGATATTGTAAATAAAGAACTAGAAATAGAGCTTAATATAATGATTAAAAAAGTAACAGAGGATTATACAGCAATGAAATACAATACTGCAATTGCATGCATGATGTCATATGTGAACTTATTATATAAAGAAGAAAAGGTAAGTGCTAAATATATTATTCCGCTTCTTAAACTATTATATCCAATTGCTCCACATACTGCTGAAGAAGTATTCTCAATGATTACTAATAATGCAAATGATGAATATATATATAACAGTAAATGGCCAAACTATGATAGTAGTAAACTTATATATGATGAAGTAGAAATGGCAGTAATGATCAATTCGAAAGTAAGGTATAAAATAAACGTTACAAGTACTAGTAGCGATGAAGAAATTAAAGACATAGCTTTTAATGATTCTGAATTTAAAAACTATTTAACAGAAGGTAAAGAAATAAAAAAAGTTATAGTTGTTAAAGGTAGAATGGTTAACATTGTTATAACATAAATAAAAAACAAGATTATATTATATATAGTCTTGTTTTTTTATGTAAATAATGTTATAATTATATACGTAATAATATAAAAAATATACACTGATTATGTGTATGGTTAAGACAGGAGAAAAAATGCAAGAACTAAAAACACTAATGAATGATTTAACTTTAAAATCATTAATATTGATTGTACATGTTTTGATTATTTTTATTATAATCATATTTATACAATTTAATATTAATTTAAACTTATTATCTGCTAAAGTAGATAATTTAGAAAAACAGGTAGCTAATTATTCACAAAAAATTTCTGAATTTAATATTAATTTAAATTAAAAGTAATGAATTGTAAAATCTAATGATTTAATAAATCATTTAACATAAAATAACACTGAAAAATTTTCAGTGTTATTTTTATTTAAATTATTATTACTACTATTATTTAAATACTTACTATGGTACTGTTTCTGGTTCTGGTGCTTCTTCAGTTTGAGATGCTAAAGATACAACATCTTCCATTTTCATACCGATTAACATTTGATTTTTTATAACGTCTCTTAGCATCTTGTTTGATGATTTATTTATTTCCATGATTTCATCTAAACTAGCAGCAGTTCCATTAGCTGTTTCAAGTGTTCCTAAAGCGAATTGAATTTTTTCAGCTTCAGCATTAACGATATGGGCCATACTAAGTTCTTCCATACCTATTGAAGATAAGATTACATTTAATGCATCATCTCTTGAAATAGTAACTGTTGGACTTAAATCTGGTATACTTGGCATTGACATATATTTTTCCCTCCTAAAATTTAATCAAGAGTATTATTAACTCTTAATGTATACTATGAGTTTGTATATAATCATGTTACAAATTGATATATAAGTAACAAAATAAAAAATGTGTCGTACTATATAATAAGGAAATATGACTTTTTAATTAAGAGTTATAATTCTAAAACATTTATACAGTTACACTAGTAGGATTTGTATACTACTAATAAATATATGTAAGTGTTATAAATAATATAATTCAAAATATAATTTATCAAAAGGGAGTGTTTTTATGAATATATTTAAAAAATTATTTAAAAGAAAAGAAGAAATTAAACTTACAGAAGAAGTAGTGGAAAATGTAAAGGAAGAAAATAGCATTTTATCTGAGCAAATAACTAATAATGAAACTGTAGAAATACAAAGAAAAGATAAAATTATAGAAGAAATAAATATAACTGAAAAATCAAAAGAAGATGAAGTGATAGAGCTTAATAATGAAATCAATAGTGATTATATAATTGAAGAAAGCAGTATAACCAATGATAACATATCTGAATATGTAGATATTGTAAATGAAGTAGAAAAATGGACAGATAATGTATCTGATGAATTTAAAGAAATAATACGATTTAAAAAGTTATTCGAAATACTTTTAAAACTAAATAAAACAACTACTACAAAAGTAGATATTGAAACTACAAATGAAGTAGTGAAAAATATTGTTGAAAAAGAAAAATTATTACTAGATCAAACTAATTCTTCTATAGAAAAAGATGAAAATAATAATAATATTAAATTAATGAATGATTTACTAAGTATTTTTAATAATACTAATATTTTAGAAGCTAAAGAGTTAGATATCAATTACGAAAATTTTTATTTGTTGCCTCAATATAAATATACGATTGAGTTAGAAAATATTATTAATTTTTTTAAAGAAGATAAACATAATACTGCTATAAAAAATGAATTAGATATAGAATATAGCGAATTTGAAAAAATAGCTAAAAATATAATACCCAAAAGTAAAAAAACAGCTCATGATGTAACAGTATTTAGTAGTGAAATAGAAAATTTTAGAAAAGAAGTTGAGCAATTTTCTATAACACTCGCTAAAGCTAAATCTTTAAGTAAAATTGAGCTTAAAGGTCAATATGATAAATTAACAAGAGAAAGAGCAGCTCTTCTTAATAAAAAAGAAGCATATATGACTAAAGAAGAAAGTCTAAATGTAAATATTAGAGCTACTATAAAAGAGCAGGAAGTATTTATTACTAAATTCTTAGATATAGCTGAATATTTAAAAATATATATAAAGCAGGAATTAGCAGACGAAAAATTAAAAAATCCTACATATACAAATGATAAAACTAGAGCTAAAATACAAGAGATTAAGTATAGTATAGAGGTATTAACTAATTTAGATAATATACTAAAAATAGAGTGAAAGGGATGTGAAAAATGTATACAATAATTAGTGAGGTAGATAGAGAAAAAGGTAATTATGAAGATGTATTTATATACACTTTAAATGCCGGGTTTAGTGGAATAGCAGGTAGTGTTACTAAAGCAGAAATTAAAATGTTTATTCCAGATTTTCTAGATATATATTTAGGAGATATTGAAAGCCCAATAAGAGACATAAGAGAAGAAGTCGTAGTAGGAGGTAAAGATGTAATATTTGATTTTGGTCAGTTAGACGATTTAGGAGTAAGTGTTAGAATTGGTTTTGGCGTTGTTTTTAAAACTACAACACCATCACTTACAACTTTTGATTTAACTTCAAGTATCTATATAAATGATACTTTAGAAACTGAATATACAAATACTCCTATCACACTTGAAGTGATTCCAAGATTTGAAATTTCAAGAGAAGTAGTACTTCCTACTATTGATCCAGCTCCAGGTTCAGAAGTGTACTTTAAAGTTACACTTGAAAATTTTAAAGATCTGGGCGCTAATATTAATAATGTAAGTATAGTATGTGAAAGTTTAGATGAACTTACTATTGATCCTACATTTGAAATATCAGGTAAAGATGTTTCAAGTAAATTTGCAGACACTACTAGTGATGGAGTTTTAGGTCAAGTAGTAGATAATAGGGTAGAATTTAACCTTACTTCGTACAAAGGAGAAAAATATGAATTTATATATAAAGCAGTTATAGATGATACTTTAGATATAGGAACAGAGCTTGTATCAACAGCTAATTGGAGTGTTGATTCTGTGGTAGATGTTCCAGATATTCATACAATAACATTAGGAGAGGAAGTAAGATCAGCAGTTATACCAGTATATGCTCCTGATTATACACTTCAAGATGAACATATCGGATATGAATTTAATATAAGAAATACAGGTAATCAAATGTTAGAAACAGTTAGACTAATTGAGACACTTCCAGATGATATTAATTACAATAGATTTGAAACGGGTATTTTCCATTTTTCAGGTATAAACTTAGCTATTGATACTGAGTATCAAATTGAGTATACAACTGTTCTTGGAACAACTGATACTTTTGGTCCATTTAATACAAATACTAATAGCACAGTTGATTTAAATTTCCTACTTGATGCTGGAGATAATATTGCAACATTAGTATGGGAGTTACCTGCATTAAGAGTAGGTGTTGAAAGTAAAGTAGCACCTAAAATAGATGGTATAGTCAAATCAGATGTTACACTAGGATCTACTATATTAAACGATTTAGAATTAAATTATATAGTAAATTCTTTACCTGTTACAGTTAGAAATACTAGAAGTACACTTGTGCAAAATGTATGTGTTCTTAATAATTCCTTTAATCAAAATTTAAAAAATGTGCCAATTAATCCAGGGACAACTTTAAATTATCAAATTGGGGCGACATGTAGAGAATCTAGACTTTCTAATCCTATAATAGCATTTATGCTTCCTAAAGAATTAGAATATGTTGGTAACGAAACAATTAATTATGTTGATTTCTTTGTTGATCCAGAAACTCCAATTTTACCACCAGCTGTAATTATTCCAAATATAAATGCAAATGGTGATAGTATAGTTAAATTTGAATTTAAAGATGCATATGCATTTACTTTTAGACAAAAATCAAACTTTAATATTTCTTTTGATACTAGAGTTAAAATTGGTGCAACTGGAACATTTGAAACGTTTACAATTTTAAATACACTTGATGCTTCTGAAATAATACCAGATGAATCAGATATTTATAGAGATTTAAATGATATTGCTGAAGATCCAAATGTATCTGAAGAATATGCAAAAAGTATAGTAAACTCAAATAGAATACTATTTTTTGTAAGTACAAAAAGTAATAAAAAAGTAAAAGGATTGTTAGATATAGACTATGTAGAAGAACCAGCAGTTGCAAATACAACAGCAGGTGGAAGAATAGACTATAAAATAACAATAACTAATATAGGAAATGTTGAACTCGAAGAAATAGAAATTGTAGATATATTACCACATTTAAATGATACAGCAGTATTATCATCTGGGATTTTACGAGATAGTGATTATGGTATTTATACTATACAAGAAGTATCAGCTAAAATAATAAGAGAAGATTTAACAGAAGAAGTTAGTTTTGATATTTATTATTCTAATAGTTTTGATCCTGTTAGATTTGGACCAACATTTAATGTTATAGGGACAGTTGATGATTGGACAAATGTAGCCCCAAGTGATTTAGTTAATATTAAAGCATTTAAAGTAAAAACTAAAGATGTACAAATATTACCAAATGATATATTACAAATTGATGTAGTTGCTGTTGCTCCAGTTGGAACACCAACTTTAAGTGTAGCATGGAATTCATTTGCAGCAAATTCAGTATATAAAGATTTAGATGGAATAGCAACTAATTTACTTGCTATTGAACCTGAAAAAGTAGGAATAACAATTAATGATACTCCTGCAGATAAAGGGGTAATAAATGGATATGCTTGGTTTGATACTAATAAAGATGGAATACCAGACGCATCAGAAATAGGATTAAATGATATCGGGATAATGCTTTTAACTGAAGATGGAACAATAAAAGACTATACATTTACAACACCAGATTTTTTAGGAATTAATGGTTATTATAGCTTTAATAATTTGGATTATGGTAATTACACTTTAAGGTTCTTTAAAGATCCTAAATATGCATTTACTATGAAAAATACAGATGTTGAAAATGGAAGTAAAGTTAATCCAGCAACTTCATTTACTGATGAATTTACAATTGATGCTACAACTAATGTTATAACTGCAAATGTTGGACTTGTTGAAAGAGCACAAATAGGTATAAAAAAATTACTAGAAGTTAATGAAAGTGCAAATCAAACTATGAAAAATATTATAAGAAATCAAATGTTAATTACTATGAAAACAGAAGATGCAGTAGAATTAATAAATATGGATAAAGAATAATAGTTTAATAGTTAAAAATCAAAACCACAAGATACAAAAATTATAAAAAATAACACTGAAAATATTTCAGTGTTATTCTATATGTTTAAGCTTTTTATTTTTATTTCCTATTTATTTTAAATCCTTATTTACATATTCTTTATTTTAGTCTCTTGCTCTAAGTGATATAGTGGTAGAAGAGCTTTTTTTTACATCTTTTTCTAAAATTTCTTTAAGAAGTTTTGAATTTTCATTTACGGCTTGTGTCATCTTTTTTAATTCTTCAAGAATAAGTCTATTTGTATTATCAGACTTATTTGCAGTTAGCTGAGATGTTAAATCTCTAAGTGCATAAATTAAAGATGAAGAAACGTCGTAATTCATAAATTTCTCCTTTCAAAATGGCAATTACAAATACATTATTTGTAACTTATAAAAAATAAATGTAAATATATTATATCATATAAATTATGTAAAGTCAATTTGGTTATATAACATGTAATATGTTGTTATCATTTACTACATATAGTTTAAAGTTTTCATCTAAGTTTAAACCATTTATATTATCTTTTAATTTATTTACGCAGTAGATAGCTGTTTCTTCAAGAAATAATTGTAAATCTTCTGGAAGACTCTCAGCTTCTAAAATACCATTTTGCATTTCTAATCCTAGTTCATCATAGTATCCTTCTGGAAGTGGCATAGTGGCATCATATATATGATATATAATTGATCCAAAGAAATCCGTAAGATTTTCATTTTGTTTAAAATACTCATGAATATCGTCATTTAAACATCTAAGATCATTAAAACTAGTTGTTTGAGTATTATCATTTATAGTTTCAAATTTAAATGATATACCATAATCATGATCTGTATGTATGTCTAGTACTAATTTTGTAATAGGTGTATTGGTATAAGTTTTTAAGTCATTAACTTTATTTATTAGTTCATTTAATAATAGATTTTGAATATTTATAAATTCCATAGTTTACCTCTTTTTTCTCTAAATAAAGTTAACCTTCACACAAATGAAGATTAACCGTATTACAGTATAGCATATTATGAAAAATAAAGCAACTAATTTTATTATTTATTTTTCATATATATTGTTTTGTTTTGTTCTTTAGTATTAATATCATAATCTAAAACTAAAAATTTATTTTCTTTCACTATTTTAAAATACTCACTATGATTAGAGTAGGGGATATTTAAAATATTTTGAATATAGTAATTTATTTCTTTATTCATATCATATTTTGTATACATCCAGCTTTTAGTGCCTTTAAAATTATTAAAATAATCATAGCTAAGTAATTGGATAAGTATAGTATCATTATCAAACATATGGATTAAAGATTCATAAACATTATCATATGAAAGTGAATCTATAATATTATTATCAATAAAATAAGTAGTTATAGTTTCAAATAAATTAAATGGGCTATGGAATTTAGTTAATAAATATTTAATACTCTCTTTAAATTTTAAGCTGTTATTTAAAAGTTCAAATACAATTTCAAATTTTTTAAGAAATGAAATCTCTTCAAAAGTTATATAATTATTTTTTAATATTTCAAAAGGAGAAAAATTGTTATATACATATCCAAATTTTTCTATATCATTATATATGTGTGTTCCTTTTAAAATTTTTAAAAATCCAAGTTGCATTTCATCTGTATTTAGCTTATATAGTTCATTAAAAGAAGATATGAAAGTAATTAAGTCTTCATGAGGTAAACCTATAATTAAATCACTATGAATAAATATATTTGTATCTTTAACTAGTTTTGTTATAATATCTTTTTCTTTATTGAAGCTATATGTTCTATTAATTGATTTTAAAGTTTGTCTATTAGTAGATTGAATACCAATTTCGAATCTAAAAACATTTTTAGGTACAGTTTTTAAAAACTCTAAAGTTTCACTATCAATAAGTTTTGCACATATTTCAAAATGAAATGTAGTACTTTTTCTATTTTTAAGTAAAAATGTCCATAAATCAATAGCTCTTTTTCTATCTGAATTAAATGTTCTATCAATAAATCTAATCTGTTTAACATCCGCATCTAGTAGTAGTTTTAAATCTTTTTTTACTAAATCTAAATTTCTATATCTTACAGTTTTATCTATACATGAAGTACAGTAGCTACAACTAAATGGACAACCTCTAGAAGTTTCAAAATATATAGGTCTATTACTACAATCTTTTATTAAATCCGCAGCTATAAATGGAACATCTAGTATATCTGTAGGAGTGTTGTATACTTCTTTTAAATGCTTATTAGTAACATCTTCTACAAGCTCTATAATATTATTTTCACTTTCTAAAATCATAATACTATCAATGTATGGATGTTTATTTAAAATATCCTTATAATCATGTGATACTTCTGGGCCTCCTAAAGCTATTATTATTGAAGGATTAATTTTTTTAATACTATCACACAATTTATATACAAGTTCATTATTCCAAATGTATACACCAAAACATAGCAAATCGGGTTTAGTAGAAATAATTGATTCTATTAATTTATTTATATTATCATTAACACTTAGTTGCATTACAGTAGAGTTTGATATATTAGATATTTTTTTATTTAAATAATATGCAGCTATATTTGTATGAACAAATTTAGAATTTAAAGCTACAATGGTTACGTTTAATTTATTTTTCATAATAGACTCCTTTTAAGTTTAGTACTATTATATACTAATTATATTTAAAAGTAAAGGTAAGAGTAGGGAAGAAAGTGATATTTAAGTAACAAAAAACTACATAATCATAAGACTATGTAGTTTAAATAGTTATTACTATAATTTATTTAAGTTTTATTGTTTATTTAAAAGTTCAGCTGCGCTACCTAGTGCACTAAACGCTTTTGATGTATCAAAAGGAATAAATACTTTGTTTGCTTGACCATCTGAAATTTTTTCTAAAGCTTCTAAAGATTTTAAAGCTACTAGATTTGCATTTGGTTTAGTTTCCATTATAGCAGTATATACAAGTTTAATTTCTTCAGCTTTTGCATCAGCAACTTTTCTTATTGCATCAGCGTTACCACTAGCTTGTAATACAGTAGATTCTCTTAAACCTTCAGCTCTTCTTATGCTTGCTTCTTTATCAGCTTCAGCTTCTAATATAGCAGAAGCTTTTTTACCTTCAGCTAAAGTTATTTCAGCTTGACGTTTACCTTCAGCTTCTAATATTTGAGCTCTTTTTGATCTTTCAGCATTCATTTGTTTTTCCATTGCATCACGAATGTCTACAGGTGGTTTAATATCTTTGATTTCAACTCTATCAATTTTACATCCCCATCTATCTGTAGCATCATCAAGAACTTGTCTTAAGTGTGCATTTATTGATTCTCTAGAACTAAATGTACTATCTAAATCCATTTTACCAACGATATCACGGATTGTAGTTATAGCTAGGTAACCAATACCTTTTTGAAGACTTTCAATTTCATATACAGCTTTCATTGGATCCATGATTTGATAGAACACAACTGTATCTATTGTAATTGTTACATTGTCTTTTGTGATAACCCCTTGAGGTGGTATATCCATTGTTTGTTGTTTTAAGCTAACAACAGCTCTTACTTTATCTACAAATGGAACGATAAAGTTTAGTCCTGCGTTTGCAGTTTTGTAATATTTACCGAATCTTTCGATAATATATACTTCAGCTTGTTTTACAACTTTAATTGTTGTCATTGCTATTATAGCAATAATTATTAAAATAATAATAAACTCCATAAATTAATCCTCCAAAACTTTCTTCACTTTTACTTTTACTCCGGAAGTTGAAACAACTTCAACTTTAGTATCTACAGGAATTATTTCGTCAGTTTCATGTGTTGCTGACCAAACTTCACCTGCAACTTTAACTTGACCTTTGCAATTGATGTTATCAATCGCTTTTAGTACAACGCCTCTTTTTCCGATAACAGAATCGATATTTGTTGGTGTTGTAGTAGTCTTAACAAATTTTGCAAGCAACGGTTTTGTAAATATTATTAATATAATACTTAGAACTGCAAATACAGTAATCTGCACAGTTACAGAAAAACCTAGTATAGCTAAAATGAATGCTATAAAGGCAGCGATTCCTGGCCAAAACAGTAAAAATGATATTGTGAATATTTCTAATATAAAGAAAAATCCAGACAATATTAACCATATACTCCACATTGGCATATTACTCACTTCCTTTCTATTATTTACATATATAATTATACTATAAATTTATATAAAAATAAAGGAAATATGATTAAAATCATATAAAATATACAAAATTTGCCTACATATAAATTAATCACTTGAAAAAAATTAAAGTTTTTGATATGATATTATGAGAGTAGTAGGTGGGTAATATGAAAAAAAGTAAATATGCTTTAGTTGTTGGAAGATTCGAACCTATGCATAAAGGACATGAAGCACTAATAAATGAAGCTTTAAAACTTGCAAATACAGTAGTTATATTTGTTACTAAAAATAAAACAAATACATTACCTGTATATGAAAGAATAAAGTTAATTGAAATGATATATTTAAATGAAATAAATGAAGGTAAAATAATAGTAAGTGAATTTGTAAATCCAAGTAAAATTGATATTACATATGGAGATCATATTTTTGATAAGTTTAAAGAAATTACAAACTTATTTCCAGAAGTAATAGTTTATGGGAGTGATAAAGATATAAATTTATGTTTTAAAGAAGAACTTATAAGTAATTTAAAATTAGTTAAAATTGACAGAAATGATATAAGTGCAACTAAAATTAGAAAATATATAAAAGAGGAAGAATATGATAAATTGCATGGAATAGTAAATGATGCCATTACAAGTGAAATCATAAAGTTTAAATACTTGGAGGAACATCATGGATAAAAATCAAAAATTATATGAGTTATATAGAATATTTGGATATGATTATTTATTTTATACAGTAATAAACTTTTTATTTTTTACTATAACTAAAGGTATTTCTGTTGGGGAAGTAATGTATTTAGTTGGTTTTTATTCTATATTTTGTTTTTTAGCACAGATACCAGGTAACTATATAGTAGAAAAAATAGGACTTAAAAAATCTATGATGTTTGGTAATCTATTTTGGATAGTTCATGTTTTACTAGTTTTATTTGGTAATAATATGTTTTTCTTTATACTGGGAGAAGCAATATCTTCAATAGGTACAACATTTAAATCTTTATCTGATTCTCAATATATATATAAAAGTTTAAAGCAAACAGGAAAGAAAAAATTATTTGCTAAAGTAGAAGGTCGAGCAGTATCAGGATTTTATACACTTGAAGCGATATCAGCGTTATTTGTAGGTTTTGTATTTGAAATTAACAATTATATTCCTATAGTTTGCACACTAATTTGTATGGTGATATCATTTATAGTTACATTATTCATGGACGAAATGCCTATAGTTAGAACTGAGAAACCAACTGTTAAAAGGTATTTAAAAGATTTTAAGTTAGTACTTAAAAGTTCAAGAGTAAAGTCAATATATTTATATTGCTTTTTAATTTCAGCAATTGTAACATTTACATTAACACTTCAAAAAGATGTTATAACTAGCCTTGATGTATCACCAAGTATATATGGAATTATACTTGCCATATTTACTTTTTGTATTGGTTTTGGTTCTAAATTACAATATAAATTAGAAAAAATTACCAAAAGAAAGACATTAACAGTAGTTGGATATGGTCTTACACTTATATTAGTATTTGTAGGTATTATAAATAGTTTAAATATAGCAAGAGAAGTGATTTTAGTAATAACTGTAATAGTCTTATTTATAGATAATACATTTCAAGGTATTTATAGGATATCAGTTAAAAAATATTTAAATAATTTTACAACTTCAAAAGTGAGAGGAAAAATATTATCAATATTTTATCTGTTTGAAGGACTTGGAAAAGCTATAATAATGTTTAGTACAGGATTTATAGTTGATAATTTTGGAACTAATACAACATTAATAGTAGTTGGAACTTTAGCAACTTTTGCTCTTGTGTTTATCTTATTTAATATGAAAAATCATGTAGGATTAAATCCTGAAGAATATTCTAAAGATGATATTTTTGGAATAGAAAATAAAGTATAAAATATAGTCCATCTAAACTAGTTATAGTTTAGGTGGTTTTTATACCAATTTAATCTGGTAAAAAGAACTAAATGTACGTATTTAATTGATTTTAAGGCATAAATAATATATAATATATAGTATTAATATAAGAAGAGGTGCTACGTTGAAAAAACTAATTATATCAGAAAAACCTAGTGTAGCTAGAGAGTTTGCTAAGGTTTTAAAAATAAATGGAATAACTAAAGATGGATACATTGATTCAGATGAATATATAATTACTTGGTGTGTTGGTCATTTAGTTACTATGAGTTATCCTGAAAAATATGATGAGAAGTTAAGGTTTTGGAATTTGTATACACTTCCTTTTATTCCAAATGAGTTTAAGTATGAACCAATAGATTCAGTTAAAAAACAATATAATACAGTTACAAGACTACTTACTAGAGAAGATATTGAAACTATCTATGTTTGTACCGATAGTGGAAGAGAAGGGGAATATATATATAGGCTTGTTGACTATATGTGTAATAATGAAATAAAATGTAAAGATAAAAGAAGAGTTTGGATAGATTCTCAAACAGAAGAAGCTATTTTAAATGGTATAAAAAATGCTAAAGCACTTAGTGAATATGATGCTTTAGCTTCTAGTGCGTATTTAAGAGCTAAAGAAGATTATTTAATAGGTATTAATTTTTCTAGAATACTTACTGTTATATATGGTAAAGCTTTAGCTAAGAAGTTAGATGAAGAAAAAGCAAGTATCTCAATAGGTAGAGTTATGACATGTGTACTTGGAATGATTGTATCTAGAGAAAGAGAAATACGTAACTTTAAAAAGGAAAAATACTATAAGTTACAAGGTGTATTTAATAATGTAATAGCAGACTATAAAGTGACTGATAAATCTAAATATTATGAGTCTCCAAAATTATATAATGAAAGTGGATTTAAAAAAGAAGAATTTGCTAAAGAGGCAAAAGAATATATAACTTCAAATAAAGAACACGCTTTTGTAAGTGAAGTTACTAAAAAGAAAATAAAAGAAAATGCACCACTATTATTTAATCTTGCCGAAGCTCAAAATGAGTGTACAAAAAGATTTAAAATTAGTCCAGATGAAACATTAAATATAATACAATCTTTATATGAAAAAAAATTAGTAACATATCCTAGAACAGATGCAAGGGTGCTATCTGTAGCAGCTGCAAAAGAAATATCTAAAAATTTAAATGGACTTGTTAAGTCATCTAAAGATGAACTTGTATCAAAAGTTTTAGACAAAATGATTAAAAATAAATATAAAACAGATATACTTAAAACTAAATATGTAAATGATTCTAAAGTAACTGATCACTATGCAATAATTCCTACTGGTCAAGGATTTGAAAACTATAATGTACTTAAAGACATTGAAAAACAAGTATATTCTATGATTACACTTAGATTTCTTGCTATATTTTTTCCTGAAGCTAAGTTTAATAAATTAAATATTACTATAGATATAAAAAATGAAATATTTACAACTTCAGCCAAAGTATGTACTGATGAAGGATATTTAGAAGTATTTAGACTTGAAAAAGAGCGTATAAAAGAAAATAAAGAAAAGTTAAATAAATCAATAAAAAAAGAAGATGATGAAAAAGAAGAAAAAGTAGAAGAAGAGGAATCTTCAAATAATTTAGATGAACTGGATAAATTAAAAAAAGGTGATAAAATCAATTTAACTGATATAACAATTAAATCTTCTGAAACTTCACCTCCTACTAGGTATAATTCTGGTTCTATGATACTGGCTATGGAAAATGCTGGTAAACTTATTATGGATGAAAAACTAAGAGAACAAATTAAATCTAGTGGTATTGGTACTTCTGCAACTAGAGCAGAAATTATGAAAAAATTAGAAAAGATAGGATATATTAAAACTAATAGTAAAACACAAATTTTAACTCCTGCTACAAAAGGAGAGCTTGTTTATGATGTTGTTAAATATTCTATGCCAGATATGTTAAATCCAGAGCTTACTGCTAGCTGGGAAAAGGGCTTAAGTCTTGTGGCAGATGGTAAACTTTCTGAAAAAGAGTTTATGATAAAACTTAGTAGTTATGTAAGTAGTAAGATTAACAAATTAAAAGATGGTAGAGTGTGGTAATTTATGAATAAAATTATAGATCTTATTAAAGATAATGATAAATTTAAAAATATAATAAATTTATGTGATAAAAAAAATAGTAAAATAAATATTACAGGTCTTGCAGATAGTGCGAAGGCCTTTATGATCACGTCCATTTCAGATACTTTAGATAAATCAAGTGTTATTATTTGTTCTAATAACATGGAAGCTAAAAAAGTAATTTCAGATCTTGAGTTTTTTACTGATAAAAAAGTATTATATTTTCCATCAAGAGATATTGTATATTACAATGTTGATGCTGAAAATAGAGATAATCAAAATTTAAGAATGGAAGTTATTAATCATATTAAAAATGGTGATAATGCCTGCTATATTGTTACTACTATTGACGCTGTTACTCAGCCTATGCTAGCTAAAGATGTATATTCAGCTGATAACCTAAGTTTTAAAGTAGGAGAAGATATTAATATAAATGAAGTAATGTCATCCCTTATCAAACTAGGTTATGAAAGATATCCAAATGTTGAAGGTAAAGGCCAATTTTCTGTTCGTGGAGGTATTCTTGATGTATATGGTATTAGTAATGATTATCCATGTAGAATAGAACTTTTTGGAGATACAATAGACACAATAAGAAGTTTTGATACTATTTCACAAAGAAGCATAACTAATATAGATAATTATGATCTTGTATTTGCAAATGAATTTAATATATCTGAAGAAGTAGTAAATGAGACTAAAATAAAACTTGAAGAATTAATAGATAAAAATGATTTAACAGATGAATTAAAAAAAGTAATAAAATCAGATATAGATAAATTAGAACTAAGACAAGAAATAAGTCTTCTTGATAAATATTTTAAATTGTTTTTCAATAATACAACATCTTTTTTAGATTACGTTAAAGATTATAATATATATATTTCAGAAATTAGCAGATGTAAAGAAAAAATTCAAGGTTTAATATATGAAAGTAATGAAACTTTAAATATTTTAAGCGATAAAAATCACATATATTTACCTTATGCTACTGAAATATATACATATGAATATATAGAACAAATACTAAAAAAATCAGTATGTATAACTTTAAATGCAATAGATTATGAAAATGATAGTGACTATACTAAAATAGAATTACATTCTACAGAAAGAAATTTCTATAAAAATAATATAGAACTTCTTCTTAGAGATTTAGAGAAAAAAGATAATAATACATATACTATGCTTGTATTTAATACAGATATTAGAAAAGAGCAGATGACAAATATACTAGGAGAATATAAATTCAAAAATATAGTTGTAGAAAATATATATTCTGATATTAAATATGATATACAAAATATACATATAACAAAAGGTATACTTGCAGCAGGATTTAAAATTACAGATTTGGGTATTGATATTATTTGTGAGCCTGTTAGTGGAGTATTAAATAAAACTAAAAAAATGACTAAATCAAATGAATTTGCAGGTAGTAAAATAAATTCTTTTGAAGACTTAAATGTAGGAGATTATGTTGTACATGAAGCATATGGTATTGGTATATACAAAGGTATTGAAAATGTAGCTGTCGAAAGAGTAATAAAAGACTATATTAAACTAGAGTATGATAAGTCATCAAATATATTTGTACCTATTGATAATATTGATAGTATAAAAAAATATATTTGTGATGATGAAGTTATTCCTAAATTAAATAGTATAGGAAGTAAAGAGTGGTCTAAAACAAGAGCTAAAGCTAAAGCTCATGTAGAGGAAATAGCTAAAGAATTAGTACTGCTATATGCTAAACGTAATGAACAAAGAGGTTATGCTTTTAGTGAAGATACAGTATTTCAAAAAGAATTTGAAGATACATTTAAATATGATTTAACAGTAGATCAAGAAAAGTCTATAAAAGAAATAAAAGAAGATATGCAAGATATCAAACCTATGGATAGACTACTTTGCGGAGATGTAGGTTATGGTAAAACAGAAGTAGCAATAAGAGCTGCTTTTAAAGCAGTAATGGATAATAAGCAAGTTGCATACATGGTTCCAACTACAGTATTATCACTTCAGCAATACAATTCATTTAAAGCAAGAATGGAAAATTTTGGTATAAAAGTAGAAATGCTTTCTAGATTTAGATCTTTAGCTAGACAAAAAAGTGTAATTAAGGGTTTAAAAGAGGGCAAAATAGATATTGTAATAGGTACACATAGACTAATTTCTAAAGATGTAGAATTTAAAGACTTAGGACTTCTTATTATTGATGAAGAACATAAATTTGGTGTTAAAGCTAAAGAGGCAATAAAAGAGTATAAAGCTATGGTTGATGTATTATCAATGACAGCTACCCCTATACCTAGAACACTGCATATGTCTATGATAGGAATACGTGGCATTAGTACAATTACAACTCCACCTCTAGAAAGAATGCCTGTTCATACATATGTAACAGCATATGATGAAATGCTTATTAAAAACGCGATATATAAAGAACTGGCAAGAGATGGGCAAGTATTTTATGTATCAAATAGAGTAGATAATATTGAAGAGATAGCAAATAAAGTAAGGATACTTGTTCCGGAAGCTAGAGTTGATTATGCACATGGGCAGATGCAGCCAAAAGAAATAGAAGACGTAATGATGGACTTTATGGAACATAAAACTGATGTTATTGTTTGTACTACAATATTAGAATCTGGTATTGATATACCAAATGCTAATACAATAATTGTAGAAAATGCAGATAGACTTGGACTTGCATCACTTTATCAAATTAGAGGAAGAGTAGGAAGAAGTTCTAGACTTGCATATGCATATGTGACATATGATAAACAAAAACAAGTAAATGAAGTGGCATCTAAAAGATTAAAAGCTATAAAAGATTTTACTGAATTTGGAAGTGGTCATAAGATAGCAATGCGTGATTTAGAAATACGTGGAGCAGGTAATCTACTTGGCAAAGCACAATCAGGACATATGGCAGCAATAGGTTATGATCTATATTTATCAATGCTTGAAAGAGCAATTAAAAAAGAGCAAAGTGGAGATGTAAATGAATTTGAAGAAATAATTAAAGAAGTTAAGATTAATGTTAATGTTTCAGCGTATATTCCAGATTCATATATAAAAGATCCAGCTATAAAAGTTGCTATGTATCATAAAATATCTGAAGCTCATACAAAAGAAGAAGTACTTGAAGTTGTAGATGAATTATTAGATAGATTTTCAGATATGCCTAAAGTAGTAGATAACTTAATTAAAGTAGTAGAAATACGTAATTTATGTAGAAAGTTAGATATTTTAAAAGTAAATGTTATTGATAATACTGTAATATTTGAATCAGATAAAGCAAAAGAAAAATTAAGACATAGACTGTCAAGTAAAGATGTATTACTTGATATACAATATTATTTAAAACAATTAGAAAATAAAGATAGTAATAAATAAATTAAATAAAACAAATGAACCTAAGTTATTAATAACAAAGGTTCATTTTTTATATATAAATTGACATAATATAAACACTGTGATATAATACATATGAAAAAATAATTAAGCAACAGATTAATAAATGTTGCAGAAGGAGTATTTTATGGATAAAAGATTATTAGAGCGATACATTATGCCAAAGTATACTTTACGGAAGTATTATAAACAGATTGATAATGCTTTAAAAAGTAAGGAAAAAGTAACTGTATATACTTACGCTTTTGGAGAGTTTACAGGCTATATTGTAAAATTTGTAAAATATACATATATTGAATTGTGCATAGAAGAAGGTTTAACAATGCGATTATCGTTTTTTAAAGCAAGTTATAATGGATGTATAATTGACGCAATCGAAAGTGTAAAAACTGATAAAGGTAAAGTGTTATACTCAGTAGAAAAGTATGAAAAAGTTGAAGAGGAGTATACTATTTTTCTAAGAAAAGTATATGGCAATTATAT
>CAYJMD010000001.1:169879-243636 GCA_964371585.1 uncultured Clostridiaceae bacterium
TATATCTGATGAAATATGTAAAGAACTGTTATATGAAGTATCATACAATCAGTATATGAATGGTGCATGTTTTGCTGCTGAAATAACTGAAAAAGCAAAAGAATATTTTGAATTTGAAAATAAACAATAAAGGAGATTACTATAATGTTAAGAGAAAATTTACAACAAATAAAAAAAATACTATTAGGTGAAAAGAATGACTTATTAATATATCATACATCTCCTTTTGGTCAAAAAGAATCATATTTTTTATCACAAGATATGTTCTCTGTAGTGTTAGAAAGTAATTCTTCATCTGAGAGATATACAAGATTCAAACTTTCTTCACAAACACTTAAATTTGAAGAGTATCTCAAGGAAAAATCTCAATCAGTAGTACAAATGGAATGTATTAGCGCAGAAACTATAAGTGAATATAGAATTATCTCATCTAAGCAAGATATAATAATGGGTAATAATCTATACATTTTAACTGAAAGAGGCCTAGCGTTTTTCTATAAAGTACTTATTGACTATCTAGTATTTAAAGGTATTGAATATAAGATTGAAGGCTCATATGATTTATGTGAAAATAAATCTATAGAAAAACATATAGAAGATATCATTAAGTTATCACAAGATATAACGTAAATTGTATAATATGAAAGCAGTATTTTTTACTGCTTTTTTATTTTTTATAATTGATATTAACTTTATTTTCTAAATTTAGAGTAGCTATATATCTAGTTTTGTATATAGTATTTAATTATATAATATGATATAATGTGAATATATAGTAAAGTAGGGGGAAATGAAATGGAAAAACAAAAGATTATTAAAGTAGTAGTTGTTATAGTAGTTCTTGCACTAATTTTTGGTGTATGGGTATTTAGAAATTCTGAAGAGTTAGAAAAAGAAACTATTAATCTTGATGAAAATGTTGATTTAGCACTTGATTCTAGCGTGATAGATTTAGATGTACTTAAAGAATATGAAATGCCTATTATAATAGATTTTGGCGCTGATTGGTGCGAGCCATGTAGAGAGATGGAACCAGTTTTAGAAACTCTAAATACAGTTATGAAGAATAAAGCAATAATTAAATTTGCAGATATATATAAACATCCAGATGCTCAAGGTGATTTTCCTGTAAGAGTTATGCCTACACAATTTTTCTTTAATAAAGACGGAACGCCATATCTTCCAAGTGTAGATTTAGGAATAGAGTTTTTAACTTATAAAAATTCTAATACAGGTGAGCTTATATATACAGCTCATGAAGGTGGACTTACAGAAGAACAATTAAGGTTAGTGCTTAAAGACATGGGGGTAGAGTAAGATGGATCTTATACTTGAAACATTATCAGAAATGATTAAAGATAATTTTTTAATAGCTCCAATTCTTGCGCTTATAGCTGGAATACTTACTTCATTTACTCCGTGTTCATTATCTACAATACCTCTTGTCATAGCTTCAGTATCAGCAGGTAGTGAAAATAATACTAAAAAAAGCTTTAGGTTATCACTTGTGTTTGCTATTGGTAGTGCAATTACATTTACAATATTTGGAGTTGTGGCATCACTTGCTGGTAATTTAATAGGAACTTCTTCAAGTATATGGTATGTAATACTAGGTATATTAATGGTGCTTATGGCACTACAAACATGGGAGATTTTTGAAATAGTTAAACCAAGTTATTTAATATCTAAAAATAATAAAAAAGGATATTTAGGAGCTCTTATAGCTGGAATACTTGGAGGTATATTTTCATCACCATGTTCAACACCTGTTCTTATTGCTCTTCTTGTTATAGTTACAAGTAGTGGTAATTTATTATTTGGTACATTATTACTATTTATGTACTCAGTTGGTCATGGAATACTTGCGGTAATAACAGGAACTTCAGTAGGATTTGTAACTAAATTAACTAAGAGTGAAAAATATGCTAAGTTTAGTAAAATTATAAAAATAGTATTAGGATTATTAATGTTACTTATAGGACTATATATGTTCTATTTAGGATTTTAGTACAATGTAAAATTTAATCTTAGAATAACTCATACTACAATTTGTAGTGTGAGTTTTTATTGTCATATTTTAAGAATTTTTTATATTTGTTTGACTTTAATAAATTTATTTTGATATAATGAAATAAAAGGAATAATAAACTAATTTATTAATATTTAATTAGGAGGAAATTATTATGAGTAGTGAATTTACTATACCCATTGAAAATGGATATGTACCAGAGATATTACCATTTATTGAGAGAAATGTAATAAAGTATTTTGAACAAAGTGATAAAGAAGATTATCAAAAATTGTTAAATTCAGAAATTGTAAATATACTTGATTATTATTATATTAAAAAAGAAGGAAGTTTAATTGCAGCAATGATTACACTAGATCGGCAAATTATATATTTATTTGTTGATGAAAATTATCAAGGAAAAGGTTATGGAACTATACTTTTAAATAACTTTAAAACTTTAGGTAATATAACATTAATTGTTTCTAAAACTAAAATTGCTACAGATTTTTTTTACTTTCAAGGTTTTGATTTAGTAAGTTCTAGAAATACTTTTAATACTAAAATGATATTTAGATTGAAAACTTAATAATAATAATTATAAAAGATTAAAAAATATAATTAAAAGAGGTTAATATGATAAAAAAAGTAGAAAGTAATAACTTAATATATAGTTTTCTAAATAGCAATAAAAATGTAATGGATGAGAGTTATACTAAGGAAGAAAGAGATAGTTATATTACTATCATATCAAATTATATGTTTATTACTCATTGTGAATTTTATGCTTATGAATATGAAAATGAGATAGTAGGTGTTATTGGTATGACAGATAACTATATTAGTCTTTTATGTGTAAATAAAAAACATCAAAAAAGAGGAATAGCTAGAAAACTTGTTAATTATGTTCAAAATATTATCTGTAAAGATTTAGAACTGAGTAGCTACAGGAGCAGTGAAAAAATATATTTAAAATTAGGTTTTCAGCGGGTATTAAAAGAAATGTCCGATACAAATATTTTGATTCCAATGATTAAAATGCGATAATTAATTTTATCGTATTTTTCTTTGTGAAAGTTAAGTGAAATTAGCCTTCAATATATTGACATTGAATTTATTAAATGATATACTAAGGTTACTATATGAGTATAGCAGAAAAGAGGAATTTTAGATGGAAACAAATGAGAAAGAAATGACAAAACAAGCGACGCCAAAAAAAGTTATCGAAAAAGATAAAATTATTGTAGGTTCGATTGTAGGTGGAGTTATAGTAATAGCTCTTATTATTTTTGGGGTATTTTTATACAATACTACTTTTAGAACTGTAGCTACTTTTGATGGTGGTTCAGTAACAGCGGCAGAGTATGAAATATATTATAAAGTGTTTGCTCCAATGCTTACTTCTTGGGGATATCCAGATGAGATGTTACAAGATGAAATATTAAATAAAGCAGCAATTGATAAAGTTGTATTAATGCTTGCAGCAAATGAAGGAATCACTTTAACTGAAGAAGATAAACAAGCAGTTGAAGATATATTTAGTGATTCAGCTCAAACACAACAATTTATTGATAGTGGATTAGATCCAGTAAAAATGAAAGAATTATACTTAAATGATTACACTATAGCAGCATATTTAGATCATATGACTAGTATAGTTACTACAGAAGAAGTAAGAGCAAATATACTAGCAAATGATCCAGAAGCAGACTTAAGAGAGTTTACTACTAGACATATATTAATAACTACTGTAGATGATTATGGTGCGGATTTAAGTGAAGAAGATAAAGCAGATGCTAAAGTAAGAGCTGAAGCAGCTCTAGCTAGAATTAAAGCTGGTGAGGATTTTGCAACTGTTGCAACTGAAGTATCAGAAGATCCAGGGAGTGCTACAGAAGGCGGACTTTATACAATGTTTGCTGATGGAACAACTGTAGAAGCATATGAAGAAGCAGTTAAAAATTTAGCTGTAGGTTCATATACTCCAGAACTTGTTGAAACAGAATATGGATACCATATTATATTATTAGAATCTGTTGATGCTGAAGGTAGATTAAATTCTGATATGGAAAAAGATTACATAGTATCAGCTAAATTAGATGCAATGGTAGAAGAATATAATGTAGTAATAGATGAAAAAGCAGCTACAGATGTTACTAATTCTATAACTGGTAATACAGAATCAGAATTAGAAGTAGATACTTATTAATCTTAGTACAACAAGGAGAAATATTATGAATATAACTAGCAAATCAAATGATACAGTTAAATTTATTAAGAGTTTAAATGAAAAAAAGTTTAGACAAAAATTTAATGCCTATTATTTAGAAGGAATTAAAGTTACATCTGAAGCGCTAGATATATATTTAGAAGGAGCGATAGAAATAATTTCTATCGCTTATTCTATAGATATATTAAATGGTGTAAATGGTGGAATAGAGTTAATAGAAAAGTTAACTAAATTAGAAAAAAATAATAAATTTGAAAGCATTAAAAAAATAGAATGTAGTAAAGAAGTATTTAACTATATGACAGATACTGTAACAACGCAAGGAGTACTTGTTGTTATAAAAGCTAAAGAATATACTTTAGATAATATAGATGTATCTAAAAATATTGTAGTACTAGATAGATTACAAGATTTAGGTAATATAGGTACTATTATTAGAACTGCAGATAGTTTTTATTACAGTAACATAGTTTGTATAAAAGGTACAGGTGATGTATTAGCACCTAAGGTTACAAGATCAACAATGGCTTCTATACTTAGAGTAAATATTGCATATGTAGCTGATTATGAGGAATTAATAAACTATTTAAAAATTAATGATTATAAAGTGATTACAACAACTCTTGAAAATGCTACAGATTTAGCAGATGTAAAAGTGTTAGGAAAAAAAGCAATAATACTTGGAAACGAAGCATCAGGAGTTAGTAGTAAGTTAATTAGTAATTCTAATGTGAATGTTAAAATACCAATGAATGAAAAGGTAGAATCTCTAAATGTAGCAAGTGCTGCTAGCATTATGTTATATACTTTAAAATAAATGTATTAAAGTGCTAAATTATGGTATATACATAGTAATATATATATTGCTATGTTACAATATATAATGAAAAATAAAGAAAGGAAAGTAATAATGAAAAAAGTATTGAAATTTTTAAAACCTTATATAATTTTAATGATTATTTCAACAGTTTGTATATCAGTTCAAGCTGTAACTAATTTATATCTTCCAAATATAATGTCTGATATAATAGATCAAGGAATAATTGGACAAAGTTTAGATAAGGTTTATGAACTTGGAATAAATATGCTTGTTATAACATTTGTTGCTATGATATTTAATATTATTGCAACATATGTAGCTTCAAGAGTTTCAGCAGGATATGCAAGAGATTTAAGAGCAGTTGTATACAAAAAAGTTCAAACATTCTCATTAACAGAGTTTAACAAGATTAATACATCATCTCTTATAACAAGAACAACAAATGATGTGACTCAAATACAAAATCTTGTTAATATGTTACTTAGAATGATGGTAATGGCTCCACTTATGTGTATAGGTGGTATAATTATGGCTGTAAATACAAATGTTGAATTATCATTTATGTTTATAGTTATGATTCCTCTTATACTTTTATTTATAATTTTACTTGCAAGAAAAATAGTTCCACTATTTTCTAAAGTGCAAGAAAATACAGATAAATTAAATCAAATAGTAAGAGAAAAATTAACAGGTGTTAAAGTTATAAGAAGTTTTAACACAGAAAAAATAGAAAAAGAAAGATTTGATAAAGGAAGTAAAGCAATATATGATGTATCTATAAAGACTGCTAATATAATGTCTATATTAATGCCTATGATTATGTTCTTTATCAATGTATCATCAGTTGTTATTATTTGGCTAGGAAGTGATTTAATAGCATCATCTGCACTTGAAATAGGAGATATGTTAGCTTTCATGCAGTACGCTATGCAAGTATTATTCTCTATATTAATGGTTGTAATAATGTTTGTTACGATTCCAAGAGCTATTGTTTCAGCTAAAAGAATTGGTGAAGTTTTAGATATTGAACCTAAAATAAAAGATGGTAATAATAAAATAAAAGAAGAAAATAAAGGTCAAATTGAATTTAAAAATGTTTCATATAGTTTTGAAAATAGTGATGAAGAAGTTTTAAATGATATTAGTTTTAAAATAAATAAAGGAGAAACTACAGCTATAATAGGAGCTACAGGTAGTGGTAAATCTACTATACTTAATCTATTACTTAGATTCTATGAAGCTTCTAAAGGAGAAGTTAAAGTTGCAGGAGAAAATGTTAAAGATTTAAAACTTGAAGATTTAAGAAATATGGTAGGATATGTACCACAAAAAATCAATCTATTTAGTGGAACTATAAGATCTAATATTATGTATGGTGATAATAGTGCAAGTGAGGAAAGATTACTTGAAGCTACTAAAGCTGCAGAAGCTTTTGAATTTGTAAATAATCAACCAGATAAATTTGATGAAGAAGTTGCTCAAGGTGGAACTAACTATTCAGGTGGACAAAAACAAAGAATGTCTATTGCAAGAGCACTTATTAAAGATGCAGATATTTATGTGTTTGATGACAGTTTTTCAGCACTTGATTATGCAACAGATAAGAAATTAAGAAAAAATCTAGAAACTTATGCTAAAGATAAGACTATTATCATAGTAGCACAAAGAGTAGCAACAGTTTTAAATGCAGATAATATTATATTTATTGATGAAGGTAAAATTGTTGATATAGGAAATCATAAAGAATTATTTGAAAGATCTCCAGAATATAAGGAAATAGTTCTTTCACAAATTACACTTGAGGAGGCGACTAGATAATGGAAAATAAAGAAGTTAAAAAAAGTTCTGTAGGATCTGGTTTTGGCCCAGGTGGTGGAGGCAAAGTTATTGAAAAGCCGAAAAATTTTAAAAATACAGTTAAGAGATTAGTTAAATATATAGGTAGCTATAATAAATGGATAATAACAATAATTATACTATTAACACTTGGTACAGTACTATCAGTTATATCACCTAAAATACTTGGAAACGCTACAACTGAGCTTGCAGAAAATGTTATGAATATAATGGTATATGATAGCATGCAAGAAGTTTTAACTCAGCTACCAGAAGCTGTAAAAGCTACACTTGGTAGTGATGCTACAGTAGCAGATTTAGAAAAAATGGGTATATTGCCAGAAGAAGCTACAAGTAATTTAACAGATGATATGAGAAATATTAAATTATTTGTTAGACCAGAAATAAACTTTGATTATATAAGACAAATACTACTTACTATTTTAGGTATATATATATTAAGTGCTATACTTACATATATATCAAATAGAGCTATGGCATATATTGCAAATAAAGTTACATATAAATTGCGTTTAGAAATAGATGAAAAACTTGCAAATGTACCACTTAAGTATTATGATTCAAATACACATGGTGATATATTATCTAGAGTAACAAATGATATAGATACAATTAACATGACACTTCAACAATCAATGGTACAAATAATACAATCTGTACTTACAATTATAGGTATATTTATTATGATGCTTACTATAAGCATTACAATGAGTGCAGCTGCAATTCTTGTAATACCAGTATCACTTATTTGTATAGCAACAATTGTTAAAATGTCACAAAAATATTTCAAAAGAAATCAAGAAATGATTGGTAAAATAAATGGACATATAGAAGAGACTTATTCATCTGCCGTTATTGTAAAATCATTTAACATGGAAGATAAAGAGTTTAATGAATTTAACGAAGTAAACAATGATTTATATAAACAAGGGTTAAAGTCACAATTTTTATCAGGACTTATGATGCCAGCAATAGGTATGGTAAATCATTTAGGATATATAGCAATATGTATTTTGGGTGCTCAGCTTGCAATAGAAGGAAAAATGAGTATAGGTGATATACAAGCGTTTATTCAATATACAAATCAGTTCCAACAACCTTTATCTCAGACAGCAAATATATTTACTGTAATTCAATCAGCAATAGCTGCAGCAGAAAGAGTATTTGAAGTTTTAGATGCTGAAAATCAAAGTGAAAATCCTGTAAATGCTAAAAATATAGAAAAAGTAGAAGGTAAAGTAGAATTTGAAGAAGTTTGTTTCGGATACGAAAAAGATAAACCAATAATTAAAAATTGGACTTTAACTGCAAATCCTGGAGAAACAATAGCTATAGTAGGTCCTACTGGAAGTGGGAAAACAACAATGGTAAACTTACTTATGAAATTCTATGATATAGATTCAGGAAATATTAAAGTTGACTCTGTATCTATACTTGATATGAATAGAGAAGATGTAAGATCTAAATTTGCAATGGTACTACAAGATACATGGTTATTTAGTGGAACGATAAGAAGTAATTTAAGATATGCAAAACCTGATGCAACAGATGAAGAAATATATAAAGCTGCTGAGCTTGCACATGTAGATCACTTTATTAAAGCACTTCCAAATGGTTATGACTTTATGATTAATGAAGATGCTTCAAATATATCAGATGGTCAAAAACAGTTACTTACAATAGCAAGAGCAATACTTGCAGATAGTCCAATATTAATTCTAGATGAAGCTACAAGTAATGTAGATACTCGTACAGAAGAATTAATTCAAAAAGCTATGAATAAGCTTATGGAAGGTAGAACTTCATTTGTTATTGCACATAGATTATCGACAATTAAAAATGCTGATAAAATAGTAGTAATGAATAAAGGTGAAATAATAGAAGAAGGTAAACATGATGAACTTCTTAATTTAGATGGACAATATGCAAAATTATATAACAGTCAGTTTAGTGAAGATTAGTAATTAATAATAAAATTGACATAGTAAAAGAGTAATAGTTGAGATGCTATTACTCTTTTTATTGTTTTTTATTAATTTGATTTTACTTAATTTTATTAATCTAATTTATCAAAAATATAACTATTTGTTTCTTTTATTTCTAAGGCATCAGTATCACTTATTGTACCTTCAGAAATCATTGCATCTACAACTTGATTTTGTCTTTGATATGAATGCTCAGAGTTATTACTTAGAGCATATACACTTGGTGCATTAGGAAGACCTGCAAGTAATGTTTGTTCATATATTGTAAGATCTTCAGGTGACTTATTAAAATATCCTATTGAAGCATCATATATTCCAGTATATCCATCACCGTAGTATATTTTGTTTACATATAGTTCAAGTATTTCATCTTTATCATTTAAATAGTTTTCAATATCCATAGCAACAAACAGTTCTGCTACTTTTCTTGTGAATTTTTTTTCTTGTGAGAAATATAAATTTTTAGCTAGTTGTTGAGTTATACTACTACCACCTTCACTTAAACTTAAAGTTAGTACGTTAGTAATCATAGCTCTGCCTGTAGAAATGATATCAAATCCATTATGTTCATAAAAACGTTTATCTTCAATTGCAACAACAGCGTCAAAATATGAAGCTGGAATGTTTTCTTTTTCTACATAATTTTCAGATTCTCTAAGTAATGTTATAGTATCTTCAATAGATGTCTTAGAAATGACATCCTGGTATAATAAATAACCATCAATACATACATATGCTACTGCTAGAAAAGCTATAAATAATATTACTATAATTATTTTTGTTATTAGTTTAAAAATAGATTTCATATATACCTCCATATATCAAATATTATACAGTATTAAAAGGAAATTGTCAAAAAGTTATATAGTATAATATTGTATTATTAGTATTATAATATCTGAAAGTGACATGTATGTGACAGTTTAAGAAAAAAGTAAAAATCCTACTTAAATTAATAAGTAAGATTTTTATTTAAACATTATTTTATTTTCTTCAGTAGGTAATTATTTTTTATAACATATTTTTTTTAAAACGTTTTGGTGATTTTAAGGAGAATATATTAAGTATATTAAATAAACTAGGTTTATTTGTATATAGCATAGGTAAATTTTCATTATTATTTATTAAAGTATATTTTTCAGAAAGGTTTAATAATTCAAACTTAATATCATCCATATTAGAGTCATCTATTAGTACTATATATTCTATATTATTAGCTATAATTAAAAGTAATTTTTCTGTTTTAGCGTCATAAATATATACATCATTAATAGATATATTGTTAAATTCTAAATAGGTAGTTCTAAGTGATGTAAATAATTTTTCAATACTTTCAGTTTCTTTTATATTAGTGTTAATTATATGTTTTAAATTTTTAGAGTTTAAGAATTCTACATTATTATGTCCTAAATTTTCTTTAGGATCTTTGCATAAATCTTTTATATATACAAGTTCATTTAAAAGACCACTATTTATCATAACACAAATATCATCACTATTTTCATTAATACCTTGTACAATTCTAAATGTTAAATCTTCGTATAATCTAATATATTTTTCTTTACCTAACATATAGTCAGCTAAGTAGTATTTAAGTTTACTAACTAAATTTGTACATGAACTTTCATTAGAATGAATAACATCATACGTTATAGAATTAAATATTTCTATGTGTATTTTTGAACTTTTTAATATTAGCATGTCTTCAAGTTTTTTCAAATATATAACATAAGTATCTTTAGCAAAATTTTCTTTTTCCTCTATTACTTTTGTAATAAATAATGTTTGGATATCGGTTATTTCTGTTAATATATCTGTTTCGAGTTCATCTAGTTTTTCTGTCAAACTTAGTTCTAAAGCAGTGTAGTTATTATCTAGATCTTTTTCATCATGCTTATTATGATTGATTTTGTTTAGTACAGTTTTAACAGTTCTAATTAGTTCATTTTCTCTTTTATATAACTCAGTTATATCAATTTTTTTCTTTATTGAATTTTGTTTTATTTTTAAAAAATTATCATTTAATAATCTGTTAAAGTAGCATAGTTTATTATAGTTAGAATAAGTTCTACTTATAATATCAAATAATTTGTATATTTTATCTAAATCATGTTTTTTAAGGAAAGAAGAGCCTTTGTAAGAAAATAGATTAGCATATAAGCTTTCTTCGCTTATTCTATATATAAAACAAATTTGTCTTAGTAATTTTCCTTCTAGAAAGTAAATGTCATTATCAGCTATAATGTTATAACCTAAAAAATTATTTTGATAACTTCTATAAGTTGGCATCAAACTCAATGATTGGGGTAGAGTATATAATAATCTACAAGTAAGATTAGATAATACTGCTCTATTAAATCCAAAATTATAATGCTTTGGTTTATAATTTTCTTTAGCAAGTTTAGCCTCAGAATACCCAATTAAAAAATGTTTGTCATTTACTTGTTTAGTACATAAAACATAAAGAAGTCTTAGATATACAGCTTGAATATTTGTTATGTCTTTTATATACAGCTCTTTTTTTAAGGCATCGTAGTAACCTGTTTTATAATCCAATAAGTCTTTACTACCAGTTAGAACAACGTCAATATTCGTATATAATTTTTTATATAATTTATTAACATCGAGTTTAGAAATATATCCAAATTCTAGTAATTTAGAAATAAGGGAATTAATTATATTTATAAAATCATCAGTTAAATTACACTTTTTTTGCAATTTTAATAGATAACTATTTTTCATCATATGTAAACCTCCGTATATACAAATATTGTATAACAAAAATAAAAAAAATACAATAAAAAATAATGAAATATTTGTGATATTTATTAATTTTTTCAAAAAATAGTAAGTTAACTGTAATATGTAATATTAGTGTAATATTTATACAAATTTATACATTTTTTTAATATTGTTTTTAAATGAAATATTTATACATATATGAATTTATTTTGTTGACAAACAAACTTTTGTTTGATATAATTACTTATATAAAAGGAAGGTAAATATATGGATATAACAATAATAATGCTTGGTATTGTTATACTATTATTAATAATTGTAATAGTACAAAACATACTAAAAAACAAATCAAATGAAATAAAAGAAGAAAATATAAAATTAAGACAAGAACTTTCAGGACTTCTTATGCAAACAAGAGAAGAGATATCTAAAAACATAGGTAATAAATTAGTAGAGACAACTAATATACAACAAGTTGGACTTGCTAATTTAACTACTATGAATGAAACAAAACTTGAGAATATAAGAAAATCAGTTGAAGATAAATTATCATCTATTCAAAAAGATAATGGTGAAAAACTAGAAAAAATGAGAATGACAGTTGACGAAAAACTTCATAATACACTTGAAAAAAGATTAGGTGAATCATTTAAACTTGTAAATGATAGACTTGAATCAGTATATAAAGGTTTAGGAGAAATGCAAACTTTAGCACAAGGAGTTGGAGATTTAAAAAAAGTATTTACTAATGTTAAATCTAGAGGTTTTTGGGGAGAGATTGGACTTGGTAATATCTTAGAACAGTTTTTAACAAAAGATCAATATTTATGTAGTGTTAAAACTAAACCTAAATCAAATGATTTTGTTGAGTTTGCTATAAAATTACCTGGTAAAGAAGATTCAGATATGGTGCTACTACCAGTTGATTCTAAGTTTCCTATTGAAGATTATACAAGACTTGTTGATGCTGAAGAAAAAGGTGATGTTGAAGCTGTTAATGAATCTAGAAAAAAACTATATAATTCAATTAAACTATTTGCTAAAGATATAAATGAAAAATATATTGAAACACCCTATACAACTGATTTTGGTATCATGTTTTTACCAACTGAAAGTTTATACTGTGAAGTTGTAAGAAATACAGATTTATGCGAAGTATTAACTCAGAAGTATAGAGTTGTTGTAAGTGGACCAACTACATTTGTAGCACTTTTAAATAGTCTTCAACTTGGATTTAAAACTTTAGCTATAGAAAAACGTTCTTCAGAAGTATGGCAATTACTTGGAATTGTTAAATCTGAATTTGGTAAGTTTGGTGACTTACTTGAAAAAACAAATAAAAAGTTGGTTGAAATATCTAATACGATGGAACAAGCAACTAGAAAAACTAGAACAATAGAAAGAAAATTAAAAAAAGTAGAAGCTCTTGAAGTTTCTTCAGAAGATAATTTTTATGAATTAGATTCGTATGATCTTTTAGAAGAAGCTAAAAATGAAGAAGAATAATACTATATAATGTAAACAGCAATCTTTGTATTTATTTAAATATAAAGATTGTTTTTTTTATATGAATTAAAAAACTTTACAAATCGCATAAAGTGTGGTAGAATATATTAGAAATTTTGTATTAATATATACAATATTGTTATAAGGAGATGGAAACAAATGAGTAAAGTAAAAGCTATAATACTTGCTGGTGGTAAAGGTACAAGAATGAAATCAGAACTTCCTAAAGTATTACACAAAGTATATGATAGACCAATTATAGATTATGTATGTGATGCATGTAAAAATGCTGATGTTGAAGAAATATATACAATTGTTGGTCATAAAGCTGAATTAGTAGAAGCTAATCTTGCTCCAAGAGAGTATGTTAAATGTGTTGTTCAAAAAGAACAACTTGGTACAGGTCATGCGGCTCTTCAAGCTGAAGAGTATATAAATGATGAAGATATGGTAGTTATAGTTAATGGTGATATGCCACTTATTTCTTCATATACAATTAAAGCATTTTTATCATTCTTAGAATTAGGTAATTATGATGGTGCACTTGCATCAGCTGTATTTGATAAAACTCCAGCTTATGGTAGAGTAATTCGTGATGATATGGGTAATTTATCTAAAATAGTAGAACAAAAAGATTGTAATGAAGATGAACTTAAAGTAGAAGAAGTAAACATAGGATTATACTGTTTTAAAGGTAAATTCTTAAAAGAAGCATTTTCTAAATTAGATAATAATAATGCGCAACAAGAATATTATATAACAGATATTCCATACCATATAATAGCTGGTGGTGGAAGAATAGGTGTATACATGATTCAAGATCCAGATGAAACACAAGGGGTTAACTCAAGAAGTGATTTATCTATTATAACAAAAACATTATTCAATAATACAAGACATAAACATATGGATGCAGGGGTTACTTTAATAGATCCTTCTAATACATACATAAGTTTAGATGTAGAGATAGGAAGAGACACTATAATATATCCAGGGACAAATCTTCAAGGTAAAACAGTTATTGGAGAAAATTGTATAATAGGGCCAAATTCTACAATAGTAAATAGTACTATTGGTAATAATACTAAAGTAGAAACTAGTAAAATAGAAGAAAGTATTGTAAAAGATAATTCTGTTATAGGTCCATTTGCTAATTTAAGAGTTGGAACTGAAGTAGGAAATAATGTACGTTTAGGAAGCTTTGTTGAAATTAAAAAATCAGTAATTGGTGACAAAACAAAATTACCTCATCTTGCATATATTGGTGATAGTGAAATAGGGCAAAATGTAGAACTTGCTTGTGGAGTTATTACTTGTAATATGAATACTAAATATGAAAAAAATAAAACAATAGTTAAAGATAATGCTTTTGTTGGTGCAAACTCTGTTCTTCTTGCTCCAGTAGTAATAGAAGAAGATGCAGTTGTAGCTGCTAGTACAACAATTGGTGATAAACTTGCTAAAGGTGCACTTGGAATATCAAGAGCAAAAGTAGAAATTAAAGAAGGATATAATCAAAAATAATTAACTAAAAGTTGCATATTAAAAATTATATAAAAATATTAAAAAATATTCAAAAAAATGTTGACAAACTAAAAATAATATGGTAATATATATAACATATGCAACGCGAGTATGGCGGAATTGGCAGACGCGCCGGACTTAGAATCCGGTATCTATGATGTGAAGGTTCAAGTCCTTTTACTCGCACCATATAATTACACTAAAGTAGAAATACTTTAGTGTTTTTTATTTGTATAATACTAAAGTTGAAGTTTACATAAATGTATGGTATAATTAATAGTGAACAAATTTTTTATAAGAGGCATAATTATGCATAAATGGTTAGTTAAACTAAATTTAGGAGGACTTAAAAATGAAAAAATACGAGTTTATTCATTTACTTGCTTTTACACCTATAGCTGCTATAGTCATGGCTATTACAAAAAGAAATTATCATGATATGTTATGGCTTTTGGTATTAATGGGTGTTCTTATAACATTACTTCAGATATTTGTAAGGAGTCATGGGAAAGATAAACATAGGGAACATGTTAAAACTAGTATTATTGGAAAAGTATTATTTATATCACCAATAGTTATATACTACATACTCCTTATTGTTGCTTTTTGTTTGCCAAGAAAAATTATTTTTTTAGAAGCAAAAGAGTTACATAAATTAAGTACTGTTATTATTGATTATATTATTTAGTCTTATAAATCTAAATCTTAGGTATTAACCTATTATTTAGATTTATTTTTATTTATATATCATAATAGAAGATTTTAATACATATATACTAATAAGAGATTTTTGGAGGGATATATGGAAGATAAAAAAATTGGTAATAAACTTACAACAAATCAAAATATAATTATGGAGAACAGAGAAAAAGTATGTGTAACAGGTGTTATTGATATACATAGTTTTGATGATGAACTGGTTTTAGCTCAAACGGAGCTAGGGATTTTAACAATTAAAGGTGATGATTTAAAAATGAGTAAACTTTCTCTTGATAATAATGAATTAATAGTAGAAGGAAAAATTGTAGCTGTTGCATATAGTGATATAAATAATACGTCAAAACCTAAAGGTATTATGAATAAGTTATTTAAATAATATAAAAGGAAGCTAAAAATGGATTTATCGTATCAATTATATGATTTTATTTCATATATAATAATAGGTAGTATAATGTGTATACTTCTGGATATATTTAGAGCATATAGGAAGTATAAAAAAGTAGGAAGAAATATAATTATACTTCAAGATATAGTATATTTTATATTACTTATAGTTATAGTTATTTTTGCTAATGTTTTTCTTTTGCATAGCCAAATACGATTTTATCTTGTGATAGGTATATGTATGGGTATTTTTTGTTATTATGTATTAATTAGTAAATTTATAATCAATATATACATTAATATTTTTAAAATGAATAAAGTTTTAATAAATTTCATTTTTATGCCTATTACTTTAATTAGACAGGTTATAAGGCAAAATAACAAAATAATAGGTAAAATAACATTTTTCTATTGCAATAAAATAAAAAATGTGATAAATTATATTATAATAAGGGTTAAAAGTCTAGAATTTTTTAAAATTTCAAAGAGTAAGAGGGTTGAAAATGAAAAAAACAAATAATAATAGAAACAAGAAAAAAATATCTATGTTACCTATATTTTTTACAATTTTTTTAGCATATTTTATATATACTGTATACAATCAACAAATTGAGATTAATAGTTATAATGTTCAAATTGAAATGTATACAAAAGAAATTGAAGATGGAAAAAAATTAGTAGAGTTATATGAGGCTGATGAACAAAATTTAGAATCTGATGAGTACATTGAATATGTAGCAAGAGAAACATTAGGATTAGTAAAGCCATATGAAAAAATTTTTATAGATATTAGCAAATAACTGTATCAATATTTAGTCCATAACTTTAATAGTTATGGATTTATATTTTATACTATAGTTTAATTAATGTGTATTATTTAAGTATATATTTTGGAGGGACAAGCATGGATATAAAAAAAATTATTAAGGGTAAGCTAAAATTAATTGAGACGATTATATATATTCTAGTTATAATTATGACTGTTACACTATATATTTTAGGACCTATATATATTAAATTTATACCACTTTTATTTATTTTAGGTATTATTGGAAATATTATATTTAAAAGACCATGGATTACAGCTATATTTACATTTATAGTTAGCTTATTTGTTAATGAAGTGTTTAATGTTACAAGTTTTACTAATAATCTTTTAGAGAGTTCATATACTTTTATTTTTGTTATTCTTGGAGAATTTGTAGGTAATTTTGCTAAAATTGCTTATCAAAACAAAAGTAAAAAAGTGACATCAAAAGATATTAAAAATTATACGTATATTTTAGTTATAACAAGCATTGCACTGCTATTTAGTGGATACATAGATGGTAATCTGTTTAACTATTTAAAGTCACATGAAATCTTAACTAGTTATATTACAAATACATATAATATATTACCTGAAAATATTATTATTAAAAATGATAAGTATGTAAATGGTACAAATAATTACTATTCCTTTGAAATTGAAAATTTAGATGTTTCAAGTAAAAGTTATACATTTGGTGTTTATTCAGATAAATATCATGTAGTTGATGAATTTAAACTAACTAATTTAGAATATAGTGCAAATAAATTAACTCAGGAACTTAAATTTAAAAATATAATCTTACAAGAAGGTTATGATATAAGTTTTACATATGATCCTATAACTGAAAATTTACTTTTTGTCATACTTTGTGATTCTACAGTAAATAATAATGATATGAATACATATATTGAAAATTCTGATACAATACTTAAAGAAGTTTTGAATTATAATGAATTTAAAGATATTGTTAGAGTACAGTTTAAGTATTTAACAGGTGATAATAAATTAATACTTGGAGAAATAACAGATAGTTATTTCCACAATATTGAGAAGTATAAAGAGGCGATGAACGTAGAATTTATACAAAATTGATATATGTAATGTGGAGGGTTGATTTTGGAAGAAAAAAATAAAGGGAGATTATCTATATTTTCGGATTTACTTATGCTTTGCATATGTCTTTTAATTATTATTGGCGTATATAGTGTTGTAAATCTTGATACTAGGGAAGATACAACCTTAGCACTTGTAGATGTAGAAGATGATATAAATATAATAATTGATAAGATATATAAAGATTACAATGTTAAAGTGATTTATGGAAACTCAACTAAAACATATGCACAAAATGTAGATGCTAGTATACAAACTGATGTAGAAGATTTAAGAAATCAACTTGAAATCTTAGAAGATGCTCTTAAAAAGTATCCAATAGATTTTTTTAAAGAGCAGTCAGTGACAATTATACTTTTAGATAAATTTAGTAATAATAATCTTGCGCTTGCATCAAAAAACAGTTTGAATGAGTATAAAATATATTTAAGTGATGTCAAAGATTTTGAAAGAAGCTTTCACCATGAAGCATATCATATTTTTGAATATATATACGAATCAGAATGTTTATTTACAAATTGGAGTGAGCTAAATCCTATTGATTTTAAATATAATGAAGATGTACTAGTTTTAGATTCTACTTATGTATATAACATTAATCAGTTTAATAATGATACTGTATATTTTGTAACTAAATATTCTAAAACATCTGAAAAAGAAGATAAGGCAGAAATATTTGCTGAAATTATGATAAATGGATATGGGATTAAAAAATACGAGCAATTTACAAATCTTTACACTAAAATTGAAAGCATGCAAAATATACTAAATACTACATTTGAAAAAATCCCAGCATATTGGAATAATTATAAAGAAATTTAATTTAAAATAAAGTGAAAATAGACATATATACTAATTAGTTTTGTATATATGTTTCTTTTATTATAAGATACTAGTGATAGCTACTTGATATAGTTGAAAAATTATGTCAAATATGCTATAATGATTATGTTAATGGAGTTGAATTTATGAACATTAGAAAAACAGCAATAGCTTTAGCAACTATTACAATAGTTGGACTTAGCTATAATGTAGTAAATGCTACAAATGTAAATGAACAGATTGACGTTTATGAAACTACTACGATAAAAAAAGTTTCAGAAACATTATATGCACAGCTTGAAAATCAGCTTAAAGATATATCTAAAGTTGTAAATGAAATATATGCTGAAATTGATAAATCAAGAACTACAGAAGAATTTGATACATATCCAGCAATAAGGCTTAATATAGATACTCCATATTTTGGAGTAGAACAACTTATAAATAATAGATTAACAATTACTACAGATGTATCATTATACGATATAACTAGTGGTTACAGTGTTAATTCTGTTTTAGATACAAAAATAGTTAAATTACCTATTTTTGATATTGCAGGACTTATAGTACTTACAAAAGATGTTAAGATAGATGAAAATTTAACTCATGAAGATGCTAAACTAATAACAGTTAAACTACTTAAATACTATGAACAGGCGATAAGTGTTAAAGAATTATTAGATAGACAAATAGGTAATATATTTTTTGATTACCTTGTAGATGATAAAAAAGAAATAGCTAGTAATTATAAAAATATTGTAAACAATACTTTTTATGATTTAGAAGATATGACAAATAAAATTTCATACCTTACACTATATACAGATATGTCAGTAGAAACAGAAATGTTACTTGATTATATTGAAATAACTACAGAAAATGAAAAAAAACTTGCTGAACTTTTAGTTACAAGAGATCAGCTAAATAAGAATTATACAGATTTTCTTTTAATTACAGAAGATATAAAAAAATTCAATGAAGAAATAGAACTAAAATATACAGAAGCTATAAAAAATATTCATTTAGATACAGCCATAGAAACGGCTATTAATCTTTTGGTTAAAGAAATAGAATTTATAGAGCAGTATATGGATAGTTCAGTAACAAAAACTGAAAGTATTGTAGTTGTAAATGAAATAGAAACAACTGAAATAAAAGAAACTATAAATTATGCTACAGTATCTAAACATTTATATGACAATATGAATAATGACCTTGAAAAACTATTAAAATTAAAAGAGGATATAGATAAATATTACATAGAAAGTAATGCAGAAGTAGATGAGTTAGATATAGATAATGAAGATAGTAATGATATTAAAATTTATGATGTTAAATCAAATAGTTATACCGCAGATAAAGTAATAGAAATTAATAAAATAGTAAATGATTTCTATAACAATGAAATCTCATATATACTAGATAATATACAAACTAATGTAAAAGAGATTAAAGTAGATCCGAAACTAAATGTAGAAGAGTATGAATCTTTAAAATATATATATTATGATATGCAAATTAGTTTAAATAAAGTTTCTGATATATATAATTCTAAGGATATAGTTACAAATATAAAATCAAAAGATGAACTAAAACAGGTATTAACAGATGTTTTAGAAGCCAAAAACAAATTAATTAGTAAGGATAGTGAAAAATAATGATAGAAAACATAACAGAATATAAATTAAGGAAAGTACAAAAACCAGCTAGATATATAGGTGGAGAATATAATCAAATAGTTAAAGATAAAAATGCAGTAGATGTTAGATGGGCACTTTGCTTTCCAGATTTATATGATATTGGAATGTCTAACTTAGGATTTAAAATTTTATATAATGAACTTAATTTAAGAAAAGATACTTGGTGTGAAAGAGCATATGCTGTTTGGCCAGATTTTGCAAATGTATTAAAAGAAAACAATAGTAAACTATATGCATTAGAATCTAAAGATAGTTTAGACAAATTTGATATACTTGGATTTACTTTGCAATATGAAATGAGTTACACAACAATACTTAAAATGTTAGAACTTTCTGGTATACCAGTGTTTTCTAAAGATAGAGATGAAGATTTTCCACTTATTGTAGCTGGAGGTCCGTGTGCATGTAATCCATATACATTAGCACCATTTATAGATTTATTTATGCTCGGTGAAGGTGAAAATATTATAAATATAGTTACAGATAAATATGTAGAAGCTAAGAAAAAAGGATATAATAAAGAAGAATATTTAAATTCTTTAAAAGATTTACAAGGTATATTTATCCCTTCTATACATACAAGCACAGATAAGATAAAAAAAGTAGTTATAGAAGATTTTAATGATGCAAGATACCCTACTTCTCCTGTAGTACCAAATACTGAAATTGTACAAGATAAAGTACAACTTGAAATATTTAGAGGATGCATGAGAGGCTGTAGATTTTGCCAAGCAGGATACATATATAGACCAGTTAGAGAAAAAACAAAAGAAAGCTTAATTGATCTTGCTAAATGTACTTTAGCTACAACAGGTAAAGATGAAATAACGTTATCATCACTTAGCACAAGTGACTATAGTGAATTTATGGATCTTGCTAATATAATGATAGATTATGCTGTTCCAAAAAAATTAAAAGTGTCACTTCCTTCACTTAGAATTGATTCTATGAATTTAGATATATTTAAAAAAATATCTGAAGGTAAAAGAAGTAGTTTAACATTTGCTCCTGAAGCAGGTTCACAAAGATTAAGAGATGTAATCAATAAAAACATTTCTGAAAAAGATATACTATCATCTTGTAAACTAGCTTTTGAAAATGGATGGACAAGCGTTAAGTTATACTTTATGATAGGACTTCCAACAGAAACTTTTGAAGATGTTAATGAAATAGCGTTGCTATGTGATAAAATAAATGAAACATTTTATAGTATTCCAAGAGAGCAAAGAGGATCAAAATTAAAACTTACTGTAAGTACATCAACATTTGTACCAAAACCGCATACACCTTTTGAATTTTGTAAAATGGAGACTATTGATAATATAATAGAAAAACAAAAACATTTAAAAGAAGTTCTTGGAAAGAAAAAAATAAAATACTCATGGCATAAACCGTATGTAAGTTTACTTGAAGCTTTAATAGCTCGTGGTGATGATAAAATAGCACAAGTAATTTATGAAGCATATTTAAATGGGTCACAGTTTGATAGCTGGGATGAAATGTTCAGTAAAGAGGCATGGGAAAAAGCTATAGCAAAAGTAGGTATAAATATAGATGATTATATATATACAGAATTTGATACATCACATAAATTTATATGGGATAATATACATCATGGAGTAGAAAAAGAGTTTTTAGTTAGAGAATATGAAAATGCAGTGAATAAAGGATTAACAACTTTAAACTGTAAACTTAAATGCAGTAATTGTGGAGTAACTAAAATAGCTAAATGTAAATATTTAGAAAATAAAAATATAGTTCAAAAGTAGTTAAAACATAAAAAAGAAAAAATTAAATTAAAAATTTGAATAAAAAAATAATAATGCTGAGTAACCGTGTAACTTGGCATTATTTTGTTTTTGAAAACATAAATTTGTAATATAAATTTAATAGTAAAAAAAGTTGTAGAAATCAGTTGTATTTTGCTATAAGTGTTGATATAATGATAGTAGAGGTATAGAAAAAAGTAATTAAAAAATTTTTTAATTTAAGGAGGCCGTTATGGAAACTATCAGTAACAAATTATCAGAAAAACTTGAGAAATCTAAAACCGTTTTAGAATGTGAAAATATCTTGTCTTTTTATAAGATGCAGTATGAAAAAGAAGGGAAATTAGATGAATTTTTAACTTATTTTGTAGAAGAGTTCTACAAAATTAAAGATCCACTTACAAGACTTGTTGCACTACAAAAGTTTGATCTACTTCCAAAAGAAGAACAAATAGCCATGCTTGCTTGTGAAACAGGTAAAAATTTTATTCTTCTAGAATATTTAAAACCTGAGTTTAAACAAAAAGTAATTAGTTTTTTAGAAAAAAAATTACGACATGGTAAAAAGTATAAATTGTTATGTTATAATGAAGATAAAATTACTTACGAAGCAGCATAAAAACACTACAGAAATAATTTCTGTAGTGTTTATTTTTATTTAGTTGTATTGAATTTTATTTTAAATCTTCGGTAAACATTGCTACAACAGCAAATCCATAATCTTTATCTTTATGAATTCCTATACCTACATTTTCAAAGTTAGGATTTAGTATATTTTTAGAGTTTGAAGTGTCTTTAGTCCAATTTGTAACAGCTTTTAAAACATCTTCATTTTGAGCAATATTTTCTCCAGCACTATTATATGTTATTCCAAAGTTTTGCATCATTTCAAAAGGAGTTCCATATGACTCTGAAGTATGAAGGAAATAATTATTAGTTGCCAGATCAATAGCTTTTAGCCCAGCTATTTTATTTAGATTTTCTGATATTACTAATTTAGACAATCCTGTTTTTTCTCGTTCTTTGTTTAATAAATCAACAACATCTTGTATGCTTATATCAGATGTATTTTCATTTGCATCTGTAGTACTAAGTAAGTCTTTTTGTATAAAACCTACAATATCATTAGATAATAATACTGAATAAAAATCATCTACCTGACCTATTACTGTAACTTTTGTATTATCTGATAAAGTAGAAATTTTTGAAGTGTTAGTAGATGGGCCTCGTCTTAAATTAACAGTATCTAAAGTAGTGTATGCTGTATACGGAGCAAATCTTGTATATACTGATCCTATATCAAATGATGTATTTGAATTTGTAATAAAATCTTTAGATACAAACCCAATTTGATCTGAATCTAGCATAGCGATGTAATAATTATCTATTTCACCTACGAGTTTTACTTTTGTTTCTTTTGGTAGTGTTTTTATAACACTTCCTGTAGGAGAACTTCTGAAGTTTAGATTATTTGCATTTACGGTTCCATATTTTGGTTTATACGTTATTACTTCAGCAAAAACATTTGATAATAATATATTGATTAATATTATACTACATAGAATAAAAATTCTTCTTTTTTTTGTTTTCATAAAATCACTTCCTAATTATATTATTTGCTATATAATATAAATTATTATAAAATATAATTTTTTTGTAAATAATAATTCATGATATCAAATTTAAAGTATATTATGGTAAAAAATGTTAAAAATAATTTTAGAAGGTGATAAGATTGAGATTAACTGATGGAGATTTATTTTGGACAAAAAAAGAAAAAATTAAAAAACAATATCCTTATGTTACAGAAAATTTAGATTGTGATGTTTTAATAGTTGGAGGAGGAATAACAGGAGCAATAACTGCATATTATCTAGCTAAAGAAGGAATGAATGTTATAGTATGTGAAAAAAATATAATAGGTTATGGATCTACAAGTGCTACAACAGCTCTTCTTGAATATCAAGTGGATGTAGATATTCATAAACTTGATAAAATGATTGGAGCTAAAAATAGTAAACGTATTTATGAACTTTGTTTAAAAGCAATAGATGATATAGAAAAGATAGATAATGAACTAGGTAAAAAAACAGAATTTAGAAGAAGAGATGCACTATATTATACTAATAAAATGATGCAAAAAGGTGCAGTAGTTAAAGAGTATGAAGCAAGAAAAAAAGCAGGTTTCAATGTCAAATATGTAGATGAAAATGATACTATAAATATTAATTCTGGTGTACTTACCAAAAATGGAAGTGGAGATTTAAATCCATATAAGTTTACAACTAAACTATTTGAATATTTAAGTAATATGGATAATGTTAAGATTTTTGAAAATACAGAAATTAGAGATATAAAATGTAATTATGATAATGTTCAAGCTTGCACTAATAATAGATTTAAAATACTTGCAGATAAGATTATTTTTTGTACAGGATTTGATACGGTAAAATATACTAAGCTTGATAATGTAACATTATATAAGACTTTTTCACTTGTTACAAAACCTATTAGTCAGCTAAATTCATTAGATACTTCTTTTACAGGAAGAGATATGCAAGATCCATATCATTATATTCGTTTTACAAAAGATAATAGGATAATAATAGGTGGAGAAGATGTTAAAATAACTAATAGATTTACTGATGAAGAATATTTTAAAACACTTTCAGCAGACAAATATAATAAAGTATATTCGTATTTAAATAAGCTTGTAAAATTAGAATCGGAAATAGATATAGAAAAAGCATTTTGTGGAACATTTGCAAATACGACAGATACACTTCCTATAATTGACGAACTAGAAGATATGCCTAATTGTTTTTGTAATTTAGGCTTTGGATCAAATGGAATACTATATAGTGTAATTGGAGCAAAAATACTAAAAGATGCAGTTAAAGGATTATATACAAAAGATATAAATATGTTTAGAATAGATAGAAATTAAAGGTTTAGTAGAAATACTAAGCTTTTTTATATTTAATTAATTATGTACACTGATAAATGCATACACTTGAATATTTAAGTGAAATGTGATATAATACTCATGTTATAAATAAAAAATATTATCTCAAATTTGAGGTACAGGAACGATTTGGAGGAAAACAATGAAAAACAAATTAAAAATTATTACAAACCTAATGAATGCATCTAAAGAACTAAATGATTTTAGTTATTTTGCAGCACTTAAACTTTTTGATGCCATTCAAAAAGAAAATGAAGCGCTCGGTATTGCATTTGAATGTGCATATCAAAACATTACATTAGAGCAGAAGAATAACTTTTTTAGAAATTTATTCATTTACTCAACAGATGAAGAAGAACAAATTAAATTATTAAAATTAGTTTGCACTAAATTTAATGGTGGTAATGAATTATCTGATAAGGATAATGTAAGTAATAGTACGCTTATTACTTCTTCTTGTTTGATTGATATGCTTATATCATTTATGGAAAACTTTTCTAAAGCTAATATTAGCGTTGAAGGTAGTGAAAAATTAAGTGAAGTTATAAATGTTTTAAGAGATACAGCTATAGATGCAATAATGTATATTTTAGCTGAAACAGATACGCATTATACATTACGCTTCATTAATGAACTTTATGATTTTAAAGATAATGAAGTTGCAGTTGTGATTTTTGATGAATTTTTTAATGCAATACATTCACTTGGTGACTGCGCTGAAGAAAAAGATTTTGAATTTTTAGTATCATCATTTTCAGAAGATTTACTTAAATTTATGTCTGATTCTTATGGTAAAGAGGATATAAATAAAATATATCCTGCGTGCAAATCTTTAATTGAATTTTATTTGTCTAAGCATGATAAATATGAATACTTTGTAGCATTATTTGACTTTGCTACCAAGAATACTTCAAATAATGAATATTCAATTATACATTCAGTTTTAAACGGTATGCATGAAACTATGAATTTTCTTACTGAGTTTGGAATAACAGTTTTAATTGATATTATCACTAAAACAGATGTTAAAAAATTAACTACACCAGAAGATATTTATGAAAAATATATAAAGGATTTAAATTTATCGCAAATTGCAACAGCGGCTAAAGTAAATTTAGATATAGATATTCTTACTAAATATGTGTGCATAAAATAAGAAAGAGCTCCCTAATTAATTTTAGGGAGCTTTTTATATTAATTTTAGAGAGTAGACATTGATTCTCTTTTTAATAGGTATTCCCATTTAGCATCAATTTCTTTTTGCATTTCATCAATCATCCATCTATTTTCTTCTTTAAACATGTGTTTAAATCTTTTTTGCATTTTTAAAAATTCTTCAACAGGTTTTTTGTTTGCAGGTTTATAATTGATTTTGTAATTACCATTTATAACTTCATATAATGGCCAAAAACAAGTATCAATAGCAAGTTTAGATATTGTAGTAAGATCTGAAGAATCATAACCCCATCCACGAGGACAAGGAGCAAGAGCAGATATATATGTTGGTCCTTCAGTATATATAGCTGTTTCAGCTTTTTCGTATAGATCTTTTAAATTACCAAATAGTGCAGTTTGTGCTACATATGGTAAATTATGATTAACCATAATTTCAGTTAAATCTTTTCTTTTTTGTATTTTTCCTGGAACAACTTTTCCAGCTGGTGAAGTTGTTGTATCAGCAAAATGTGGAGTAGCAGAAGAACGCTGAGTACCAGTATTCATATATGCTCCATTGTCATAACAAATATATGTAATGTCATGAGCTCTTTCCATAGCACCAGATAAACTTTGAAGTCCTATATCTAGTGTACCACCATCACCACCAAAAGCTAAAAATTTAGTTGTTTTAGTTATTTTACCTTTGCTTTTAAGAGAGTAGTATGTTCTTTCTGCTCCAGATAAAGTAGCAGAAGCACATTCAAACGCTGTATGTATAAAAGATACATTTTTCCATGCTGTATATGGATAGATACAAGTTGATACTTCAAGACAACCTGTAGCTACAGATACAGTTGCGTTATCTTCTTTTTTAAGAGCATTTAGAACTGTACGAACAACTGGTGGAGCTCCACAACCAGCACACATTCTATGACCACTAACAAGTCTAGAAGGTTTTTCTATCATTTCTTTTAAATTATATGCCATTTCAATTATTCCTCCAATCCCAAGTAATTTTTAATTTTATAATCTACTGAGTTACCATTTTCTATATTTATTAAATCATTAAATACTGTTTCAATGTGATCTGTAGTAACATCTGCACCACCTAAACCATATATATAATTTATAACTTTAGTATCTAGTTTTGCAGTATACATAGCAGAAGTGATTTCAGAGTATAATGGGCCTGAATATCCATTTACACTATCAGCTTTATCTAGTATAGCAACAGCTTTAATATTTTTTAAACTTTCAGCAATTTCGCTATATGGAAGAGGTCTGAAAGCTCTAGGTTTTAAAAGACCAGCTTTAACACCTTTATCTCTTAACATGTCAATAACATCTTTAGTTGTTCCACAAGTTGAACTAAGAGCAACTATAGCTATGTCAGCATCATCTAACATATATTTTTCATACAAGTCATATTTTCTTCCTGTTAATTTAGAATATTCTGAAGATATTTTTTGAATTACTTCTTTAGAATCACTCATAGCATCTGCAATAATAGTTCTATGTTTAAAGAAACTTTTTTGAAGATCTAAAGGTCCCATTGATATATTTCTATTATCATCAAGTAGATATTCTTCAGGTATATATTCACCAACAAATTCTTTAACTTTTTCTGTTTCTAATATTTCAATGTTTTCTATAGCATGTGATGTTATAAAACCATCATAACAAACCATAACCGGTAGTTTAACTTCTTCAGCTATTCTAACAGCCATTATTAAATTATCATAAGCCTCTTGAGCTGTTTCAGAATATAATTGTATAAAACCACAATCTCTAGAACCCATTGAATCTGAATGATCATTATGTATGTTAAGTGGAGCAGATAAAGCTCTATTTGCAACTGCCATAACTATAGGAAGTCTCATACCACTTGCTATGTATAACATTTCATGCATAAGTGCAAGCCCTTGTGAAGAAGTAGCAGTCATAACTCTACCTCCAGCAGCAGATGCTCCAATACATGCTGCCATAGCGCTGTGCTCACTTTCAACTGGTATAAATTCAGTAGTTACAGAACCATTTGCAACAAAATTAGAAAAGTACTGAGGTACTTCTGTAGATGGTGTTATTGGGTATGCAGCAACAGTATCTGGATTAATTTGTTTCATGGCGGTAGCAACAGCTTCGTTACCACTTAATCTTTCTCTTATCATACTTAAACACCTTCTTTCATTTCAATAGCTTTAAAAGGACATACTTTAGCACATACTCCACAACCTTTGCAGTAGTCTAAATCAAATCCTTCATGAATACTATTAGTGTGTTTTATACAATCTTCAGGACAGTATGGTACACACATCATACAATTTTTACATTTTTCTTTATCAACTATAGGAGTTTTATTTCTCCAGTTTCCAGTTTTAAAATCTACAGAATTTCCATCTCTTAAGATATTACTAGAAATTTCACTAAATTCTTTCATTATGTTATCCTCCTATTAATTCATCAAAACCACGGTATAAGCACTCCATATTAGGTGCAATAACTTCAGGTTTACGTGCAAATTTATGTTTGAAAGAAGTTTCCATATCACGGATTAAGTCTTCTTTTGACATAATATCTGTAATTTTCACTATACCAGCTAAGAGAGCTGTATTAGGGAAGTTTGCTTTTAATGTATCTTTTGCTATTTTTGTAGCATCAAGTAAATAAACTTTACCTGTATAATTAGGTAGAAGTGATTTTATTTCTTCCATTGATTTACTAGTATTAATAAGTATAGCACCTTTTTCTTTAAGACCGCTTGTTACATCAACACTTGTAAGTAATGTATCATCAACAACTACAACAAATCCTGGAGTATATATATTAGAATGAACTCTAATTGGTGCAAAACTTATTCTGTTATATGCTGTAATAGGAGCACCCATTCTTTCAGGTCCGTATTCAGGAAATCCTTGTATATATTTTCCAGTATTAAACGCTGCATCTGCAAGTAGTAATGAAGCTGTTTTTGCTCCTTGACCACCACGTCCATGCCATCTGATTTCTATCATTTTATTCCTCCTTTATGATATCATAATCTACCAATGAATATTTAAATATCATTAGTTAGTTTCAAATTAATTATATAACTTAAGTGGTAATAAGTCAATTATATAGCATAAAATAACAAAAAAATGTATTAGTAAAAAATATTAATTATTAGTTGCATAATAAAGCTTTATGTAATATAATGTAGTATAAGTAAAAATATTTAGTTTAAATTAATTAATTTAAAGGAGGACATATCATGCAAAATGGTCATGAAAAACCACAAACTACATTAGAGAAATATTTAGGATTGATGAAAAAAAATCATCAAATTGCAGAAGATATACGATTTGAATTTTGTTATGGCAGTAAAACTCAAATGCAAATTCTTATTACTAGAATGAAAGTTATTAAAATGCAAATAGAAGAGCTTAAAAACTCACATGATGTAAAGGAATATCTTGAAAATCGAAATAAAGAAAAAGATAAGAGATATAAAAAGAAAAAAGAGGAAAATAAGCCATTTAATAATTTTAATAAACTTAAGCATGTAAAAGTTTATCCTCATAGACGCACAAGACATTTTAATCAAAAAGCAAATTAACATAATTGTAAAGGAGAAAAATTCATGTCAAATTTATGTAATAATTCAAATTTAAATGATCCAGAAAATGCAAAGAAGCATCTAATTGCAACAATTGGTAGATATAATAATAATTTTTCATACTATCAAAATCAACCCGAAGATAAAAGAGCTATTGAAGAAGAGATTCTTTATTATAAGCAAAGAGCAAATATAGATAAAGATGTTAACTAGAAATATAGTTAAGTTAATTAATTTACAATCCTCTTTTTTATGGTAATTCTTAAGTTGACGAAAACACCTCATATTGAGGTGTTTTTGTTTTGTTTAAAGTATTATACTTTTTAGTAAACTGTACATAATAGTAATATAATAAATAATTGGTATATAATGTTCTGAATATATGACAAAATCCATAAAATTAACATTTAAAATACACTAAATTTCTTGACAAAATGGCAAAAATTGTATATAATGTAGGAAGTGAGGTGCAAATAATTATGGAATTTTCCGGAATAACAAAGGAAATAATAGAAAGAGCAAAATTAGACAAGAAAAGGGTAGTACTACCAGAAACAAGTGATTTAAGAGTACTAAAAGCTGCTGAATACATTTCAAAAAATGATATAGCAGATGTTATTTTAATAGGGAGTTTAGATGAGATTGAATTTTTATGCAAAGTTAATAATATAGATTTAGATTTTAACTTAATAAAATTAGAAAATCCAGCTATAAGTGAAAAAAGAGAATTTTACACAGAAGCGTTATATGAATTAAGAAAAAATAAAGGATTATCAATGGTTCAGGCAATGGAACTTATTAACGATAATGTATATTTTGGTATGATGATGGTAAAAACTCAAGATGCAGATGGACTAGTTTCAGGTGCTATTCATTCTACAGCTGATACATTAAGACCAGCATTACAGATTATTAAAGCTGCTGATGGTCAAAAAACAGTGTCATCGTTTTTCATAATGGATGTACCAAATTCAGATTTTGCAGCTAAGGGAAGATATATATTCTCAGACTGTGGATTAATTGAAGATCCTACATCAGAACAATTAAGAGATATTGCAATAAGTGCAAGTCAAAGTTATAAATTATTTACACATGAAGATGCTAAAGTTGCATTTTTATCATATTCTACATATGGTAGTGCAAAATCAGAAAAAGTTGATAAAGTTAGAAATGCTGTTGAACTTTTAAAAGCAGAAAATGTTGATTTTGATTTTGATGGGGAATTACAACTAGATAGTGCAATAGTAAAAGAAGTTGCTAAACTAAAATGTCCAGATAGTAAAGTTGCAGGTTATGCTAATACTTTAATATTCCCAAATATTGAAGCAGGTAACATAGGTTATAAATTAGTACAAAGATTTGCTAAAGCTACAGCGATAGGTCCACTTACTCAAGGTCTTGCAAAACCAGTTAATGACTTATCAAGAGGATGTTCTGCTGAAGAAATAGTTGGAGCGGTTGCAGTTACAGCAATTCAAGCTCAAGTGAAATAATAATATAAATGTAAGAAAGAAGGTAAAATTATGAAAGTATTAGTAATAAATTGTGGAAGTTCTACAATTAAATTCCAATTATACAATATGGAAACAAATGAAGTGTTAGCTAAAGGTAGATGTGATCAAGTAGGTCTTGACGCGTCATACTTAATTTATAAAAATCCAGCTAAAGATATAAGCTTTGAAAGACCAGCTCCAATGCCAACACATAAAGAAGGTATGGAACTTATATTAAAAGCTTTAGTTGATCCTGTTGAAGGAGCAGTTTCTTCTTTAGAAGAAATTGAAGCTGTTGGACATAGAATTGTTCACGGTGGAGAAACATTTAGTAAATCAGTAATGATTGATGATGAAGTTATAGCAGAAGTTGAAAAATTATCAGTTCTTGCTCCACTTCATAATCCAGCATGTGCTACAGGTGTTAAAGCTATAAGAGCTATTATGCCTAATGTTATTAATGTTGCTGTTTTTGATACTGCATTCCATCAAACAATACCAGAAGCTAACTATAGATATGCTATAAAAGAAGAATACTATACAAAATATGGTATTAGAAAATATGGTTTCCACGGAAGTTCATACATGTATATCTTAGATAGACTTACTGAACACTTAAACAAACCAAAACATGATATAAACGCAATTGTTTGTCACTTAGGTGGAGGAGCAAGTATGTGTGCTATTAAAAATGGAGAATCTTTTGATACATCAATGGGATTCACTCCACTTCAAGGTTTAGTTATGGAAACTAGATCTGGAGATATTGATGCTTCAGTAACAGCATTCTTAATGGAAAAAGAAGGATTATCTGCAAGTGAAATAGTAAATGTTCTAAATAAACAATCTGGAAGAATTGGTCTTTGCGGAATTGGTGATCATAGAGCACTTTGTGCTGCAGCAGATAAAGGAAATGAAAAAGCAGAGCTTGCTAAACAAATACAATATAGTAGATCTAGACAATATATTGGTGCATATATGGCGCACTTAAATAGAGTAGATGCTATAGTATTTACTGGCGGTATCGGAGAAAACGATGCTTTAGAAAGAGCTAATACATTAGAAGATATGGAATACTTAGGAATAAAAGTTGATACAGATAAAAACTTAGAAGGTTCAAGAAAAGAATCTCTAGTTTCTACTGAAGATTCAAGAGTTAAAGTATTTGTTATACCTACTGATGAAGAACTTGAAATAGCTAAACAAACTAAAGAAGTATTTTTCGAAGCAAAAAGTAGAGCTATGTAATATATAAATTTAAGGCAAGTATTTATTAACTATATAATGGGTACTTGTCCTTTCGTATAATTTTGAGGGTTGAAATGGTTGAAAATATAAAAAGAATACAAAATAGTTTAAAATCAAATAATATCAAATTATGGGTTTTAGTAAATAGCGGTAATTCAGATGATATATTTACTAAATATATATCAAATAAAATATATACATTCTCTCTATGTTTTGTTACAGAGAGAAAAACATATATATTAATTCATGATTTAGATAAAGATAATATAAAGAATTTAGATGAGCTTGCGCGAAATAATATTTATATAGTTGTATATAAATCTAAACTGGATTTATCTGCTAAGATTGAGGATATAATTTCAGACTTAGGATTTATTAATAATATATCATTATCATATTCAACTAAGGGAGATAGAGATATTGATATACTTGGGCATGGTGAGTTTATTGAAGTAACGGATATGCTTAAAGTACCATATATAAGGTATAAGAAAAAATTAAAAATATCTTCTGCCGAAAATGTTATATATGATTTGATTTGCGAAAAAACAGATAAACAAATAGAGAGAATTACTAATGTTCAAAAAATAACACATACTATATTAGAAACAGCTTTTAAAACTGCTAAAATAGGTATGACTGAAATTGATATGCAAAATCATATTATTAAGCTAGCTAAGAAGACTGTAAAAAAACATTTAAACAGTGAAATAATTTCTTTTAGTTTTGCATGGGATAATTGTCCATTTGTACTATTTGGTGAAAATTTAAAAAAAGGTGGTCATACACTTCCAAGTGATAAGAAATTAGAAAGAGGTAACACGCTATATGCAGATTTTGGTATATGTCTTAAATACTCTGATGGAGAATATGTATATTCGGATATACAAAGAATGGGTTATGTTACTAAATATGGGACTAAGGAAGTTCCACATGATGTACAACACGTTTTTGATACTTTAAAAGAATCTGTTGAAAAAGGACTAGAAATAATGAAACCAGCTGTTATAGCTCATGATGTAGATGAAGTAGTTAGAAAACATATAACATCTAATTCATATCCTAGTTATAATCATGCAACTGGTCATCCTGTAGGGCTTAAAGTACATGATGTTGGTGCAATAATTTCTTCTAAGAATAATAAGAAAGCAAATCTTCAATTAGTTAATAATGGTATATATACATTAGAACCAAGAATAGCTATTGAAAATGGAGGCTCTATTGAAGAAATGATAATTGTTACTGAATTTGGTGGTAAAATACTAGGTTATGAACAAGATAAGTTATATGTTATAAAATAAGAAAGGTGATAGATATGAATTTAAAATATGAAAAAAAGAATGTTTATGAAAATTTAGACGCAAAAGAAATTAAAGAGATGGATAAATATATTAAAGGATATATGGATTTTATGACAGTTGTTAAAACTGAATATGAAGCTGTTGAAGAAGTAGTTAAAAAACTAGAAAAAGCAGGGTTTAAAGCTTTAAGTACATTTAAAAAATTAAAGAAAAATGATAAAGTTTATTTTATTAATAAAGAAAAATCATTATACGCAGCAGTTATTGGTAGTGATGATATTGCAAGTGGTCTTAATATTTTAGGAGCTCATATAGATTCTCCTAGACTAGATTTAAAACCAATGCCACTTTATGAAAATAAAGGAATAGGTCTTTTAAAAACTCAGTATTATGGTGGAATTAAAAAATATCAATGGCTTACAATACCACTTAGTATGCACGGTGTTATATATACCAAAGATAATGAAAAAGTAAAAATAACTTTAGGTGAAAAAGAAGATGAACCTTGCTTTACTATAGCAGATTTATTACCTCATTTAGCTAAAGATCAAATGAAACAAACAGCAAATGAATTTATAGATCCTGAAAAAATGTCTATATTATTTGGATCAATAAAATCAGGTGATAAAGATGAAAAAGAAAATACTGTTAAAAATAATATATTAAAATTATTAAATAAAAAATATGGTATTACAGAAATTGATTTTGCTCGCAGTGAAATTTCATTTGTTCCAGCATTTAAACCAAGGTATATTGGACTAGATAGTAGTTTACTTGGAGCATATGGTCATGATGACAGAATTTGTAGTTATGCTACAATAGAAGCTTTAATAAATGCAAAAGAAACAAGTAAAACTTTAGTTGCCATGATTGTGGATAAAGAAGAAATAGGAAGTGTTGGTAATACATCAATGAGCTCTAATATTTTTGATATGTTCATTAATAAATTAATTAAATTAAAAAACGAAAAAGATGTAGATTTATTTGAAGTTTATTATAATTCAAAAATGTTATCAGCTGATGTTTCAACTGCAATAGATCCATGTCATGAAGAAGTTTCAGATATTCAAAATGCTAATCTTGTAGGATGTGGAGTATCACTAGAAAAATATACAGGTAGTGGTGGTAAATACAATAGTTCTGATGCAAATGCAGCATATGTTTCTGAAGTTATGAATGTGTTTGAAAAAGCTGGTGTAATGTTCCAAATGGGAACTTTAGGTAAAATCGAAAAAGGTGGAGGCGGTACAATAGCATACATCTTAGCAGAAAAAGGTGTAGATGTAATTGATTGTGGAACGCCTGTATTATCTATGCACTCGCCATTTGAAACGGTTGCAGCTACAGATACATATATGACATATAAAGCGTATCTTGCTTTTTACAATAATATCTAATATAATAATAGAGATTATAGTATATAAAAATATTACTTAAAGGGGGGATATACTTGCTTAAAAGCTTAATAAAAGGTACTGATTTTAAAATACTTATAACAGTAGTAATACTTTTTGTAATAGGTGTTGTTGGAATATATAGTGCTGGATATAATACAGAAATAAATAAAGATGAATATAGTAAGCAATTATTATATTTTGGTGTTATATTTATAGGAATGATAATAGTATGGCTTGTTAATTATAATATCTTTGATGTTTTTGGTTATGGTATATATCTATTTAGTGTAATAGCCCTCATTTTAGTATTATTTACTGAAAGTAGAATGGGAGCAAATAGTTGGTTTGAGATAGGATCTTTTCTATATCAGCCATCTGAAATTATGAAACTTGGATATATAATATGTCTTGCTAAGTTACTTAGTTATTACAAGCATAAAACAGCTTTACCAAAAGATGAAATTAAAAAATATATATTAGTTGGAATTTTATTTGTAATTCCATTTGGACTTATTTTATTACAACCAGATTTTGGTACTGCAATTGTTTATTTAATTATAACAATATTCATGTTATTTATTAGTGGAATAAAATATAGATATATAGTAGGAATATTTTTACTAATACTTATTTTAGCTCCAGCTGTATACTTTTTTGGATTTGACGAATATCAAAAACAAAGAATAAATGTATTTTTAGATCCATCACTAGATCCACTTGGAAGTGGATATAATGCAATACAAGCTGAAATAGCTGTAGGATCAGGAATGTTATTTGGTACGGGTTTTTTAGAAGGAACACAAACTCAGCTAGGTTACCTTCCAATTAAATCTTCAGACTTTATATTTCCAGTATTATCTGAAGAATTTGGATTTATAATGTCTACAGCTATAGTACTACTGTTTACATATTTAATTATACGTCTTATAAAACTATCTAGTGAAACAGAAGATTTATTTGCTAAATATATTATAGTAGGTATTACAGGAATGTTTTTCTTTCACTTTGTACAAAATATAGGAATGTCACTTGGGCTTCTTCCAATAACAGGAGTACCACTTCCATTTGTTAGTTACGGTGGTAGTAATTTAATGACAAACTTAATAGCAATAGCAATAGTACTTAATATTTCTGCAAGAAAAAAAAGTAATTTTATGATGTAGAATTAATATAAGTATAAAAATAGATAATAATCAAATAATTAATAAAAAACAAAAAGAGGTGTACAATATAAGTTTACATCTCTTTTTATTATTATTAAAATTGTTGGTTTTAATTTTTTATTTAGCTTTATTTCATATAGTATAGTTGAATTTAATTTAATTTAATTTAATCTTCTTTAATTTTTATTCCTAAAACTTTTATAAATTCAATAGCTTGTTCTTTAAGCATAATTGAACCTTTTAAATCTTCAGTATATACAATTATACCATCAGTAGTTGAACCAGATAAATCAATTTTTTTAAGTTTAGTTTTAGAAAAGTTACAATTAACTAAGACTGTATCATTTAAAGTGAATTCTTTTAATTTAGAGTTTGTGAAAATAGCATCTTTAAAATTTGAACTATTAATATTTGTTTTTATAAATATAGTTTCATCTAAATAAATATTTCTTGCTATAGTATTTAATATTGTAACTTCCTCAAAATATGTTCTATTAAAATTTGTACCTATCAATTTAGAATCTGATATAGCTACTTTTTTAAATGTAGAATTACTAAAATTGTTGTTTGATAAGTCACAGTTGCGTATTATACAGTTTGAAAAATATGCTTTTTCAAAATCACAGTCTATAAATGAAACATTATCTAAGACACAGTTTATAAATTCAAAATTTTCTTTGTATATTTTGGTTATAGTTATATCTTTCAATATTACATTCTCTATATAATCTGTTTGACTTTCTACTATACTTTTAAATTCATCATTTTCAATTAGTTTGTTATTTTCTAAATTAGTATTATTCATAATTACTCCTTCAATTTACAATACATATAGTATATATTTTAAAGTATTAAAAGTCAAATTTATACTTTACATTAATAATAATATTCAAATATTTAAATATCTAACTAAAAAGATAGTGCACTTTATTAAAATTACTTGATTTTAAGGTATAATAATAGTATAATTATTATATTGAAAATGTGTAATCGGAGGAATATATGAATAATAAAAAAGGAATATCGCTAACAATTTTAATGCTTGCTGTTGCTATAATGCTTATAATAATTACAACAGTAACAGTAGTAGGTGTGCAAACTATAAATGTAGCTAATTATGAAAGTCACATAAGTAAACTTGGAAGAATGGAAGATTTAGTTAATTTATATTATTTAGAAAATGGAAATTTACCAATTTCATATATTAGTGTAGACCCAGAATCTATTTCTATAGATTTAAAAAACGAGACTATTTTAAATGGAGATGAATCAAATAAATTATTTGTAGTTAATATGAGTAATTTAAATACTTCAACTATAGATATAGGTAATGGAGAAGTTAAAAGTAATGATGTATTTGTAGTGAGTGAAAATACACATAATGTATACTATTTAAAAGGTTTTGAATATGAAGGAAAGGTTATTTATGGATCAGTTAAATAAATATATACATGAACTTAAAATAGGAGATGTAGTAGTAAAAAATAATGTTTTTTTAGGCCCTATGGCAGGAGTAACAGATAAAGCTTTTAGAGAAATTGTACGTATGTATAAACCAGGCCTTACTTTTACTGAGATGGCAAGTTCAAAGGCTATGCAATTTGAAAGTGAAAAAACATCTAAACTACTTGAAATATTAGAAGGGGAAAGACCGTCTGTAGTACAAATATTTGGAAGTAATGCAGAGGTTATATGCAGTACAATAAAAAAATTAAATGAAAATGAAGATATTGACATTATAGATATAAATATGGGATGTCCTGCTCCTAAGCTTGTTAAAAATGGTGATGGTGCTGGACTATTGCTTAATCTAGATAATGTTAAATTAATATTAGAAAGTGCTGTTAAAGTTTCTAAAAAACCTATAACAGTAAAGACTAGAAAAGGATTTAATGATGACAAGATAACTGCTGTTGAAGTTGCAAAAATTGCTGAAAAAGCAGGAGTGAAAATGATTACAATTCATGGTAGAACAAGAGAAGAATACTACACTGGAGTAGCAGATCTTGAAATTATTAAAGCTGTTAAAGAAGCAGTAAGTATTCCAGTAATTGGAAATGGTGACGTTACAGATGTTAAATCTGCACTTCATATGTTTGAATATACTAAATGTGATGGGATAATGATAGCTAGAGGGTCACTTGGTAATCCATTTGTATTTAAGAGTATAATACAGTGTGATGAAAACTATATACCAACAAATAAAGAAAAATATGAGGTTATGAGAAAACATATTGAACTTGCTTGTAAATATGAAGGTGAAAAAATAAGTAGATTAAAACTTAGAAAACATATGGCTTGGTATTTGAAGGGTATAAAAAATAGTGCTGAATATAGAGATAGAATTAATAAGTCAGAATCTACAGAAGAAATTATAACAATAATAGAGGAAGCTTTAGATGTTAAATAAAGAAGATATACTTAAATCATATAGAATGGATGATAAAATATTTGTAAGTAGAATACTAGATAAGATAATAAAATGTGAAAAGTTAAATATGACTGTTATTACTGATTTTTTAGATATTAACGAAACAAATATAGCAATTAGTTTGCTTAATAAATTTAAAATTAAGTATAAAGTATTTGATATAGATAATCTTTTAGAAAGAAAAGTTATAGCGCTGTATGCTTCATATGAAGAAGATTATAATTTTGATGAAGTAAAATGTCTTAAAGTAATTCCAAAAACAAAAGAAAAGTTAAAACATAAAGATTATATGGGAATGTTATATAATAGTGGTATTAATCCATCTAAACTTGGAGATATTTTTGTGATTGATGATATAGGATATATATTTGCTATAGATACAATTGCTGAATTTATTAAATTAAATATTTCTCTTGTAGGAAATGTCAAAGTACAGATAGAAGAAATACTTATTCAAGATTTAAATATTAGTAGAACGTTTGAAACTAAAACTACTACTTCAGCTTCACTTAGATTTGATAGTGTAGTTGCAAGTATTTTTAACCTATCTAGATCTGAGGCAGATAAAAAGATTTCAAAAGGTGATTTGATAGTTAATAGTATTAGACAGTTAAATAAGGTAAAAGAAATAAAAGAGTCTGATATAATATCATTTAAAAAATTCGGTAAAGTTAGAATTATAGATTTTGTTTTAAATAAAAAAGATAGATATATAATAAAATTTGATATATACAAATAAGAGGGTTAGATATATGAAAAAAATAAAAAATATGAAAGAATATATTATTAGAAATGAAGTTAATATAATAGTTGTTTTAGTTATACTTATTGCTAGTATTATATTAATGATAGGTATGGATCATGTACTTATGTTAGATGAGTATGTAAAAGATAATATGACAATGTACAGAGATATGCAATATAAGGATACAATGCTTATATTAACAGATGTAATATCTGTATATATTCCTATAGCATTATCAGCAATATTTTTAGTGTTAGGTATCAAAAATAAAGAATATTTAAACATTCCCTTTAATTTAGGCCTTGCAACAGCTTTAAATATTGTAATAAAAGAAATAGTAAAAAGACCACGTCAATTAGAAGGTATCAAAGAATTTTTTGGATATAGTTTTCCTTCTCGGACATGCCATGGTAGCTATAACTTTTTATGGACTATTAATATACTTACTTATGAAACATGTAAAGAACTTACATATTAAAATGATAATGACAACTATCGCAATTAATCTTATGGTTATAGCTTGTTATACTAGAATATATTTAGGAGCACATTATGTAAGTGATATTTTAGGCTCAATAATCATTAGTACACTATATCTAGTAATATATATTAATATAATAAAAATGGTAAGAAAAAACTAAATTAAAATAAAATAGAAATGGAGAAAAATGAAAGTAGCATTTTATACACTTGGGTGTAAAGTAAATCAATATGAAACAAATTTAATGACACAGCAATTTATTGAAGCTGGATATGATGTAGCACAATTTGATGATAAAGCAGATGTATATGTAATTAACTCGTGTTCAGTTACAAATTTATCTACACGTAAATCAAGACAAGCAGTAAGTAAAGCTAAAAAAAATAATCAAAACAGTGTAGTTGTACTTGTAGGTTGTTATACAGAAGAACTTGGTTTTACAAATTCTGAGTATAAACTATATGATCTTGCACTTGGTAATGAAGAGAAAAAAGATATAATAAAATATATAGAAGAATTTAAAAATAATAATGTTAAAAACTTAGATGTAACAGGAACATTAAAAATAAAAGAAGAGATCGGCAGTGTTAAAAGATATGTACAAAAAAAATCATTAACTCTAGCTAAAAATATACGCGAAAGTATTAAAATTGAAGATGGCTGTGACAATTTTTGTTCATATTGTATAATACCATATACAAGAGGTAGAGTAAGAAGCAGAGATTTAAATGAAATAATAACAGAGGTTCAAAATCTTGCTAAAAAATCAGTTAAAGAAATCGTTTTAGTTGGTATAGAAATTGCTTCATATGGTAAAGATATAAATGAAGAATATACACTTATAGATGTTATAGAAAAAGTAAATAAAGTAGAAGGAATTGAAAGAATTAGACTTGGATCTATAGAGCCAAGATGGCTTACAGATGAAAATATAAAAAGATTAAGTAATGTAAGTAAACTGTGTCCTCATTTTCATTTATCTATACAAAGTTTAAGTGATACAGTTCTTAAAAGAATGAATAGAAAATATACTTCGAAATATATTTTAGAGCTTGTTAATAAATTAAAAAGTACATTTAAAGATTCAGCTATAACTACTGATATAATAGTAGGATATATTGATGAAACTGATGAGGAATTTGAAAGTACATATAAACTTTCTAAAGAAATAGGTTTTAGTGATATGCATATATTTAAGTTTTCAAAAAGAGAACATACAAGAGCATATAATCTACCAAATAGCGTATCACCTAAAGAGGCCACGCTAAGAAGTAATAGATTGATTAGTTTAAGTAAAACAATGAAAGATAATTACTTAAACTTAATGCTTGGAAATAAATATAGTATATTAGTTGAAGAGTTTAAAGATGGATATATATATGGTTATACTAATAATTACGTAAAAGTAAAAGCATTAGGAGAGGAAGATTTATGGGGAAAAATAGTAGATTTAGAATTGATCTCAATAGAAGGAGAATTGATCTTAGGCAAGTTAGTTTAAAAAAAGTTATAATTATTTCAACATTGTGTATATGTTTTATAATACTTGGAGTTTCAACTTTTATTTATTTTGATTTAAAAGGCGAATCATCACAAGTAGCCTTAAATAATACAAATATTAATGATAATGAATATGATGCTAATTTAAATACTGAAAATGATGTTAATATATATGATGATGAAAAAATAGATGAGTTATTAGATGTTGATATTAATACTGTACCTGAGCCATTAGAAGAAAAAACTAATGTTGTTACAATGACTGTTTTAGGCGAAATGATGATGGGTGGAGCAGTTACTAAAAATTTAAGTTATAATTATAATTTAGCATTTTCAGATATATATGCTTATACAAGAGATGCAGATTTTACTTATGCAACTTTTCCAACTTCTATTACAACATTAAATGAAATTGTAAGTGCTAAAAGTAATTATATAGTTACTAAAGATATACTAAATGCTCTATCAGGACTAGGAGTAGATGTTGTAACTTTAGCATCGGATCATATGACCGATTTTACAAAAAATATATTTAATAGTACTATTAGTACTTTAGGCGAATATGATTTTACAGTAGCAGGACTTTATGATAATATTGTGTACATGCAAGAAAACGATAAAAAAATAGCAATAATATCTTCTACTAGTGCATATTTAAATTCTAAATCTGAATATGAAGATTTTAATATTAATATTTATGATGAAGATAAAATAAAAAGAGATATCGAAACTGCTAAAGAAAATGCAGATTTTGTCATAGTTGATTTTCATTTTGGTAAAGAATCTGAAGATGTGGTAACAACAGAAATGCAAAAAATGGCAAAGCATGCTGTAGATTGTGGAGCAGATTTGATTTTAGGTTCACATAGTTTAGGAGCTAAACCAGTAACAATGTATAAAGACACACCAATAATATATTCAGTAGGTTATTTAATTACAGATGCAGAAAGAGATGAATCTAAAGAGTCGTATATATATAATATAACTATTGATGAAAATAATAAAGTTGAAGAAATAGAGATGATACCTATATATATAGCAGATAAAAAGGCTACTGTTATGTATGCAGATTATGACTATGAAGCTTGTAAAAAATATAATGAAGAAAATTTAAGTGTTATGCTTAAAAATGATATTGAAGCTAAAATATTAAATGATAAAATAATTGTTACTCCTAGTTATGAGTAATAAGTTAGTATAAATAAAATTATAAAATTGATAAATAGTAGATTAAATATTATCTACTATTTTTTATTTTCTAAAATACAATTATATAGTAATCTTCTCTTAGAATATGGCGTAAAAATTTGATTTTTAAGTGATTAAAGTGTATAATAGTAGATATAAGAATTAAAGGAGGATTTAATTGATAATATGAAAAAAATATTTGCAATATTATTCATTGTAATAATGACAATGCTTGGTTGTATAATTGGAGAAAGTTTAGCATCAAGTTCATACTTAAGCTGGCTTTCAATAGGTGGTAACATAGGTTTTCAGGAACCATTTATACTTGATCTTGCTTTCCTTGAACTTACTTTTGGAATATGGTGTAAAATAAATGTATGTGGGGTACTTTTTTTAATCATAGGTTCAATGTTGTCATCTAAGATGACTAAGTGGGTTAAAATATAAAACATTTACCACTGGAAGATAGACCTTATGAAAAATTAGAAAAGCTTGGAGAGGAATATTTAACTAATTCTGAACTCCTAGCTATAATTATAAAAACAGGAACAAAAACCAAAAGTTGTTTAGATATTTCAAGAGAAATATTACAAACAAACTTAGAAAATATTAATGAACTTGAATACTTATCTAATATGAGTATTAACACTCTTAAAAGATTCGAAGGAATTGGTAGAGTTAAAGCTATACAAATAAAAGCTACAATAGAACTTTCTAAGAGATTAGCTAAAGTGGTTAGTGTAGCTAAAATAAAAGTAACAAGTCCTAAAGTAATATTTAATGTTTTAAACGAAACATTTACAAATAAGAAACAAGAAATAATTAAGACAGTAATTTTAGATAGAGCAAATAATATCTTATCTATAAATACAAATGCTATTGGAACCACTTCAAATGTAAATATTGGTATAAAAGAAATACTTTCAGAACCAATAAAACAGATGGCAAGTAGTATAATACTTGTACATAATCATCCAAGTGGTAATTTAACTCCAAGTAAACAAGATATATTATTTACTACTAAAATAAAAGAATATGCAAAAATATTTAATATTGAACTTTTAGACCATATTATAATTGGTAAAAATGATTATATAAGTTTAAAAGAAACAGGACATATGACGTAAAGGGGAATTTTGTATGAGAATAATATCAAAAGACATAGGAATAGATTTAGGAACATCAAATGTTCGTATATTTATCAAGGGCAAAGGTGTAGTGCTTACAGAGCCAACAGTTGTTGCAATTAATAAAATTACAGGAGAAGTTTTAGCTGCTGGATCTGCCGCAAAAGAAATGTTTGGTAGAACTCCTGATACAATAATTGCTGTTAAGCCTTTAAAAGAAGGTGTTATAGCAGATTTTGATTGTACAAGAATGCTTATTGAATCATTACTTTCTAAAGTTGTTAAAAAAAGTATATTTTCTAAACCAAGAATTGCTGTAGCAATACCTTGTAGTATTACAGATGTTGAAGAAAGAGCTGTTGAAGGTGTTTTATACAAAGCTGGGGCTAAAGAAGTATACTTAGTAGAAAAAATAGTTGCTGCTTCTATTGGAGCTAAAGTGAATTTAGAAAAACCAGAAGGAAGTATGATTATTGATATAGGTGCAGGTACAACAGAAGTTTCTGTAATGTCACTTGGTGGTATTGTAGTTTCTAAATCTGCTAGAATAGGTGGAGAAAATTTTGATAGAGATATAGTTGATTATATGAAGAATAGATACAATGTCTCTATTAGTTTAATAGATGCAGAAAATGTAAAGAAACAGATAGCATCAGCTTATGAGACTATGACTGAGGATAGAACTACAATAAAATGTAGAAATTTAGGTACAGGACTACCTGAGGATATAACAATTACAACTAAAGATATTAAAGAAGCAATTGATGACACATTAAATAGAATATTAAAAGTAATTAAAGAAACTTTAGAAGTTACACCTCCTGAACTTGCAGGTGATATTATGAGTAATGGTATTACAATAACAGGAGGAAGTGCTAATATAGGTGATTTAGATAGATATTTATCAGAAGAGCTTGGAATACCAGTACAAATAGCTACCAATGCTGATAATATGGTTATAAAAGGTTTAGGTCTTACACTTGAAAATATTCAAGTTCTTAAAAAATCTGTGAAGACTAAAAAGAGATAATAAATATACAGTAATTGCCAATAATAAAATAAAGGAGTACTTAAAATGAAATATGATTATAATTACAATAAAAAAGATAATAGAAAAAAAATAATTATAGCTATCATTATGATTGTAATATCTATTTTAGTAGCTACTATAGGATTTAGATTTACAAATAATTCTGTCCTTATAGGTATTTCAGATGTTATCTTAACACCTTTTGTATCTATAGCTAATTTTACTACAGGTCTAGTAAGTAATGCTAGTGATTTCTTTACTAATAAAGATACATTACTTTCAGAAAACGAAAGATTAACTTCAGAAAATGAAGAATTAAAATTACAGCAAGTTTTATCAAATGAATTAATTGCTGAAAATGAATCTTTAAAAAGGATGTTAGACATAGATAAAAAGTATAGTCACTATGAATTAAAACATGGTAAAGTTATATTTAGAAATCATGATAATTATTCAAATACTTTAACTATAGATATAGGAACAAATGATGGTATTGAAATATACCAACCTGTTATACATTCAGATGGACTTGTTGGATATGTATCAAATGTAACTGAAAATACAAGTATTATAACAACAATACTTGATCCACAAATAGCAGTAAGTGTAACAATATCGACTATTAACAAATCTGCTATTTTAAAAAGTGAATTTAATTTTATAGAAAGTGAATCTTTAAAATTAAGTCATATACCAATAAATACAGAAATATCAATAGGTGATGTTATATATACGTCTGGAACAAGCAGTATGTATCCTAGTTCTATTGTTGTAGGTAAAGTAACAAGTGTAGTAAATGAAAAAAATGAGAGTGATAGATATGCTATAGTAGAGCCGTCAGTTGATACAGGTTCACTTAGTGAAGTATCTGTTATTATAAATTAGGTGGTAGTATGAAAAAAATCACTTTAAATATTATTATAACACTATTTATATTTTTAATGTTTATTATTCAAATATTTCTAATTAATCCAAATAATATTTTTGGAGCTAAACCAAATATACTTCTTATTACTGTGCTTGTGACAGCTCTTAGGGGAAAGATGCTTAAATCATCAATCTATGCATTGCTAATGGGAATAATACTGGATTTAATATATAGTAGTACATTTGGAATATATACTATATGTTATACTATAACTTCAGTAATAATTGCACTTATAAATTTCAATTATAGGAAAGATAGTAAAGAGTCATTAATATATATAACTCTTATAGGTACAGTTATTTTTGAAGTATTAGTATATATTATATATATTATTATGAACTCATTACAGTTTGATTTTATATATTTATTATTACAAACTATAATGGTTGTTATATTAAATATAGCACTATCATTTATATTATTTAATGTATTTGATAAACTATTTACTAAATATTCAGATAATAAAGAATTATACTAAAAGAAAGGGTGAGTAAGATAAAAAAGTTAATTGCTAAATTAAAATTAGTTTTTGAAAATAGAGAAGCGGTAATAGTTATGATGACAAGTATAATTTCTACTATATTCATAATTACACTAGTTAATATTCAGCTAGTTAATGGAAGTACTTACAGAGCTCTGTCAGAGACAAAAATGTTAAGAACAGAAACAATACCAGCAGCAAGAGGAGAAATTCTAGATAGAAATGGAGTTATTCTTGCTACAAATGAGCTTGTTGATGATTTAGTTATATACAAAGTTGATATAACATCTCAGCAGCAAAATGAAATAATACTTAGAGTTATTGATATCTTAACTTCAAATGGTGATGAAGTATATTCTAGTTTTCCACTAAATGAAACTTCTGATAATTTCAATTTTGAAAATAAAGCTCAGGAGTTATCATGGAAAGAAGATTTAAATTTTGAGGAAGATGCTACTTTTGAAGAAATTATAGATATATACGTATATAGATATGGATTAGAAGATTACGAAAGAGAGACCGCTATTAAAATAATTAATGTAAGATATGAGGCTGGTCTTATGGGATATTCACTATTTAATCCTGTAACTATAGCAAAAGATATTTCAGAAAAGTCTGTTGCTGAAATAGAAGAAAAAAATTTAGAAATACCAGGAATAAAAACTAAGCAAACTGTTAAAAGAGTATATCCATATGGAGATTTATTTGCTCATAGTGTGGGATATGTAAGTAATATATCAAGAGATGAATATAATACACTTAAGGAAGATGGATATAAATTAAACAGTATTGTTGGTAAAACAGGTATTGAAGAATCTTTTGAAGAATATTTAAAAGGTGAAGATGGTATTAAAAAAACAGAAGTAAGTAGTATGGGGATTATTTCTTCTGAAACTATAACTACAAGACCTATTTCAGGTGATAGTGTAACACTTACTTTAGATTATAGATTACAAACGGTAGCTGAGCAAGCACTCATAGATGTTATAAATGATGTTAATGCTGATAGAATTGAAGAAGCTGGAGGAAGCAGTGAAGGTGTAGAACTTTCAAATAGTGGAGCTGTTGTTGTGATGGACACAGCTACAGGAGAAATACTTGCAATGGTTAGTTATCCATCATTTGATCCTAACTTATTTGTTACAGGTATTGATTATTTAGATTGGAGAGAAATAACAACAAACGCTTTAAACCCATTACATAATAGAGTTATATCTGGGACATATTCTCCAGGTTCAACATTTAAAATGCTTATGGGAGTTGCGGCTCTAGAAGAAGAAGTTTTAACTGTTGAAGAAGAAATTTTAGATAAAGGTGTATATCCACTTGGACATAATCCTAAATGCTGGATACATGATAGATATGGAATAGATCATGGATATGTAAATGTTTCTGAAGCTATACAAGTATCTTGTAACTATTTCTTTTATGATGTTGGCGTACGTTTAGGTATTGCTAATATAATTGAGTATGCTACTTTGTTTGGTCTTTCAGATAAGACAGGTATAGAAATATCAGGAGAAGTAGAAGGTAAAATAGCTGGAGAAACAAGAGATCCAGATAACTGGTATGTTGGTCAAACATTATCAGCTTCAATAGGTCAAGAAGCTAGTAGCTTTACGCCTATAGCTATGGTTAACTATATAGGAGCTCTTGCAAATGGTGGAACATTAAACAGAGTATCTTTAGTAAAAAAAGTTACAGATGATGAGAATATAACATTAAGTTTAGAGGATCTTAATTCACATATTGAAAAAGAAACTTCAGTAGTATATGAAGAAAGAAATTTAGATATTGATGAAGAATATTTAGATGCAATAACTTATGGTATGTCGCTGGTTACTAGCCAAGGTGGATCTGCATATAGTGCATTTAAAGATTTAGGTGTGAACGTAGCAGGAAAAACAGGTACAGCAGAAGTATATGGAAAAACAAGTAATGGGTTATTTGTAGGGTATGCACCATATGAAAATCCTAAGATAGCAGTATATGCTGTGGTAGAACAAGGTGGAGAAGGTACATATGTTGCAAATGTAGTAAAACCTATTTTAGAAGAATATTTTGAAATAGAAAATAGTGATAAATTAAATGAAAAAAATCAAAATGTTATGGATGGAAATATCGAGTTTTAAAGGGGAGTGTAATCAATGCATAAAAAAATAAACATGATGTCAAAAGCAGATTCAGTAAAAGGTCAAGGTGTATTATCTGCTTATGAAGAGCAAGTTAAACTTGTAAGAGAAAGATTAAATGATGAATTTGGGGTTACTATTAACCAATTTAAGTATGCAGATATAATGCATTATCATACAATTAATTTAGAATATTTTTTAACATTACCTTTTGTTAAAATAAATTCTATTGCGGTAGGATATGTACACTTTTTGCCAGAAACTTTAGAAAATAGTATTAAATTACCTAAATTGTTTAAGAAAGTATTTTATAAATATGTAATAGATTTTTATAAAAAAATGGACTATTTAATAACAGTTAATCCTTATTTTATTGAAAAACTTGCTGAATATGGAGTAGACAGGGAAAAAGTTACATATATCCCTAACTTTGTGTCTAAAAAAACTTTCTATAAAATGAAAAAATCCGAAATAGGGAATGTTAAGAAAAAATATGGGATTAAAGAAAATAAATTTACAGTTCTTTGTGTTGGACAACTTCAAAAAAGAAAAGGTATTTATGATTTTATTGAAGTTGCTAAAAGTATGCCAGATGTTGAATTTGTTTGGGCAGGAGGATTTTCTTTTAAAAATTTATCAGATGGATATGAAGAAATAAAAAGAATTACTAAAAATCCACCATCAAATGTTAAATTTCTAGGGATTGTACCAAGAGAAGAAATGAATAGTATATATAATGTTGCAGATGTAATGTTCCTTGCTTCTTATGAAGAATTATTCCCAATGACTATACTTGAGTCTGCTAATTGTAAAGTTCCGATATTACTAAGAGATATAGAACTATACAAAGGTATACTGGAAGGTTATTATTTAAAAGGTACAAATAATGATGAGTTTAAAGAACAGTTGTTAAAACTTAGAGATGATAAAGAATATTATGGACAAGCATCTGTTATGGCTGCTAAATGTGCAGACTACTATAGTGAAGAAAATGTAGCTAAAATGTGGAGAGCATACTATAATAAAATATATCATAAAACTACTAAAAAATCTCATTTACGTGCTAGAAAAAGTAATGAAAAAAAAGTAATAAAAAAACAAAATAAAAAATCAACTAAAATATAATTATGTAAAACTATTGACATTTAATCACTAATAGTATATAATGTTTAGGACATTAGATAGTTTTCAAAAAAATAATTTTTGATGAATGAGGAGGTTAAATTCTAACTTTATAACTTAAAATTGGATTAAATTTCAAACTTAAATATTAAACTTTAGAACTTAGACCAAACATTGTAATCTATATAAATTAATCTACACCTTTTTTGAAAACTTCTTATCAACTTTTAAGTTGATAGTCAAAAAGAGACACCCTAATATTTTAGGGTGTTTTTTCGCACAGTTGTAAACTTGAATGTATATCATATGTATGATATAATAATATATAATTAAATTAGGAGAATATTAATGAAAGATACTAAAAAAACTCAAAATAATATATGTATTAGAAATAAAGAAATTAACCATAAATATGAAATAATAGATAAGATAGAATGTGGAATTGAACTTAAAGGAACAGAAGTTAAATCTATTCGTAAGGGAAAAGCTGTTCTTAAAGATAGTTTTGCCCTTCTTAAAAATTCTGAAGTAATGCTTAAAAATGCTCACATAAGTCATTATGAAATGGGAAATATAAATAATGTTGATGAGAAACGTGATAGAAAATTATTATTACATAAATCAGAAATATTTAAATTAGCAGGATTTATTAAACAGGGAGGATATAGTTTAGTGCCTAGTAAACTATATCAATCTGGTAAGTGGTTTAAAGTAGAACTTTGTATATGCAAAGGTAGAAAAATATATGACAATAGAGATAAAATATTACAAAGTGAAGCTAAAAGACAAATAAACTATTTTAAAAAAGCTTAGAAGTAAAATAATAAGATTTGTAATTATATTTCTGTAATACTACAAGATACAAATAAAGTATGACTAATATTTTTACATGATGTTATACAAATTTCAGATGTAAATGTTGTATATACATTGGATACAATAACATTAATGCCGTCTTGAATTAGTATAGTTATATATTCTTCAGTTATATTAATAACATTTAAAGTATAATTACATTGTAATAAAAGTGTAGTTTGGGTATCTGTAATAGTAAGACTTTTTTGAATCTTATTATTAAAGCCTTTACTACAACATAAGTCTATTATATCTAAATCAACACTAAAATCGGTCATATTGTACATCCTTTCATATTAACTTTGTGTAATCATTCTAGCTCCTACATATACTTGTAAAGTTTTGTTTGTAGCTGGAAGTGTAAACACCTTGTAACTTCCATTTGGAATTTTAAAGGTAAGATCGGGGATAAAAAGCTGGTTTGAAAATGTTATTGTTACATTTAAATTATCACCAGAAATATATGTAAGTGTATAACCAAGTTCTAGAGCTATTACAGTGTTAGGTAAAATATTATTATATATGTTTTCTATAGTTCTAGGAGTTCCACCTTGACAATAGATTTGTCTAACAGCTAAATTATATGGACACATGGTAGTTAGTGTATTTGCCATAATACTCTCCTTTAAAATAATACTATTAAAGTATATGCAAAATAAAGGAAGTTATGAAATAAATTAAAATTAGAAGGAGAATAAAATGTTTAAAGCAGGATATGTTTCAGTAGTTGGAAAACCTAATGCAGGTAAATCAACTCTGATAAATAAATTAGTTGGTTTTAAAGTAGCAATAACAGCGCCAAGACCACAAACAACAAGATTTAATGTGAAAGGAATAGTTACATCTGAGACTTCACAAATAGTATTTTTAGATACACCAGGTGTTCATATACCTAAAAGTAAAATGGGTAATTATATGATGAATGGAGTTTCAAATGCTGTAAAAGGAGCAAATGTAATAATATACTTAGTAGATGCTACTCATACTAAAATTGATGATGCAGCAGCTAAAGTAATGAATGATATTTCAAAATTAAATAAAAAAACTATACTATGTATAAATAAAATAGATAAAATAGAAAAATCTAAACTATTTAATATAATTACTATGTACACAGAATATGCAAATAGTATAGGACTTAATTTTTTAGAAATAGTCCCTGTATCAATATTTAAAGAAGATGGACTAGACATATTAATTAAAATGATTGAAAAGTATTTAGATGAATCTGAAATGCTATTTAATGAAGACGAAATAACAGATATAACAGAAAAAGAAATTGTAGAGGAAAACATAAGGGAAAAGCTACTTAAAAATTATGAAGAAGAAATTCCTCATGGCGTTAATGTAGTTGTGGACATATTTAAAGAAAGAGTTAATGTTAATGGAGATTTAACATACGATATAGAGGCATCAATAATATGTGAAAGAATGTCACACAAGCCAATCATAATAGGTGATGGTGGTAAAAAAATACGCCATATCACTAATCTTGCTAAGATAGATCTTGCTAAAACATTAGATGTTAAAATTAATTTGAAATTATTTGTTAAAGTAAAAGAAGATTGGGAAAATAGTGATAATCATTTAAAATCGATAAAGTTTAGAAATAATCAAAAGTAAATGTATAAAGTATTATAAATTACATATAGTAGTACTAAGGTGATACATATGGATTATGAAGGGTTTAATAAGTTTTTAGAAACTGGTAAAGTAGCTGATTATTTAGCATATAAATCAAATGAAAAAAATATGCAAAATACAGAAGATAGTTTTGATGAAGTTTTAGATGATTATAATGATTTAAATAGTAATATGAAATGAGGTATTAAATTGAAACTTATTAAAACAAAGGGAATTGTTATTAAAGAAGTTCAGTACAGTGATAATGATAAAATAATAACTCTCCTTACAGATAGTTTAGGACTTGTTACCTGTATGGCAAAAGGTGCAAAAAAGACTAAGAGTCCACTTCTTGCAAGTAGTCAATATCTAGTATATAGTGAATTTATACTTTTTAAAGGGACAAGCTTCTATCATATAAATTCTGCTACGGTTATAAGTACTTTTTATAAATTAAGAACAGATTTTGATAAACTAACAAATGTGTTTGAAGTTACTAAATTATTAAATACACTTACAGAAGAAAATATGGATACAAATGTAATAATAAAATTATTTTTAAATACACTTCATATACTTGAAACTACAGATAAAAATTATATACTTGATGTATTTAGAATAAGAATGCTGGTGATACTTGGTTTTGGTAGCAATATAATTAAATGTCATGGTTGTCAAGGTAAACTTAAAGAAAGTAAAGATGTTATAAATTATAATTTTTATTATAACTACTTTTTATGTAAAAGTTGTAAAATGGATGATAAAAATAGATATCTTAAACTTGCATATAAATCATTTATGAATATTTCATATATAATGTTTGCTAATATGTCAAATATATTTGCACTTGTTTTAGAAGATAAAGAGGCAAAAGAAATTAATAAGTTTGCAGAGTATTATGTAAAAGCAATACTTACTAATATTTAAAATAATAAAAAAACACTAAAGTTAAACATTGATTTAGCTTTAGTTTTTTTGATACTAATCACTTTGAATTATGTAATCTTATTTGTATATTAATAGGAATGGCTTGAATTTGTAAAAAATTGTGATATAATAATAGAGCAATAATAACAATAAACTAAATTATAATTAATAAGGAGAAAATGTTATGAAAAGAGATACAAAGCATTACAAAAAACGGATAAAACAAAGAAAACAAGATGCATTTAAATCCCAAAAACATAAAATGGAAAAAGTTGATTTGTATAACATTATTATTGATACGTCAACAGTTTTAAGATATCCTAATCTTATAAAAAAAATTAATACAATGGGATACTGTAAATTAATTATTACTTCTGGTGTGTATTTTCAAATTCACAAACACAGTGTAAAAAATGAAAATGCTAGAAATTTTTTATATTTTTTAAAGAGGTTTAAGAATAAGGTTATATTTTATGAGACAATAATTGAAAATGTTCCAGTATACGAGGATGTAGCAGATTTAGAAATTTTAGCAGCAACAAAAAAATACAAGAATCCAATTATAATAACTTCTGATATGGGTATTGTGCTAAGGGCAAAAATAAGGTGTATACCTATTATTTATTATGCTATAGAAAATAATAAAATATACTTAACAGAAAATTATGTAAAAGACTTTTTAGCTGAATATCTTATTGTAGATAGTTTGACACTATATAAATATAAATTAAAGTTTCTTAAAGAAGAGCTATCATCAAGAATATTAATATTAACAAAGAATAGTGTAGAACAATTATTAGAAAAAAAAGCTCACCACCGGATATATGCTAAAAAATTATTAAAAAAAATAGCATGCAATGAGATCGATATTATTTTTGTAGATAGCAAATATACAGATGAAACTGAAGAAATATTACATCTTGTAAATAACTTTACTATGGTGTGTACATCTGATAAAAATTTATATAAGGCTATTGAATCCAAAAATTTTGGACACATAGTTAAATATATAGAATGATTAATTAAATGTAATTATGTATAAAGGCTCCTTAATATTTTAAGGAGTTTTTTGCATAAAAAAAGAGATATAGATGTACATATAACTAATATTAGTTGAATTTGTAAAAAACTATGATATAATGTAGTAGTAAACAATAAATAAATTAACTTTTAATTAAAAGGAGATGTACTATGGATCTAAAAATTAACAATGGAGATGTTTTTGATACATCATTACTACTTAACCCAAACTTTGATTATAATCTTTTAATGGATAAGAAAATAATTATATGTAGCTTAGTATTTGAGCAGATGGTAATAGAAAAAAAGCAAAAGCAAGCTAAAATATTTTTTGACTATATTGTTGAGAAAAAGTTTGAAATAGTATCGTATGATGAAGAAGATATTGAATATTTTGAATATGAGGATAAAGCAGACTTTCAAATTTTAGATGTTGCAAGAAAAGAGAATGTTACAATTCATACTTCTGATAAAATACTAGCTGCTAGAGCTATAGCTGGCGGTATAAAAGTAGAATATTATAAACAACCACAGCAAGATAATGAAAAGAAAGAATCGATATCAAAACGTTCTATTATTGCTTCAATTAGTAAAAATTTAAATTTGAAACCTAATCAGCTATTTCTTAGAGAAGCTTCTCTAGATACTCTATGTGATAGGGATATAAGACAAGGTGACAAACTTACTACAGTTAATAATAAAATATATTTAGTTAAACGCTTACAACCACTTGTAGTAGTTGCACAAAAAAATAGTAAAAGAAACAGTAAAAAAAATTAAAATTTGAAATTATTAAACCTCTTAAAATTTAAGAGGTTTTTTCATGTATTTAAGTATTTATACATTAGTAAAAGTTACCATAAGTATTAAAATGAATAAAGACTATTGAAAAACACTTGTTCACATGATATAATAAAAGCATAAGGTGATAAAAATGTTAGATAAAATAATAGTAAAAGGTGCTAAAGAGCATAATTTAAAAAATATTAATCTTGAAATTCCAAGAGATAAGCTTGTTGTCTTTACAGGACTTTCTGGTAGTGGTAAATCTTCACTTGCTTTTGATACTATATATGCAGAAGGACAAAGAAGATATGTTGAATCATTATCAGCCTATGCAAGACAATTTTTAGGTTTAATGGAAAAGCCAGATGTTGAATATATAGAGGGACTTTCTCCAGCTATTTCTATAGATCAAAAAACTACTTCTAAAAATCCAAGATCTACGGTTGGAACAGTAACTGAAATTTATGATTATTTAAGACTTCTTTATGCAAGAATTGGAGTTCCACATTGTCCAAATTGTGGTAAAAGAATTAAAAAGCAAACTGTTGATGAAATAGTAGAACAAGTAATGTCTTTAGAAAATGGAAAAAAAATATTAGTTCTTGCTCCTATTGTTAGAGGTAAAAAAGGAGAGCATATTAAGCTTTTAGAAAATGCAGTTAAAGAAGGATTTGTTCGTGCTAAAGTAGATGGACAAATGATTGATTTAAGTGAATCTTTACCTGAGCTTGATAAAAAGAAAAAACATAATATAGAAATTGTTATTGATAGACTTGTTATTAAAGATGAAATATCTTTACGACTTACAGAAGCTATAGAGCTTTCACTAGCTCAGGCAAACAATCTAGTGGTTATAGAAGAGCTTGAAGGTAAACAAACATTATTTAGTTGCAATTATGCTTGTCCAGATTGCTCTATCAGCATTGATGAACTTACTCCTCGTATGTTTTCTTTTAATACACCATATGGTGCATGCCCTTCTTGTACTGGTCTTGGTGAACTACTTAGAATTGATGTTGATAAGATAATACCAGATAAAGAAAAAAGGTTAAATGATACTTCAGCTATTTTAGCATGGTCTTCAAGTACTATGGATAGCATAAGTAATATGTATATTGAAGGTTTATGTAATCACTACAGTGTTAAACCAAATACTAAAATTAAAGATTTAGATCCTAAATTCTATGATATATTATTATATGGTAGTGGTAATGAAAAAATTAACTTTAAACATATAACTAGAAGTTTAACTAGAAATTTTGAAAGTGAGTTTGAAGGTATTGTAAATTCATTAGAACGTAGATTTAGAGAGACTTCTTCACCAGGAATGAAACAGTTTTATGAAGGTTATATGACTGCAAGCAATTGTAGTACTTGTAATGGTGCAAGACTTAATAAATCTGCACTTGCTGTTACAGTAGGAAAACTTAATATAGATCAGCTTACTAAACTTAGTATTCAAGATGCTAAAACATATATTGATAAAGTATCAGATGAACTATCTGTTAAAAACAAAGCTATAGCAGAGCAAATAATAAAAGAACTAAAAAGTAGATTACAATTCTTAATTGATGTTGGACTAAATTATTTAACTTTAGCTAGAAGTTCAGGTACATTATCTGGTGGTGAATCACAAAGGATAAGACTTGCAACTCAAATAGGTTCAGGCCTTACTGGAGTACTATACATTTTAGATGAACCAAGTATTGGACTTCATCAAAAAGATAATGAAAAATTAATTAAATCTCTTAAAAAAATGAGAGATTTAGGTAATACATTAATTGTAGTAGAACATGATGAAGATACTATGAATGAAGCAGATCATATAGTTGATATTGGTCCAGGAGCTGGAGTTCATGGTGGTAATATAGTATTTAGTGGAACAATAGATGAAATTAAAAAAGATGAAAATAGTATTACAGGTAAATATTTAAGTGGTAAAATAAAGATAGAAGTTCCTAAAAAAAGAAGAAAAGCTTCTAAATTAAATATTGAAATAAAAGGTGCTAAAGAAAATAATTTAAAAAATATTAATGTTAAATTCCCTATTGGAATCCTTACTGCAGTAACTGGTGTATCTGGTAGTGGTAAATCAACGTTAGTAAATGAAATATTATTTAAATCTGTTTCTAAAGTTATTAATAAAAATAATTTAAGACCAGGTAAATGTGATAAAGTTACGGGTATAGAAAATATTGATAAAATAATTGATATAGATCAATCTCCTATTGGTAGAACTCCTAGATCAAATCCAGCTACATATACAGGTATGTTTGATCATATTCGTGATATATTTGCTGCAACTGAAGATGCTAAAACTAGAGGGTATGCTAAAGGAAGATTTAGCTTTAATGTGCCAGGTGGAAGATGTGAAGCTTGCTCTGGTGATGGTGTAAATAAAATAGAAATGCATTTTTTACCAGATGTTTATGTTGAATGTGAAGTTTGTAAAGGAAAAAGATATTCTAAAGAAACTTTAGAGGTTAAATATAAAGGTAAAAATATCAGTGATGTTTTAGATATGACTGTTGAAGAAGCATGTAATTTCTTTAAAAATATACCGAATATTAAAAATAAAGTTCAAACTCTTTATGATGTTGGACTTGGATATATTAAACTTGGGCAGCCATCTACTACGCTTTCTGGTGGTGAAGCTCAAAGAGTAAAACTTGCTACAGAGCTTTCTAAAAGAGCAACAGGTAAAACATTATACATTTTAGATGAACCTACAACAGGACTACATATGGCAGATGTACATAATTTAATACATATAATTGATAGATTAACAGATAGTGGTAATACTGTTGTTATAATAGAGCATAATCTTGATGTTATTAAGTGTGCAGATAATATAATTGATTTAGGACCTGAAGGAGGAGATAAAGGTGGAACACTTGTTGCTACTGGAACTCCAGAAAAAATAGCTTTAAATGAAAATAGTTATACAGGCCAGTTTTTAAAACCATTACTTAATAAGTAGAAATAAATAGATTAAATAGTTAAATTAAGTAAATATTAAATAAAATAAATAATCCTAATTGTTATTAATGACATACCATTTGACAATTGGGATTTTTATATATATTTAAATTTTAAAAAGTATGTATAAATTTTGTTAAAATATTTGCTTAAAAATATACATATATGATATAATAAAAAATATGAAAAATAAGCATTTAACAGGGATTTAAGGTTAAATGTAAACTAAGGAGTACGTATGATAGAAGATAGAGTTATTTCACCTGAGTTTGGAGAGTTTGATGAGGAATTTGAAGCAAAAGTTTCACTTAGACCAACTATGCTTGAAGAATATATAGGGCAAACAAAGGTTAAAGAAAATTTAAAAATATATATTGATGCTGCTAAATCTAGAGGTGAAGCTTTAGATCATGTACTGTTATATGGTCCTCCAGGACTTGGAAAAACAACTTTAGCTAGTATTATTGCAAGTGAGATGGGTGTTAATATTAAAATAACATCTGGACCTGCTATCACTAAAACAGGGGATCTTGCAGCTATACTAACTAATCTTCAAGAAAATGACTTACTATTTATTGATGAAATACATAGAATGAATAAGTCAGTTGAAGAAGTGCTATATCCAGCTTTGGAGGATTTTAATCTTGATATTATGATTGGTAAAGGTCCATCTGCTAGAAGTATTAGACTAGATCTTCCTAGATTTACTTTAGTTGGAGCTACAACAAAGGCCGGAAATCTTTCATCTCCACTTAGAGATAGATTTGGAATAATACATAGACTTGATATGTATAAAGTAGAAGACTTAGCTAAAATAGTAAGTAGAAGTGCTACAATATTAAATTCAGATATAGAAAGTGAAGCTTCTTTAGAAATAGGTTCAAGAAGTAGAGGAACTCCAAGGATAGCAAATAGACTTCTTAAGAGAGTAAGAGATTTCTCTGAAGTTAAAAATCAAACTAAAATAGATTATGATGTAACAAAAGAAGCACTAGCTAGACTTGAAATAGATGAGCTTGGACTTGATGAAATAGATAGAATTATGCTTGAAACTTTAATAAATAAATTTGGTGGTGGCCCATGTGGTCTTGATACTTTAGCTGCTGCAATTGGTGAAGATAAAGATACTATTGAAGATGTATATGAACCATATTTAATGCAGATAGGTTTTCTAGCTAGAACTACTAGAGGTAGAATTGCAACTAAGCTTGCTTATGAACATTTAGGTTTAAAATGGGAGGAGAATTAATATGAAAAATATTTTAATTCATACTTGCTGTGGACCTTGTTTTACAGGAATATATGAAGATATAACAGTTAAAAAAGAAATATTTGATATAAAAGAAGATGTGCAAATAACAAGCATCTATTATAATCCTAATATTCATCCAAAGTTTGAACACGATAGAAGAAAAGATAATTTAGTTAAATTTACCTCTGAAGTAGGATGTACATTAGTTACTATAGATGGATACGATTTAAATAACTTTATAACAAATGTTATTAATTTAGATAAAGATAAATTTACATCAAGATGTGAGTACTGTTATTACATAAGACTTAAATATACTTTTGAATATGCAAAAGAAAATGGGTTTGATAGTGTAATGACTACTCTTAGTATAAGTCCATATCAAAATCAAGATATGATAAAAAAAATAGGAAAAATGCTAGAAGAAGAGTATAGTATTAAATATTTACATTATGATTATGTAAAAATATTTAGACATGGCCAAAAGCTTGCAAGTGATTATGAATTATATAAACAAAAATATTGTGGCTGTGTGTTTTCAATGGATAGTGGAAAGTGGGTGTATTAATGGATAAATATTCTAAAACAAAATTAAGTTTTAATAGGAAAATCAAGTATTTTATGATAGTTATAGCTATTATACTTTTAATAAGTATTTCATATTCTTTGTTTGTTATTTTTAGTAACAATATAGTATATGAAAAAATAGATAATTCAGCAGATCATATATCAACAGATATAGCTAAAAATTCTATTCCAATTATACTAAGTAATGTAATAGTTGGTGGCGTATATGAAAATAGATGGGTTAGCGCGGCTATGTACTATAATCATTCTACAGTTAGAGAAGATACTAGTCTTGAAATATATACACCTGATGGTAAAGCAGGACTATTTACTTTAAAAGAACTATATCAAAATGGGACAAGCTTTGTAGGACTTACAGATTATGTAGATAAAGTTACAGAGTATTATACCCTTCCTGAAGATACGTATATGAGTAATCCGTATTCTGGAGTAATAGAGCTTACTGAAGATGAACTTATCATTTATGAAGAGTATGTTAGAAATGCACTTGGCATTTATGGGATTTTAGATAGCAGTGTAAATATTATTAGTGTATATGAAACATCTATTACTGCAGATGAAAGAATGAGATTTTTAACAGTTATCTCTAAAGATAATGATAGTGGAGTATATTCTGCAATCATAAGTGTAGATAGTATAGGTAATTCAAAACTTGTTAAGTACAACTATGTATACGATCTGAATAATTCAGATAAATTTAAAATATATTCACTTAAGTTTGTAACAGATTTAAATAATGATGATAAAGCTGAAATTATCATTTCTGGAACAGATGAATTTGAAACTACATATTCAGTACTAGAGTACAATAATACTGAATTTATAGAAGTGTTATCAGAAACATTTAATAATAATTAAAATTTAAAAGTCGTAAATTAATAGATAAAAATATGAATTGGGGGAGTTATTATGAGTAAAAAGTATATTTTTGTAACAGGTGGAGTTGTTTCTGGATTAGGGAAAGGAATAACTGCTGCCTCTATTGGTAGAATTTTAAAGTCAAGAGGAGTTAAAGTAACTATTCAAAAATTAGATCCATATCTAAATATTGATCCAGGTACAATGAATCCTTGTCAACATGGTGAAGTGTTTGTTACTGATGATGGATTAGAATGTGATTTAGACTTAGGACACTATGAAAGATTCATAGATGAAAACTTAAATAGATATAGTAACATAACTACAGGTAGAGTATATATGCAAGTTTTAAGTAAAGAAAGAAAAGGGGAATATTTAGGTAAAACTATACAAATTATTCCTCATATTACTAATGAAATTAAAGAGGCTATATACAGTGCAGGAGAACTTGCAGATGCAGATGTAGTTATTACTGAAATTGGTGGAACAGTTGGTGATATTGAATCTCAGCCATTCTTAGAAACAATTAGACAAATTAGAACAGAACTAGGAAGCCAGAATGTTATGTTTGTACATGTTACATTAATACCATATCTTCCTAAATCTGAAGAGCTTAAAACTAAACCTACTCAGCATAGTTGTAAAGAACTTATGGGGCTTGGTATTATACCAAATTTAATTGTTGCAAGAAGTAGTCTTCCATTAGACGATGAAATAAAATCTAAAATATCATTATTTTGTAATATTTCACCTAAAAATGTTATTGAGAATATAGATGCAGACTCTATATATGATATACCTTTAATGTTTGAAAAACAAAATGTTGCTGATATTTTAAAAGATTCATTTAATTTAGAGTATACTAAAAATGATTTAGAAGACTGGCATAAACTTGTTACTACTAAAGAGTATAAAAAAGAAGTTGAAATAGCTTTAGTTGGTAAATATGTTGCTTTAAAAGATGCATACATATCGATTTACGAATCTTTAAATCATGCTGGTAATAAAAATAAAACAAAAGTAAATATTAGATGGGTTGATTCAGAAGATATAGAAAAAGGAGATATTAAAAAAATACTTAAAGGTGTTGATGGAGTTATCGTGCCAGGTGGATTTGGTAATAGAGGAATTGAAGGTAAAATAACTGCTATTAAACATGCAAGAGAAAATAATATACCTCTTCTTGGAATATGTCTTGGAATGCAACTTATGGCTATTGAATTTATGAGAAACGTTTGTGGATATACTGATGCAAACAGTTATGAATTTGATGAACAAACTTCTAATCCAGTTATCTATATAATGGAAGATCAAGTAAACATTGAAAACAAAGGTGGAACAATGAGACTTGGTAAATACCCATGTACTTTAGATGTAAATACAAAAGCATATGAAGCATATAAAGAGAATTTTATATATGAAAGACATCGTCATAGATATGAATTTAATAATATATACAGAGAAGCTGCAGAGAAAAATGGTATGAAAATTGCTGGAACATCTCCAGATAAAAAGCTAGTTGAAATAGTAGAACTTACTAGTCATCCATTTGCTGTTGGTGCTCAGTTCCATCCAGAACTTAAATCAAGACCAAATAATCCACACCCCCTATTTGTGTCGCTTGTGAAAGCTATGATAGATAATAAAAAATAAGTTTAACTAATAAAATAATTAAGTTAACTACAATTTATATAAAAAGAAACAACCACATTTTTATGTGGTTGTTTTATTAGTTTGTATAATTATTTCTACTAGCCATTTATAATTATCTAAGTTACTTAAATTTTTCTAGTAGTATGAGCATTATAAACTAAGTTAGTTAAATTTGTACAGTCACCAAATGCTAGCTCATCTATAATACGTACAGATTTTGGAATTACTACATTGTTTAGAAAAGTACATGAATAAAAAGCTCTTTTTGGTATATGTGTAAGGGAAGTTTCGGGTAATGTAATGCTAGTTAGCTCAAAACAAAATTCACAAACTCTTTCTCCAAGTGTAGTAACTGTATTTGGAATTACAAGCTTTTTAATGTTTCTACATCTACAAAATGCATTTTCTTCTATAGTTAAAAGTCCTTCAGGTAGTTTAATATCAGTTAAGTTAATGCAATCTCCAAAAGCACCTCTTTCTATAATTCTTAAAGTGCTTGGTAGTGTAATGTTTTTAAGTGATGTACATTCATAAAATGCAGCTCTTGGGATTTTTTGAATTCCTTCTGGAATAGTAACATTGTCTAAAAAATTACATTTATAAAATGCAAACATACATATTTCTCTTAGAGTTGATGGAAAAGAAATGCTCCTTAAATTAGGACATGAAGCAAAAGCATATTTTTCAATAGTTGTAACGCCTTCTGGGATAATTACATCTATAACTTCATTTTGGTTTTTAAATCCTAAGTCTGTCCATTTGTAAATAGTTTTTGGTGGTTGTTTTTCGTTCATAATAGTAATACCTCCTTAGTAATACAAAATAATATTTAGTTAATTTTTTTTGATTAACAATAGTAATGTTAATCTTAAAATATAATTTACTAGCATATTATACCATAGTTATTTACATAAATCAACTATTTATATAAATACATTTTTTTATATAATATTAATAATAATTATAACTATACTTGAAATTTACATAATTAAAGTGTATAATATATATATTAATGATGAAAGGACGAGTAAAGACATTACTACTGATGAGAGAGAATTAGTTATAAGCTGAGAGCTAATTGTAAGAATAGAATGTTTTGAAAACTACCCTGGAGTTAGTAGAGAAATCTACCACTTGTATATAGTTAGTGATAAAAAAACTATTAATGTAGAGTTAAATATAGGGTGGAACCGTGCATATAAATACAATTGCACCCCTGTAGGCAAGAATATCTTGTTTACGGGGTGTTTTTGCGTGTTTTAACTATATAATATATAAGGAGAGTGATTAGTTATGGTTAAATACATAAATAATGAAGGTCTAGTTTATGAAGGAGAATATGATGTAAATATAGCACGTCATACAGCATCACATATTTTAGCTCAAGCAGTTAAAAGAATATATGGTGATGATGTAAAACTAGCAATAGGTCCAAGTACGGATAATGGATTCTATTATGATTTTGATGGTTTAAATATTAAAACTGAAGATTTAGAAAAAATAGAAGTAGAGATTAAGAAAATATTAAAAGAGAATATTAGAGTTTCTGCAAAAACATTAACTAAAACTGAAGCTATGGAAGAAGCTAAAAAATCTGATGAAATATATAAACTTGAAATGATAAGTGAATTTGAAGATTCAAGTGCAGTATCATACTTTACTCAAGCTGAATTTACAGACATGTGTACAGGTCCACATATGCTATACTTAAAAGCTGTAGGTCATATAAAATTATTTAGCGTTACAGGTGCATATTGGAGAGGATCAGAAAAAAATAAAATGCTTACTCGTATTTATGGAACTTGTTTTGAGAAAAAAGATCAGCTTGAAGCAGAAATAGTTAGAAGAGAAGAACTAAAATACAGAGATCATAATAAATTAGGAAGAGAACTTGAAATATTTGCAACTTCAGATTACATAGGGCAAGGTCTTCCAATAATGCTTCCTAAAGGAGCTAAAATTCTTCAAATACTACAAAGATTTGTAGAAGATACAGAAGAAAAAAATGGTTGGAAGTTAACTAAAACTCCACTTATGGCTAAATCAGATTTATACAAATTATCTGGTCACTGGGATCATTATAAAGATGGTATGTTTGTTATAGGTGATGAAGTAAATGATTCAGAAGTATTTGCTCTTAGACCTATGACTTGTCCGTTCCAATATCAAGCATATTTAAATAGAGGTAGATCATATAAAGATCTTCCACTTAGATATAATGAAACATCAACATTATTTAGAAATGAATCTTCAGGAGAGATGCATGGATTAATTAGAGTTAGACAATTTACAATATCAGAAGGTCATTTAATGTGTATGCCATCACAACTTGAAGAAGAATTTAAAAAATGTTTAGAGCTTGCTATATACATGCTGAAATCTTTAGGACTATATGAAGATGTATCATACCGTTTTTCTAAATGGGATGAAAATGATACAGAAAAATATATAGGAACTAAACAGCAATGGGATGAAGCTCAAAATAAAATGGAATCTATACTTAAAGATTTAAAATTAGATTATGTTGAAGGTATAGGAGAAGCAGCATTTTATGGTCCTAAATTAGATATACAAATCAAAAACGTATATGGTAAAGAAGATACATTAATTACAATCCAAATAGATCAGCTGCTTGCTGAAAAGTTTTCAATGGAATATACAGATAGTGATGGAAGTAAGAAAAATCCATATATCATACATAGAACTTCAATAGGATGTTATGAAAGAGTACTTGCACTATTAATAGAAAAATATGCAGGAGCACTTCCACTTTGGATAAGTCCAGTACAAACTAAAATATTACCTATAACAGATAATGAAGTGAGTTACGCTTTAGAAATTAAAGAAAAACTTGAAAATGTAGGAGTGCGTGTAGAAGTAGATTTAGAATATAGTAAAATAGGAGCTAAAATACGTAAAGCACAACTTGAAAAAGTTCCATACATGATAATATTAGGTAAAAATGAAGTAGAAAATGGTGTAGTTAGCATAAGAAATAGAAAAGGTGAAGATATTAAAGATTTAAGTGTAAGTGATTTAGTATCTAAACTAGTATTAGAAAATGCTACTAAAGACTTAACAGTATAATAAAATTTAAAGTAGATAAGTATTCTTATCTACTTTTTATATTTCTTTTTCTTCTAATTTCATAAATTTAATAGTAACATTATATTCATCACTTGTTGCAACAACTTTTATATCGTAATCAGTAGTGTTTTTAAATTTTAAATCAAGAGAATCATAATATACAGTAGCATCTTTATCAACAGGAACATAATAAACTCTTCTACTATGTGGATGTCTTTCAATTATTTCAAAATTAGCTTCAAGAGCTGTGTTGTATATAGTACTACTTATTTGACACATACCACCAGCAGATACTTTAATCTTATTACCATTTGCATCAAAGCCAGTAGCTTCCTTGTATCCATCTTTTTCTCCCATAGAACCTATAGTTTCATTAAAAGAAAAAGTTTCATCTTTCTTTATTATATGATTATTTAATTTTGAAATAGCAAGAGCAATATTATGAACTCTGTTTTCATCATTATCATAAATGTTTGTTGAAAAAGAAGTAAGCTCAGTTTCAACTGTAGTAGTTTGTTTTGTCTCTACTTGTCTTTGAGTATTAGTATCACTATTTGTATTATTACTATTTTCATTTTCTTTAATTTGATTGTTGCTTAAAGTTACTGAAGAATTATATGCGTAAAAAGCAATACTTCCGTATGATAGCTACAATTATTAAAGAAGATATTACAACTATTATATTTTCAGAATTTTTCATTTCATCACCTTATATATATTTTTTGCAGAAAAAAATAAAATAAACAAAAAATTATTTTTTAATTAAATTGTAAAAAAGATTAAAGTATGGTATAATATATACTGTTACAAGTATTTTAGATGGTCGCGCATACTTTGTATGTGAGGAAAGTCCGGGCTCCAAAAGTAGTACGTAATGCTAGATAACGTCTAGTGGGAGTGATCCTAAGGAAAGTGCAACAGAAAAGAACCGCTATAAAATTTATTTTGTAGTAAGGGTGAAAAAGTGAGGTAAGAGCTCACTAATGACTATGGTGACATAGATATTGTGTAAACCCCATTTGGAGCAACACCAGAAGTAAAAGATTAAGGTAGTACTAAGCCGTCTTTTAAGTGGTTGGTGGCTTGAGGTATATAGTGATATATATCCTAGATAAATGACTGTCAAATACAGAACCCGGCTTATTGAATACTTGTAACAAATTATATATAAATTGTTTAAAAACTACTAATATTTATATATTAGGATGTTACTTCAATCACTGTTAACATAAGTGTTTTGCTCATGAAATAAAAAATTAAAAAAATAAAGTTTTTTATACAAAAGTGTTGACAAATTACTCATAATGGTTTATAATATATTCATGTCACGAAGACATATGGCAACTTAAGAAAAATAAATGGGCGCTTAGCTCAGTTGGGAGAGCACCTGCCTTACAAGCAGGGGGTCACAGGTTCGAGCCCTGTAGTGCCCACCACATTTATTTTGGCCCAGTAGTTCAGTTGGTTAGAACGCTAGCCTGTCACGCTAGAGGTCGAGGGTTCGAGTCCCTTCTGGGTCGCCATTTTTTTATTGGCCAGATAGCTCAGTCGGTAGAGCAGAGGACTGAAAATCCTCGTGTCGGCGGTTCGATCCCGTCTCTGGCCACCATAATATGCGGGAGTAGCTCAGTTGATAGAGCGTCGCCTTGCCAAGGCGAAGGTCGCGGGTTTGAGCCCCGTCTCCCGCTCCAAAAAAGAATAAATAAACAAACTACACTGGAATTTATTCTTAGTGTTTTTATTTTATTTGTAATAAAAAAAGACAATAAACATAATATATAATATATGGCGCCTTAGCCAAGTGGTAAGGCATGGCTCTGCAAAAGCTTGATCATCAGTTCAAATCTGATAGGCGCCTCCATAAAGAAAACATCTCATAGAAATATGGGGTGTTTTTTGTTGAAAAAAGTTAGTTTAAATGTTATAATATATAGAATAAAAAGGAGAATTACAATGAAAGAACAAAATTATTTTATAAAGATAGGAGCTATTATTAGTATAATAATGCTCATTATTATAGTTATTTTTAACTTTCTTATATTAAAAGAAAGCTATGATTTATTTCAATTTATATTTAATATACTAATGAGTGTATTTACAGGTCTTATAGCAACTATAATGTTATCAATAGTAACATATATGTATAATAGAAATAATGAATTTAAAGATTATTATTTAAATACATCAAATATATATAAAACTTCAAATGATTTATTATATAACTGCAATGAATTACAAAGACATCTATATCATCCAGATTCTTATAAATATATTAATATATATGAGAAATTAATTTTAGAAAATTATAATTATTTAGTTAGTTTTCAATTAAATATAGAAAGATTATATTTAGGGTTCAATTTTAATAAGTCATTTTTAAATATTATTGAAAATGATTGTAAACAATTAAATGTGTATATATATAATTTGAAAAAATCAGTAGACGATATACAATCAATATTTAATAAATTAAATATTATTGATAAACAAATTGCATTACAAATAAATCTTTCAGGAGATGAGGCTATTTTTGAAAATAAAAGAGAACAAATTTTATTATATATAAAGCAATATTCCCAAGAAATAAGCAATATAAGTCTGCAATTAAAAACTTTGTCATTTGAGTTATTAAAGCGATTTAAAAATATTAATAAAAAATATAATATAATTGATGTATATTCAACTAATCAAACAAATACACATAATGTAAAAAAATATCATTTTATTGTAAATTTAGATATTATGAATATATATACTAAAATAAATGGGATTTCAGAGATTATAAAAATAGAAAATTGGATATTAGGAAATCATAAGTTTCAATTAGAAAATAAATTAGTAGAAATTATGAGGGTAATTAATGAAATGGAATTAATTTTGGAATTTAATGATCCATTAATAGTTAATTTAAAAACTATTGAAAAAATTATTCGAAAAGTAAATAATAATTATAATAGGTTTGTAAGTAAAATTCCTTATGAATTTATAGTGAACTATTTTAAAGAAAAAGAAATTAGTATTGATAAAAATTTAAGAATTTGTGAACACCAGAGTAAAGAACAGATTTTGAATGAGTTATTAATAATTGATGAAATTAAAAATATAGATAAATTGACTAATGAGCTTATATATTATATAGAAAAAGAAGATATATTAAGAAAATTAGAAAAGTTAAATAATAATTTGAATATGTAGAATATTAAAACTAATTACTTTAATTATTACGATAATGGTAATGTTAATAAAACAAACAGTTAGAGAAATTTAGCTGTTTTTTCATGTTGAGTAATAGATAAAATTTTTAAAAAGGTAAATACTCATAATATATTTATACATTTTAGATATGAAATTTAAAAATAATATCAATAATCTGCTAGTTTTTATTAAAACAAAAGTTAAACATTATATATAAACAGCTAAATTTAAGAATATTACAATTAGATGCAATAAATCTAGTATTAGTATTTCCTTTAGAAGTAGTAAAAAAAGTAAACATATGTAATGATCAAAGTTTCTTAAATCTACTCTGTTATAATCATGACAACATATCATATATGATCTTATAGTAATTCTTTTATTAGATTTATGCCATAGCATAAGTTTAATAATAGTTAAAACACGTGAAAGTAATATGTAATCCATATCTTGAATTTTACTATATAATAATTCAGTAGTAATTCTAGCATATAATTTGAACCCTTCAGTAAAATAATGTCTATTAGTGAGTGAAGTTATATCATTTGCACAATCAAATACAAAATCAAAATCTAATTGCATATCACTAGTTAATCTTTATTTAAATTTAGCCAAAACATTATCTAGTTTTTTCATTTGAAACTTATAATCAACATTGATTAATGTTTCAGACGATGGATATATTTCACCACTATACAGTTTATGAATTGTTTCATTTGTTTCTATAATGAAGTATTTTCCTTTCTTAAGTGTTTGAAATAAAAAAGCAATAATTAAATATTATAAATTTTTATAACATTCGACATCAAAAAAATGATATAATATATACATAAATAATTTAAATAGATATTATGTAAAAAATATATAGAATCTATTAGATAATTTAAAATAATATATAATTTTAGGTAATAAATTAATTATAAAAGTATGTAAAAATACTAACAAATTATTAGTTATATTAATAGAACTATCGATTTAATTTGAAAAAAAATAAATATATGGTATAATAATAGATATTAAAAATATATAGAGGAGAGAGAATGTTTGACATAGAAAATAGAAGATATACAGGAAGTAAAAAAAAATTGCAGAATTGGATTGAACAAATAATAGATGATAATTGTAATGGGGAATCTTTTGCAGATATATTTGCAGGAACAGGAATTATTGCACACACAATGAGTAAGAAATATAATAAAATAATAGTTAATGATATATTATTTTCTAATTATTGTATATATAAAGCTTTTTTTGAAGATATAGGTTGGGATAAAAATTTAATAAATGAGCTTGTAATTAAATGGAATGCTAAAGATATTGATAGTATAGAAGATAATTATATATCTACAAATTTTGGTGGAAAGTATTTTAGTTATAATGGTGCTAAAAGAATAGGATATATAAGAGATCAAATTGAAAATTTAAAAAACAAAATAAATGAAAAAGAATATAATATTTTATTAGCATCTCTTATATACTCTGCAGATAAGAGTGCAAATACAGTTGGACATTATGAAGCTTATCTAAAAAATAAAAATGAAAAGGAATTTAAATACAATCTTATTAATACTAGTGAAATTAAAAATATTGATATACATAGAAAGGATTCTAATTATTTAGTTAAAGAAATTAGAGCAGATATAGTTTATATTGATCCACCATATAATTCAAGACAATATAGTAGATTTTATCATGTATTAGAAACTTTAGTTAAATGGGACAAACCTAAATTAGAGGGTGTTGCTAAAAAACCTCCTGTGGAGAATATGAGTGAGTATTGCAGTGTTAGAGCAAAAGATGCCTTTAGAGATTTAGTAAATAATATAAAAGCCAAATATATTATAGTTTCATATAACAACACATATAATTCTAAAAGTAACTCCTCTAAAAATAAAATATCTATGGAAGATATAATAGATATTTTAAGTACAAGAGGAAATGTAAAAATATTTGAAAAATCACATAAATGTTTTAATTCTGGAAAAACAGATTTTAAGGACCATAAAGAATATATTTATTTAATTGAGGTGAAATAATAATGGAATATATACGCTCACCATTTTTTTATGTTGGTGATAAATATAAAATAATACCACAAATACAAAAACATTTTCCTAAAAATATAAATAAGTTTATAGAGCCTTTTACAGGAGGCGGAAGTGTATTTTTAAATGTAGAAGCTAATCAATATATGTTAAATGATATAGATACTAATATTGTATCTATACATAAAGAATTAAAAAATAATAGTAATGATTTTAATATGTTTTATAATAATATATGTAAAAAAATTGAACTTAATAATTTATCCCATTCATTTAAAGAAGATAAAGTACCTAAAGAATTAAAAAAACAATTTAAAAAAACATATTATGCTAAATACAATAAAGAAGGTTATAATAATTTAAAAAAAATATATAATGCATCAGAAAATAAAGATTATATAGATTTATATATTTTACTTATATATGGATTTAATAGAATGCTAAGATTTAATTCAAAAAAAGAATTTAATTTACCTGTAGGAAATGTTGATTACAATAAAAATGTACATTATGCTTTAGAAAATTATATGAATAGAGTAAAAGAAAACAATATTGATTGGTATAATTTAGATTATAAAAACTTCTTAAATAATATTAATATAGAAAAAAATGATTTTATATATTTAGATCCACCATATTTAATATCTAACAGTGAATATAACAAACTTTGGAATAATACTAATGAAAATGAGTTGTTAGATTTCTTAGATGAGTTAAATGATAGAAATGTTAAATTTGCAATTTCAAATGTAGTTGAATACAGAGGGTGTAAAAATGATATATTTGAGGAATGGATGAGGAAATATAAAGTTGAAGAAATAACCAGTAATTATATTAGCTTTAATAATAACAAACAAAAAAATATTAGAGAGGTATTGGTAAAAAATTATGAGTAGAATTAAAAGAAAAAGGGAATATAAACAAATGGCTTTTGATACTTCTATAAGAAATCCTGAAAGATTTAAAAGCATATTAAAAATTGTTAATAAATACGATGGAATACTACTTAATGATGAAAATATATTAAATATAGTAAGTGAATTATATTTATCAGGTGAGTGTAAAAGTGATTCATTGCAAATAGAAGAAACTACTAAAATCTCTGATATAAGAGAAAATGTAAAATATATAAATAGTACAAGGAATGCTGATGGCGGGTTTCCTAAAGGATATGCTTCAAGGTTTTGGACTTATATGAGAACACCTTCAGAATTAGGATTTGTATATGCAGAATATAATCAAATTTTTAAAATTTCAAATAATGTAAAAAGACTTTTAAATGAAGAGCTAGATGAACAAGAATTATTTTCAATGCAAGCTATGAAATATAATAGAATGTCACCATTTAGAAGAGTTTTAAATGATTACAATTATTTTAAATTCATTTTAGGTGTTTTGTTGGAATTAGAAAAAGAAAATAAAACATTATCTTATAATGAATTTATAATATCTCTTTTTAGTGAAACAGGTAATGTTGAAGAATTTATAAAAATTATTAAGGAAAATAAATTTAATAATGATGAATATGTAGTTGAATATATAGCTAATAATTACAATGTGAAAACTAAACATCAAACGCTTATGGTAGATTATCCAGATGTAGTACTTAGAATGTTAAGAATTTGTGGTTTTATAACAATAGAATATAAAGGTATACTTAGGATTAAAGTAAATTCGTTAAAAAAAGATTTTATTAATAGAATTATAGCGGTTAATACAGATATTAATGAAGAAGAAAAAGAAGAGAAAATAAAATATTATGAAAAATTAAATATAGAATATAAAGAGTTAAACTTTGCTATTAAATTAGAAAAAGGTTCAGATGCTATAGTAGGTAATGAATATGTAAATAAATTAGATAGTATTATTCAAAATTATAATATAACAGAAGATAAAATAGTACAATGCATAAAAGATATAGGAACGAAAAATAAAATACCAGAGGAATTTAAATATATACCTGATCCTATAAAGCTAGAATTTTACTTTTCTTTATTGTTAAATATGAAGTATAATAAAGAAATGTTTATCCAACCGAATTATAAAGCAGATGAGTTAGGTTTTCCAATAAGTCATGCACCAGGTAATGTAGGGGATATAGAAGTATATAATGATAAAATATATTGGCTTATTGAACTAACTCTTATAAGAAATAAACAACAACAGTTGAATAATGAAACAACAAGTGTAGTAAGGCATGTTTTCTCTAATGTTGATAATGCAATTAAAAACAAATATTTATCTTTTTCAGCTCCTTATATACATAGAGATACATTAGAATTTTATGAAAATACAATAATTAATTACAAAAGAAAAAGACAAGATATTTTTTTAAAAACATATACAATTGACGAATTAATTGAAATTACAATAGATAAGAAAAATTTGCAAGATATGGAAAAGTATACTAGCGATTTTTTTAAAACTTTGCAATTTTAAAATTTATATAAATGGAGTACATAATAGAGAATAAAATAAATATAATAGATGAAATGATTGTGAAAATTAAGTTAAAATTACTATTTAATATGAAATATTAAAATAAATGTAAAATGTTAATTTTTTATGTAAATTGTGGCGTAATATATTTATGTTCAAAAAGAGCAATTAATACTAACTGTGTATTAAGATTAAATTAACTACCAATTGGAGGAAATTATGAAAACTAAAAGAGAATTTATCACATTTTATCAAAACCTGTATCAATTTTTTGGCGAAGGAAGGGCGTTTGAAATCATATCTGATCATCATATTATAAATGAGCAATTCTTCGATAGATTATGTGGTTATTTAAGAATATCATTTGACGACGAATATGGAGATGTTTTTAAAGAATTTATCTGTGAGGAGGATACGTTTTTAGAGGAATGTAAGGAATATCCAGAATATGATAGCTATATAATGACAGACCGTATGTTTAAAATCATATTCATATTGTATTTATCAAGAGAAGAGGATAAACAAAAATATTTAAAAATTTCTTTAAAAACATATAGCAAAGGATGTTCAAATATCCTAGACTGTGAGGAAATTGATTTTAAAGAGTTAATAAGTCTAATTAATGAAAACGAATCTTTTACTGCTCTTCATGGTTTTATTATAACAAAACTATTAGATAATATAAGTAAAAATGAATTATTTAAGTTGTTAGAGTTTTGTGATGCTTTAGGTAAAAAACGTAAATATTCAGAGTACCATTCACCTTATTGGAATATGATGAAATATCAATCACAGTATACATATAATGAGTATTCTAAATATAAAGATAAGAGTAGAGATAAATCTAAAATTTAATTTAAAAGAGAACCTTAATTAAGGTTCTTTTTTCATGCAATAATTATTTTAAATTCTATTAATTTAAATTGACATAAGATAACTAGTGTGATATAATAATCCACAAGCAAAAATTTAAATAT
>CAYJMD010000002.1:0-25533 GCA_964371585.1 uncultured Clostridiaceae bacterium
ATAAAAATGTCATTATATATTAGTTTTAATCCATAATAAGGTCTTAACATGTTATCTTTTCTAATTTGAAACTCGACTTCAAACTCTTTTGATATATTATTATCCTCTACAAGCAGTTCAATAATAGCTTGTATATCACTTTGATTAATAACACTTGAATTTTTCGTTCTATTATCCATTGGCTTATTTGCATTTTTTGGTATTATCCATGTATTACCAATTTTTTGAGCACCCGCTATTCTGTTTTCAGAACAAAGCACTTGTATTCTCTTTTCAGATATATTCCACTCTGAAGATTTTTGTTTACTTGACGTATATTCCATATACAGCCTCCTTTTTTTGTTCGTTCATATGAATATTATACATCATTTATTTATTAATTACAAGGTTTTATAACTTTTTTATACATTTTTCACAATAATTTTACAACATTAAAAATATCAATCCTATTTTAATTTTATATGATATAAATTTATTGTTATATAAAAATTATTAATTTTATATGATATAATTATATTACTATTAATTTAGGAGGAACAAATGGAATTATATAAAAAATTTATAAAAGCAAATAGAGTTATATCTAATATATACATATTGATATTAGTAGCTTTACTAATAATGGGGATTTTAATGCTTATATATGGTGGGGGGATCATAATAAATATATTCTTATTATTTGAAGCATTTGATTTACCAAAACTAGATATGAACTATATTGTAAATATTCTTAATATATCCCTTGATGTAATTTTTACTTTATCATTAATAGGTTTAATTAGTTTGCTATATATAAAATTAAAACTAAACAAGTCAAAAACAAATGTAAAAGGGATGTTCATGATCTTTATAGGTTATATAGTATCCTTCACTATTGTTGGAATTTTAATATCTCCTATCATAATTAAAATAGGATTAAGAAAGTTTGAAAAAAGTATCAATTCTCTTCATGATGATGAATTAAAGAAAGTTGAATAATACTTTTTATTTAAATACAAAAAACTTACAAACATTTATGTCTGTAAGTTTTTTATTAAAATATTTTCCAAATATTTATACTTTTAATTTTTCCCAAGATGTTTTTGTCATACTATATGAATAGGTATCAAGAAAAACTCCATATAACAATTCATTTTCTACTAATATTCCTTCTTCTACAAAACCTAACCTCTTAGGAATAGCTTGACTTGCATAGTTTTCTGTGGCTACAAGAATTGCTATTCTATTAAAATTCATATTAGTATATTTATAATTTCTCTACAAGATTTAGTCATTATACCATTTCCATTGTACTCTTTAGCTAACCAATAACCAATTTCACATTTTTTATTACTATTGTTAATTTTTTGTATTGATATGCATCCTGCAAAGCTTCCTTTATAATATATTCCTAGTACATATTCTTCATTGCTTTTTTCTTTCTCATTACAAGTTTTAGTAAAATCATATAAATCTTTTGAAGAAGTATAATAGTCTAACCAGCCTAACCACTTTCTCAAAAACTCTCTATTAGAATCTATAACTTTATACCTTTCTTCTACATCATCAAAAATTAAACTTGCTAATACTATATCTTCATTAACAACTATTTTCATATTCTTTCCTCCTTAATTAATAAATATATTGATATTTATATCCTTTTTAAATAATATATACATATTATATCATAATTCTCTTCTAAGTTCTATACTTAACATAAAAAACGCCAATCATATTTCAGATTGGTGTTAAAAGTTACTGTGTTTTTTGTTGGATGCCAATTTGATTTACAAATATTTTTTATTTAGTATATTATGAAATAGTGCTACTAATATGCTATTTTATTAAATTATTCTTCATTAATACATCTTCTAGATACTCATCTTTTTTTATATATAATACTTCTTTTGGGTTATAGCAAGCCATCTTTTTCTTATACTCAACTAAATTTATTAATAACTTATCTGTAAATACAGCATTATTACCTCTATCATAACATCTTTTTTCAAGAATATCTCTACTATCTGGTGTTGGAAAAGCAATATAGTATTCAATATCATTTGATTCAAAAAAATCAAGTAAATCCCAATGCATTGAAGTTAAAACTATATCGTATTTATTACTTGCTTCAGTAATAGCTTCAAAATAGTTATTAGGCCAATCTTTATTTTTTTCTCTGTTTTTTTGACCTTTTCTTTTTTCATAAGGTATATGCTCATGACCAGTATTATCCCACTGATAATAACCTGATTCTAAATCAATTATATTATTATACTTTTCTCCTAGAGTAGTTTTACCTATAGCTCCAAATCCTGCAACAATTATTCCCATTATATTTCTTCTCCTCTATTTAAAATTTTGTACGGTTCTTTTTCTCTTAATAGTTTTCTTTCTGCACGATTAGCATCAATTAGTATTTTTGCAATATCTATATGTAATATACCATCTAAATGATCTAATTCATGACACATTACTGTTGATTCAAATCCAGTAAATGTTCTTATCTTTTCATTATTATTTATATCTTGATATTTTACTGTAATTTGATAAGGTCTTTCTACTAAACCTGTTTTATCTAAACAGCTTGCACAAGCTTCCCAAAATTCAGTAATGCCTTGCTTATCTATTAATACAGGATTAATAAGTATTTCTTTTTCATTATAGTGTTCACTATCTAAAGGAATATCTAATGTAGTGTTTTTTAAGTATATTATTCTTTTAGGTATTCCTATTTGAATAGATGCAAGTGCAAAAATATTTTTATTTAATAAGCAAGCATATTCAATTTTTCTTATATCATCTGCTAAAGTACTATCATTAAAATCAACTGGTTTTGATATTTGTCTTAAATAACTTTCATCTTTATCAATTGTTTTGTATATTATTTCCATAGTAACATCTCCTTTAAACTAATTATATCACAGATAACAAAAAAATATCAATCATATTTCAGATTGATATTAAAGTTATTAGTCTGATGATATTACACTTTTGAGGATGACTACTTTGCTTGCAGTGGTTTCTTCGTTAAATGAATTATATATTATTTTGGTAATGATTTCAACAATTTTAGATATAGTTTTATAATAAATAAGATACCATTTTTAACACTATATTACCTATTATATGTATCTATATATTTTCTTCCAATTCTTTAATCAATTTAAAAATAACATCACTTTTTTGTTCTATCAGAGCTGCTTCTATACTAGATTTACTAAAAAGTAAAGATACTTCACTTTTAACTTTTTTTTCAATTTCGTCACTCCAAATTTTACCTTGTTTTTCGAAGCATTTTTTTAGCCTTAAACTCCACTTGTCAGAATTTTTAAATTCTTTAACTTTTAAATCAATTCCATATTCACTTAAAAGATAATCTTTATACACATCAACTGTAATGCAATCTTCAAGTTCAGATTCTTTCATTCCATTACAATTACATAAATATATATTTTTCGACTTTATATTCTCTTCCTCTATTTCTTTTTTTATTGCGTCTTTCCCCTCTTTATCCGAATCAAAAAATACATAACAATTAACAAATTTACTATTATACAAGTTTAAATTATAAGATAATTTGCTTGCACCACCAATAGGAATAATTGTAAATATTTCATCTTCAATAGATTTTTTTATTTTTTTAGATTTCTTTTTTAATATTGACGTCAATATTATCTTATCATTTTCACCTTCAACCAACAAAATATTTTCGGCATTTATTAAATTATCACTCATTTTAATACCCAATAGTTCTCTTATTTCTTGGGTGTTTTTTGCAGGTTTTACCTTGCCATTACTTATTACAATATTATTTTTTATATCTTCTTTGTCCATGAAAATCGGATTGTGTGTACAAACAATAACTTGGTTATCATTTACGAGACTTTTTAATGTTTTACTTAATTCTGTTATTGCTCCTGCATGTAAATGAGCTTCTGGTTCATCAATTGCTATTATTGATACTGTATCATCATTAGTTTTATTTTTTAACATAGCAAGTGCTATAAGACTTTTAATTCCATCGCCTTTTTGTTCAATATTAGTTAAATTACCATCATTAATCATAATATTTAAATCTCTGAGCGTAATTCTATTATATATTGACTCACTCTCAAAACCAATTTTAACTTCAGTAATTTTAGGAATAAATTCTTCCAACACAGTTTTAACTTCTATACCTATTTTATCTAATTTTTCTTTTTGTAAATTTCTTATAATATCCATTGCTGATTTATATTCTGGAACATCCTCCATTAATCTGAATTCTCTAGATATACTGCTTTCAATAATTCTAATAGAATCATATTCTTGCCTTATTGCTGGAATATAATTAAAAGTTATTTTCCTAGATATAAATTCCATAACATCAATTGACTTTTCAGTTAATGACTTTGTTCCTTTTTTTAAAATTTTAACACCTATTTCATTATTAGGATCAATTTCAATTTTAACTGTTAAATCATTGCTGGATAACCTAGTTTTTAATTTATTATTAAGCTCCACTCTCTCTAATTCTGATAAATAATATTCAGCCATAAATATTGTTTTCAAACCTTTTTTTCTATTTTGCAAATTAATCGGAAAATCACGTTCCCAATCATATAATTTCCCTCTATCTAATTTTCTACTACTTCTTAATATTTTTCTTTTTAACAATATAGGATTCCACATTATTTCCATGCATATCGACAGCGCATTTAATAAATTTGATTTTCCTTCATTATTTTTACCTATTAATACACTGTAAGTACCAAAGTTAATTTTATGAGCTTCTGTTATACTCCTAAAATTTTTAACTGAAAACGATTTTAATTCCATACTGTACCTCCTACCACAAAAAAACGCCATACAAAAACTTATAAAATAAGTCTTCAAAGCGTTTTAACCTATATTACATTTAGCTATATGTACTTATTTTACTTTTAACCTACCAATTAAAAGCATTATAACACACAGATTTTTTATTTTTGTCAGAATTTGTCGACATTTCTTTTTTTAATATCTTTTGCTTTTTGTTTTGTTCTTTTCAAATATTAATTTTAAAATATAATCTAAATTAATTTCTTATAATTTTAAAAAATCTATTTCAAAAGCTATACCATCCTATTCTTTTTCTTTTATTTTTAATTCAAGTATATTATATATATGCAACCACACATTCTTAATTTACATCTATTTTCATTTTAATTTAACTGTATATTTTTTATCCAGAGTTCGCATCTATTGCATAATTAGGAGGATGACTACTCCACTTACGAACGTTTCTTTGTTAGTTAGATTATATATTATTTCAGACGGTTTTTCAATAGTTTTAGGTGAAATAAAAAAAGAAAAGTCATCACTTTGGAAGTGATTAGCTTAAATTTATTACTACTTCTTATTGATGAAAGTGAAAACTTAGATTAATCACTATAATATTTTATAAAATTTATAATTCTTTTTGATAAAGTACCATTATTTAAAACTTCTGTGTTCTCTTTCAAATATATTCTAATACTTCTTTTTATATTTTCTGAAATTTCATTATGATTTATTATTGAAATTGATGACTTTCCCTCTTTAAACTCCATCATTACATATCTATTAAAAGAGAAACCATTACGCAAAAATAAATCAACAATAACTTTAAAATTAGTTCCATTATTTTTTGATAACTCTTCGTATATTTCATCTTTTAAATATGTTAATTCCTCAGTAGTATTAATAAATATAACTTGTCTTTGTATTTCATTTTTAAAATTAAAAACTTCATATTTTTGCATAATTTACCCCTTTCATTACATAATTATTTTGTAAGACTCTTCAATTTGTTCAATTATTTCTTGAACTATATCATTAGCCTCATCCCATGTTGAAATTATTCTAGTTACTTTAACATCTATATCACTATGTAAAAAAACATTTCGCTTATTTGAGTATATCTTATATAATATATTTAATTGATCTTTTTCGCATTTAGGAATTGGACTTTTGTTTATCTCACTATCATCTCCTGGTTTTATATAAAACATACTAAATTTAGTTTTTGTTTTCATATTATAATTATATTTTTCTATTAAAATTTTAGTTAAATATCCTTCTAACATTTTAAATGCACCTGTAACACAACCTGTATAATCCTCACTATTTTTTATTATTTCTAAACTTGATAATGAACCTGATAATGATTTTAGTAATGCTTCATCCATATATTTATACGAATTAGTAAGTAAATACTTCATTTTTTCTCTTATATCATTACTTTTTAAACATTCATTTTGACTGAATATATTATTTAATTCAACAACATCATCTAATGTAACAGTTTCTAAACTAGCTAAATAAGTAACAATTATAGAATAGACTTCAAACGGTCTACCTTGAATTAATATTTTATTTACTGTGCTATAATAGATTATATTAACATGATCATTATTATAACCTATAAATTTTATCCTATTATTATAAAATTCCACTTTTACTTTATCGAACAATTCTTCATTGATATATTCTACTAAATTATTTAATATTTCTTGTGAACATTTTATAGTAATTTGTTCGGGTTTTATACCTTTAATATTATATCCTTGCTGAGATATGTACATAATTAAATCTCCAGATGCATCTTTTTCTTTTCCTACAGGAATCATTTTTACTGTACCTTTATTTTTTTTGTGATAAAATCTAACCTTACTTTCAATACCTTTTAAAAAAAAGCTACATAAATATTCATCTTTATTTAAAATTTTGATATAATTTTTAAATACTAAATCTTTTTTAGAATTAATATATTTTTTTATATACATTTCTATATCATCCACATTAATATATATTTCCATCTAATCAATCCTTTCAATATTTTCTGCATATATTTTATTATTCTGTTCATATTTTTTAAAAACAATCTTGTCTCCTATGTTTAATCTATATTTGTTTATTTTAAAATATATATCTTCCCCACCATTTGTTTGAGTTATAAAACCAAAATTTCTTTCATAATTAATAGTCTTAATTTTTCCAGGTATATACTCTTCATCATTTTTAAGCGTATATTCCTTCACTATTTTTTTTATTAAATTAATATTAGGTTTTTTTTCTATATCTAAATTATATTCATTAATATAAAATTCTAATTCTTCAGATATATTCCAAAAGTTTTTATTTTTATAATATCCACTTAATTCAAAAAAAATTTTAGAGTTTTCTAATTCACACATTGCTTGTAAACATATTCCTAAATTATAAAATAATGTTACCATTTTTTCATAACTATATTCAACATTTATTGCTTTACAATAAAAGAATGTTGCTTTTTCCATTTTTCCAAATTTTAAACAAATATTACCAAGTTTGTACCACATGAACCAAAAGTTCTCTTTTACTGCTATTTTTCTATAATTTTCTATATCTTCATCGAGATTTAATCCTTGCATACATTTACAATAATGTAATCGTGCTTTCAGCCAAACATTATTTCTATAATGAAATTTTTTTATGGAATCAAATGCTTTTTCTATACATTTGATACATTCTTCATATCGTTCCAATTTTTCATATGCCTTTGAAATATTGGTATAGTAAAATTCTTTTGTTGATGCTTGTTCGAAATCTTTTTCTTTAATTTTAATACTCAAACAGTTCTCAGATAAAATATCAGGGTTCAACCTATTTAACCACTTTATAATTTCTTCATTAGCTTGTTTGGAAGATATAGTTGAAGCTTTATCATTATATATTTTTACAACCTTTTTTACTGTTAACACATAAGGATTCAAAATTTCATTACATGCCACTAATTGAGCTTGATTTTTCACAATAAAATTACTTCTTTCAAGAAAAAGTTCTATAGTTTCTAGATTAGTCTGGCTATACCCTTTTATATAAACTTCATATATGCACCAACAAAATTGCGATAATACATATATATTTTTTTTAAAATATTCTTCATTTGTTTTATATATATTTATGTATTCTTTTTGTTTATTACATTTTCTTAACGCTAATCCATATCTATGTAACAACATATAATCTTTTTTATTAGATTCATTCCATAACGCTTCTAAAATTATTAATGCATCTTCATATTTTTTTTCTTTATATAATTTTTGACTTTTTTCTAATTCTAATAAATCCATATTTCACCTCCTTGTAAATTTTGCTCTATATTTATATAAAGCTTTCCGGAACTAAACCTAGTTTATTTATAATTTCATTAGATTTTTCTAAACAATCATGCATTTCAACAACTTCTTCAAATTCCCAAGTTTTAAGCTTATCCTCTATTGGTAGTCCTGCACATTCTTTTTTTATTTTCTCTAGTTGTTTTTCATCTGATACTGCGATGATTCCTTGTACAGCAGAATTATTATTCGCTTTTTGTAGATTTAAAAGCAAACTATCAATACTACCTTTAGACTGTACTTCAAAGGCGTACATTACTTTACCCATATTTCCTATTTTAGCTTGCCACACTGCATCTACAACTGCGCCATCTGCAATTTTTATTTCTGATTTACTTTCAAAGCCTAGCCATATGCCTATTTCTATAATTTGTTCAATAATATCTTTATGAATTGATTCGCTAACTTTATTTGTAACTTCTGTTTCTATAATGTTTTCTTTTTGTTTATCATTAATTAAATTTTTACTTAATGGCTCAATTATATCCCAAAACATGTAATCTACTGTTAATAAATCTATGTTTTTTATTCCTTGGTCATTCATTTTTATTTTTATTTGCTTAGCTATATCACATAATCTTTTATAATTAATTCCTGTGTATTGGTAATTATGTGTAGGAACATTTTCAATTTCTAAGTATTTAAAACAATTACATGTTATCTTATTACAAATAACATAATTATTAGAATCTATATAACTTAACAGTTCACTCATACTAGATGGACCTATATGTTTAATGTTTTTATAAAATTCATCCCATCTAATTGAAATATCTTGATTACCATATAATAAATTAATTAAATTGTTTTTCAATTTATCAAAACCATTAGAATCTATTATTTTATTAGCTATATAAGTTTTATTTCCCCAGACAATCATAGACCATAATTTACCTATATATTCAACAAATTCATCATTTGTCATATTTAATATTTTATCTTCTGTCCACGAATTATAATATATTAGTCTTTCTTCTCTCTCTTTTAAAGCATCAATTTCATTCATATTGTTAATATGATTTTTATATAATGTTATTACATTCATTAACTTTTCATTATTCATATAAATTTATCCATCCTTTCTATAATTTTCCACCAACACCTTTAAATTTATCAACAAATGCTGCTATTTTTTGAAATACACTTTGCTTTTTAGTTAAATAGTTAGGATTAAGAGGACTCATTTTAGGTAACACATCATTAAGTTCAGTTCCATTTTCACTTGCATATTCTTTTTTTAAAGAATTTGTAATGTATCTTTTAGTTGCTTCTGTATTTAAATCTTCCTCATTAATTAATTTTTCTACTTCTTTTAATTGTTCTTGTTGAGCAAATTTAAAGAACTCATCTATAAGGTTAGACTTATCACTTATTTCATCTAAATTTGTATTATTAATGAAATCTACAATTAAGCTTTCTTTAGCTCTATTACCTACACTTGATCTAATTAATCTTCTTGCTTCTTCTACTAAAACATTTTTATCTTTAATGTTTTTATTTTTTTCAAATATTAACTCTAAAATATAATCTAGATTAATTTCTTGAGATTTTAATAAATCGACTTCAAAAACTACATCATTCCAATTAATATTAGATTCTTCTTTCTCTTTAGAATTTTTTTCTTTTCTTATCCACTCACGAATATCATTGTACATAGAACGATAGTCTTGAATAACTCTTTCTGCTAATATTGGTATATTACTCATAATTTCAAGATCTTCTTCTGTCAAAGAATATTTTTCTTTAAATTTGTCTACTTCTTCTATATTTTCTTTATCTATTTGTTGAAACTCTTTTAAGTGAGTGAACTCATCATAATTTTGTAGTATATTTTCAACTTTTAAGTATTCACCAAATAATCTAACAAAACTTTTTTTATCTTTTTCGGTAACTATGCTATCTATATTATCAAAACTTTCTTTAAGTTTATATACAATATCTGCATACCCTTGTTTTGCTTGACCTGTAGAGATATCTTTAAAACCCTCAATATATTCTTTATAACTTTTTTCAAGTACTACATTTTTTGTATTACTATCACCAAAACATTTTATTGAATCTATTGTAGCTTGCTCCAAATTTCTAAATGCAACTATATTTCCAAATGTTTTAGTAGAATCATATATTCTATTAGTTCTTGAAAATGCTTGCATTAATCCATGATATCTTAAATTTTTATCCACAAATAATGTATTAAGTGTTGGAGCATCAAAACCTGTTAAAAACATACCAACAACTATAATTAAATCAATTTCTTGATTTTTCACTCTAATTGCTAAGTCTCTATAATAATTTTGAAATTCTTTACTATCAACACCAAAGTTTGTTTTAAACATAGTATTATAATCATTAATAGCTGATGTTAAAAATTCTTTAGCAGAAGAATCCATAGCAGTTGGTTCAAATGTCTCATCTAATATTTCTCCAATTGCACTTTGTTCTTCATTAGCAGCAAAAGAAAATATAGTGGCTACTCTTAAAGGTTTTTCAAAGTCCTTTTGTAAGTTTTTAAATGATTCATAATATAATTTAGCGGCATCTACAGAAGATACAGCAAACATAGCATTAAACCCTTTTGACCCTGGATAATTCCTATGTGTTTTAATATTATAATTTTTTAATATATATTCAGTTATCTCAGCTATTCTTTGTGGATGCAATAAAGCTTGTTTTGTTTCATAAGCAGTTAACTTTTTCATATCTTTTTCAGTTTCATAACCTTTAAATACTGGACTAACATTATTATAATCAACTTTAAATTTCAATACTTTTTCATCTCTAATTGCATCAGTAATTACATATGAATGTAATTCTTTACCAAATACAGAAGCAGTAGTTTCAGAACCTAATGCATTTTCTGGAAATATAGGTGTTCCAGTAAAGCCAAATTGATAATATTTTTTAAAAGTTCTATTTATATTTTTTTGAGCCTCACCAAATTGTGATCTATGCGCTTCATCAAATATAAATACAACTTGTTTATCATAAACCTCATGACTTTTTTCTGTCTTCATAAAATTATTTAACTTTTGAATAGTAGTAACTATGATTTTATTATCATCTTTTTCAATATTTCTTTTAAGACCAGCTGTATTTTCAGAACCATTTACACTATCAGGTGAGAATCTTTGATATTCTTTCATTGTTTGATAATCTAAATCTTTTCTATCTACCACAAAGAAAACTTTATCAATAAAATCAAGTTCAGTTGCAAGTCTGGCTGCTTTAAAACTTGTTAAAGTTTTACCAGAACCAGTTGTATGCCAAATAAATCCTCCACCATCAACACTTTTCCATTTTTTTGAATTATATGAACTTTGTATCTTCCATAATATTCTTTCAGTTGCAGCTATTTGATATGGTCTCATTATAAGTAAATGATTACTAGTATCAAAAACAGAATAATTAAGTATTATTTTTAAAATGGTATTCTTTTCAAAGAATGTTGCTGTAAAATCTTTTAAATCTTTAATTAATTTATTTTCAGAATCAGCCCAGTTCATAGTAAAATCAAAACTATTTTTATCTCTTTTAGTCGTATTAGCAAAGTATCTACTATCAGTACCATTAGATATTACAAATAACTGTAGATATTTATATAAAGAATTCTCACTATTAAAACTCTCTTTACTATATCTATGGATTTGATTAAAAGCTTCCCTTATAGCAACTCCACGCTTTTTCAATTCTATTTGTATTAAAGGTAGTCCATTAACTAAAATAGTAACATCATATCTATTTAAACTACTTCCTTTTTGTTCAAACTGAGAAATAACTTGTAATTTATTTTTTAATATATCTTTTTTATTTACTAAATAAATATTTTCAATATGTCCATCATCAAAAACAAAATCATAAACATAATCTTCTTGTATTTTTTTAATTCTATCAATATGATTATCTGATGGCTTGTCTAAATATTCTAAACAAAATCTTTCCCACTCATTATCAGTGAAAACACAATTATTTAATCTACTTAATTCAATTCTTATATTTTTAAGCATTGCATCTTTAGAAGTAATATTATTTGCATATTCATAGCCCTGATTAACAAGATCTTTAATCAATTCTTTTTCTAAATCCGATTCTGTTTGATAAACATCACCTATTTGTTCAATCTTATTATATTTATCTAATACTATAAAATCTTTTGATTCTACTATTGTTTTCAATTCATTCATCTTATTTCTCCAATTCTTTCGCTTCAAGATAACAAGCAACTCTGCACAATATTCTAATTTCTTCTATTTCCATTTTTTCAACATCTATATTAACCCATTTTTTTGCAAATTGTTCCGAAAATAATTTTGCTTGACACTTAGCACATTCTATATCCTCACACCCAAATATTTTTTCAAATTTGTAACCCATATCATCGTATTTAATTTCAGAATCTAAATATATAGTTTTCCTTAATAATCTTTCAACCTCTTCGTACTCTAAGTTATCTACTGCATCGCATATTAAATCAATATTGTTATTTATATCATCACATAATTTTCTTACAGATTTTTTATTCAAGATATTAGCTGTTTTGTATTCTAATATGCTTATACATTCTTTTAAATCAATATCCTCATGATATCTTTCTTCTAAAATGTTTTTTATTTCTTTAAAGATTTCTATAATTGAATTAGTTCTAGTGACCTTTCTTTTTTTAGACTCAATATCAAAATCACTTATTAATTTAAGATTGTGTTTTGATACTAATTCTAACAGCATATACCTTGATTTTACAAATTCCATTAATTTTTTAAATGAGAAAAGAATTGATATAGAATTATCACTTAAATCACTATATATCTTTACTCCAACTGGGGATTCTATCCCTCGTAAAAAACTACCTTTATGGTTAGCTATAACATAGGGGGAATATTGTGTTTCTCCTTTTTTTAAAAATTTAGGATGTCTGTTAGTCCCACAAAAATGAGCTAGAGCTAATGCTCGTATATATTTAAAAAATTTTGAATCACTTGATTTCATAACAAAATTAGTTACTTTGTCAGATTCTGATTTCTGAACTTCCAAATATTTAGGAATTAGCATTTCAACATCACCAAAAAATTTATAATTATCTAAATTTTCCTCATCTTCTTTATATGTGGACTCTATATTTTGACTGTTACAAAGGTTTGTTACTGATTCTATTATCATATCTGCATAAGTAAGAAAAAATATGAATTCTTCTTCTGTTTTGGGATAATTAGTATGGTCATTCAAATAATTAACAGCAGAATCTAGTCTATCCATAGATGCACATATTAAATTAAAATATTCTTTTCTATACTTTGCATCAGAATTAAATAAATTGCTTTCATTAACTGTATCTCTTAACTTAATACAAACTTCTTTGTTTAAAAACTCACTCATTTTTTAACTCCTTAAAATTCAAAAGTTTATCTCTATAAAACTCATATTGTTGTTGTCTAATTTTTATTTCGGCAGGTAACCCTTTTGATATATCATTACATAAGATATCAAATCTATCTAATATATCTACAATACGCTGTTGTTCTTCTATTGATGGTACTGGAATAAGTATTTTAACTAAATTGTCTGCATTAACTCTTCTAACTTTCGCGCCTGTAATATATTGTCTTTTTTGTTTTTGAAATTGCTCTGTTTGAAAGAAATATGCAACATATTTCGGATTCAAGTTATGAGTATAAAAACATGCATCACTACTAACAGCAACTTCTGAATTTCCTAACCATACAACAGCTTTACATACGTCCTCATCATTTTCACTTGTTGTAGCTATTATCAAATCACCATATTGTGCTTTTCTTGCTCTTTTAAAAAACTCTTCAGAAACAAATGATTTTGTTTCTACTGTACTTGTTCCATAATATGTATATATTTGACCATAATGAATACAAGGAAATCCAACTTCTGTAAAATCTTTTTTTTGTAAATTACTTCCTCTAATAAATTTACCAATTTTTTCTTCTCCTAGAGAACAATATTTCACTTTATTTTTATCCATACAATATAATTGTTCTCTATAATAATTATATTGTTTCTTTCTTGCTGTAAGCTCTGCTGTAAGCTCTGCTGTAAGCTCTGTAAAAGCATCTAAAATACGTACTATTTCTTCTTGTACTAGTAAGGGTGGGAACGGAATTTTGTATTCTTTCAATTTTGAATTTGATACTATCTGCATTCCTCCACCTTGATTAACATTTTTTTTGCACCATTTTCCAAACTCAAAGAAACAATAAAATGCAAATTTATACATCAAATTACTTTTATAATTATCTACAATTGTAAAACTTGTTATTTGTTGATTGGTTAATCCATCTACTTTTATTAATGCATGTTCTCCTATCGTTGCTGTTGTGGACATTATTATAGAATTAGTTTTAATTAATCCACTATTTTTCACTGCTATTGATGTAACTTGTTGAACAGCTTCATTTAATATTCTTCCTTTTATGCGTATATCTTCCATTCTAAACCAAGGTATGTTTCCATTTTCCCAATATTCCTTTTTACTTTTTAAGGGGGTATATCCATTTTTTATATTGAAAACTTCTCCAATAGTTTTATACTCAACCCCATTAGGACATAATTCTTTAATTAATTCATCTAATTTACTCATACTACACCTCTATTTCTGCAATAATTTTATTTATTTCAGAGCGTAGTCTATTTATATTAGATACATTTACTTTTAGTTCTTCATTTAACTTAACTATATCTATTATTTCTCTAGTATCTTTTGCTTCTACATAAGTACTTACAGATAAATTATAGTTTTCTTCTGCTATTTTAGTATTTTCTATATTCATTGCTACATGTTCTATATTTTTTTTGTCTATAAATATATTTAATATTTGTTCTATATGTTCTGGTGTTAAAACATTATTATTTGTTTCTTTTTTGAATATTTCACTTGCATCTATAAACTGTGTTTTAGTATCTGTTTTATGTTTTGATAAAACTAATATATTTACTGCTATAGATGTTCCAAAGAATAAATTAGGTGCTAATGATATAACTGTTTCTACAAAATTATTATCTATTAAATATTTTCTTATTTTTTGTTCTGCTCCACCTCTATAAAATATACCAGGAAAACATACTATTGCTGCTCTTCCTTTAGCAGATAAATAATTAAGTGTATGCATAATGAAGGCAAAATCTGCTTTTGATTTAGGTGCTAAAACAGAAGCTGGTGCAAATCTATCATCATTTATTAATGTTGGATCATCACTACCTATCCAATTTATTGAATATGGTGGATTAGATACTATTGCATCAAATGGTTTATCATCTTTAAATTTAGGATCTAATAATGTATTACCTAAAGCAATATTAAATTTATCATAGTTTATATTGTGTAAAAACATATTCATACGAGCTAAGTTATAAGTTGTATGATTTATTTCTTGTCCATAAAATCCATCTGTAATTATATGTTCATCAAATTGTTTTTTAGCTTGTAACAATAATGAACCTGAACCTGCTGCTGGATCATATATTTTATTTATAGTATCTTGTCCATGTACTGCTAGTTTAGCTATTAATTTAGATACACTTTGTGGTGTAAAAAATTCTCCTCCTGATTTACCAGCATTAGCTGCATAATTAGATATTAAAAACTCATAAGCATCACCGAATAAATCTATTTGATTATCTTCAAAGTTTCCAAAGTTTAACCCTTCTACCCCTTTAATAACTGCTACTAATCTGTTGTTTTTATCTTTAACTGTATTACCTAGTCTATTACTTGTAGTATCAAAATCAGCAAACAATCCTTTTATATCCAATTCAGATGGATAACCATTTGCACTACTTTCTATTTTTGAAAATATTTCTGATAATCTAGTATTTAAATCATCATCTGTATTTGCATTTTTTGCTATATTACAAAATAGCTGACTTGGATAAATAAAATATCCTTTAGTTTTTATTGCATCTTCTTTTATTTCATCAGTAATCAGTCTATCATCCATAGAAGCATAATTAATACTACTATCACCACCCTCTATATAACTAGTGAAGTTTTCACTAATGAATCTATAGAATAAAGTTCCTAAAACATATTGTTTAAAATCCCATCCATCTATTGAACCACGAACATCGTTCGCTATTTTCCATATCTGAGCTTGTAATGCTGCTCTTTGTGCCATACTTGTCATTTCAAATACCCCCATTATTTTTCTTTTGTTTATTTTGATAAATTTAAGTTTGTAATTTAACTTTACAAACTTAATATAGTATGCTCAAATTATATCATATTTCGACTAGTTATTAAAGTAATTACTATCTATTTAATCACATTTATTTCTTATTTTCTACTATTCGACTTTTATCGACATGTTTCTTATTTATTTTGTATATATTTATCAATTTTTACTATGTTTTTGTGATTTGATTTTACTAGTATTTTATCATCTGAATTATTTATATGATAAAATTAATTATATTAATTTAGGAAGAACAAGAATGCGTTATATAGAAAATTTATAAAAATAAATAGAGTTATATCTAAAGTGAATATATTCTTCTTATTTGAAACATTTGATTTACCAAAACTAGATATAAATTGTATTGTAAATATTATTAATATATCTCTTGATGTAATTTTCACTTTATAATTAATAGGTTTAATTAGTTCGATATATATATAAGTAAAACTAAATAAGTTAGAAACAAATGTAAAAGGAATATTCATGATTTTTATAGGTTATATACTATCGTTAACTCTTGTTTGAATTTTAATATCTCCTATTATGGTTAAAATAGGATTAAGAAAGTTTGAAAAAGTATTGATTCTATTTATGATGATGAATTAAAGAAAGTTGAATAAAACTATTTAATTAAATACAAAAACTTACAAACATTTATATCTGTAAGTTTTCACTTTATCTTAAGTTATTTTTTATTTCCTTGCTTTTTCATTCATTGATTTTATCTAAGATTTTTCTCTTCTTATCTTTGATAAATTAGTTTTCTCGATGTTTACACCATTTCTTACTATTTCCTATATAATATATATATTATATTATTTTAAATTAAATTTCCCAAAGATTTTATCAAAATTTTTAATTGTATTAATATCAAGTTTTTCAATTCCATTTTTAACATTATCTAATACACTTAACGAATACATTACTTTATTATCATTATATATTTTACTTTCAACATTAATATTAAATTTATTTCTATCTTCAACAGAAAACATATCTTCAATTGTTTTAGGATTATCCATATCAACATTTTCTATTAAATTGACATATACTATATGCTCATTTGAGCAATATAACGTTTTAACTAGTTTATCATATTCATTTCTACCCGCTTTGTCTGCATCTAGTAACACTCTATAATCACAACCAAACCCTATAAGTATAGATACTATATTATTAACATTAGATGCTCCTGTTGAAGGTATTATATAATACTTATCAACTATTTCTTTTTGTTCTAAATAACTCATAACATAATTATAATCCGAAACTCCTTCTGTAACTATAAAAATTTTATTTTTATTAAAGACGAAATTAACATAATTTATATTACTTCCCATTGCAATTATTAATGGCGATATAGTATCTTTCATTGTTATTTTGTCATCTGGATATTTATAATATTTATTACTAATATGAGTATTACCATTATCATCTTTTGCTATTAATCTAATTTTAGATAGATCAGTATTATCTATCATAAAAGGAGAATGAGTAGTATATATAATTTGATTATTATTTTTAACTATAAACTCAAATAATTTTAATAATTCCTTTTGTGCATTAACATGCAAAAACACTCCAGGTTCATCCAATAATATAACTTTATTTTTTATTTCTTTTTTTATAGAATTAGCATATATTTGCAAAAACATTTCAATATACCATTTTAATCCGTTACTGCGCTCCTCGAAATTAATATTAGCACCATTTGATTTTATTAAAAAATTTATACTTTTTTCATCAAAAGATACTTTTAATACTATTTCTTCTTGAATATAATATTTATTAAATATTTTCATTAATATGTTGATTTTTTCATTAATATCATCTTGTATATTAATTTTATCTGATTCATCACTACTTAACCAATATTTTTCTAGAAGATTTATATTATAGTCAATACATTTTAGTAATATTTCTAACATATAATTGTTTTCTTTTATATTACTCCTGAAATATTTAGATTTTAAAGAGTTATTAGTTATATTAATAATTTCTGGGAACAGAGTGTTTATATTTTTGATATATTTAATTATAGATATAATTTCTTCATACAAATCAATATATCTATTTTGAATTTTTTTTATACTATTTTCATCATTTTCAATGTTAAGATATAACTCATTTGGAATATTTTTTATTTTATCAACTATATTTTTTATTTTATCTTTTTCAAGCATAGAATTATTACTTTTTAAAAAATCAATCATACATCTATCTATTTGTTCTAGTTTTGATATATAATATTTATCATTAGAAATATAATTAGATATTCCTCCAGAAATATATCTTTGATTTCCTTTATTTATATTTAATATAGTATTCTCACTTATACCATATTTATCTTTTTCATAATTATATAAATTAAAAACTAAACTTATGCTTACATTGGTTCTAGAGTTTTTATTTTTTCTATTAAATAATTGTGTATCTAAACTTTTATCAGATTTTATATTTCCTATTGCTTCTAATAAATTACTTTTCCCAGATTCATTTTTTCCTATTATTGTAGTTATCTCTCCAACATTTAATCTATTGTTTTTTTCACAAAATGATTTATAGTTGCTAATTTTTGCTGAATTTAGTTTCATATATTTTCCTCCATAAAATTTTTAATTCTACTTAAATTGTATTCTATAATAGTCTTTCAAAAAAAATTTTTTCTTATTTATATACATATTTTACCATGTTTATTTCTTATTTTCCACTGTTCGACTTTATTCGACACTATTTCCGTTTAATTCTATTTAAACATAAAAAAATACCAATCATATTTCAGATTGATATTAAAAGTACTAGTGCGATGATATTATACTTTGGAGCGGAATGTGGGAATCGAACCCACGTCAAAAGATCGGAAGCCTTTTATTCTGCCACTAAACTAATTCCGCAAAAAAAATATGGTGCCGAAAGTGGGACTTGAACCCACACGAGTGTAACCCCAGCAGATTTTGAGTCTGCCGTGTCTGCCAATTCCACCATTTCGACCACATATATTATTTTAACATTATTTATTTTACTTTGCAAGTTTATTTACAATTTTAACTATTTTTAGTTATATCTTCATCTATTTTTTTTTGAAGTACTTTAAGTCTTTTAGCTTCATCTACATGATTATGTTTTAGATAGTCTTTTCTTCTTTTTTTACCTTCTTCTAGAAGTGTCATATCTGCTTCATACTCATAGATATTTCCTCTTATTTTCTCAAATACTAATTCTGTTTTAGCCTCTTTAAGAAAACTTGAATTTATCTCTATTGCATATTCTAAACAACTAAGTGCTCTTATATTATCTGATGCACTTGCATATATTTTAGCTAAGTTATAGTAGGCTTTACCTCCATATATAGTTGATGAACGTGCTTCTTTAAAGTATCTTATTGCTTCTTCATTATTACCTTTCATATAGTTGATAAGTCCTATATTGTAGTATGCACTAAATAACCTTGGTTTATATTCTCCTGCTTTAACAAAACTTTCTAATGCTTCTTCATGAGATCCTATTTCCATTTGTAGCATTGCTAAGTTATAGTATAGTTCATATGAACTGTCATGATATTTAAGTGCTTCTTTATATACATTAATAGCGTCCATGTATCTTGCTTTAGATGTATAACATATACCTAAACTTTCTAACGCTTCATAGAAATCAGGTTTTGTTTTTATTGAATTACTAAACATGATAATTGCTGTATCTTTTTTATCTGTTTCATCTAGTATTCTTCCTAGTTCATAATATGATTTATAGTCTTTCTTATCAAATTCAACAGCTTTAGCAAAAGCGTCTGTTGCACTTGCATAATCGTTTATCATTTTATAGCACATTCCTAAATCATAGTACAAGCTTTCAAATTTACCATATCTAGTTATATAGTTATTAATTCTTTTAATCGCTAGTTCATATTTAGAAGATGACATTGCCATCTTAATTAATCTGTATTTTATATTCCTATTTATTAGCATATTATATGATTCTATCATATATATTAGTAATGGTAGTATAAACATAACTACTAATAGTATATTTTGCATATAATTGTGCATATATATATCTAAGACTGCATAAGTTGAGTAAATCCCAAGTGCAAATGTAGATAATGATATAACATAAAGGTTTATCTTAAAGTTTTTCTTTATATATTTTTCTGCAAGTAATCCATTTAAAACAAGTATTATTGTTATTATTATTATTTTTTCAATATGCATAAAAATTTACCCTCCTTTGATTAGAATATTATATACTACCAAAGGGGGAATTTCAAGTTTTTTAGCATTATATCCAGTTAATAGCATAAAAAAATACTGTATTTTAATAGATATTTTTAGTTATAATTGACTAATAACAATATTTTATGTATAATATTAAGGTATAGCCACATGTTAGGAGTGATAGATTTGACTCAAAAATCAAATTTAAATTATAGAATAAATGATAATGAAAAAATAAATAAATATAAAAAGATACATATGATTGGTATTGGCGGAAGTAGTATGAGTGCTATTGCTCTTGTACTTAAACAAGCTGGACATATTGTAACTGGTTCAGATAAAACTCAGTCTTCTATGACTGATCTATTAGTAAATGAAGGTATAGAAGTATTTATAGGGCATAATGCTAATCTTGTTTTAGATGCAGATGCTGTTATATATACTGCAGCTATAAATCAGCACGATTCAGAATTTGTAAGAGCTAAGTCTTTAAATAAGCCTACTTTTGAAAGAGCTGTTTTTTTAGGTATGATGCTTGAAGGATATGAAAAAACTATTTGTATTTCTGGTACTCATGGTAAAACTACTACTACTTCTATGACTTCTAGTATTTTCATAGATGCAGGATTACACCCAAATGTACAAATAGGTGGAAAGTTTAAAAAACTAAACGATTTAAACTATTTAATTGGTGATTCTGACTATTTCATATTAGAATCTTGTGAATATGTAGATAGCTTTTTAAACTTCCCTCATCAAACTGCTACAATACTTAATATAGATGAAGATCATTTAGATTATTTCTCTGGTCTTGAAGATATTAAAACTTCTTTTAAAAAGTTTATACTTATGCTACCTGAAAATGGTAATTTAATATTAAATCAAGATGATATTAATTGTATGAGTGTTTTAGAAGATGTTAATGATGAAATAAATAAAAAAGATGTTAATGTATATACTTTTTCAATAAGTGAATCTACAGCTGATATATATGCTACTAATGTTAGATGTAATGTTAAAGGGTTCTACTCTTTTTATATTAAATGTCCAAAGAATTCAAAAAAATACAAATTCTATTTAACAGTTCCTGGACTTCACAATGTATATGATGCACTTGCTGCTATAACAACAGCTTATGCTCATGGTGTAGATTTTGAAGTTATGCAAAAAAGTTTAAATGCTTTCTGCGGAGCTAAAAGAAGATTTGAACTTAAAAAAGAATTTGATAATAATATTGTTGTATATGATGACTATGCTCATCATCCTACAGAGGTTAAAGCTACACTTGCTGCTGCTAAACAAAAAGAAAATGCAAGAGTTGTATCTATATTCCAACCTCATACATATACAAGAACTAAAGAATTAATTGATGATTTTGCTACAGCATTTAATGATAGTGATATTTGTATTATAACAGATATATATGCTGCAAGAGAAATTGATGATGGATCTATATCTTCAAAAGATTTTGTAGATAGATTACTTGAAAATAATGTTAATGCTATGTATATAGCTGATTTTAATGAAATAGTTAAATATCTTAAAACTATACTTAAACCAAATGATGTTGTTTTAACTATAGGTGCTGGTGATATCACTACACTTTCAGATATGATTGAAATATAACAAAAAACCAAATGTTAATATAACATTTGGTCTTTTTTAATTTAAGCTGATTTTTCTAAGCTTTCTTCATCAAATACATCTGATGTAGTTAGCTCTACTATAGGTGCTAAAGTAAACTGAGCCATTTGGCTTAAAATTTCTTCTGCATCGCCTACCATAGGGAATACTTTGTTTTCATACTCATACGGAATATACTCAAGTACAAAATCTCTTGTAACGTTTTTAGCAATAAGCGACGATATAAAAATATCTGTTACACTATCAACTTTAGTGTTAACTTCAAGTGTGCCGGCATAATACCTGTCACCTACAGAAATTTTTATCTCATTACCATTTTTAAAATTCATTGAGTTGTTATACTCAACTGGTCTAACATTGGTAAAAAAACAAATGTCGATTCCTTCAGAATGAGTAACTAATACCTCTACTCTTTCTACGTTTAAGATGTTTGCGTTGTCTTTGCGTGTGTTTGCTAAAGCCTTGTCATGAAACATTTCACATTCCTCCTAAATAATTTTTAGTTTAAAATTTTCTCCTAAAGACTTGTAACAATAATTATGTTACAATTTTCTCACAATACGTCTTACTATTATACCATGATATTACAATTATGTCAAGTATATTCTTCCTTTTCATCAAATTTTCACATATTAAACCAATTTTCTACTATTTTTTTACTATTTAGACATAACAAATACTTAAATATTCCTTGACATAAGTATGTTAGTAATATATAATATATGGTGACAAAGGAGTGGAAATAATGAAATTAGGAATAGTTGGGCTACCAAATGTTGGAAAGTCTACTTTATTTAATGCAATAACAAAAGCTGGAGCTGAAAGTGCTAATTACCCGTTTTGTACTATAGAACCAAATGTAGGTATAGTTACAGTGCCAGATGAAAGATTAGAAGTTTTAAAAAATTTATATGATAGTGATAGAACTTTATATGCTACTATTGAGTTTGTTGATATAGCTGGACTTGTAAGAGGAGCTTCAAAAGGTGAAGGTTTAGGAAACAAATTCCTATCTCACATAAGAGAGACTGATAGTATAGTACATATAGTAAGATGTTTTGAAGATGAAGGTATAATACATGTAGAAGGAAAAATAGATCCTATAGATGATATTGAAACTATATCTTTAGAGCTTATATTCTCAGATACAGATACAGTTAAATCAAGAATGGAACGTATTTCAAAACAACTTAGAACTGGTGATAAAACAGCAAAACAAGAGCATGAATTATTAACTAGAATGCTTGCTCATTTAGAAGAGTTAAAACCAGTAAGAAATATGGAATTTACAGATGAGGAAAAAGTTTTACTTAAAGATTTATACTTAATTACTTTAAAACCTATTATATACGTTGCTAACGTATCTGAAAGCCAAATACCTACTATGGAAGATGATAAATATGTTAAGCTTGTTAAAGACTATGCTAAAAATGAAAATGCTGAAGTTATAACTTTATGTGCTAAACTTGAAGAGGATTTATCTGAACTTGAAGATGAAGATAAAAAAATGATGATGGATGATTATGGTATACAAGAATCAGGACTTGATAAACTTGCTAAAGCTAGTTATTCATTACTTGGACTTATCTCTTACCTTACTGCTGGTAAACAAGAAGTTAGAGCATGGACTATTACTAAAGGAACTAAAGCTCCAGGTGCTGCAGGTAAAATACATACTGATTTTGAAAGAGGATTTATTAAAGCTGAAATTATATCATATGATGCTTTAATAGAAAACGGTTCTATGGCTAAAGCTAGAGAAAAAGGATTAGTTAGACTTGAAGGTAAAGAGTATGTTGTTGAAGATGGAGATGTTATTTTATTTAGATTTAATGTTTAATTTATTTTAATTTAATATTTTACAGTTATTCTTTTTATTAATAGTTATACTTAAAATAATTATTAACATAAGTAAATAACATAATTTAAAAGTGCAAAATGTTTTTGCGCTTTTTTTTATTTTTTTGCAAAAAAGTATTGACATTTTGCGCAAAATTAGTTATAATAATATTGTTCCGCACAGAGAACGCTGTGTGGGCCTTTAGCTCAGTTGGTTAGAGCAACCGGCTCATAACCGGTAGGTCCAAGGTTCGAATCCTTGAAGGCCCACCACTTTATTTTTGGGAAGATGTCCGAGTGGTTAAAGGAGGCAGACTGTAAATCTGTTAGCATCGCTTACGATGGTTCGAATCCATCTCTTCCCACCACTTAAAGATGGTGAGTCAAGAATCAAGATTAACTTCTTGGTTCTTTTTTTATGCATTTATATAATGAAAAACGCTTAAAGTATTATCACTTTAAACGTTTTTATTTTAGTTAAATATTGTTTCTATAGTTCCTTTACCATTTGTAGATTTAATAATTACTTTACTTCCATTTACTATTGTAAGCTGTGGAGGTTTATGCCCTATATCTGCATCTAATATAACCTGTACATCTAAATCTTTAGTAGCATGTTTAATAGCGTCTTTAAATGTCACATCATAATAACTAGCTTCTGATAGATTTCTACCAAACACTATACCAGATATATTTTTAAACCATCCAGCTTCCTTAAACTGAAATATCGTCCTTACTATACTATCACTATTTATCTCATAATTATCGAAATACCATATAAATTTATCATCAGGGTACCTAGATATGAATTCTTTAACATAATCGTATTTTGTACCAATTATGTTTGTAAGAACATCGGTGCAACCACCTATTATTCTTCCTTCAAGACAAATTTCTTCTTCATCATTTAAATTTTTCCAGCAAACAATTCCATCTGCTCCATATTCTTCAAGACCTGTTATATATTCTATTTCAGTTTCTTGATAATTTTCAAAACTTGTTTGAATCATATTTTTACCTTCAAGAATATCAATATTTTTCCTTAAACTCTCATCTAAGTTTTTCATCCCAAACGAGCAAAAATTAGTTCCATATATTGTTGCTATATCAAGCTTTGTTGTTATGATAAATAGTAGTGCTGTAGGATCAGAATAACCTTGTATCCATTTTAAATTATTACTAATATTAGTATAATCAACATAAGGAAGCATTTCAATTAAGAAATCTCCTCCAGCAACACAAGATATATATTTAACATCTTCATTACTATACATATCGTTTAATTCTATAGCTCTATCTTTATCGCTAGCACTTCTTCCCTTATCACTAGTTCGTATATTTCTACCTTCTATAACTTTATAGTTATATTCATTTTCAAATCTTTTGATAGCATTATTTAGTCTATTTATTTTATACCCTTTAACTACACCATCTGACGGAGCAATAACACCTATAGCATTATCATTTTGTAAAAACTCTGGATATCTCATCACATACACCATCCTT
>CAYJMD010000002.1:25633-53090 GCA_964371585.1 uncultured Clostridiaceae bacterium
GCAAGTGATATATAATACAAAATACCTGGAGGTACCGGGAGTCGCAAGCCGTAATCATAATATGCATGCTAAAGATTACAGTTATACTAAAGCATCCGATCGTATATCAAGCTTGAAGAGATATTAATGTTCATTCTACTAGATAATTGTACATTAAATATTCCATGCCAGATAGTCAGCAGAGCTAGGATAAAATAAAACATAGTAATTAACTGCCAGTTTAATACTAGGCAAATTAATTACTATGTTTTCTTTTATTATTTTGTTTCTGGAACTTTAACAAAAACTCCATTTATTTTTTTGTATACTCTTTTATCATTTTTCTCAACCTTTTTGATTATTTCTTCCTCTAAATCAACATTTAAAAGTTCAGATATTCCCATTAAAAATATTGCTATATCAGCAAGTTCTTCTGGTAAATCATCTTTCTTGCTTCTGTACGCTTCATAAGCTTCTGAAACTTCGCCATATAAATGACAAAATTCTTTAGCTAAATCTGTTGTGTTAAAACCTTTATTAATTTTATTTTGTACAATTCTCTTTTGATATTCTTTAATGTCCACTTCAATCACCTAGGTTTATTATACATCATAGTAAAATGTTTTGCAAGTATATTATATAAATTTAATTATCACCCTTCACTCTTGTATAGGAACTGGTAATCTTCACAAGTATTATATAAATCTTCATGGCTACCACTTGCAGCTATTTTATGATTTTTAAGCAAGAATATTTCATCTGAATCAACTATAGTTGATAGTCTATGTGCTACAATAATTATAGTATGATTAGCAGCTAATTTTTTAAGTATTTTTTTAACTCTATCTTGACTATGATTATCAAGAGCAGAAGTTGCCTCATCAAACAATATAATTTTAGATTTTTTAATAAGAGCTCTAGCAATTGCAAGTCTTTGTTTTTGCCCACCACTTAAAACAGCTCCACTTTCCCCTACTATAGTTCCAAGTCCATCTGGTTTAGACATAATAAAATCGTATAAATCAGCTTGCTTTAAAGCTTCTATAATTTCCTCATCACTTGCTGAAGGTCTAGCCATTTTAATATTATCACGTACAGATATATTAAATATGAAAGGTTCTTGAAGTACAGCAGATATATTATTATCAAAGAAATTTTTAGAAAGTTCCTTAATCTCTTCATTATCTACAAGTATCTTGCCACCTACAGTATCATAGTTTTTACTTATTAGATCTAGTATTGATGATTTACCTTCACCACTTTTACCAACAAAAGCTACCATAGTATTTTCTTTTATGCTAAAGTTTAAATTGTTAAATAGTAATTTATCTTCAGTATATCCAAATTTAACATTTTTAAAAGTAATATTACCTTTAAAATCTTCTATATCTTTTTTACCATATTCATTCTTTTCAAAACCTTTAAACTCAAGTAACTCTCTTACTCTTTTAGCAGCTACTTCTCCACCAGCTAAATTTTCTCTAAGCTCAATTATAACATTAATAAGGCTAAGTAAATTTTTAAGGTATAGGAACACTATTATAAAGTTTGCTATAGATAGTGTACCAATAGATATTAAATATATTGATAGTATTATAAAGAAAAAATTAAATACTCCAACCAAAGCTTTAGTAAATCTAGCAAAACTTCTTCTTACATGAACCATCTTTTTATTATCATATATGTAATGATATTGCTCATCTTCTATTCTAGGTGATAAGTTTTTCTCAAGACCTAAATTTCTAACATCTTTAATACCTTTAAAAAGATTATTATAACTATTCATTAATCTATCTTCTGATTGTTTAAGTTTATTATTATTTCTTTTGTATATTCCTACGGATATAGAAGTTATAAAAAGAACAACTAGTAAATAAAATACAATATATAGTCCAAGCCATACATTAACAATAATTGCAAATATAACAAAACCAATGTTAAGCAATATTTCAGAAATATTATCTGTTACAGCATCAAACATTTCAGATAGTTCATAAGAATCTTTATTAATCCTACTTATGAATGTTCCTGGACCTTCTTTATCAAAATTAGATTGTTTTAATTTAAGTATATTTCTAAGCAATTTTGTCTTTATATCGTAATTAACTTTACTATTTAAACTAAGAACAGTACATGACCATGAATGTATAACAAACTGATTTAACAGTGTAAGTCCCATTATAATTAAAGCTGTCTCTATAATCTTAGCATAATCCAGATTAAGCTCTATATTAAATAGTGATATTAAACTTCCTTCAAGCATTGGAAGAGCAAGACTAATACCTGCATATGACCAGCTAAGTATAAATGTTAGGATTAGTAAAAACTTATACTTCTTGTAATATTTTAATATGTATAATAAGTCATTTTTCTTTTTCATTTTTTCTCCTTTAAGTAATAGTATTATATTTTAGGTTTGCCTGTTGCAACTGTACCATCATGTATATCATGATCAAATAGTACTTCATCTTGTGTCATAAAAATATTTCTAAGCCATGTATAACCAAATGGTATATCAAGTTCATCTGCCCACGTGACTTCTGTATGATATGTACCGTCCTCAATTTTTATCAAATTCCAAGCATGTGCAATTCCTCTACTACTTCCATCTACCATTTCACAGTATAGATTAGCACTTTCACAAAGAATCTTAAATCCTATAGAATACCCTAAGCATTGAGCGTTTCCACCCATAACAGTATTATACCCGCTATATACAGGTCTAAAATCAATATTTTCATAATCATCCACTTGATATGAAGCAACAGCAGCTAAATATATATATTTATTTTGTGTTGACCAATTTTCGTCAATTCCAGCTACAATAAGTTCTACAGATTTATTAAATACATTCATAGCCTCTTTAACCTCATCTTTAGTAGCCAAATCTTCAGTTCCAGGAAGTATATATACAGACTTTATTTCATCTAAATATAACTCTCCATATATATACTCTGTTTTTAAATAAAAAGTAGTTTTAGGGTTATCCTGGCTAATAGCCCATAATACAACACTTGCATTTTCAACATCATCTCCAGCAGATTTAGAGAAAACAAAATCTTCATAATTTAATATTTTAGGAAGTAATGTATCATATATTTGTTTTTGATTATTAGTAAGTTTATCATACTCTACTCTATCTGTCTTTACATAGTCATAAGAAATGGTCGAATCTCCATTGTATAAAGAACCCATTTGTAGTTTAGCTTCATTAATACTATCTTCAACAATAGCTCTAGCTTTTATTGTAATTTCATCTTCTTTTATTTCTTCCTCTTTTACATCATTTTCTTCATCATTATCTTTTATGTCTTCATCTTCATTATTATCAGTAACATCATCTATGCCATTATTATTTTCTTCATTAACATCATTATTTTTTTCTATCAAAAAATTATAGCTAAGAGCAAATATTGCTCCTATGAATAACAGTCCAATAAAAATAATTAAAATAACTTTTTTCAACATATATATCACCTTCTTAATTCTATTATATTACATATAACTTACTCATTCAACAAATGATGATAAAAAAATCATTGTAACTTTAAATTATTTTAAATCAATTTATAAAAAACTAATATTCCCTATTTATATTTTAAAATATATCTGTTATAATTCATTTAGTGAGGTGTATATAATGAAATTTGAAAAATATTTTGAAAATAATAAAAATAAGACTATAGATTTATATGTAGATATGGACGGTGTACTAGCTGAATATGATATTGGTAATTTTGATTATAATACTATTAGACCAATTAAAACTATCATTAATCGAATTAAAAAAATAAACTCTTTTATTAATGTTAATATTAAAATTCTTTCTGTATGTAAGTGGAATGAAATAATAACTTAAAAGTATACATGGTTTGAAAAACACTGTGACTTTATTAAAAAAGAGCAATTAATATTTATTTCAAAAGAAGATATTAAAAACAAAAATCTCTCTTCTAAAGAGCTAAAAAGTATTTATTTAAAGAACAATATAAATAAAGAAAATTTAACAGTAGTAGTAGATGATGATAATGAAATTTTATCATACATCAAAAAAAATAATGATAATATTACTTTATTTCAATCTTCAAGTCTAGTTGATTAGTATTATAACTTACAAAAAAACTAACTATTTTCAAGTTAGTTTTTATTATTTGGCACGGGTAGAGAGACTCGAACTCCCATGAGCAGTTTTGGAGACTGCCATGCTACCATTGCATCATACCCGTATGTATTTTTAAGCTAAATATATTGTAACATATGTTTATGTTTTTTGCAATAGTTTTAAGTAAAGTTATAAAAAAATTATAACCTTACTATATAACTATTAATAATATTTATTTTTATAATTTAATAAGTTTAAAGTTTGTATAATCACAAGATACCATAACATATTCTACTCCATCTATAATACCTTCTTTAACTTTACTATGCCCAAATCCATGTAAATGTCCATATATACATTTTTTAACTCCATACTCCTTTAATATGTTTGTAAATTCATATCCAAAAGGAGGAAAATGAAGAGCAACAAGAATATCTTTAGTAATACCTTTTTCTAAATACTCTTTTTGTAATATTTTACCTTGATCTAAAGAATATTTAAGTCTTAAACATTCTCTTGTTATTATTTTTTCATCATCTTTATTTTTATCTTCTGTTTCGCCCCATCCTCTAGTGCCACATAGTATGTAATCATCTAAATCAAAACAATTGTTATGTAGCATATCCATATTTAAAAATCCATTATCTTTAAAGAATTTAAGTTGCTTAGTTTTTGTTTCAAAATAGTAATCATGATTACCTCTAAGTATTATTTTTCTACCTGGCATATCCGATATGAATTTAAAATCTTCAACTGCTTCTGATAAATATGTTGCCCATGATATATCACCTGCTATTACGACAGTATCTTCATCTTTAACAACATTTTTCCAATTTTCTTTTATTTTGTTTTCATATCCATCCCAGACTTTTCCAAATACATTCATTGGCTTATTTACACCAAAAGATAGGTGCGTATCTGATATTCCATATACCGCCATATTAAAAATTATCCCCCTATTTTAAGATTTGCAACTGCATTAAGTTCTAAATTATTTGATATATCAAACTCACTTTTATCCTTAGAACTTATATATTTGTAATATGCTGCAGATGCTATCATAGCAGCATTATCTGTACAATATTTAAGCTCTGGTATATAGCACTCAAAATTATTTTCAGCACATTTAGTAGCAAGCATATTTCTTAAATAGTCATTAGCTGATACTCCACCTGCAAGTGCTACTTTAGTTATACCTTTTTCTTTCATTATAGCTAAAGTATTATCCGTAAGTACTTCTGCTACATTTGTCTCAAAAGAACAAGCCATATCTGCTTTATTTAAATTATCTTTTTCTTTATGAGCTATGTTTATAACTGCAGTTTTAATTCCACTAAAACTAAAATCATATGAATCTTCAAACTTAGTTTTAGGAAGTTTGTATGTAGGTTTTCCTTCTTTAGCAAGTCTGCTAACTAATGGTCCACCTGGATATTCTAAAGAAAGTACTCTTGCTACTTTATCAAAAGCTTCTCCTACAGCATCATCTCTTGTTTTTGCAAGTATTTCCATTTTATCATAATCTTCAACATATATTAAATGTGAATGTCCACCAGACACAACAAGTGATAGAAAAGGTGGAGTAAGAGTTTTATGAGTTAAATAGTTAGCTGCTATATGTCCTTCTATATGATTTACTTTTACTATAGGTATATTTAAACTATATGCTAAGGCTTTAGCATATGATACACCTACTAAAAGAGCTCCAACAAGCCCAGGTCCATAAGTTACACCAATATATTCTAAATCCTTAAGTTGTACACTAGCTTCATCTATAGCTTGTCTTATTATATATGAAATATTTTTAGTGTGAGCTCTAGAAGCAATTTCAGGAACAACACCACCATATTGTTTATGTATATCTATTTGAGTAGAAACAATATTTGATAATATTTCCCTACCACCTTTTATTACTGCTGCTGATGTTTCATCACAGCTTGTCTCTATTACTAATCCTAACATTTTTCTACCTTTCTTTAAATTTATATTTATTACAACATAAGAAACATATTTAATAAATCTATTACAAATGAATAAATTGGTGATATAACTAGTGACGTTATATCTGTAAATATAAGTACTGCAAGTAATACCATCATATATACTTGATTTGTAAGTAGCATATCATATTTTCTTCTTGCATTTAGAGGAAGAAAATATCTTAAAATCTTACTACCGTCAAATGGAGGTATTGGAAGCATATTAAATATTGCTAGTATTACATTAAATGAAATAGCCATTTGTATTACTAGTAATATAGTTGCTCCTATAGTTCCACTATTACCAAGCATTCCAACTACTCCAAATATTCCAAGTAATTTTAAAACAATAGTTAAAACTACAGCAAGAATTAAATTTGAAACAGGTCCAGCAAGTGCAACAAACATATTGTATTTACTTCTATTTTTAAATCTACTATCATCAACATATACAGGTTTACCCCATCCAAACCCTATAAATATCATAGCAAGAAATCCCATAATATCCATATGAGCAAGTGGATCAAGTGTTAATCTACCATATAGTTTTTGTGATCTATCTCCAAGTTTATATGCCATAAATGCATGTGCATATTCATGAAGAGAAATAGAAAATAAAAGTATTGGTATCATAAGTATTATCGTAGTTATATCATTTGAAAATAACATATTTTATCCTCCTATATTATTAATATTCCCACTTTGTAGTTATACCACAAGGTAGTTCTTGTTTCTCATCTTTTTGCATTAAAGTTATTTCATAACTTGTTATTTTACTTAAATCTTTTTCATCTAGTGCCAGTCTTACAACATTTTTAATTATTGTGCCAGAAAGTCCACCAGTGTATGTATTAACAAGTATAAAAGCTGGATCTTTAGATAATAGTTTACTACACTCTTTAAGAAGCATGTATAAGTCTTTATCTATACTCCAAACTTCACCATTTTTACCTCTACCATATGAAGGTGGATCCATTATAATTGCATCGTATGTATTACCTCTTCTTATTTCTCTTTTAACAAATTTAACAACATCATCAACTATAAATCTAACTTTTTTATCTGCTAAATTACTAGATTTAACATTTTCTTTTGCCCAGTTTACCATACCTTGTGATGAATCAACATGACAAACTTCTGCCCCAGCACTAAGGCAAGCTAGAGTAGCTCCACCAGTGTATGCAAATAGATTTAAAACTTTAGTAGTTTTACCTTCTTTTTCTCTTAGTTTAATCTTATCATACATATAGTCCCAGTTAATAGATTGCTCTGGAAATAACCCTGTATGTTTAAATCCCATAGGTTTAAGATTAAATGTTATATCTCTATATTTAATGCTCCAACTATCTTTCATTTTAGTAAGTTTCTCCCAGTGTCCTCCACCAGTAGAACTTCTTAAATATCTAGCATTTGCTTTTTTCCATAAAGACTCATTTTCTCTTTTATTCCAAACGATTTGAGGATCAGGTCTTATAAGTAGATATTCTCCCCATCTTTCTAATTTTTCTCCACTAGCCATGTCTAGTAGTTCATAATCTTTTAAATACTTTGATTGCATAAATCTCTCCCTTTTTAATATTATAGTATAGGTGATATATTTTGAAAATAGTTAACATCCATCTTAAAAAAATTTTAAGTTTAAGTATATTTACATTAACACTTCTATCACTCATTATATTTGCAAAACTTGATTACACATCAATAACTCAAACAATTGATGTATTTTTAAGTATATCTTTTCCTTCACTATTTCCATTTATATTATTTATACAGATATGTCTATGTACAAATGTATTTGACAATATATCTAAAATATTTGGATTTATAGCTACAATATTTGGAACATCTAAAAACAGCTCACTTATTATAATACTATCATATCTTGCAGGATTTCCAAACTCTGCTACCATGATAAATAAGATGTATGAAGAAAACGAGATTACAAAAAAAGATGTGGATATACTTACAACTTTTACTAATAATTGCAGTCCACTATTCATACTTGTAACTATAGGAATAATATTATTAAACAATTTTATGCTTGGAATAATACTTCTTGTTTCACATTATGTTTCTTCAGCTATAATTGGAATTATATACTCAAAATTATATACATATATTATACATGAAAAGAAGTCAAATTTAAAGAGTTATGTCAAAAAAGTAGCTATATATAAAGAAAAAAGCCTAACTTTATTTGAAATACTAAACAAAAGTTTAAATACTTCTTTTAAAATCATGCTTCACATGTTAGGTTTTATGCTAATATTTAATATGATTTCTGATATTATATGCTATATTTTAGAAAATATGGGAATTATAAATACATATGTATTTGCTTTAGTAAAAGGGATTTTTGAACTTGTAGAAGGAATAAATATACTAACTACTAACTTAAATCTAGATTATGATAATCTACTTGCCACATGCATAATTATTAGTATATTACTTGGGTTTAGCTCCATATCTGTAATATTTCAGATAAAAAACGAATTAAAAAATACTACTGTATCATTGAAAAAAATTATTATATTTAAATTATTACATGGAATACTTTCAGGAATAATCACATATATTTTATTATTAAACTTTAATGTCTTAAATAAGGAAACGATAAATGTATTTTCAAATATCGAAGCAAATAAAGTTGATATAGGAAATATGTATACTACTTACCTTAATTTATGGGGCATATCATTATTTATATTATCTACTATAGTACTAATAAAGTATAATATAAAAACAAAATATTCAATTAAAAAGTTATACAAATATTAAAAATTGAATAAACACCAAAAAGTAACTTAAATATTAACTTAAGTTACTTTAAAGAAGGGGATAACCTTGCATAATAAGGTTACAAAATTATTATTAGCATATAATTAATATATATACATAAATAATAATAAAGGAGGGGAAAAAATGGATAAAAATACACCATACTTTGATCCATATAATTTCAATAATACTATGGGACCTAATATGAATACTATGCCAAACATGCAAATGATGCCTGAAATGGATATGATGAGTGCAAACCCAGCTATGTACTATGAACAACAGTATATGTACTATAAGTATATGACACAGATGTTAGAGTATAAAATGAAAATGAAAGAATGGGAAAAAATGACTGAAAAAAAGTAAATATTTAACTAAACTAATTAAAGTAAAATGGACAAAAAAAGTACCCAGATATTTCTGAGTACTTTTATGTTTTTAATAAACTTTAATGTCAATAACAAAAGTTGTGCCATTATCAAGTTTTATAGTTATATCACTACTTGTGTTCTTAGCTTTAGCTTTAAACTCAATAGTGTAACCATTACTTGTAGTAGCAGTTGCTGACATTTGCTCTATAGCTGAGCTGTTACTTAATGTTGCTGAAGAAATTTTAGCATCTGTAATAATTTCTATAGTAAAGTTTTGTCCTTCAGTAGCATTGTAGTAATTATAATGTGCATTACCTGAATAGATTTGATGTCCTTCTACATATAGCTTATCTGATGGATCTACTACAGTACCTGTGTTTGGATCATCTGGATTAGTTGGATCATCTGGATCTGTAGTAATATTACCATCGTTATCTACAGTAACCTCAATTGATGTCCAGTTACCATTTTTAGCTTCAACAACTATTTCACAAGTTCCTGCAGCCTTAGCTGTAAGAGTCGCTTTTGTATTATCAGATTGCTTAGTTACACTAACAATACTAGAATTTGTTGAATACCAGTTTAACCATACATCATCAATGTCAGGATAAATTAACGCTTCAAAAGTATAACTTTGTCCTTTTTTTAGTGTAACATCATCACCATATGGTAATGAAATCTCAGTTATTTCAGTATCAGTGTCTTTATCTGAATCTGAATCTGAGTCTGTAGAACCAGAAGTATTAACCGTTACTTTAACTGTATCTGTTTTACCTGATGCAGTTTTAATTGTAATAGTTGCTGTTCCTGATTTTTCACCAGTAATTACACCATCTTCATCTACTGTTGCAATAGAATTATTGCTTGAAGTAAATGTTACAGACTTGTCTGTTGTTGCTGAAGGGAAAACATCCCACTCAAGTTCATATTCACTATCAACTTTAAGTGTTATAGTAGATACATCCAAAGTTACATTTGTAGCTTTAACTTCTTCGAAATCTGCTACGATTTTAAATGTTCTTTCAATTGCAATCTCTAAATTTTCTTCATCAAATACATAAGCATCTTCTCTGTCATGATCTTTGGCCATTTGTGTAATATTATCACAAATAGTTAAAAATTCTTCAACAGTTAGGTTACCTGTAGGATTGTATCTGTTACCACCAGAACCGTTAACTAGTCCGATTTGATAAGCATAATCTACATATGAATTATACCAGCTAGTAGATTCTACATCTTTAAAATCAATGGCATCACGCATGCTGTAAAAGCCAAATAATTCGCTATTGAAATAGTAAATAATTGTAGCCATTTCAGCTCTTGTGATAGGAACATCGAGGTTCATGTAATATTCACCATCTGCTTCTTTTGTTCCTTTAAGCAAATCATAATATTCTATGATTTCCATTTCTTCTTGTGCTGCTGGAACAAGAGAGTTTAAATCAGCAAATTTTGATTCAAAATTCCATGGAGCTCTCAGTGGATTATAATTATCTGACTGAGACTGGCCACTTTGAGCAGCTCTGAAAAGTGTAAATAATACTTCACCTTTTAGTACTTCTCTTTGTGGATCGGTATAGAATTCTAAATCATATTTTTCCTGCGTAGGTTTAAACCATGTAGAAACCGTATCTTCTTTTTCGTTTCTGCTTGGTTTGTAATTTTCGATATCTCCATCGAAACTAAATGTTGATGCGTTTGCTGTAATCATCGTAGTTGCAGCTAAAGCTGCGGCTAACATTAGCGTAAATAATCTTTTCATAGTAATTCTCCTTTAAAGTAATTCGATTTTTAGTTTTATATATTAACACCTTCTCAATTTACGAGCAAGATGGTAAACAAGGGATTAAAATTTTTCCTCCTTATATTTATTAATGTACATTATAATTATAGCATATTTTCACAATTATGTCAACAAAAACAATCATTTTATCTCAATTATGTTTACATAACAAATAAATCCATTTTGTTAATACTACTTCTCATTATTTCAAAGACATCTTTAAAATAGTAAATAGGATCTTTTCTTAATATATCATTTGTAGCATAAATATCTGTATGATATATCTGTTCATCACCTATATATATACCTATATCACCTAAATATGTATTTTTATATAGTGGCGCTTCATATCCAGTTATTATGTTTTGTTTTACATATACTTTTTCAAGTTCTTCCTTCATAAGAGGAATAACTAAACTTCCATACATATTTTTTTCATAATACTTTTCCACTCCTTTTGTAATGGGAATCTTTATATACCAATTCATAAGTTCATATAGGTCAACTATTTCATATTGACTAAATGTTTCATTTATGAGGTTATTACTACTATCAAATCTAATGTCTGTATCGGTTGCTCCTAGTACAATAGTAACTATATCAAAATCACCTTTACTTGCAGTTGTTGCAAGGCATTTTTCTGCAGCTGAAGTATACCCTGTTTTACCGCCATTACAGTATTGATTACTGCTTAATAATCTATTAGTATTATTAATAGTTTTAACTGTATTTCCATATTTAACACTCATAGATTTAGTATTCATTATTTTAGCTATATCTTCATTTTCAAAAGCATGTGCTGTAATAAGTGCCATTTCATAAGCAGTTGTACTATGCCCATCTTCATCAAGTCCGTGAGGATTTTTAAAATTAGTATTTTCACATCCTAAACTTCTTGCTTTATCTGTCATCATTTGAGCAAAGTTTTCTATAGTTCCACCTATATATATAGCAGCAGCATATGCACAATCATTACCAGAAGGAAGTAACATACCAGCAAGTAAGTCTTTTACTGTTATTTCTTCTCCGCCATTTAATCCAAGTGTGCTACCACCAATCCATTTTACACCTTCATCTACTATTACAATATCATCTAAATTTGCATTTTCAGCAAGTAGTATAGAAGTCATAAGCTTTGTTAAACTTGCCATAGGAAGAACTTCATCTGAATTTTTTTCAAATAGTATTCTTTTTGAATCTACCTCTATAACAACTGCTGCTTTTATACCTGAATTTTCGTATTCCCTTAAACTGCTTTCAGCATACACAAAATTATTTAAAATTGTTATTATTATAATTATTAATATACTTATTGTTTTCATATTATCACCTTACATTTAAATTTATGCTAATTTTTATTCTATATTACTATTTTAAGAATTATACTATATATTCGACATTTAAAATAATGAATAATAATACTACTAAGAATAATTAAATTAAATGCTAAACTAAATAATATATAAAGTGCTAAATAAAATTATTACTTAGCACTTTTTTCCATACTTATCAAATCTTGTAACATATTTTCAATAAAAACAGCATATCCTTTAGTTGGATCATTTAAAAACACATGAGTTACAGCACCTATTAATTTACCATCTTGAACAACAGGACTACCACTCATACCTTGCACTATCCCACCTGTCTTTTCAAGTAAACTTTCATCTGTTATCTTTATTATAAAATTTTGATTTCCTGTAGAATCTAAAAGTACTTTTTCTATTTTAATGTCATACTCTTTAACTTCATTATCATCTAAAGTTGAAAAAATACTTGCTTCTGTCTCTTTTATCTCATCTTTATATCCTATTTCAACAACTTCTTTTAAGCTTATATCATTTCCAGAATATAGTTTACCATATACTCCATTAATAGTATTTAAATTAATTTGACCTATTGCCTCTTTACTTATAGTTCCTTTTATTTCACCAGGATCACGAGGATAACCTTTTTTTATATCGTATATATTAGTACTAGTAATTCCACCTGTTGTTATTGGAAGTATATAATTTTCTGCTGTTTCTGTAACAGCATGACCAAGAGATGCAAAATTCAAATTCTTGCTATCATAAAAAGTTACAGTACCAACACCAGCACTGCTATCTTTAACCCAAAGCCCGTAGTCTATATTCATTTAAATCTTCATCAAATATTGGGGTAATATCTACATTTATAATTTCATTATTTCTTGAAACTTCAAGTGTTATATCCTTATCATTATTTTGTTTAGCATATTCTAAAAGTTCTGCATTAGTAGTAATTTTATTAGAGTTAACTTTAAGTATAATATCACCTATATTAAGTACATTATCTTCTCTATCTACTCCCACTACCAAAACACCTGTTGCAAGTAGTTTTATACCAATAGCTTCTCCACCTAAAACTATTTCCATATTTTCTACATCTTGTTTAAGCTCTAAAGTCGAATTTGTAGCTATTGCTATATCCTTTAAATTTATATACATATAACTTGAAATTAAAAGTACTAATAATATACTCATATATATTGCTTTTCTATTTATTTTCATATATACCTTTCTATATATTTACCCCTATAATTCCACCAATGGCACCTGATACAATTGCTATTAAAAACAATATTCCTGTTATAGTTGTAAAGTATATTCCATTTAAAAATAACAAACTAAATAGATATATATTAAGCATTACTAAAAGTCCAAATAGTCCTCCATATAATATACCTTTTTCTTTAATTTTTCTGCTTAACATAGTTGACGTAACAACAACTGATATTCCAATTATTGTATATACAAACATATCTAAAAAATTATCATTAATACTAGTATATGCAAAAATACATGAGGTAATCAAAAAAAGTATCATAACAAGCATATAACATATTCCAAGATTAATACTAAAATATTTTAATTTATCCAAATTAAATCATCTCCTTATTACATAGTATTATTAATAATTATAAATATGAAAAAACATTAAATGCATATTAATACATTTAATGTTTTCGTTTGTTTTTATAACTTTATATATTTCTCTCTATTACTACTTAAATCATGATAGCCATAATCTTTATCAAAACTATTTATAAATTTAATTGCAATTTCATTTTCTGGATGTGCACTTAAAAGTAATTGTCTCATATCAATAAACATCCCTTTCATTTCCATAAAAAGTTTTACAGCTCTTGTAGCATATCCTTTTCTTCTATGCTTCTTTACTACATAGCAAGTAACATCAATACTTGAGTAATCTGGAAGTCTATTTGCAAGAAGAATCCCTACCATTTCTTCATCTACTCGCAGTGTAAAGTAAAAAGCTTTTCGCTTTTCTGACCAAGATTCATTTAAAAACTTTTCAGTTTCAGCTATATCATCAAAAACAAAATCCGGATAGAACTTTTTAAAATGTTCATCTTTGCAAACCATATCATAATAAGTTTTAGCTCCATATGATGATAGTAAATATAATCCTAATCCATTCATAATTTTTCTCCTTTTCTTATGTCAATATAATAATAGTTTAACTCTTTCGTTGAATGCTCTTTACTGTATATTGCTTTTAAACTCTTCACAAGACCTATACCAAGTTTATTTTCTGGATTAACTCTAAAAGTAAACATTTTAGCTACCAGTTTAGTTTCTATATCATACATTACTTTCCTCATAATATTTTTAGCTATTCCTTTATTTTGGTACTCATGAGTTATAAATATCGATATATCCCATTTTAAATCTGAATATATATAGTTAAGAAAGCCGATCATCTCATTACCTTTCATAATAGCATAAAATGATGTTGCCAAATCATGTGTAATCATGATATTATCAATAAATGTTTTTGCCTGATTAATATTTTTCACATATATATATGGAAAAAATTTTTGTATAGAGCTATTTTCTTCTTTACTAATCATATTAAAATATGAAAGATAATCAACATTGTTAAATGTTCTTAAAAATATACTACTTGCCATATTTAATTTCTCCTTTAGCTAGCATTGTCAATATAATATGTGATACTAGAAAATCTAGATTTTTTTGCTCCAATACTTCTTACAAGATTAATAGAAGCCTCATTTTCACTATCAATAGAAAAAGTAAATTGATGCACATTATAGTTTTGGTTTACATATTTCATCATTAAATCAATAGCTTCTTTAGCATATCCTTTTCTTCTATATTTTTCACCTATAAAGTATGAAATATCACAATTAGTCATATATGATCCAGTAAGTGCTGATATCATTCCTACTAAGTTTTCACCATCAGTTATAGCAAAAGTATTTTCTGTAGCTTCTATTTCTCCAGCCATTTTACTTAATATAAATGCATCTGCATCTTGCGCAGTTTCTTGATAAGCATAAGGGAAAAATTTTGCAATTTTTTCATCTCTATGCACTATATCGTAATAATTGTCTCTATCACCTAAATTGAATCTTCTTAAGCTAATAGTTTTATTGCTCACTTTTCTTCCTCCTTAATTAAGTCAGTTTAATTTATATTTTATGCTTAAATATTATATACTATTTTACATAAAAAATCAAGTATTTCTACAATACTTGACTGTGTATATTTATTTTTATTTTAATATTTAACTTTTAGCTGCAATATGTATTAAACTTTAAATAATGTTTTTAAAAAAAACTTAACTATTTTACCCGGTTTATAAACAACTATTCTCATATTCATTCCCTCCTATTATCTTAGCATAAGAACCATGATAGCCCAATTACTACAAGTGCAATAGCTACAAGTGCAATCCAGCCCCAAAAAGGAAGAAGTAGCGCTAAAGCTATACCTATCCCTATAGCAAGTAGAATAAGGCCAATAGTTTTTCTAAATACTCCAACAAACATAACATTCCTCCTTGACAATTACATTGATCTATAGTAATATATCTATAGTATTATATGAAAACTCATTGAAGGAGGTTACTTTAAAATTATGACTACAAAATTAACTAAAAAAAGTACTAAACTTAAAACAAAAAAAGAAATAAATGAAATATTAGAATTACTTACTCTTAATTATGAAGGTGCTATATGTGGACTAGATTATAGAAGTCCTTTAGAGCTCACTTTAGCACTTATTTTAGCAGCACAGTGTACAGATAGAATGGTAAATAAAATAATACCTATACTATTTGAAACATATCCTACTATTTATGATATAGCTTCTGCTCATATTAGTGATGTTGAGAAAATAGTTAAGCCATGTGGTTTTTATAAAGTTAAAGCAACTAATATACATTTAACAACTAATAAAATAATAAATGAATTTGGTGGCTCTGTTCCTTCTACAATGAAAGAACTTACTTCGTTAAATGGTATTGGAAGAAAAAGTGCTAACATTATACTTCAAGAATGTTTTAATATTACAGAAGGAATTGCAGTTGACACTCATGTTTCTAGAATAACAAAAAAATTAGGTATAACTAAAGAAACAATTCCTTTAAAACAAGAACAAGAACTACTTAAAAAAATAGATTACAAATATTGGAACAGTATTAATCATATGCTTGTATCTCATGGTAGAGCTGTATGTGATGCAAAAAAGCCTAGCTGTGATACTTGTTTTTTAAATCATTTATGTAATTCATATAAATAAAAATAAGAACCTAAATCATTAAACTTTTGTCTAATAATTTAGGTTCATTTTTTTAATAGTTTTATTTAACTGTTACATTTACAAACTCTTCTAAAGCTATATCACTATAATATATATATGTTGCAAGTTCTACTCCAACATAATAGTAATGCCATGGTTCATAATTAATATTTGTTACATTCATTTTATCTTCTTCATACCTTAGTATAAATCCATACTTATATGCATTATTATCAAGCCATTCCCACATCTTAGTATTACTTATACCAGAAAAGTCAACTGCAAGTCCTGTATGATGCTCAGAATGATTTGGCTTTGCTACATATTGCATAGTTAAACTTTCAGCTTCATCGTATGAATAGCCTTTATCTATATACTCGAATATTCTATCATTGTATAACTTTTCTTGATCTTCGTATGTTCTATATCCACTTGTAATATTAAGCTCTACTCCATCTGCTTTAGCTGCAAGAAAAATATTTTCTAAAGGTTCTAATATTTTATCGCTTACAGGCATATTATCATAAGTAACTAAACTTACTTCATATTTTTCTGGAATACTATTATATTTGTTTACAAGTAGCACTTCGGTTTCTGGATTTATATTTACAAGCTCTTTTTTAATATAACTAATATTTACACCAGCATGTGATACATAGCACTTAATTTGAGTAGTATTATCTATACTATCATAAATCACATATTCATCCATTGTACTTAAAACTTCCATATTAACTATACTACTTATTCTACTAATTATATCTTTATTTTGATCAATACTTAAAATGTTATTAATCTCTTCTAATATACTATCTATCTGTAGTTTATTAGTATAATAATTATTTAAACTAAAAGTTAATGATATTTTAGGTTCATCTAAATAGTATAACTGTATAGGATTTTTTTCATAATTTAATTTAAAAATCTTATTTGTATTACTAATTTTATTTATTAAGTCTTCAGTACTGTTTTTTACTAATACTTCTAATTCACTATATTCAACTTTAAAAGTACTGTCTTTAATTACACTAGTTACTTTTATATTACTACTTAATATACTATATATAATTAAAGATAAAAACAGAACAAATATTAAAATTGCTGGTATAATATATTTTAATTTTAAGTATTTTTTTACATCTATATTTACATTTAAATTATTTTTAATATTTATTTTCATTTAACCTTCCTTGTTATTAATACTTTTTTGTTCACTTAAGTTTAATTATACTATATTTTTTTATTATTACAACTGTAAAATAAAAAAAACATATACTAGTTTAACATTTAAACTAATATATGTTCCAAAATTATTTATAACTATTCCAATTACTTTATTATAAATACAATATGAACTATTCTTTTATATTCTATCTAACTCAATAAAGAATGTAGTTCCCTTTCCTTCCTCAGAATCAAATGATATTTCACCATCAAATTCACCTCTAATAACTGAGTATGCTAAATACAGTCCAAGACCGGTTCCACTTGTTCCTTTAGTTGTAAGGATGTTTTTAAATACCGATTTTTTAATATGCTCTGGCATACCTCCAGCGAAGTCTTTTATTTCAATAAGTAGTTTTTTACTCGGCGCTTTGCTTAAGTTTACAACTATCTTACCACCTTTACCATCATATGCCTGCATAGCATTAATGATTAGATTAGTTAAAACTTGACTTAATTTTGTTGGCATTCCATGTACACTTAAATCATCAACTATATTTATCTCTAAATCACATTTATTCTTTTGTAATTCATTAAAAGCTATAATTTTAACATCGCTTAAGATTTCACTTATTTTAAAATCAACTTTTTCTTCTGATCCTAAATTTCTTATTTGATTTCTCATAGAATTAACAATTTTAATAATCTTATCTGTACAATTATTCATTCTAAGTAGTAATTCTCTTTCCTGATCATTTCTAACCGTATACATTTCTTCCATTAAAGTCAAACCAGTTTTTATAGCAGATATAGGGGTGTTAATATCATGAGCAACTCCTCCGGCAAGTTCACCTATTGAAACTAGCTGACCTTGCTTTACTATTACTTCTTGCTTGTCTTTTATTATTTCAATATCTTGCTTATGTTGAGTTATATCTTTAAGTAGAAATAATGTTGCAATTTTTTCTTTAGTATATTTACCATGTATTGATTTAACATCAACTTCAAAATATTTAGTATATTCTGGTTTTTTAATACAATACTCTCTTGTAACAGTGTGTCCTGTTTTATATGCCTCTTTAATATGATCTTTTAAATAATCTAAATCTACATCACTTACTTGTGCTAGTAATTTAAATAAATTCCTCTCTTTATTTACGCTTGTTATATGTCCAAAAAATCTATCAAAAGCTTCATTTTTTTCACCCATAGTACCATCATTAGATACTATTACATATGCATCAGACATTGTATTTGTTATTGTACTAAGAGCTATTGGTGTTATATTTAATGCTCTGTACTTTATAATAGATACTGCAAAACAAACTGCAGTCGATGTATATGTAATTGGTGTTAAATATACATTTGTTTCAATAACATTAAATACTCCTAATATGTTAAATATCATAGGAATAGAAAATCCAAATATTATAGCTACACTTTGTTTAGAAAAGAAACCTGACTTTCTAAATGAATCTGTTGCAAGTATAACAACTGCGATTAATGTAAGTGTATATGAATATATTGAATTTAAATCATATAGCGGTCCTTTAACATTATCTGAAAATACAACAGAATAACTTTCATACATTAGATGATGTAAACTATTTGTCCATATTACAAATAGCATTATAGTTGGAATAATCCAAGTCCACCAGGTTTTCTTTAAATCCACTTTTCTATTTCTATATACAAGTGCTATATTTAAAATAGCAATTGGCATAAACTGTATAGCAAGAGCTGCTAAATACTCAAAATATATTGGTGGAATGTTTAAAGAGTCTGAAAATTGCAATTGCCAAAACATTGTAGCAGCATATACTTCTAATATTACAAATAATGTATATATATGCTTATATAATCTATCTTTGGACTTTGTTTTCCCCACTAAATACAACATGAAAGCGATAATTAAAGTACTCACAACAAGGCTGATTTTAGTGGAAATTATAATTTCTTCATTCATAAAAATATATATTGTAGTAACTTATAATATTACTACAAAGTCCTCCTTACTCTATTAAATTACTATATTTATTCTATATTTGTTTTAACTTTATATAGAAAGTTGTTCCTATTCCAGCATCAGATTCAAAAGATATATCTCCATCAAACTCTCCTTTGATAACTGAATATGCTAAATATAGCCCAAGTCCTGTACCTTTTGTACCTTTGGTTGTTAGTATATTTTTAAATACAGATTGTCTTATTTCTTCTGGTATTCCTCCTGCATAATCTGTAATTTCTATAAGTACATATTTATCCGGAGCTCTTCTTACATTTACAATTATTTTACCACCTTTTTCATCATATGACTGCATGGCATTAATGATAAGGTTAGTAAAAACTTGACTTAATTTAGTTGGTGAACCATTCACACTTAAATCATCTAATATGTTAAGCTGAAGATCACATCTGTTTTTTTGAAGTTCATTATATGCAATTATTTTTACATCACTTAATATATCACTAATTTTAAAATTTATCTTTTCTTCAGAACCTAAATTTCTTATTTGATTTCTCATAGAATTAACAATTTTGATTATTTTATCTGCACAATTATTCATTCTAATTCTAAGTTGTTTCTCATTTTCATCTCTAGGTTCATTTAATTCTTCCATAAGCGTAAGACCTGTTTTAATAGCAGATATAGGGGTGTTTATATCATGAGCAACTCCTCCTGCAAGTTCACCTATAGAAACAAGTTGTCCTTGTTTTACAATTACTTCTTGTTTTGCTTCTATAGTTTCAATATCGTGTTTATGCTGAGTTATATCTTTAAGTAGCAACAATATTGCAATGTTTTCTTTTGTATACTTACCTTTTATAGCTTTAATATCTATTTCAAAATATTTATCAATATTTTCTCTTTTTAAATGATATTCCTCAGTAACTATCTTATTTTTACTCGTAGCAAGCTTAATAGCTTTTTTTAATCTTTCTTGATCAATTGTTTCATATATTTGAAGTAATTCAAATATACTATCATCTTTACTTTCAGATATGTATGAGCCAAACAATTTGTCAAAAGCTCTATTATAATCTCCAATAATACCGTCATTTGATATGATAACATATGCATCAGACATCGTGTTTGTAATTGTTTTTAATGCTATTGGTGTTATATGTAGTGCTTTATATTTAAATATTGCAGTATAATAACAAAAAACAGCAACAACAAAACAAATTGGTGTTATATAAATTGAAATACTTATAATTTCAAGTATTCCAAGTACATTAACTATAACAGGTACTAAGCTTCCTACTGATATTAGAATTGCTGATTTAGATATAAAACCTGATTTTCTTATAGCGCCTATCATCATTATAATAACATGAGCACCTATTAGTATATATGAATAATATGCATTAATGTGGAACATTGGTCCATACACAGCTTCTTCAAAATTTACTGAATAGACTTGGTAGAACAAATGATGAAAATCATTTGTCCAAAGAACAAGTAATGATATAATCGGCACAATAATTAAGTATTTTTTAATTTTATCTACCGGTTTATCCGAAATCAGTTGTATTGAAAGTATTACAATATATACAGGTGTAAAACAAGCTGCAATATATGTCAAATAATCATAATAGATAAGTGGTATTGGTAAATTTAATGCCACACCTCCAACTAATTGTAATACTAGTGTAGATGCCCACATAGCTAATAGTTTTAATGTCGTCACAAAAGTTTTAGCTACATTTGTTTCTATTTTTTCTTTTTTTATCTTATATATTAAAAATAAGCATATAAAAGTTCCGCAAACTAGTCCTATTGTATTCATTCTTTATTTTCCTTTCTATCTATTTTTAAAAATCCTATCCTAATTAAATATTCAATATATTTAATTACATATTCTTTAGATATTTCTGGCCATTTAAATCCAAGTTTATTCATATAATTTGTAGTAAAGTTAGAATCTATTTTAATAGTTGTTGTATAATTTAGTACACTATTTTCATCAAGATCATTAATAATGCCTTTTAATTTTTCTGTATCTTTTTCTTCAAGTAATTTGTCTATAACTAACTTAAACGATTCGTCTGGAATAATATTTAAACTTATACCCATGTCTTTTAATATATCTATAAGATCACTTATATTTACATGGTTATTATCAAAAGCATGAAAAATCGTATTGTTCATATTGAAATACTTTAATACTTTAACCACAAAATCAGCTGAATAGTCTACTGGTGTAAATTCTAAATATAGTTTTTCTAAACTTTTTGGTAAAAAACCAATAGTTAAAACTGATTTTATTCTATTTGCAAAAGCGTTTTCTTCTATGTTACTTTGAAATTTTAAATCTGATACTCTATTAGTTAAATTACCCATTCGTATAATATTAGCTTGTAATTTATTTTCTTTAATTTCTTTAAGAACTAACTCTTCTGCTTTAAATTTAGTATATACATACACATTATTAATTGATTGGTTATTATAAAACGAAGTTTCATCAAATGTAGTTTGTTTTACTAAGTTATTCTCTTTTATATTAACTGAGTCAAACCCATTACCTGATACACTAAGTGTTGATATTTGTATCATTTTTTTATTATATTTTTTGCAAAATTCTATTACATTTTTAGTACCTAAATAATTTACATCTTCAAACAATTTAACATTACCATAATGCTTAACAAGTGCTGCTGAGTTTATTACAGCATCTACATTTAAAGCTATTTCATTTAATTTATCTATAGATATACCAAACGAAGGTTCTATTGCAATATCTCCTTCAACAGCAATAATTTTTTTGCCAAATTCTTCATCATATTTATCCCCAAAATAGTAGTTTAGAGTCTCTTTTAAGCGAGAATCAACATTCTTATTTAAACCAATTCTACTGCGTACTAAACAATAAATTTTAGATACTTTATTTTCATCTATTAATTTAGCAAGTATATGAGCTCCTAAAAACCCTGCTGCTCCTGTTAAAAACACTCCATCTATTTTTGCCTCTTTATAACTTTGTAAAAGTATTTTATTATTACTCAATATCGGTTCAAAATCTAATTTAGTATCTGGTAATTTAAACTCTTCTAGATTATCTTTTTGTACTATACTAGATGCTAATTTTTCAATTGTTTTATATTTAAAAAGATCATCGTAATCAACATCAATATTTTTAGACAATAATTCTATTCTAACATTAATTGCATCTAAAGAGTCCCCTCCCAGTCTAAAGAAATCATCGGTAATACCAAAATTTTGAGTAGATAAATTGTTTTTCCATATATTATAAATTATTCTTTCTAACTCGTTAGTTGGTTGCTTTATATCTCTTTTGCTTATATACTTAATTTCTAATTTATTTATTGCTTTTCTATCTATTTTACCAGTTGGAGTGTATGGAACATCTTCGAGCAAAAAATATTCAATGGGACACATATACTGTGGCAATATATTATTTATTTTATTTCTTATTTGCTCTATGTCTATTATTGCTTGAGTGTTTTTAGGAATATAATATACATAAATATTTGAATTTTTAACTACAGCTATTGCTTCTAATATTTCTAAATTCACATTTCTAACTTGTTTTTCTATTTCTTCTAGTTCAATTCTTTGTCCATTAATTTTAACTTGAAAATCAATTCTGCCATGAACATATAAGTTATTATCATAATCAAGTTTTGCTAAATCACCTGTTTTATACATAATACATTGCATATCATTATCAAAAACAAACTTTTCATTTGTTAGAGATGAGTTATTTAAATATCCAGAAGATACAGAATCTCCACCAATAAGCATTTCTCCTGCATATCCTAATGGTAATAATCTTCCTTTTTCATCTACTATTTTTATATATGTATTCGCAATAGGTTTACCTATTGTAATATAATCTAATGTTGTTATATTCGCTATTGTTGAATATATAGTTGTTTCTGTTGGTCCATATCCATTATAAATACTGGATTTAGTTAATAATTTAATTTTATTTATTAAATCTAGTGGTAAATTTTCTCCGCATAAAAGTATCTTTTTCATATTTCTGATATATTCATTGTTTTTTTCATTCATCATTAATAATTTAAATTTACTAGGAGTTGTTTGTATAACATCCACACTATTTTTTTTACATAAAATATTTAATCTGTTACTATCAATTTGCTCTAATTCATCAGCAATAACTACTGTTGATCCAACTAACAGTGCAAGCCAAAATTCAAGTCCAAATATATCAAAAGATATTGTTGATACTGATACAACAATATTATTTTTATTTATTTTTAATATTTTATTTGATCCATTAATAAAATTAATTAAGTTTTTATTTGAAATTTTAACACCTTTAGGATTTCCAGTTGATCCAGAAGTATATATTGAGTAGATAGTATCCTCTACATTTCTATTATCTAATTTGACCTCTTCTATCATAAAATTAGTTCTACTATAAATTTCATATTCATCTAAAATATCCTGATTTATAACTAGTTTAGAATTACTATTATTTATTATATATTCTTTTCTATGATCTGGATAATTTACATCTACAGGAACATATACTATATCTAATTTACTACATGCAACAAGCACAACAGATAAATCAATTACTCTATTTAATAATATACATACATAATCCCCTTGCTTTAAATTTTTAGCATTATATAAGTAATATGCAAATTTATTAGCTTTTCTGTTTAACTCATCATATGTTAATGATTTATCTTTACATATGATAGCTACTTTATTTTTATTAGTTAAAGCTATTTTTTCAAAAATTTGATTTATCATTAAATCTATATCGTATTGAGTTTTTGTATCATTAAAGTTTTTCAAAATAGAGTTTTTTTCTTCTTGACTAATAATATCTATATTACCAACTGTAACATTCTCAACTTTTAGAAAATTATAAATTATGGTTTCTATTCTTGTATTTAAATATCTGATTTCTCTCTCTGTAAATTTAGATATACTATAATCATAACTAATATTTAAAACACCAGTATTTTCAATATCAGTAATATGTATTTCTAAATCATTTAATATTTGCTCTAAAAAAATCCATTCAGCATTATAGCTGGTAACATCTAAAGATGTTCTAGCATTTTGATATGATATTAAAGTATTAAATAAATTCCCTGTTAAATTTGTATTTGTATGTACATCATTTAATATATTAGTTAAAGCGTATGACTGATGTTTAAATATTTTTAGTGTATCTTTAGTTATATTCTTTATTAAATCTGAAAAACTCATATTTTCATCTAATTTTGCTCTTATTGGAAGTGTTGAAACAAACATTCCCATCATATTTTTTTCTTTAAAATTTTTCCTACCCAATATTGGAGTTCCTAAAACTATATCAGTACTATTTGTAATTCTATAAATATATGTAGAAAATGCAGCCATAAATAATGATAAAATAGATACCTTATTATTTTTAGTATATTTAATAAGTTCATCATTATACTCTTTTCTAAGTGTTACTGTATAACGCTTAGCTTGTTTTAATTTTTCATTATTAGTAATAGTAGATAAACTAGTAGGTGTAGATGGATTAGATAAATATTCTCTATAAAATTCTTTATCTTTTTCTTGTTTTTGATATTCTTTAGAAGTCATTTCTTCTTCAAGATGTTCAATATATGATACTGGTTTAACAGATTTCATATCAGTATTTCCTAGTTTCATCTCATAACTAGTATATAAAGAGTCTATCATATTCTTAAATGTCCATGCATCTGCAATCAAATGGTGTATTTTAAGTATAATTGCACCTGTATTTTTACTATATTTTTCTATTCTAAATTCATATAATTTTGAATTAAAAATATCAAATGGCTTACTAAAAAATTCCATATTTACCTCTTTTAGTTCATCACTTGAATAATTTGTAAAATCCTGAAATTGTACATCAATATATTCATATTGCTCTAGACACTGTGATATCTCATCAGTCTTTTTGTTTTTATTTATATTTATTCTAAAATTGTCATTTTTTCTTATTAAATCGTTAATTACCTGCTCACAAATTTCCTCATCAAAATTATTTTTTATATGTAATTTCCCAGCAATATTATTAATTGCAGATTTACCTATAGCCATTTCAATCATATAAATATTTTTTTGTGCATTTGTAAGATTATATCTTTTGTTTTCTTCCATATATCCTCCTACATTTTAACCCTCTTATACAATTAATTATATATTAAAAAAAAGAAAAAAGCAACAGATTTAAACATCTAAATATTATTTTTTCCGTTACTTTTTATTATTAATTTTAAGCTCGTTATATAAATAAATTATCATATAAATATTAGGTAAAACCATAAGACCATTTGCTATACTAGATACATCCCACACAAGGCTTGCAGTTGTAGTACAACCTATATATATCGCTGTCATATAAATAAATTTATATAGATATACAAACTTGTTTTTATCAAATAAATACTTAACTGCTGTAGCTCCATAAAAACACCAACAAGGAAGTGATGCAAGTGCAAATGATATAAGGCAAAAACTAAGTAATTTATCTCCCATAGGTATAATATCAAATACATTTTGAACAAGTATAAATGGATCATTAATGTATATATATAATCCACTTGACACAATTATTAAACCTGTTATACTACATAATAAAACAGTATCAATAAATACACTTGTAGAAGAAATCATACTTTGTTTCACTATATTTTCTTCACTAACATTACATTCAAATATTGGAGTACTACCCATTCCAGCTTCATTAGAAAACATACCTTTAGATAATCCTGCACTTAAAGCTTTAATACAGACTATACCAGTTATCCCTCCTGCTACTGCAGAAAAATCAAACGCACTTCTTAGTATTAATATAATTGATGGTATTATATTATTCTTATACATAAAAAGTAATAGTATTTGCATTACAACAAAAACTATAGTTGATAAAGGAACAATTATACTTGATATTTTTGATATTACTTTTGCAGAGCTATATATAATAAAACCTGCAGATATCGTTATCATTATTGCTACCATTTCAACATCAAAACTAAAATTATTAACAATGCTAATAGTTGCAGAGTTAGATTGAATCATAGCTCCAATACCAAATGAAGATATAATAGTAAAAATACAGAACAATTTAGCTAGTATTTCACTTCCTACTTTTTCTCTAAGTACATACATTGCTCCTCCAATATAACTACCTTTTTTTATACCTTTTTTCCTATATTTAAGCACTAAATATGTTTCTGCATATTTAGTTGAAATAGCCAGTATACCTGCAATAAATATCCAGAAGATAGATCCAGCTCCACCTATTAATATTGCAGACGATACACCTATTATATTTCCTGTACCAAGCATTCCTGCAAGTATAGTCATAAGACTGTTAAAAGATGATATATCACCTTTTTTTCTATTGCTGAACATATATTTAACACCTTTAAATACATGTCTTTGAGGAAACTTAAGTATAATTGTAGTAAATATATGTGTAAATAATAATATACTTATTAGTGGTACTCCCCATATAACTTCATTTAAATTATATACTATATTCTCTAACATAAATATGAATACCTCTTCTTATAAAGGATATTCATTATAACAATTAATAATTACATATAAAAAAGATAGGAAAATTAATTCCTATCTTTTAATATATGCAAATTATTCTTGTTCTTCTGATTTAGTTTGATTACGTCTTCTTGAAATTATTGTTTCAAGTGTTTCACTACTATATTGATTTTCTTCTTTA
>CAYJMD010000002.1:53190-80757 GCA_964371585.1 uncultured Clostridiaceae bacterium
TTTCTTCTTTAGAATCATTTTCAGTTTTAGATTTTTCTTCTAAATTTCTTTTAACAAAATCTATATTAGATCTAGATGTAGCTATAGCACCATAATCTATTTGTTTAAGTCTAGATTTTTCAGTAGATACATTATTTTCTATATCACTAGTACTTTCTACAGATTCTAAACTATTTAAATCTTCTTTTGGTTCTTCTTTTAGATCATTATTGTTAAGTACATTTAAATTTGATTTTGCAATTATTTTATTTTTTTCTCTTAATTTATTGTATAAATAAATTATTTGAATAAGCTCTAAAAATATGCAAGTAAGTAACAATACATATAATCCATTAACTTTTAAAAATGCTTTTGTATCTTCCACTATTTCATCAAATTTACTATTACTAGTATCTTCAAGATTTAACATATCTTCATCTTCAGCTGTAGTACCTTCTACTAACGGTAGTGTATTATTAAACTTAATTATATATTCTTTAGTAGTAACATTGTCTTTAGCTGTAACTAATATTTTAATAGTATTTTCGCCATCAACAAGTGCATCTGCTCCTGTTACTTTAACAACATTACCTTCTACATTAGGATATGCTATTATATTTAAAGATTCTAAAGCAAGATCTGCTAAAGTATATTCTAATATTTCAGGTGCAAATACTGGATTTAATTCTATATTTTCCACAATTAAAGTTTTAAGAAAAGCATCTGAATTAGCAGGATCTTCTGCTTTTGTAATGTTAATAGTGTATACTCTTTTATTACCATTTTCTGCTGTTACTGTAATTTTAACTTCATTATTTCCTATTATTAAATCTTTACCACCAACAACATTTACTGTAGCTTTAGAATGAGCTGCTGTATATCCAAAATCAATTGATGATACATCTGCTCCTACTGTAATACTATAATTATACACATATGGACTAAACATAGGTGTTAAACCTTCTACATTAAGTGTAAGTTTATTTAGATAATTATTTGTACTTTTTGTTGTTGTTGTAGTTTCCGGTTTTTCAGGTTCTGGTTCTGGTTCCGGTTCTGGCTCTGGCTCTGGAACTACAACTTTATCTTTTACTGTTACAGTAATTTTTTTTGTAGGTAGAGTTATATTTTCTCCAGCTCCATTAGAAGCAGGATTTGTAGGAGTAACCGTAATCGTAGTTGTTCCTGCTTTTTTAGCTGTTACTGTCACTGTAGAAGTATTATTTTCTATCCAATATGGTCCTGATGTAACACTAGCTATAGTTGTATTAGCAGAACTTACATCAACTCTAGCTGTAACATCACTTCCAGAGATTGTAAATGTCGCTGTTTCTCCAACTGTAAGTTCAATATTTGATTTATTCACACTAAGTGAAGAAGCATATACATTATTCATTCCAATAAATACTAAAACTAAAGCAAGCATAGTAATAAACTTCTTATTTAAATATTTTAAATTATTTACTTTATCTATATTATTCATTTTTCCCCCTATATTTTACAACAAATTATTGCTCAATTTTACTATCATCTTTCATAATATGGTTTTTAATTAATACATAATCACTTGCTGATATATTTAAATCTTTATTAGAGTCACCACTAATCATAGCAGTGGCATTTAATACACTAATTCCCATAATATGATTTTTTACAAGTACATAATCACTTGCTGTTATACTCGAATCAAAATTAACATCACCATATATTATGACTGTATATTTAATATCAACAGTACTTCCATTTGTAATATGAATAACTGTTCCTGTTGTTATAAAGTCATCATTTGATAATAGTTCATTATTTGCATTGTATACTTTAATTTCACTACTTGTTGTTATTTTATCTACTACTGTAGAAACTTTAGTGTTAGGTTCTACTTTAGTTATGATTTTTGTATTTAAATCAACATTTAACGAACCATCGAAAATAACTGGATTACTTTCATCTTGTTTTAATATATTTATAGTTGTTGTTGCTTTAATATCTGTACCTTTAATTGTAGCTGTTAAAGTAGTTGTACCTTCTTTTATACCTTTAACTTTACCACCTTCTATTATTGCAACAGTTGTATCTGCAATATTAAGTTCGTATTCTTCAGTAAATGAACTTGTAATACTTGGAATTATATTCATTGAAGTATTTTCATAAACGCTATATTCTGTTTTATCAAACTTAATTTCTTTTACTTTTGATACTACCTCAGCACTAACTGTAAATATTTTACCTTCATCTAAACTTTTAACTTGTATTTCTGTTTGACCTATTTGTTTAGCTGTTATATTACCATCATTTGAAATAGTTACTATATCTTCATTTAGAGATTTAAACTCTAAATCTTTAAATCTAGCATCACTTGGATTTACTGTAGCTTCTAATTTAAATGTGCTACCTTCTTCTATTTTTATATCATTTGAGTTAAAGGTTACATCAGTCACTTTAACATAGTTATACTCTTGCACATATAGCGAATATACATATGCTACTTGGCCATTTTCTAAAAGAATTTTATCCCATCCAGAATTACCTTTACCTATTCTAGTAAAGATTCTTCTGTTATCTCCACCTTCTTTTGTTTCAATTGCAATATCTATTATATTTGCACTACTTGAAGTATCAGGAGAGCTACGAATATTAAACTTATCTGTACCATTTACTACATTATCGTCTAAAAAAACTTTAGTATTATCTTCTTCATATCCTGCTGGATCTTCTACAGAAGTACCAGGGTATGGAGATGCATATTCTGGCATATTTAAGTATACTGGAATATGGAATTCAAATCCTAAATTAAGCATATCTGCTTTTTTATATCCTTCATACATAAGTTGTGATTCTGATCTTGGAGCAAGTATATTTGTCATGTATTGATACCCAAAAAGACTTGATGTATGACCTGGATTATTAACATCAAACTTTTGGAAATATATAGTATCTTGTCCCCATTTAATATAATTATCTGCAAGTTTTGCACTACCATCTATTATGGATTTACCTGGTGTTGTCCACCCTTTACTACTAGCATATATTAAACCATTTCTTACAGAGTTATTTCCATCTGAATCTGGAGTTGCACCTATATTAAAGAAATTATATAATCCTGTATATCCTGGATATGAACCATTAACAGATCTATTATTAACTATATCTGCTCCTGTTTCTTGTATTATTCTACTTGCGATATGTGTAGGACTTATATTATGAGTTTGACCTGCTTCATATATATATTCTGCATATGTTTTTTCCATATCCATCCACACATTATTGTTTTTGTATTTATTACCATATGAACCTGTAGATGACATTGCTGTACCTTCAAGCATTTTATTTACACTTGCTACACTACTAGTTTCATTACTGAAACTTAAAGTTTCAAATTGGAATACATGAGTAGCATTTAAAAAATTTCTTGGATCTAACATGTATGCAACAGCTTGTTTAGAAGCTACTACAAATGTACCATCCATATATATATCTTTACCTTCTGGTCTATATTTCCATTCATCCGGATAACTACTTGGAACTAAACTTATACCTAAATTAACTTCATAAGATTCATGCTGAACTGCCATATTCCAATCTACATTAGTATGAACAGCTTTGAATGTTGAATTTGGATATACCGTTTTTAAATAATCAATATATGGCTGATAACTTGCTGGGAACTCATCAGATATATATGATACTGGTAGATTAGTATTTATCATTGCAAATACATTTAAATTCACTATAACTAAAACTGTAATAATAACAAATACAAATGCTATTATATTTTTCTTTGTTATATATTTTAACTTATTCATTTTTTTACCTCTTTATATATACAATATATATTTTAGATTTTATCATAAAAAAATATATTTGTACAGTATTTTGTATTATTTTTAGATATTCTGTCGATTTTTTCATAATCAAAACTAGACATAAAAAAATAATGTAGCTATACAAAACTACATTATTTAATTTATTATAATTTTTCCCCACCTAATATATGGAAATGTAGATGTTTAATTTCTTGCCCACCATTTTCTCCTATATTAGTGATAACTTTATATCCATCTTTTTCTATACCTAGTATAGTAGCTATTTTAGAAACTGCAATCATCATATCAGAAATAGATTCAGCTCCAAGTTTATCTATATCATTAAAGCTATCTATATGTTTTTTAGGTATAACTAAAACATGAATTTTAGCAGAAGGTTTAATATCATAAAAAGCAAGTACATTATCATCTTCATAGACTTTATTACAAGGTATTTCACCTTTAACTATTTTACAAAACAAACAATTATTTTCCATTTACATCATACTCCTTTAAAAATCTTAAAATTACAGTAGTTAATATTTTAACTGATTTTTCTAAAAATTCTCTAAACTCTATTTTACTACCACTATCTGATATTGCTCTTATACAAATACATTTTATATTATTTAAGTAACAAACATGATTTATAGCGGCACTTTCCATATCTATACAGAGTGAATCATATCTAGTAACTACTTCTTTTTTAATATCTTCATCTGTTACAAATATATCTCCTGTAGCTATATTCCCTATATGTGATTTAACATTTTCAGATGCACATATTTCAGATACTTTATTTGCAATATCCATATCACATTTAAGTTTAACTTCATTTACTCCTAAAACATATCCTTTTTCATAATTTAATGATGATAAATCATAATCATGCTGCGTAGTTGAAGATGATATTACAAGATCAAATATATTAACATCATTTTTAGTACTACCAGCAACTCCCATATTTATAACAGTTGTAATATTAAAATTATTAATCATTAAAGTTGTTGCAATAGTACTATTTACTTTACCTTCATCTGATACACAAAGTACAATTTCTTTGTTATACATAGTTCCTAGTATAAACTCAACATTTAATATTTTCATTTTACTGCTATTTGATACATATTTACATATATCATCAATTTCAGATTTCATTGCTCCAATAATTCCTATCATTATATATCCTTTCAAAAATCAAATGACTAATTATAATGCATATTAATAATTAGTCATTTATTATTTTATTTAAGTTATTAATCTACAAATTTAACTTTGATTCTTCTAACTCCAGAAGAAACAGCTTCTTCTTTTATTATTTTTATATGACCAATATCTTTAGTATTTTGGACGTGAGGACCTCCACAAATTTCTTTAGAGAAATCTCCCATCGTATATACTTTAACTACTTCTTCATATTTACTATCAAATATTCCTTTAGCTCCAATTTCTCTTGCTTTTTCAAGTGGCATTTCTTCTAAAGTAACATCCATAGCTTTATCTATTTGCTCATTAACAATTTTTTCTACTTCATCTAATTTTTCACGAACAACTTTTTCTGGATTTGAAAAGTCGAATCTAGCTCTTTCAGAAGTAATGTTACTACCTCTTTGTTTTACATGATCACCAAGTACTAAAGTTAAAGCTTCTAAAATTAAATGTACTGCACTATGATATCTTGTAGTAAGCTCAGAATTATCTGCAAGTCCACCTTTAAATACAGCTTCTGATCCAGCTTTAGATTTTTCTTGATGCTCTTTAAAACACTTTTCAAAACCTTCCATATCTATAGTAAACTTATTTTCCATAGCAAGTTCTTTTGTTACTTCAGGAGGAAAACCATAAGTATCATAAAGTCTAAATACTAATTCACCAGCTAAAGTATTAATGTTTTCACTAGTTAATTTAGCTATAGTTTTATCAAACTCTTTTTGCCCTTTATCTAAAGTTGAACTAAATCTATTTTTTTCTTTTTTCATTTCACTCTTAACAAGATCTAAGTTTTCAGTAATTTCTGGGTACATATCTTTAGTCATTTCTGCAAGAACAAGTGTAATTTCAGTTATACTATTTACATCAAGTTCCATTTTTTTCATATGACGTATAGCTCTTCTAATTAATCTTCTTAATATATATCCTTGCCCTGAATTAGATGGTGCTACACCATCAACCATAAGCAGTGCAGATGATCTTAAATGATCTGCTATTATTCTAAGAGATTCATCATTTGGATTTTTAGCAAGTTCTCTACATCTAGTTATAACAGATTCAAAAAGTTCTGTTTCAAATACATTATTTTTATCTTGCATTAGGAAAGTTATTCTTTCAAGCCCCATGCCAGTATCAACATTTTTGTTTTCTAAAGCAGTATAACTACCATCTTCTTGTTTGTAATATTGCATAAATACATTATTCCATATTTCAACATATTTACCACAATCACATGAAGGCTGACAATCATCACAGCATTTTTCTTTACCTGTATCTAAAAAGATTTCTGTATCTGGGCCACAAGGTCCTGTAAGTCCAGCTGGTCCCCACCAGTTTTCTTTTGCTGGGTAGAAATATATTCTATCTTCCGGTATACCACACTCTTTCCAAATTTTAGCCGCTTCTTCATCTTTAGGTGCATTACTATCACCTTCAAAACAAGTAACTGAAATTCTATTCATATCTATTTTTAAAATATCACTTAAAAATTCATATGAATATTTTATAGAATCTTCTTTAAAATAGTCTCCTAAAGACCAGTTACCAAGCATTTCAAAAAATGTTAAATGTCTATTATCTCCTACTTCATCTATGTCATCTGTTCTTAAACATTTTTGAAAATCAACAAGCCTAGTTCCACCAGGATGTTTTTGTCCACTTAAGTATGGTACTAAAGGTTGCATACCAGCTGTTGTAAATAGTACAGTAGGATCATTTTCAGGAATAAGTTTAGCTCCTGAAATAATCTTATGATTTTTACTTTCAAAAAAACTTAAATATTTATTTCTTATATCTATTGCTTTCATTTTTTTCTCCTTTTAATTTAATTTTAACTCCTTAAATTATACCACATTTTTATGTAATTTTAAACTTTTTAATAACATTTTTATTTAATTTATTCGTTTTAATAGTAATAACCTGTAGTATCAAGATATATTCTTAATATTACAGGTTATTATATTTTAATATTCGTACTTAGGTTTATCTTTATTTAAAGCTGCTTCTTTAGTTATAACGCATCTTTTAATATCTTTGTTAGATGGTAGTTCAAACATAGCTCCCATCATAACACTTTCAATAATACTACGAAGTCCTCTTGCACCTGTTTTTCTCTCAATTGCTTTAAGTGCTATTTCATCTAAAGCTTCAGGAGTAAATACAAGTTCAACATCATCCATTTTAAGTAATTTTGTATATTGTTTTATTATAGCATTTTTAGGTTTAGATAATATATCAATAAGAGCTGTTTTATCTAAATTAGAAGTATATGTAATCACTGGTATTCTTCCAACTATTTCAGGTATAAGACCATATTTAATTATATCATGAGCTTGAACTTCTGAGTATATTCTATCATAATCAATATTTTTCTTATCTTCTAATTTTGCACCAAATCCCATAGTTTTAGTATTAACTCTAGATTCAACTATTTTTTCTAATCCTTCAAAAGCTCCACCACAAACAAATAATATATTAGTAGTGTCTATTTTAATAAATTCTTGATTAGGATGTTTTCTTCCACCTTGAGGAGGAACGTTTGCAACAGTACCTTCTATAATTTTAAGAAGAGCTTGCTGAACACCTTCACCAGATACATCTCTAGTTATAGATACATTTTCAGACTTTCTAGATATTTTATCTATCTCATCAATATATATAATACCTTTTTCTGCTTTTTCAACATCATAATCTGCAGATTGTAGTAATCTAAGAAGTATATTTTCAACATCTTCTCCAACATATCCAGCTTCAGTCAGTGTAGTAGCATCTGCTATAGCAAATGGTACATGTAACATTTTAGCAAGAGTTTGTGCAAGTAAAGTTTTACCACTACCTGAAGGTCCAAGAAGTAGTACATTACTTTTACCTATTTCTACATCATCTATTTTATCAATATTATTTATTCTTTTATAATGGTTATATACAGATACTGCAAGTACTTTTTTTGCCATATCTTGCCCTATAACATATTCATCTAAAACTTTTTTTATATTTTCAGGTGTAGGAAGTTTATCTGATTTTATTTGTTCTAAATCTGTATTTAAAGTAGCTTTTTTTTCTTTAGTTGCTTCTTCTTTTTCTTCAGTTTCAGAAACTATATTATGACAAACATCTATACATTCATCACAGATGAATATACCACCAGGACCAGCTATTAACTGATTAACTTCTTCTTTATACTTACCACAGAATGAACAAAATATCATATCTGAAGTAAAGTCACCTGAACCTCTTTTTTTTCTAGCCATTAGTATTTATCTCCTTACTTAGATATTTCATTCATAGAACTCATAACTTTATCTACTAAACCGTATTCTAAAGCTTCGTGTGCATCTAAGAAATTATCTCTATCTGTATCTTCAACTAATTTTTCATATGGTTTACCAGTTTGCTCACTTAAAATTCTATTTAATTTTTCTTTAGTTTTTAATATGTGATCTGCATGTATTTTAATATCACTTGCTTGACCTCTCATACCGCCTAAAGGTTGATGTATCATAATTGTTGAATTTGGAAGAGCATAACGTTTTCCTTTTGCTCCAGATGAAAGTAGGAAAGCTCCCATTGAAGCTGCCATTCCAACACATATTGTTGAAACATCAGATTTAATATAATTCATAGTATCATAAATACCCATACCTGCAGAAACAGATCCACCAGGACTATTTATATATAAGAAAATATCTTTTCCAGGATCTTCAGCATCTAAGAATAAAAGCTGAGCAATAACCAGTGATGCTGTAACATCATTAACTTCATCACTTAAAAAAATTATTCTTTCTTTTAAAAGTCTAGAGTATATATCATATGCTCTTTCACCTTTACTTGACTGTTCTATAACTGTTGGTACTAAACTATTATAATTCATTATAAATCCCCCTATACTATTAAAAAAACAACTAATATATAATATGTCTTATATATTATAGGATTAGTTGTTTTTATATATCATAATTAACTTGTTATACTTTAAGTAGTATTATTTTACTACGCTAGTTTCAACTATAAGATTAATTAATTTTTCTTGTTTTAATTGTTCTGTTAAATATTGTTTAATATTTTCATTGTTTTTGAAATTATTTTCAGATTCTTTTCCATAAGCTTTAACTAGTTCATCTATTTTAGCTTCGATTTCTTCATCTGTTACAGTAACTTCTTCTTGTTTAGCTACAGCTTCTAAAGCAAGTTTTAATTTAACATCTTTTAAAGCTTGTGCTTTAAAGTTAGCTTTCATAACTTCTTTATCAATTCCTAAGTATTGGCAATATGTATCTAAAGACATACCTTGGTAACTTAATTCTTGTTCTGTTTGTTTAGCTAAATTTTCAGCTTGTTCTTCTATCATAGAATCTGGAATTTCAACTTCCATATTATTTACAAGTTCATCAAAAACAGCAATTTCTTTACTAGCTTTATTTTCAGCTTCTACTTTTTTAGTTAAATCTTCTTTAACTTTAGCAGTATATTCTTTTAATGTTTCAAATTCAGAAACATCTTTTGCAAACTCATCATTAAGTTCTGGTAATATTTTTTCACTTATAGAATTTAAAGTAACTTTAAATACTACTGGAGCACCCGCAAGTTCTGCAACTTGGTAGTTTTCTGGGAAAGTAACATTTATATCTTTAGTTTCCCCTATTTTCATACCTATCATTTGATCTTCAAATCCTGGTATAAATTGTTTGCTTCCTATAACTAAATCAAAGTTATCAGCTTTTCCACCTTCAAAAGCAACTGAATCTTTAAATCCTTCAAAGTTAATGTTTGAAACATCTCCTTCTTTAAGTTCTCTGTTATCTACAGTTACAGTTCTAGCATTTTTATTTCTTACTGTTTCGATTTCTGCATCTACATCTTTTTTAGTTACTTTTTTAGCTTTAACTTTAACTTCTAAACCTTTGTATTTTGTAACTACAGCTTCTGGTTTAACATCAAAAGTAACTGTATATACAGCACCTTCTTCTCTAGATATTGATTTAACATCTAAAGCTGGTTTTCCAACCATTTCAAAAGTGTTTTCGCTCATAGCTTTTGTAAAGTCTTCATCTACAAATTCTTCTATTACAGAATAATTTAAAGTATCTTTTCCGTACATATTTTCTATAACATTTCTTGGTGCTTTTCCTGGTCTGTATCCTGGCACTTTAAAGTGTTTAGCATTTTTCTTAAATACTACTTCTAATCTTTCTGCAAATTCTTCTTTACCTAAAGTAAATTCAAGTTCAACTTTAGATTTTTCTTTTTTGTTAACATTAACGTTCATTTCATTTCCTCCAATTGATTTATTATACTAGACTATTATATCATAAATATATAATTTTTCAAGTTAAAGATATAAATTTAATGAGTTTAGAAGTATTTTTAGCACTGTATTCCAACAAAATATCAAAATACTATAAAAAAATACATTTTACACATAATAAATAAAATAAAATAAATTATTTATGTTTCAATTGATTTAGACATGAAAAAAGCACAATAATAATTGTGCTTAAAACTTTAATTAACTTGATATCTCTTTTTAGGAATAGCAAGCCTTCTTCTGAAATATTTTTTTCTACCTTTTCTTTTAGACATAAGTCTTAAATTGTTTTTATAGTACTCTATAAATGAAGATATAACTACAGAAATATATCTTATAGCATAATCTATCTTATAATCGCAAATAAAATCATATTCCTCAGTAGCGGTAATTATAGCATCTACTATACTTGCATTTGGAACTCTTTGTCCTTCACATTTAAATTCCAAGTTAGATAAAGAAGCTTCATTTAGATTTGAATTAATTAAATAACTATATGCAGTGAAAGTTTCACCATCAACTTCTAAAACTTTAAATCCTATTGGTTTTTTATAATCAAAACCAAATGTATTTGCAAGTTTACAAAGATCTAATATATTATTTAGATTTTTTTCCAAAGTAACTTCTTTAGAAAAATCAAACTCTCCAAATTGAGTATATAGTTTAGAAATAAATATGCTATTTCTAACCACTACCACTTCTAATACCATTTTGTTTTGTTTTAGTTGATTTTCTGGAACAATGGTAGTTTCTGGATATCCAAGTCTAATACCTTTCCTCATGTAATATAGCCTTATTAAGCTATACATTTTAAATACTTCAAGTAATTTACTTTTTGTCATAATTTTCTCCTTAAATATTAATTTTTTAGTATTATATTATTACAACGCATTCTATTATATCATATTTACTATCAATTTGCAATATTTATGTTGTCTATTAAAGTTATTAATTTAATCAAGAGAAGAAAATAGTAAAAATAAAAATAAAAATAAAATTAAAAATAATAAATAAAGAAAAAAACTAAAGTAGTTAATCTAAATCAATCTACTTTAGTTTTAATATTATCTCATTTCAAAATATAATTTTAATATTTATTTACTATCTTTTTTATTATTATATTCATCTTCTATAACTTTGTAATACCATGCAGCTGAACCTGTATACCACGTCCATCCACCACGACCTACATGTTCATCATTTGCATATACATCAGCAGCTAGCACATATGGCTCAACCATATATTTATCTGCTTCTTCTTTTGAATTAGAATGATATATTGGACATAGAAATTTAAGTATCTCTAATCCTTCTTCATGTCTATTTAATTCAAAGTATGCTTTAGCAAGCCATGTTGATGCATGAGTATATTGTCCACCATTTTCTCTAACACCTGGTACATATGATTTAATGTATCCAGGATTGTTTTTAGGTTTATTAAATGGAGGATATAATAATTTTACAATTTTATTTTCTCTATCTACTAAATATTTATCAGCTATATTTAAAGCTTTATCTATTTTTTCTTTTTCTTCTTTAAAATCTTTTAAAGCTATAGCTGCCCATGCCTGAGATATTAAATCTACTTTACATTCTTCATTAGTAAATGATCCTAAAACTTCACCGTTTTCAAAAAATGCTCTTACAAAATGTTCTTCTTCGTATGCATTTGTACAAACTGCATCTTTTAATTTAGTTCTATAGTTACTGCAAACCTCAATCATTTTAAAATCTTTTTTTATTTCAGCAAGCTTAATAAACTTTTCTAATATATCCATAACAAAGAATGTAAGCCATACTGATTGACCTCGTATATTACTAAATCCATCATTCCAGTCTCCATCACCTATATCTGATAAACCATTTTCTAAGTCTATTCTAGATAGTGAATATGTTATAGCTTTTTTAGCATGTTCATATACTGTTCCTTGTACATTTGAATTATAGAAAACTTCATAAAGCTCTCTATGCTGTCCCATATCTCTTGATTGTAAATATGGAGTAAGCTCATCTAACACCGATACATCTTTTGTTTTTTCAACATATTCACAAAGTACATACGGAAGCCATAAATAATCATCACTAAAATATGTGCGTATACCCGCTCCAGTATGCTGATGCCACCAGTGCAGAACATCACCTTTTTCAAACTGTTTTGATGCATGAAGTACTATTTGACTTCTTGTTTTTTCTGGCCAAGCAGATATGAGAGCCATAGTATCTTGAAGTTGATCTCTATAACCTACTGCTCCACCTGATTGATAAAAAGCTGTTTTAGCATATAATCTACAACAAATAGTTTGGTACATAAGCCACCCTCTTGCCATTATATTTACATATTCATCTTCAGTTGTAACATCTCTTTTAACTTTATCTCTCCAATATTCTTTTACATTAGAGTATTCTAAGTTTATATTTTCTACTAAAGAATATTTATCTTTAACATCACTTATGATTTCTTCACAAGATTTGTTTAACTTCTCAGTATCTTTATTATTTAATGCTCCAAGTAGTATAGCAAATTCTGCACTTCCTCCAGCTTTTAGTTTTGTAGTAATTGTTACTTTAAAATCGCTTACATCATATTCAACATTAATTTTAGTTTTATTATTTTTCTCTTTATCTACTGCTACAGTTAGATATGAACATGAATCAGCAAATGATTTACTGTATGGATTTTTAAAAATTATAGTTTCATTTTTGAATTTAGTAATTATATTTGAACTATCAACTTCACTACTAACTCCAAGTACAGGATCTAGAGTATAAGTTATCTTATACTCTAAAACCTTTGATTTCTTATTTTCCAGTCTGATATTTTGAACTTTAACATTATCATTAACAGGAATAAATATATCCATAGATTTATTTATTTCTTCTGTTTCTTCAAGTACTTTAACATATCCAAACCCATAAATCAAGTTATAGTCAGAACCATCAAATATACCTTCAAACGTTTCTCCAGGAGTTACATCTGTCCAGTCATTACACCAATTTGTTATTTTATACTCTCTACTATTTTCAAAATAAGTATATACTGTTCCATGTGTAGAAATAACTGTCCCAAAATTTTCATTAGCAAGTACATTACACCATGGTAGTGGTGTTTTAGGATTTAAAATGTGATATTCATCTCCATTTTTACTAAAACCACCATATGAATTAAACGCAATCAGTTCTTGTTTTTTATTTTCCTTATTCATATATTTTAAACCTCTTCTCTTTTTTAACCCTTTGTACTTATTTCTTCTTTTTCTGTAGTATTCATATAATATTGAGGTAAGAACTCATCTACTTCTGATATTTCCTTCTTAGCAACAAATTTGAATAACTTAATATCATCAATACTTAAATCTTCTAAGTTAAATACATATATATTCCCTTTAGTATAATTAATAAAGCTTGTATTTTCAACTTTTTTACTCACAAAACTATGTACTTTTGAAGAGTAATTATCATCACTAGCTATTATGATAACATCAATATCTAAATTTCTGTTTTTTACATAATCTACAAATTCTAGTACATTATCAATCATACCTAAATGTTCTACACTAGTTATATTAATAAGTAATATTGGAAGATCACCTGAAATAGAGTATTTCCAAAGCATAGATTGGCTAATTGATGTATCCCAGTAATTTGCACTATCAATAACTTTGTTTTCGAAAAGCATTGAGTGTAATATTTTATTATATGCTAAAGCTTCATTATCCTTTAATTTCAAGTATCTAGACATTATTGTATTTAACTCTGCAGAAAGTTTATGTTCTTTATTTACTTGTTCTATAGTTAGGTTAGTAATTGTATTTGTAAGTTTATATTTACTTTCTTCAACACCTACTACATAGTAGAAAGATTGCTTTTCATATGGATCTAATATAATTTTCGCCTTGTATGATAATACTGGCCATAATGGATACTTAGATACATTACTATCAAATTCATTTTCAGTTCCAAGTTTATTTTTTTCAGTTTCTACTTCTTTTGGAAGATCTATTCCAAGTAATTTAGAATACATGAATAATTCTGTGTCATGTTCATTTTTAAGTCTTTTTGAAGCTATTATACTATCTAATATCTCATCATAATGTGTTTCTATTTGAAGATTATTAAATGATGGGTGTACTACACTTGTCATATAATCTGTTAAAGCTGGTTCAATATATGTTACTATTTCAATTTCTCTTTTGGTAGTACTATCATTAAATATTGAAACTTTTCTAATATCAGCACTTATCTCTGGTGATAAAAATACATTATTAGTTATTTCCAGATCATCAGTATGTATACTATATTCAACTGAATTTAGTGCAGCGTAGAAATTAGAAACATTAATACTCTTATCTTCAGATATTTTTTCTATATTACCAACATCATAACTTTTCATAGTATGTTTATCGATTATAACTAAACTGTTTAAACTACCTTTCATATCTTTATATCTTTGTTTATTAACAATTTTATTTTTAAATTTAAAGTATGTTGCACCAGATGATGTAAGAATTGTAGAAGTATCTTTACCTCTAAGAAGTGCTATATCCACTTCCTTATTTTTAAGCTTAACATGTTCCTGTGCTACATATTTATTAGAAACAAACATAGAATATTTGTTTTTAAGCTCATTTTTTTCATCATTTTTATATGCTGATGAATCTTTTTTCATATCAACTTTCATTCTTTCTCTTTCTTTAAGTAGAATTTCAGTTGCTTTAAATTCAGGTATATTATGGAATCTATTTTTAATTATATCTTTATTTAAATAATTATTAATACTTGCAAGGATCATACCTTGGTGATGAGCCATATATGTTTTAATAATTTCAAATTCATTATTTACCATGTGAGCTTTTGTATAATCAACAGATTCATAAAAACCAAATGATGAATATGCTCCTATTTTTTTAAGCTTATTTAAATTATTATATACATCTTTTGGATTTTCACTTATCATAAGTATTGATGCATAAGGAGCTACAACAGTATAATCTTTAAGTCCTCTTTTAAGACCAAGTTTATCAAGTCCAAATGCTTTATATTGATAATTAAGTTCATTATCCATAGCATAGTATGCAGCTTCCGATATTCCCCACGGAATACCAAGCTTTTTAAATATTTTTTGTTGTAGATATTTTGCAAAGAATAATGATTCATCTATTAATGTATGTTCATATGATTTCATAAATATTTGTGGCATATAGTATTCAAACGCTGTTCCACTCCATGAAGTAAGTCCTTTATATCCATCTACTTTAACCATTTTTCTAGATAGTGCAAACCAGTGCTTAGAAGTAACTTGTTTTGAAGCTATAGCAACAAAACTTGTTGTTCTATTTTCTGACATAAGCATATCATAGTAACTATCTACTAATCTATTTTCTTCTAGTGCAAAACCTATGCTAAATAAGTTTCTTGATTTATTATATAATTTTGTAAAATCTGTATTATCAATTGTTTCTTCAACATTTCTAATAAGTTTATTTATTATATGTACATTTTTATTATATAACTTACTATCTATATCAATTTCAGTTAAAAATTCTTTCACAACATACATACACGCAATAAAGTTACCGCTATCAACCGTAGAAACAAATCTAGGTCTTAATGGCTCTAATGTTTTAATATTATACCAGTTATATAAATGACCATTCCATTTTTCTAACTTTTTAATAGTACCTATAACGCTATCTAATCTAAGTAAACAATCTTTATCTGTAATAAATTTAAGATCATATGCATTCATTATAGCAAGAAGTTGCATACCTATATTTGTAGATGACGTTCTATTTGCTATTTTAACTCTTCTGTTTTGCTGATAATTATCTGAAACAAGATAATTATTTACAGGAGTCATTAAGAAATCAAAGAATGTCCATGTTCTTTTAGCTACTTCTAGAATTTCTAAATTTTCATCTTTATTTAAACTTGTTTTTCTTTTAAATAAGTAATTTTTTCCTGTTAAAAATGCTATAAGTGGTGCACAAAGGAAAAATACCCCCATAAAATATGAAACAACTTTAATATTATAGTTTATTGGTGCAATTGTAATTATTGCTATTATTACCATCGCTGTAACTACATTTACAAGCATATTCATATAATAATACTCTATATTGTTTTTAGACATTTTTGCAAGAGCATCAGCTGTTGTCCACTCAAGCATTTTTTTCTTTGATATACACATTCTATATAACGATTTAAAACTTGCATCAAGAAAAATAAATGTCGTATATGGCATTGTAATAAATTCAAATGTCATATTAAGTAAATTAGCTCCAAGTCCGTTAATTATTGGAATATATAATAAATTTCTAGAGTATATATTCTTTTTACCAAACAATAAGTTATCTATAATACCTAAAATGTATCCAAAGTTAATACATAAAAATACAAGTAATGATGTATATATAAATAAATTTGGCATAAAAATAAGTGATAGTAATATTACAAAGAATCCTATTACCATTGTAAGAGGTCTTCTTATATTATCAAATATTTTCCATTTACTTAAAAAATTAAGTGGAGATTTTGGTAATAACCATTTAATTATTTGTACATCTCCTCTATACCATCTATGATTTCTTTTCATATATGATATGTAGTTACTTGGAAAATCATCTTGAACCTGTATATCAGATGCAAGGCCAGCTCTTAGATATGATCCTTCAAGTAAATCATGACTAAGTACTAAATTTTCTGGAACTTCATCTTTTAATATTGTTTCAAACATTTCTATATCATATATACCTTTTCCACAATATATCGCTTCATTAAATAAATCTTGATAAGTATTAGACACTGCTGTAGTATACATATCAAGTCCACCAAATCCACCAAATATTTTAGCAAATATTGATTGGTTTGCAGATTCAATATCCAAACTTACACCTGGTTGTATAAGTGCATGCCCACTTTTAACATACTTACCATTTTTAGAAAGTTTTGGTTTATTAAGTGGATGAGCTATAATAGACACTAAATCTTTAGCAGTATTAAGTGACAATGCTGTATCTTCATCAATTGTGATAGCATATTTAGTTTTAACTATATCATCATATGCAAGATACATATATTCATTTTGTTCTTCCTTAGTTAATTTACCAAGAACAAGTCTATTAAAATGTTCTATAGCTCCACGTTTTCTTTCCCAACCCATATAGCATTTATCATGTTTATTGTATATACGTTTTCTATACATGAAATTAAATAGTTTATGTGAACTTTTATATTTTTCGTTAAGAACATCTAATTTTTCTCTTGCATAATTAATATATTCTTCGTCTATTTTTAAAGTTTTTTTAGTACTTGATGTACAATCACCAAGTATCATATAGTACATATTTTCTGATCTATTTGCTAAATATGTTGTCTCCATTTTACTAATCATTGTATCGATTTTTTCAAATGAAGTAATAACTGCAGGAGTTACAACATATGTTGAATATTTTTTAGGAATAGTCTTAGCAAAATCAAATCTTGGTAGTATTTTAGGTGGAACTATTTTTCTTACAAAAAAGTTCACTGTTTTTTCCACTATTTCAAACATAAGGAAAAAACTAGCAATACTAAATATTGCATGAAATACCATATTAGAAGTTTTAACAAATGTCAAATCTAACAATATTGTAGCCATTAATGCAACTATAATCATACCTAAAACATATATGTATGGTTTTGTAGGCTTTATATATTTATTAAATATAAGTTCACTTAAATACGAAGCTTTAAGTTTTCTATTTAATATATATTTTTCTTCTCCAGATAAAAAGAAACCTATATGTTTTTTATGAGTGTGTGAACACTCAACAGCTTGTTTAGCAACATATATTTCTGATAATTTATGTTTTTTAGAAAGGTATATAATTCTATTTCTATATCTATCTTTAGTCTTATAATCACACAGTGTAAACTCTTCTGTATAATCTTCTTTTAATATTTCATCTATTTTATTTACATCTTCAAATATCTTAATTAAGTTTAAAGCATCTACTTGTTTTAAGCTATTTATAGCTCTACCAATATAATCTGTTGTTTTAGCTATTTCCATATGCTCACGAACAATAGCTTCTTCTACAGTAAATCCAACTTTTTCTGCTTCTTCATTTAGTATGTCATAAACATAATCGTATTCACTACCATTTTGCTTTAATAATGATGCTAAATATTCAACAAAAGCTGTATTTGTATATTTTAATTTTTCTTGAATTTCTTTATCTTCTTTAAATGTTTTAAGTTCAGTTACAAATAGTCTTGAAATTTTTTCAACATTATTTTTCCCTTTTAAATTAATATCATTTTTAAGTATGTTATTAACACGTATTTTTTGTATCTGTGAATTACTTATATTAACTGCTATTTTGCATATAAATTTAATAATACAAATCTTAACCATAAGCGGAAAAAGACAAATTTCATCTGTAGTTAAAATTGAATCTTTTTGATACTCAATTAAAGCTGCATGAATAACTGCCTCATCTACATTACCTTTATTTTTTTCTACTAAATCATTTGCAATTTTATAAGTAGTAATCTGTCTTTTTTCTTGAAATTTTACAACAGTAAGTCTACTATCTTTCAAATTAGATTTCTGCATAAGTATATCTCTATATTGTTGCTCTATAATATACATATTATCTAAAAGCCATATTCCAGCTGAATGGGGTGGTATATCATTTTTTGATGTTTCTTCTAAAAGTTCGTATGTTTTAACTATAATTTTATAATTATTTTTTAATTCTTTAAAAATTTTTCTTGTTTTTCTATCCATAATTACTTTTCCTCTCGTATGCTGATTAATATTAACTATCTCCATAAATTATTATAATTTATTGTAATCTATTAAAATTATATAATAAAGAACAAAAAAATGCAATCATTTTAAACTAATAAATTAAATATTTTTCAATTATTCTTTTTATATTAGTATACCCTAAAAATATCATTATTTACATAACATTTTCGACATTTATTTTTATTAAAAATTGCATTAATAAATTATATATGGTACAATAAAAAATATGGTATGTTTAACTATTATTATATATACATGTATTTCAAAAAATACATTCATACTTTAATTAATAGTATATCTACATACTGCACAAAATATTAATATAAGGAAGTAATTTAATGAAACATGTGATATTAATCAATCCTGAAGCAGGAAGAAAAAAAGGTATAAAATATGGACATAGAGTTCAAAAGCTTTTAAATAAACATAATATACAAGCTAGTATGTATATTTCTAAAGAACCTTTAGATTTAAAGAAATACGTAGCTGAAACTGTAAAAACTCAAACTTGTAGATTTTATAGTATCGGCGGTGATGGAACGCTAAATGAAATCATCTCTTCTCTTATAAATACAACTAGTGAGCTCGTTGTTTTAGCAAGCGGAACAGGAAATGATTTTGTAAGATCTATTAGTAACTATAGAAGTTTAAGAAAAATAATTAATCATTCTGTAGTAACTAAAGCATCTAAAGTCGATAGCATGATTATAAACAACTCTATTTACTGTGTAAATATTTTAAGTGTTGGTTTTGATGGTATGGTTGGAAAAAATGTAGAAAAATTTAAATGGATTCCACTTATATCCGGAAGTTCTAAGTATAATTTAGCTATATTATATACACTGTTTGCAAATCAAAACTATAATTTAAAAATACGAATGGATGGTACAAAAATATACAAAGATACATTTACTCTTCTTACTATTAGTAATGGTAAATATTATGGCGGAGGTATAGTTCCAAATCCTTATGCAAAATTTGATGATGGCCTTTTAAATAGTTGCCTTATTAAAAGTACTTCAATTTTAACAAAACTTCATTTATTACCAAAGTATAAAAAAGGTGACCATGAAAATATAGATTTAGTAACTTTCAATAAATTAAAAAAAATAACAGTAGTTTCAAATAAAACATTTCCAGTAAATATAGACGGCGAAATAACTTATATGAAAAAATTAAAGTGTGAAATATTACCAAACTCTTTAAATATAATAATTAATCAACATTAGAATTTACATAATGTTGATTTTTTGTCTTATTTATGTTATAATTTAAAAGCAAAATATATATTAAACCTAAAATAATTATTAAAGGAGTAACAACATGAAAATCGAACCTAACCAAAAATCCATAACACTTAATTTAACAGAAAATCAAAAAAGCGAAATTGAATGGTTATTACAACATAGTTATGACCAAAACAAAATCACAATTCAACTTGAAGGTAATATAGCTATATTAACTATAAAAAGATCTAAAAATAATGATTTGTATCAATTATTTACTGACGCACCTAAATTAATTAGTTTATCTGGATTTCATTATATTCTGTACATATATGAATTCTATAAAGATGAAGGAATAACTTCGGTTAACTTTTCAAATCCTAAACTTCATCATTTCATGAAGGAAAATGGTGTTCAAAATCCAACTTTTGCTACTATTCACAGAAATATTAGATATTTAATAGATAGATCAGAAATATTATATCCAGGATTTATTGAAAAGATGATTGAAGATAATTTACACACTAAAATATCCAACCCTTTAGATATTAATGTTGGAGTATTTTTTTCATTTATCTTCAAAATATTAACTGAAGATTGTGATAAAATTAATGCACAAAATTAATGCATAAAATTATATTAAAAAAGTCTATGATACAATTACATCATAGACTTTTTATTTGTTTAATTTTAATTATTAACTTTAATTATTTTATTTAACATATAACTTTTCAAGTTCATCCACCGAATTTGCTATATTATTTAAAAGTACAAATTTAATTGTCATTTCTTTACCCATTTGACCTTTATGTATTATAGTACATAATTTTTTTAGACTAGGTAATTCATGTGTGAATAATTCTTTTTGATCTTTATATCTAATATTTATTAAATCTACTAAGTTATATAAATCGTAGTTTGAAGAAATAAGAAGTTTACCATATAGTTCTTCCATATCATACTTAGCAAATACTGGTAATGTTTTATACTCACCCATAATAAGTTTATAGAACTCAGAAATATCTTCTGGTAAATACTTAAATAAATCCTTTGCTCTCTTAAGCGCTATATCTTCAAGCACTTGTAATTTTACTTTAGAATATATTTCTTTAATCTCTACTACATCCTTATCATCTATTTCTAACTCTTCACTATCAAGTAACACTTTATCATCTGCTCTTTGAGCCGCAAGTTGCATTCCTAGCTGAAATATCTGTTTTAACTCACTCACTTGTATATCACAAAGTCCACTTGCAATAAAATATTTATATACTGCAAATAAACTAACATATTCTTTAAAATCCACAGCACCTTCTTTTATTTCTTCTAGTACTTGAAGCACAAGTATATTAAAATCAAAATCTGATAATTTTAAATATTCACCACTTAAAATAGTATTATATTTCATACTTTTTTCTATATTTGTAATTTCAATATTTTCTGTTGCTTCCTTCATATTTTCTTTATATAGTCTTTCATCAAAATATCTTGTTCTTATATATACTTCAATGAATTTAAAGAATTTGTATGTAGATGTATTATTTAAGAAATACTTACTATCAAACTCTCTTAAATAGAATTGATTTTTATCATTAACAATTTTAGATGTAAATATAAGAGCGTTATATTCATCATTACTATGAATATTTTTAAGTCTCTCTTTAGATATATTACCTGCTTTAATTTCAAATGCTATTGCAATTGTAAAAGTCAAAATTGTTTTTAATATATTTACTTCTATATCTTTATAGTCTCTCATTATATTATTATATATTTTTTCAAAATCATTTAAAGAATGTTTAAGTATTCTTAAATTCCTAGTAGATGATTTATTAAAAGCAGCAATAATTAGTGCTGTATTTCTTTTTAAAAAGTCTGATAGTTGCTCGTTATATGAATATTTCATTATCATACCAGTTAATATATATGAATATTCTGGTATATACTCAAACGTTTCACCTATTAATTTTTCTTTTATTCTTTCATATGCATTTGCTTTATCAAAGATATCTGCCACTTTTTCTTCAAGCATAGCTGCAAGAGGTTTAACTTCTGCTTTCTTATCTACTTTCTTATGAAACAACCCTTCTTCATGATGAGTGTTTAGTTTATTTTCTTTATCTAATATATATGTAGCAATCATTGTCTTCATTTCAATATTAGTATCTTTAAATTTAGTAGCAAGCTCTCTTTCATTACAGATAACTATAGTTTTTATACCATCATGTTCAACGAAATTATTAATATATCCTAGTATATCAATAACATCAACATTAGCTCTTTCTAAATCATCAAAACATAATATTTTATCTTCAACAGAAAAAGTTTCTGAAAAATCAATTTTACTATTATAGAAACTTGCTGATCCAAAAAGATTTGCCATATCCATACCAGTTTTTACATACTCTGGTATTGTATTTCCATCTTTAGAATCAATAAACTTTTTAAGACTCTTACTCATTCTAGGATTAGTTTCAATAAATATTTTTTTACTTATCTCTTCTAAACTATTAATACCATATAATGACATATATATAGTTTTATATTTTTTATCTGAACCTGCAACATGGATATTTTCCAGTCTAGTTCTTAATTTATTATTCCAAAAGTATGTTTTACCACTACCCCATTCACCGTTTATCATAACAGCATAATCAGTATATGGTTTTTTTACATAATCACATATACATTCAATTAGTTCTTCCATCTTCCTCACTCCTAAGCTTATATAATTATTTTATCATATGTTTAAATATTATTCAATCTAATATATTTCATTTTTCTTAATTTTAGCAGTAAGGCCTGTTTTTCTATTTTTCTCTTCAATATTTTCAGCCATAAAATTAAGCATCTTTCTACTTCCTATGATGATAAGCATCTTTTTAGCTCTAGTCATTGCTGTGTATAACAGATTTCTTGTAAATAGTTTAGTATATCCATTTAGTATAGGTAAAATAACATAATCATACTCACTACCTTGACTTTTATGAATTGTAATAGCATATGCATGTTCTATCTCTTCTAAATCTTCAAATTTATACTCTGTACATTTAGTATCATCAAATACTATTTTAACAACTTCTTTTACATTATCAATCTCTGTTATATATCCAATATCTCCATTGTATATTCCAGCTGATCTTACACCATCTTCTTCAAACTCTCTATCATAATTATTTACTATTTGCATTATCTTATCGCCAGTTCTAAATATTTTAGAATTAATTTCCTTTTCATACTTTTCATTTAGTTTAGGATTCAAAACATTCTGCACTATTTTATTTAAATTATGGACTCCTAATTCATTTTTCTTAGTTGGAACAAGTATTTGTAAATCTTTTAAAACATCTAAAGTAGCATAACTTTCAAGTCTATACGAAATAAGGGAAGTAATTTCATTTATTGCTAGTTCTTCATTTACAGAAGGTATAAAAAACAAATCTGTTTCTTTACTTTTAAACTCTAAATGTTTACCTTCATTTACTCTATGAGCATTTATTACTATATCACTTTGCAGACTTTGTCTATATATATGTTTTAAAAATATAACTGGCATAGCTTCTGAATTTATTAAATCTTTAAGTACACTTCCAGCTCCTACCGAAGGAAGCTGATTAACATCACCAACTAAAATTATTTTAGTATTTTTGCTAACAGCTTTAACTAGATTATTCATCATAACAGTATCAATCATTGAAGCTTCATCAACAATTAATACATCTTCATCAATAGGTTTTACATTATATTCTATAACGCTTTCTAAATCTCTATCATCAATCTTTATTATTTCAAGTAGTCTATGTAATGTTTTTGCCTCTTTACCTGTAGTTTCTGTTATGCGTTTAGCAGCTCTTCCAGTTGGAGCAGCAAGTACATAAGTCTTTTTCATATTTTCAAGCATATCTATAATACATCTTATAATTGTAGTTTTACCCGTACCTGGCCCTCCAGATATTATAGTAAATGAATTATTAAGTGATGTCTCAATAGCATTTGTCTGTTCTTTAGAAAGTACTAAAGAATGAGTTTCACTTACTGTATCAATTTCTTTTAAATAATCTTTCTCTTCACTCTTTATAGAATTTTTAATAGCAACAAATTTAGCTATATTGCTTTCAGCTATATAAAAAGCTTTTCTAAAAACAAGTCTTTCAGTATCTATCTCTTCTATGTATATCTTATCTTCCATTTGAAGACTTATTAAAGTATTAATTATTTGATCACTTTGAACTTCTAAAAATTTAGTAGCATGATGTATTAATATATTTTCAATAACACATGTATGTCCAAATTCAGTAATTGTATTTAAAACATGTAGTATGCCAAACTCAAGTCTTAAAGTACTATCTTTTTCAATACCAGTTGAAAGTCCTATATTATCAACAACTTTAAAATCAATATTTTTAACATACTTTAATAAGCTATATGGATTATTTTTTATAATCTCAATTGTATCTTCTTTTAAATTCTCATATATTTTACTTGCAGTAATAACAGAAACACCATAAGTTGCAAGAAAGCTAAAAACATTCCATTTTTCCCATTGCTCATTAAAATGTATTTGTATATTATCTATTTTTTCTTCTGTCATACCTTTTATTTCAGCAAGTAAATCAGGTCTATTTTTTATAACATCAATTGTATCATCTTCAAATCTATCTACAATAAGTCTAGCTGTTTTTTTACCTACACCTTTTATATTATCAGCAATATATGTAATTAATGAAGATTTAGTTTTAGGCATTATTTTTATATATGTAGTAAATTTAAATTGTTGTCCATATAATTTATGAGTAACATAGTCTCCATTTAGTTCAAGCTCATCTCCTATTTCTAATTCATGAGTTTCTCCTACAGCAACAATTTCATTTTTACCAGATATGATAGATATAATAGTATAACCATTTGAATCATTATAGAAAATAATACTATCTACCTTTCCTGTTATTTTCAAGTAATTCACCTCACCTATATTATACCATAGAAATAATTGGTTTTAAAGAAAATAATATTAATAATTATTCTATTTATACATATACTATAATAAAGTAAATATTAAATTCATTACAGTAATTTCAACTTTTTTTAACTTTTTTTCGTTTTTTTATTGACATTAGTCTTAATTTGTATTATACTAGTAAATGTACATCGCGGGGTAGAGCAGTTGGCAGCTCGTCGGGCTCATAACCCGAAGGTCGTAGGTTCGAGTCCTACCCCCGCAACCATTAATCTGAAACGATTATTTTTTTATGGCGGCTTAGCTTAGTTGGCTAGAGCGTTCGGTTCATACCCGAAAGGTCACAGGTTCGACTCCCGTAGCCGCTACCAGAAAAACTACTAGATATTCTAGTAGTTCTTTTTTTATGATTTTATAAGTACAGGTTGAATTTGTCTATGTTTAAACGCTTCTGTTATACATGGAATAACTTTAGAGTAATCAAGTACTAAAGACTTAGGCTTTAAAGAAGAATCATCTTGCCCAAAGGGAACAAAATATACATCTTTAGTATTATATAACATTCCAATGTTTTTAAAATTTGCTCCAAGACCATCATTTGTAGAAATCCCTATAACTACAGGTTTACTATTTCTTACATGTCCTTTAAATATCATTGTAACAGCAGTATCTGTAATACCAGTTGCAATTTTAGCAAGAGTATTACCAGTACAAGGAATAATAACTAAAAGATCAATTATATTTTTAGGCCCTATAGGTTCAGCTTTAGCTATAGTATCAATAACCTTTGTTTCACATTTTTCTTCAAGCATTTTAATAAATTCCTTTTTATCATAAAATCTAGTAGATACATCTTTAACGTTTTTAGAAATTATAGGAATAATAGTAGCACCACTTGATTTTAAAGTAGTAATAAGTTCTTCAACATATTTGAAATTACAGTATGAACCAGATATAGCAAGACCTATTGTTTTATTTTTTAATTTCATCATACACCTCCACAATTATATTTTATGAAAATATGATTAAAAAGTTAAAAGAAGCTAGTAATATTACTAACTTCTTTATTATTATTTTAATAAATTTCTTTCAATTCTAGTTTTAAGTTCTAATAATGCTGTTTTATTACTATCATATCTTAATTTATTACATGCTTCATCATATGTAACCCATTCATAACTACTATGCTCATCTGATAAGTTTATATCTTCATCTTTAATTTGTATAGCAAAACTATGCTCTGTAATTACAATACAATCTTTAGGCCATAGATGATAATCTTTTTTAAAAATACATGCTGGTATACTAGCTTTTGTATCTAAAGTATAAATATCTACTATATCTTTAACAATACCAGTTTCTTCAAAAAGTTCTCTTTTAGCCGCTTTTAAAGGAGTTTCATCATCTTCTCCACCACCGGCTATAAACTGATTAATATTCATGTCTTTCCTGTTAAATATACAATACTTAATTTCTTTACTATCTGTAATAAGAAAAGGTAATATTAATACTTGAAAGTTTGCTCTTGCCATGTGCACACCTCTTTACTTTATATCATTTTTCTAAATAATCCTACTACTTTACCTACTAGCTCAACTTTATCAGATATTATAGGATCCATATCATCATTTTCAGGTTGTAATCTTATATGAGTTTTTTCTTTATAATATGTTTTAACTGTAGCTTCTCCTTCTATCATTGCAACTACAATATCACCATTTTTAGCTGTATCTTGTTTAGATACAATAATATAATCTCCACTATTAATACCTATATTTATCATACTATCACCTTGAACTTTTAGTATGAAGTTATTATTTTTAAGTGTAGATGTTGAAAAAAAGCTTTCACCTATTTCAAAATAATCTTCTATATTTTCTGTAGCAAGTATAGGTTCTCCAGCTGCAACTTTACCAATTACAGGAAGAGATAATGTTTCTTGTTTTTCTTCTTCTACTATTTTTAATGCTCTCATTTTTAAATCTGATTTTTCCAAATAACCTTTAAGTGTTAACTTTTTTATATACTGATGTGCTGAGCAAGTTGATTTAAAACCTACTGCTCTACAAATTTCTCTCACTGAAGGTGGATAACCAGCCTCTTTACTAAACGTTGTTATATAATCCAAAACTAATTGTTCTTTTGCATTTAAATCTATTTTTTCCATATTAAAACACTCTCCTATTTATATACTGGATTATATCATAAAAACCTATGTTTGTCAAACATAGGTTCTTTTTTATTTTATTTTATTTTATTTTATTTTATTTTATTTTATTTTATTTTATTTTATT
>CAYJMD010000002.1:80857-127117 GCA_964371585.1 uncultured Clostridiaceae bacterium
TTATTTTATTTTATTTTATTTTATTTTATTTTATTTTATTTTATTTTATTTTATTTTATTCAAATAGTAATTAAAACAATTTATATTTCTTTAGTTCCAAAAGATATTCCCATATTAACAGCTGTTTTTACTAAATCATCTCTTCTTACATCTAAAATACGTGGCACTCTATCTTTAGGAAATGGCACTAATGTTAAATTATAGTTTGATACTCCAACTATATATCCAGCTCTGTTATTAACAAGTAGTTCTAAAGCATATTGACCTAGTCTTGCAGCAAGTATTATATCTGAAGTTGATGGTTCTCCTCCACGTTGAATATGTCCTAAAATTGTACTTCTTGTTTCATATCCTGTTTTAGCTTCAATTATTTCAGCTAGCATTCCTGATGCTCCACCATATCTTTTTTGTTCAAAACTATCTTTAATTACTTTAGCTATAACTTCGTCTTTACCTTCTTCTTTTGCCGCTTCTGACATTGCTATAATACAGTATCTTTTTCCTGAATTTAATACTTCATTTATTTTATTTACAACTACATCTAAATTATACTCTTGTTCTGGAAGAAGTATTATATCTGCACCAGAAGCAAAACCAGCGTGCAATGTTAAGTATCCTGATGTTCTTCCCATTATCTCTGCTATCATAACTCTTCTATGTGATGATGCTGTTGTTCTTAATTTACGTATTGCATCTACTGCTGTTTCTACTGCGGTATCAAACCCTATTGTTGGATTTGAAGCTGACATATCATTATCAATTGTTTTAGGTATACCAACACATGGTAGTCCAGCTTCATGAATAACTCTTGCTGAATCTAAAGTTCCATCTCCACCTATAACTATTAATCCTTCAACACCGATTTCTTTAAGTGCATTTATTCCATATTCTACTTTATCTTCATAAACACCTGCTTCAAATTTACTAGGATAATGGAAAGGACATTCTTTATTAGATGAACCTAAAATTGTTCCACCAATATTTTCTATATCTTCTACTACTTTTTCATTTAATACTCTGTATTTTTTTTCTACAAACCCTATATATCCATCTTCTATACCAAGTACTTTTATTCCATTTCTTTTAGCTGACATTACAACAGTTTTTATTATACTGTTTAATCCTGGACAATCTCCACCAGCTGTCATTATTGCTATTTTTTGCATATATCTTTAACCCTCCATATTTATTTTCACATACATTTTTACATCTAAATTATATTATATTTTTAAAAATAAGTCAAATAAAAAAGATATAATTTTTTATTATTATATCCTTTTATTTTTATTTAATACTATGTTATATAATTATTACTTATTACTTTCAGATATACTTTTCTTTTCTCTTGTAAGCATACGTATTGGTGTACCTTTTAAATCAAATTGTTTACGTATATGATTTTCTAAATATCTTAAGTATGAAAAGTGCATTAGTTCTTTTCTATTTACAAATACTGCAAATGTAGGTGGACAAACAGAAACTTGAGTAACATAGAAAATTTTAAGTCTTTTACCTTTATCTGAAGGTGGCTGAGTTATAGCTATAGCTTCTGATATAACATCATTAAGCATTGCTGTTGGAACTCTTAGACTATTAGCTTTATTTACACTATTAATCATTTCAAATATATTGCTTACTCTTTGACCTGTTTCTGCAGATATAAATATTATAGGGGCATATGTTAAATATGAAAGTGCAGCATAAACTTGTTTTTTATAGTTTTCAAGTGTACCTGTTTCTTTTTCAACTAAATCCCATTTATTTATACATATGATAACACCTTTACCAGCTTCATGAGCTATACCTGCAATCTTTTCATCTTGCTCAGTAACTCCAAGTGTAGCATCAATCATTATGATAGCAACATTACATCTATCTACAGCCGCTTTAGCCTTAAGTACTGAATACTTTTCTAAACTATCATATACTTTATTTTTTCTTCTTATACCTGCTGTATCTATAAATACATACTTACCATGTGAATTAGTAAAGTGGGAATCTATAGCATCTCTTGTTGTTCCAGCAATATCACTTACTATAACTCTTTCTTCATTTAATATTTTATTTATAAGGGAAGATTTACCTGCATTTGGTTTACCTATAATAGCAACTTTAACAGTTTCTTCATCTTCTATTTCAACTTCTACATTATCAAATTTTTCATAAATAGTATCTAGAAGTTCACCTATTCCTAGTTTTTTACCAGCTGATATTCCAATAGGATCTCCTATACCTAAATTATAGAATTCATATATATCTGCTGGAGCTTCACCAACTCTATCACATTTATTACAAACTAGAATAACTGGTTTTTTAGTTTTTCTAATCATATTAGCAACTTCAATATCATCTGCAGTAACACCTGCTTTAACATCTGTTATAAATACTATAACATCAGCAATATCCATAGCTAACATAGCTTGTCTTCTCATTTGTTTTAATATAATATCTTCACTTACTGGTTCTATACCACCAGTATCTATAATTTGAAATGAAGTTCCTCTCCATGAACAATCTGCATATATTCTATCCCTTGTAACACCTGGAATATCTTTAACTATACTTATTTTTTGTTCTGCAAATACATTGAATAATGTTGATTTACCAACATTAGGTCTACCTATTATTGCTACTACTTTTTTTGCCATTTTTTTCTCCTTTTCCTATATTTAATTTCTCTTTATCTTCTTTTGTAAGATTTATTTGACTTGCAAGAAGTCTATTGTTTATATAATACACAATAAGTGTTATAACTAAAAACACAAAAGAAATAATATATGTTGAATCATTTATATAACTATATATTGCAAATATAAGTGTAAGTGTTATACAAATAATTGTAATGTAATTTAAATATTTAATTTTGTCAAACATTTTAACCCTCTCATCTGTCATATAATTATACCATTTTTTAGGCAATAAATCAATGATTTATGTAAACATTCCTATTTTTATTAAATTTTATGTAAAAGGTATAAAAAAACACCTCTAAATTAAGAGATGTTTTTAAATTTACAATAAAAATCCAGATTTTACCATTATAGCAATAATATTTATAGCGATAAATACTGATCCAATTTGCATAAAAAAATACGATATTGTTTTCCCATTTTTTTCAGGATAAGCATAAATATCAAGACAAGTAACAATTATAAATCCAAGTTGTAGTACTATTGCTCCTAAAAATATATTTACAGATAATCCGTCCATGAATATTATTTGTATGATATTTAATATATAAACTATCATTCTTGCATTTTTTAAAGTAGATGTAGGTTTGTTAAACTCTTTCATTATATTCCTCCTTTAAAAATAATTATTGCAGATGTAAACATTATCCATATAACAGTCCATGCTATACTTGATAATTCTTCCTTTAGAATAATTTTATGACTATTTTTCTTTATTTTCATATCCCCATCAAAATGATAAGTAATAATACCAATAGATATTATAATTTTAATGCAATGGATAATATTAATAATTGACCATAATGGATCTGCATTAGGCTCTGATTGAGCTTTAGTTAGCAGTATAATCGATATAACTACTATACAAGTTTTTATAAATTTTAGTATTTTCATATGACTTATTTCCCCTAAATTATAATTAAATGCAAAATAGTAACAAGTACTAATCCTATGTTGATCAATAAATTGAACTTCTCAATTTGTTGATTTACAATATTATTCTTTGGCATTGATAGATAAATCATAGTTCCCATAAGAACAAATATATGACAGATAAGTAGCATAAATAAGTTCCAAGGTTTTACAATGCTTATAAAAATATTCGTAAAAAATAGCAGCGTTGTAGCTAGGTACACTATAGACCTAAAATACATAAAATGTTTGTAGTTTTTCATTGTTTTTACCTCCAAAATAAATTATTAATTAGTTTTACTCCTTTCAAAATTTCAAAAAGATTAAATCTTCAGATGTATACCATTATACCACAGCATTCAATTATTGTCAATTCAAAGTGTTTACAAGATACAAAAGTGACATAAAATAATATTCAAAAAAGAAAAAAAAGAAGATTATACAAATAATCTTCCTTTATAATTCTATTTTACTTCCTAAAAAATTTGCTACTGTTTTTAATGTTAAAATTTCATTTTCTTTTACTACATCTTCACCATTTATTGTAATTAATATAATCGAACCTATTATATCACTACCAGCAATAATAGGCATAATTACTTGTGATGTATATTTATTACTATCATTTTCTATGATATTTATACTTCCTTTATTACTACTTAAATATATTTCTCTTTTTTCTAATATTTCTATTAATTTATTGGTTATTATTTTTTCTTCATATTCATTTTTCATTTTAGAAGTTGCAATAATAACTTTTTCTTTATCCGTTATTATACATTTTTTATTACTACTTTTAGTTATACTTTCTGCTAAATCTTTAGCAAGTTCAATAGTATCATTAAAAGGGCTATGTTTTCTTATTTCGAACTTTCTATTATCAATTATAGATATTTCGAGTGGATCTCCAATTTTTATATTTAATTTTTTTCTTATTTCTTTTGGAATAACTATTCTTCCAAGTTCATCTATTTTTCTTATGATTCCTGTTACAAGCATAATTTTCCTCCTATATTCCTTTATATTATCTGTTTAATATAAAATTTTATACTTAAATAAAAGTAAGACTACCAGAATTTTTTCTGGTAGTCTTAGTTTGGAGGTGTAGTACAATTACTACATTTTAGAAAGATCCAAATTGATCTCATTTTTATAAGGAATTTAAAACAAAAAATTTCGTATTGTAATAATAAAACTAAATTTTTTAAAAAGGAGTATAGCTTTTACCAATATAGTAAAATCTAACATAGTGTATGTTTTTTTGTTTTAAATGTTTTTATTTTTTTCGTAGTTGTCATAATTATTTTTTGATTAGACTAATTTTAATCAGTCTATATACTTAATTAAATTGCAACATTATTATATCACATTTAATTCCTTTTTGCAAGCTTTTTTTGCATTTTTTTCATTTTTATGTAAATTAATTTGTTTTTTATTGATTTACATAAAAAAATAATAGCATATTTATATTATGCTACTATTTTTAATATCTTATTCAGCAGATTCTTCTTCTGATGAAGAATCTACATTATTTCTAGGTTTTAATAATGGATATAATACTACATCACGAATATTATAGCTTCCAGTAATAAATTGTAGGAATCTATCAATACCAAGTCCCCAACCAGAGATCGGAGGCATACCAAATTCCATAGCTTTGATGTATTCTTCATCTATTGACATAGCTTCTTCATCTCCACCTTCTTTTAATTTAGCCTGAGCTACTAGTCTAGCTTCTTGTTCTTTACTATCAACAAGCTCTGAATATCCATTAATGATTTCTTGTCCATTAATTACTAATTGGAATCTATCAGTAAGAGTAGTATCATCATCATTTGCACGAGCAAGTGGTGATAAATCTATTGGATGTTTAGTTAAGAATGTTGGATTAACTATACTTGGTCTACTAACTTTTTTGTATAATAAATCGATTAAGTTTCCTCTTCCTAAATTTTCAATATTTTCATCTTCTAAAACAATTCCTTTATTTTTAATTTCAGCAAGTAATTCTTTAGCAGTTTTAAAATCATTTATATCAATACCACAATCTTTTATTAATAATTCTCTAAATGTTATTACAGGCCATACATCACCAAAATTTATTTGTTTATCTCCTATTGTAATATCAAGAGTTCCAAATAATCCAGATAATATATATGTAATCATATCTTGCATTAATTTCATATTATCTTCATAATTTAAATATGCACTATATCCTTCAATCATTGTAAAATCTTGCAGATGATTAACACTTATACCTTCATTTCTAAAATCTCTTGCTATTTCATAAATATTAGTAAATCCACCAACTATTAATTTTTTAAGTGTTAATTCTGGTGATATTCTTAAATACACATCTGTATCATAAGCATTATGATGAGTTACAAATGGTCTTGCAGTAGCTCCCGACGCTGTATTTTGAAGTGCAGGAGTTTCTACTTCCATAAATCCTTTATTATCTAAGAAATTTCTCATAAGTCTTATGAAGTTAGATCTAAGTATAAATCTTTTTTTAGTTTCATCATTCATAATTAAATCTAAATGTCTTTCTCTATATAGCATTTCTTGATTTGTTATTCCGTGGAATTTTTCTGGTAATGGTCTATATGATTTACCAAGGAATGTATATTCACTAACTCTTAATGTTAATTCTCCAGTTCCTGTTTTAAACATATGACCTTTAACACCAATAAAATCACCTATATCTAAAGTTTCATGTATTAATGTATATACATCTTCTCCAATTTCATCTTTTTTAATACAGATTTGCATTCTTCCTTCTACATCTCTTAAATCAAAAAATGAAATTTTACCCATTTTTCTTTTAGACATAACACGTCCAGCTATACTTACATTTTCTGTACCTTCTTCTAAAGTCATAACTTCTTTTAAAGTATGAGTTCTAGAAAATTTTTCTGGTCTTGTGTTTATGCCAAGCTCTCTTAATTTAGCTTCTTTTTCTTCTCTAATTTTTATTAAATCGTTTTTTATTTCCATTAATTGTTCTCCTTATTATTAGCTTTTTTCAATAGATAAAATTTTGTATTTAGCAAGTCCACCTGGAGTTTCTACAAATACTTCTTCATCTTTTTTTCTTCCTAATAAAGCTTTTCCAACTGGTGACTCATTTGATATTTTACCAGCTATTATATCGACTTCAGCTGCACCAACAATTGAGTAAACTATTTCTTCATTAAATTCAAAATCAAATAGTTTTACAGTTGTTCCTACTCCTACTTTTTTTGTGTTAATATCATGATTATCTACAACTTTTGCAAGTCTTAATGTATTTTCAAGTTCTAATATTTTTGATTCAAGTAGAGCTTGTTCATTTTTAGCTTCATCGTATTCAGAATTTTCAGATATATCTCCAAATTCTCTAGCTATTTTAATTCTTTCTGCTACTTCCATTTTTTTAGGACCTTTTAAATGATTAAGTTCCTCTTCTAATTTTTTGTATCCTTCTTCTGTTAATACCATACTTCTTTCTTCCATTATTATTCTCCCCTTTTTATTTCTACTATTATACACTATGTGTCAAGTGCTTATACAGTATACTTCCTAGTATATTTTTATTGTACTCTTCTAAAGTATCTATATAACTTTTATATTTATTATATATAATATATTCATATGAATATATATCATTTTCAGATGATATAAGTGGTATGATTTTAGCTCTTTTGTTTAATTTATAATAGCTTAAATCTATATCATCAAATATCATATATATATCATATGTAGATATATCATTATTTTTTATAAAACTTGCAGATGTTCCATACTCATTATTAATTCTCTCTATTTCATTTAAAAATTTTGTGTCAATACTGCTATTATTATATAGTATATCAACTTTCTTAAATTTACTCATATATTCAAGAAGAATTTCTGTAGAAATATTATTATTAGTTATACACAAAATCTTCAGCTTAGGATCTAAATCCTTAATATACTTAAAAGAATTGTACATAATAGTATTATTTTCTTTTGTTAATATCATTTCATGAATTTCTAAACTACTTAAAATAGTTTTTAATATATCTTTATTTTTACTAGAAGTTAGCTTTTTAGATAGCACTATTTCATTAATACTTTCCTTATTACAAATATTACTTACTTTATTTAAAACATATTTCAAATACTTATAATACATGAACTTAATCATCTTATTATTACTTAAAGTAGCTTTATTTACAATATCTATATTTATATTAAATTTAATATATTTAAAATTTATTACATCTATGCTATATTCTTCTATACTATATTTTTTTATCTTATTACTAATATCGATAAGTAACATATTTGAAATCACCTTTTAAATTATATGTACTTATTTAAAATATATTAGTTTTTATTAAAGTTACTTATTATATTACTAGATTACTTGTTCCTTACTTTTGATCTTTTACTACCTTTAAAAGGACCTATATTATTGTTACTAGTTATACATAATTTTTGAAGTAATTGATCTTTAAGTTTTTCACCACTTAGCTCTCTTTTAAGTTTACCATTTTCAGCTAGCGATATAATACCTGTCTCTTCTGATACGACTATAACAAGTGCATCTGAAGCTTCACTTATTCCTACAGCAGCTCTGTGTCTTGTGCCAAGACCTTTAACTGAGTTTGTCTCAGAAGAAAGTGGAAGTATACATTTAGCTGCAACAATTCTATTTTTTTCAATAACTACTGCTCCGTCATGAAGTGGTGTTCTTGGAAAAAATATATTTTGTAGTAGCTCTGATGATACTCTTGCATCCAAAGTTACACTTTCTTTAAGGACTTCTGCTATTTTTGTATCTTTTTCTATTACGATTAATGCTCCAACTCTTTTAAGAGACATTATCTCTGCAGCATTAACAATTTCAGAAATAACCTGTCTTATACTTATATCACTTTCAACATCGAAGACTGTATATATTCTTCTCATCCTACCTAATTTCTCAAAAGCACTTCTAAGTTCTGGTTGAAATACAACAATAAGTATTAATATACCATATGTCATAAAATTATCAAACAAGAAATTTAAAATAACTAGATTAAGTAGCTTTGCAAGTGTATATAGTATGAGTAACCATAATATTCCTTTAACAATTTGTTCTGCTCTTGTCTTTTTAATTATTTTATACATATATGCAAAGGTAAATGTCACAATAGTAATATCTAGAAACAATATAACCACTCTAACAGGATTATTCAGTTCTAAATAATTTGATATCATATATATAAATTCAACAAAATTTGTTACGAAAATATCAAACATTTTACCACTCCTATCACATACTAAATAACTGCTGCTATAAGGCCTGCAAACACGCTAAAAGTCATTACAAATATAGCTGAATATACTAATACATGTTTTATTACTTTTTTGTTTTTCATATTACTCTTCCTCTCTTTAATAAGCTAATTTTTCTTCAAAATATTTATCAAGATCTGATATTTTAATACGAATTTGCTTCATTGTATCTCTATCTCTTATTGTAACTGATTCATCTTCTAAAGTATCAAAATCTACTGTTACACAGTATGGTGTACCTATTTCATCTTCTCTTCTGTATCTTTTCCCTATACTACCTGCTTCATCAGAATCACACATATACTTAGTAGTAAGCTTAGAATATATTTCATCTGCTTTAGGTGATAGTTTCTTAGAAAGAGGTAATACTGCAATCTTATATGGTGCTAGCATCGGATGAAGCTTAAGCACAGTTCTAGTATCTGTATCTGAAATTTTTTCTTCTACATAACTATTACATAAAAATGCAAGTGTAACTCTATCAGCACCAACAGAAGGTTCTATACAGTAAGGGATATATCTTTCGTTTGTTTCTGGATCTAAATATGTTAAATCTTGCTTAGAAACTTCCATATGACTTTTCAAATCAAAATCTGTTCTATCTGCAATTCCCCAAAGCTCTCCCCATCCAAATGGAAAACGATATTCTATATCTGTAGTTGCATTACTATAGTGTGATAACTCTTCTTTAGAATGTTCTCTAAGTCTAATAGACTCTTCTTTCATACCTAAATTAAGTAACCAATCTTTACAAAACTCTTCCCAGTACTTAAACCACTTTAGATCTTCACCTGGTTTACAGAAGAATTCAAGTTCCATTTGTTCAAATTCTCTTGTTCTAAAAGTGAAATTACCTGGAGTAATTTCATTTCTAAAAGATTTACCTATTTGCCCTATACCCATAGGTAATTTTTTTCTAGTTGTTCTTGCAACATTTTTAAAGTTAACAAAAATACCCTGAGCTGTTTCTGGTCTTAAGAAAATCTCTGATTTTGAATCTTCAGTAACACCTTGAAATGTTTTAAACATTAAGTTGAATTTTCTAATATCTGTAAAGTTATGAGCTGAGCACTTAGGACAATTAATATTATTATCATCCATATATGCAATCATTTTTTCATCAGACCATCCATCAACAACTTCTTCACATTTGTTTTCAAACATCCACTCTTCTATTAGTTTATCTGCTCTATGTCTTGTTTTACAAGATTTACAATCTATTAGTGGATCTGAAAAACCACCAACATGACCTGAAGCAATCCATGTAGTTGGATTCATAAGTATAGCTGCGTCTAATCCCACGTTATATTTTGATTCTTGTATAAATTTTTTAAGCCAAGCTTTTTTTACATTGTTTTTTAGTTCTACACCAAGTGGACCATAGTCCCATGTATTACTTAGCCCTCCATATATTTCAGAACCTGGATATACAAAACCACGAGCTTTACATAAATTTACAATTGTTTCCATTGATTCTAACATCTTAATTTATCTCCTTTTTTATTTCTATATATAAAATTAATTTTATATCTTTTGATATTTCTGCTTGATTAAATACTAAGTATAATGTACCATCTTTAATATAGAAGTTTTCCATTTGTGTATAGTTATAATTATAATTATCTTGACTCATATAATTGCCATCTATAATATAATCTTGAATTTCTGTTTTAATTATATTATTGTAGTCAGATCCAAGTAAATCTATAATAATATCTTCTTGATTAATAGTTAATTTATCTTCTAAATTAATATTATATGTATATATCTTTTCTGTAGCTTTATCTGAAGTATCAGTATCAATAAGTGATTCATTTATAACTATACTTACAATATTTTCACTACCTATACTATTATTATATATATAATATGACACATTATATTCAAAAGTATTATCAGCATTTTTCATAGTTTCTTTTGCATTATTAAATGCCAGTAAAAAATTATCATATAACATTTTATTAAATGATATTAATTCCGTATCTCCTACTGTTATTGACGGTAATACAATATTTGCTTTAACCTTTTTATCCTCATCATCTGTATAACTTATTTCTTCAGCAGTATATAATAGATTAAAATCTACATTAACATTGGTATCTTCAACATTTTGTAAAGCTTCCATTTCTTCTAAACTACGTATAGCTTCTAAATTTGAATAATTTCTACCAAGTACTACTGGTTCCTTTTCATTATGTATTGCGTAAGTAAGAAGTGCAGTTCCAGTTACAAAAAAACAAGAAAGTAAAAATATTGGTAATTTATAACTTTTTCTCTTAACCTCTCTAAAGTGCATTGTTTCCATACATTCCTCCATTAATATTTACATTTTAATACTTTTAACATTAATATCTATAGAAAAGATATTGATTCCTGTAGCTTTATCTATCTCTGCTATAACATCATTTCTAATTTTATTACTAAGAGTTGGAAGATTACTTCCAAATTTAACTTCTATATCAATTACTATCTTAATTCCACCACTATATTTATTAGATAATACTTTAAATACTCTATATACTCCATCAATTTTAGTAACTGTATGTTCTATAAGTAAATTAATAACTTTTTCTGATATTGTAAAGTTTCCTAAATAACTATATGTTGGTCTTATAATAGTTTTATCATGATTTTCTTCTTGTTTTTTATATCCACCAAATATTCTTAGCGGATCTAAAAAATAGCCAGAAAATTGTTCTTTTATTTCAAATGTTGGTACAGGCACTACATGTTTACCTTCATTCATTCTGTAATGTCTAGCAAGATCTATACTTTCTTTAGTAGTTACATCTTCTATATATATACGATTAGATATCTTAGGTAATTTTAAATTTTCAGCAATCATATTTACCATTTTATCAGATGTCCCAAGAAGTAATATCTTATCAACATTTTCCTTTTTTATTGCCTTAATCATAGTATTTCTTTTATATTCATTAAAAAATATAGCAGATTTAACAGAAGCTATTTTAGTATCTTCTGTTTTAGCAGAAGTACCGCAAACTACTTTATTATCTCTTATTAAAATACCATCATCAATAACATATCTTATATCATACTTACTTGCAACGAAAAGAGCATTGTAGCTCTTTCCCGTTCCAGTTTTACCTATAAATGCATATACTTCCATGCCTTAACCCCTTTTTAATCAAAGTATTAATTAATCTTTTAATATACTTGTAGATATTAAGCTAAATTTACCATTTTCTTTATCTATATCTGTAACTTTAACTTCAATTTTATCTCCTAAACTTAGTATATCTTCAACTTTAGCTATTCTTTCTTTAGATATTTTAGAAATATGTAATAAGCCTTCTTTTCCTGGAAGAACTTCAACTATTGCTCCACAAGCGATAATTTTAGTTACTTTACCATCATATGTATGACCGATTTCTACTTCTTTAACAATGTTTGATATAATTTCTAAAGCTTTATCAACATTTGTAGATAGTTCACCAGCTACAAATACTGTTCCATCTTCTTCAATATCGATTTTAACACCAGTGTCTTCTATAATTTTGTTTATAACTTTTCCACCAACGCCAATAACTTCTCTTATTTTATCTGGATTGATTTTAATTGTAGTAATTTTTGGTGCATATGCAGATAAATTTTCTCTTGGAGTTTTAATAGCTTCAAGCATAACTTCATCTAATATTTTAAGTCTTGCTTTATACGTTTTTTCAAATGCTTCTTCAATAACTTCATATGATAATCCATCAATTTTAATATCAACCTGTATAGCCGTTATACCTTTATGAGTACCTGCAACTTTAAAGTCCATATCACCAAAGAAATCTTCTATACCTTGTATATCTGTTACCATTGTATAATCATCAACATTATTTTCTTTTGTAAATAACCCTGTAGAAATACCAGCTACTGGTGCCTTAATAGGAACACCTGCTGCCATAAGAGCAAGAGTACTTGCACATATACTTCCTTGTGATGTTGAACCATTAGAAGATAGTATTTCAGATACAACTCTTACTGTGTAAGGGAATTCTTCTTTAGAAGGCATTACTACTGCAAGTGCTTTTTCTGCTAAAGCTCCATGTCCTATTTCTCTACGTCCTGGCCCTCTAGAAGGTCTTGCTTCTCCAACACTATATGGTGGGAAGTTATAATGATGCATATATGTTTTAGATTTTTCTTCATCTAGTCCATCTAATATTTGCTCTTCTGAAATTGTTCCTAAAGTAGCAATAGATAATACTTGAGTTTGCCCTCTGCTAAATAATGCACTACCATGAGTTCTTGGAAGGATATCTATTTCAGCACTAAGTGGTCTTATTTCATCTATACCTCTTAAATCTGGACGTTTACCTTCATTTATTATCATATCACGTACTGCTTTTTTCTCTACTTTATATATAGATTCATTAATGTCCGATTTGTTTTTAGCATATTCTTCTTCGGAATATTTTTTAGTGTATTCTTCTTTTATATATTCTTTAACTTCATCAATTGCATTAGCTCTATTTGGTTTAAAAGAAGTTATCACTGCTTCTTTTAATTTTTCATATCCAATTTCATATATAAATTCGTATACTTCTTTTGCAATTTCAAAAGGTTTATATGTAGATTTTGGTTTTCCTATTTCATCTTTTATACCTTGTAGGAATGTACAGAAGTTTTTAATTTCACTATGACCAAGTTTAATAGCTTCCATCATAATATCGTTTGCAACTTCGTTTGCACCAGCTTCAATCATACAAACTTTTTCATATGTTGCAGCTATAGTTAAATCTAAATCTGATTTTTCTCTTTGTTCTAAATTTGGATTTAAGATAAGTTCATTATCTATAAGTCCTACTTTAATTCCACCAACTACTTTATCAAATGGTATATCAGAAATTGCAAGAGCTGCGCATGATGCAAGCATTGCCGGAACTTCTGGTAACACATCTGGCTCTACACATAAAGTTGTAATGTGTATTGATGTATCATTTCTATAATCTTTAGGAAAAAGTGGTCTAAGTGGTCTATCTATAACCCTAGAAACAAGTATTGCTTTATCACTAGGTCTTCCTTCTCTTTTTAAAAAGCTTCCTGGAATTTTACCAGCAGCATATAACTTTTCTTCATAATCAACAGATAATGGTAAAAAGTCTATACCATCTCTTGGTTGTTTTGACATTGTAACATTTGCAAGTACAACTGTATCACCATATCTAACAAGACACGATCCATTTGCAAGACATGCCATCTTTCCTGTTTCAATAACTAACTTTCTACCAGCAAAAGTTGTTTCAAATTTTTTAAACATAATTTTCCTCCAATTTAATTCTTTTTTACATGTATATTATATCATTTTTATGTCTTCATTACAACAAAAGACATAAAAAACTTAGCTGTACCTAAGCATTTTAATTAAGTTTTATTAGCTTATGTAGCAGTCACAGCAAATATATACAAAAAAACTGTATTTTATAACTAAAAATACAGTTTAATTAATTATTTATTTTTTAACATTTACTTAAGAATCCTTGAATTATTTTTTCTTCAGATTCTTTTTCACTAAGACCTAAAGTCATAAGTTTAATAAGTTCTGCACTGGCAATCTTACCTATAGTTGCTTCATGTATTAAATTAGCATCAGCGTCATTAGCCTCAATTTCTGGTACTGCAATAACTTTAGCATTATCTTTTAGTATAGCGTCACATTCTGTATGTGCAAAACATTTACTATTACCATGTATTTTAGATGCAAAAATTTGTTTAGAATTATCTTTTGCAACCGCTCTTGAAGTTACTTTAGTACTTGAATTATCTCCATTTAACTCTATATCAAAAATAGTTTTAGCATATTGATCATCATGAGTCATTATTTTTTCTTTAACTATAAAACTAGCATTTTCTTTAACAATTCCTCTAGTTTCTCTAATTGTAGAATCTACCCCTTCAAGTTGAGAAGTTTCCATTTCAAGCATGCTACCTTCTTCTAAATATACCTCTGTAACTGGATTTAATATTTTTTCTCCTGTACCCGTACCTTCACCATAGTGATTTTCTACATATTTAACACTAGCATTTTTAGCTAAGAAAAATCTATGTATACCGTTATGCTGAGTTTTAGCTTCTCCACAATTATGAATAGAACAACCTGCAACTATTGTAACTTTTGCATTTTCACCTATATGAAAATCATTATATACCATATCATTTACACCTGCTAAGGTTACAAGTACTGGTATATGAACAATTTCATTATCAGTATTTTCTTTTACATGTATATCTATACCGTCAGTATCTTTTTTAGTAGTTATATTTATATTAGGTGTTGTTTTTCTAAATAGACCTTTACCATTTTTTCTAATGTTATATGCACCTTTTTCAAAATTATCTACCGTTGTTATTTTATTTAATATTGTTTCGTCTAATTTTTCAAATTCCATTATATTTGTACCTCACACTGTCCTGTTTTACAACATTTTTTACTTTCATGTGTAAATACTTTTTCTTTATTTGTACCAACATATGCAAGTTTACCATTTTTAATGAGAATTATTTCATCAGCGATATTTATAATTCTTTCTTGGTGAGATATTATAATAGTAGTACCTTTAACTTCATTTCTCATATTTTTAAATATATCAATTAGATTGTTAAAACTCCAAATATCAATACCAGCTTCTGGTTCATCAAAAATTGTAAGTTTAGCTTTTCTAAGTACAACCATTGCAATTTCTATTCTCTTAGCTTCTCCACCTGAAAGTGAAGTATTAAGTTCTCTATTTACATATTCTTCAGCGCAAAGTCCAACTTCATATAACGCTTCACATGCTTCTTTTTTAGTAATATTTTTACCTGCAGATATTTTTAACAAATCAAATACAGTAAGACCTTTAAATCTTACAGGTTGTTGAAATGCAAAACTAATACCTTTTTTTGCACGTTCATTTATATCTAAATTTGTTATATTCTCTCCATCTAAAAAAATCTCTCCTGAATCAGGTTTTTCAATCCCCATAATTATTTTAGCAAGAGTAGATTTTCCAGAACCATTCGGACCTGTTATAACTACAAATTTGCCTAAATCTATTTTTAAACTTATATCTTTTAAGATTTGTTTTTTATCCCTTTTAAAATTTATATTTTTTAATTCTATTAACATTGCTCCTCCATTTTGTTATACAACACTAACATTTTAACATATTAACTCTCCTTTGTCAAGTATTTTGTTATACAACTTTAACATTTTATTATATTTTTACCACAAAATAAAAATCAATACTTGCAACCATGTACAAATATTGATTTTTTAATATTTTTATTTTAAATTTAATATTATTTTGTTTTATTTATTATACTTTATTTCTTTTTAAGTACAAACATTGCTGTATCGTCACTAACAACGAATTCTGTTTCCCCAAGTGTAATAGCTATATTTTTCAATATATTTACTCTATTAGCATCTAATCCTGCAACAGCTTGAGTTTCAACTTTAAAATACCAATTTAATTCGTCTTCTGTAAGTATAAATTCAATATCTTTATTTTCAATTTCATTTTCGGTAAGTCTCATAACAAGCTCTGCCATAACAAATATAATATCTGCTACTGGTCCAGAAATCACTGCTGTGTTTCTAAGCATAGATTTACAAGTTAGATTATATTCTTTTTCTCTAAGCTCATTTACTAATATAATTTTTATAACTTCTACTATTTCAGAATCAGAAAAATAGTCATTAGTTTCTAAACTTGAACCCTTAATTATAGCTGTTAATATCTTATCAACTTTTTCTAAAGTCTCTTTATTTTGAGCATATGAATCTTTAAGTATATTTGCTTCTTGATCTGTAAGAACATGTTCTCTATTTTCTGTAATCATACTAGTAACTTCCATACTGGCTGCTATCGTAAGTAGATTTGATTTTAAACTAGAAGCAATAGCTGACATTATTTTACCAATAGCATTTGTTCTATATCTAGCTATAGCAATTTCATTTTGTTGATTAAAAACTTTTACAGCTGACATTATTTGTAAATTTAATTTTCCCATACCTTCTGTCTTATCATGATAATTTTGTATATTTAATTTTTGCATCATCTCAACAGGTGGTTTTTGTCCTGAAAAACCAGTTTGAAGAATTATAATTAATTGCTTATTGAATTCTCTTACTTTATTTACCACTTCTTCTCCAGACATTTCTGGCATAAAATAATCTATAAGCATAATGTGATATTTCTCTTTAGCAAGCGCTTCTAGAGCCTCCATACCACTATTTACAATAGTGATATTATATCCTTTTGTTGTTAAATACATTTTTGCTATATCAATAAAATCTTGATCATCATCTACTAAAAGGATATTTAAATTTTTTATAATTTCTGAATATTCTAACATATATTCCCCCCTATTTTATTTTAGTCCATACTATTACATTATCTTGAGTTTTCAGATATGCTGTATCATCTTTTATTGTTACAAACGAAACATAATCAGACAGTTTAGCTATTCTTTCATATGGATTTTCACTAGTTATATCAAGAATATATGTTGGATAAACTAAGTATACACTTGTATTATCACTATACCAAGATACAATATCTGAGTCTGTCATAGTCATAGTATCTACAATTTTATTTTTATACACTTTATAGATAATTGATTTATCCTCAGTATTTATAAAATAAATATTATCATCTAAATCAGTACCTATAATTTCTACATCTGTTTTAAATAAACTCTGTTTATAATTTTGATAATATAAATCACCTGAAGTAGTTGTATAATATAACCTATCTGTATGTTTTAGTGAAACTAAATTGTTTATTGTTTTTCCAGAAGTTATTCTAGAAACATTATTAAACAAATCTATTTTATATGCTATATCACTTGTATATATACCACTTTGAGTTTCTATATTTAGATATATCATATTTATTATAGGAGATGCTTCAAGCTCTTTTATTTTGCTAAAATTAGTTACATTAATACTTGTATACTCTATAACTCTTTTAGAGGATATATCATAAGTATTTAATTGTAATTTTGTTGTACTACCAGTCTTTTTTTCTGTAAAGTATAAAATCAGATTTTTATCATATAGTAAGTTATAATATGTTATATTTAAATCTTCATCTACCGTATCTATTACTTCTTTTTCATCTAAACTTGCAATTTTAATATTACCATCTTCTAAGTATGTATAATATTTATTATTATACGAAAACTGAATACTATTCATATTATCTGTTATTTCGATACTATCTGAAGTCGTTATAGTAGTACTTGAAAATACAGCCTGCGGACCACTTGATTTAATATCACTTGAGTTATTTACTTTATATATTAAATCATCTAATATTCTAAGTGCTATAGCAGTAATAAATACTCCAAGTATCATAAATATTATAAGCCATTTAAAGAATTTTTTTAATTTAGTTTTCATCAGCTGGCACCTCATCTACTACTGGATTAACGATAAATGCACACGGTACATATCTTTCACCCATAATATCACTTGGACTATTTACAACTTCATTGTTATAAACCATAGTTGTAGAAGCTCCACCATCTAAATTAAATGCATTATATGCTCCATATTGAAGTAAAATATCTTGTACATTTTTAAGTGTTGCACCTATACTTCCAGTTTGTCTACCATCTATTGTAAGTAGTAATATAGTTCCATCTTTAGTTTGAGCAATTGCTGTTCTTGGCTGTATTCCCCAACCACCATCAGAACCACTTGAAATTGTTGGCATACCATTAATTATTATAGTTGGTCCAAATGCAACTGCATCTTCAACATTCTTAGTAGCTAATGTTTTGTATGAAATAGAGTTAGAAACAATAAGTTTATCATCTGCATCTATTCCAACAACACGATAATTGGTATATGTTGTACCCGAAAGTAATTCTGTATCTATCATAAGTAAATCACTAGGTTTACCACCTGTTCCAAGAGCATCATCTTGGAACCCACCAGCATTGATTCCTGCTATAGCTCCATAATGTTCAACTATTTGTGAAGTTGTAGCTCCCACTTCTCCAAGTCTTGGAGCTACTGCCAGCTCAACTCTTGAAGGATCATTTACTATGAGTAATTTACCTGTATATGTACTAGATGAAATATCAATTAATTCCATCCCACTTAAATCTTTTGATTTATCAATTTCTATATCACTTAAATTTTGATCAGCTATATCTTCGATTGGTCTATTTTTAGCAAGAATACTCTCAATCTCTTCATCACTTAAAAACCATGTAGCAAAATATTGTTGAGTCATCGTAGTCATCGCTGTAGTAACAATCATCTCTTTAACATGAGTGAAAGGGCCATAATATATGAGCCCTATCGCTACTAAAGGTATATATATAATCTGAAAAAGAATAAATAATATAGTTATTTTAATTACTTTTTTCATTATTCAACCCCTATTAATCCTATTAAAATATTTTATTTTTTTAATACTATTTTAATATCATCTTAATACTATTTAATATTACTTTTTAATATATATCTACTGATCCATCTGGATTTTCTGGATCTGTTGTGCCTCCTGGATTTTCTGGATCAACTGTTCCACCTGGATTTTCTGGATCTTCAGGTGTTTCCGGTTCACCAGTATTATCAGCATTATGCACTGTACATGTTTCTGTTGGAAGCATATATGTCCAATCTCTTGGAAGAGTATGTGGAACATAGTCTCTTGTTATAAACGACATTTGTTCTGTAGCAAAACAGAATTCATTAGCAAGAAGTTTTGTTTCACTACATATTTCTACTGTTTTATGAACTGTACATTCCTGAGTTGGAACAGTTCCAGATTTGAATATATCATAATGTGTTCTATCTCCTCTTGGATCAGTTCTACAAGCATCAGTTGCAACATGACCTGAATCTCTACAGATAGGAGCAGTTACAAATCCACCTGGATTAGTAAAATCTTTAACAGGAAGCTCTTCATGTATTCTATCCATTACATTATCATAAACAACAATTGCTGTATACGGATAAGAACCAATTCCTTTTCTCCAACCTATTTTTTCATTTACATCATAACCATTCCATACTGCTGCAGTGTAATATGGAGTATAACCTACAAACCATTGATCATAGTCATCATTTGTATTACCAGTTTTACCTGCACTTGGCATATTACCTATTTTTACATAACCAGAAGCTGTACCACCACCAGTTATAACACCCTCAAGCACATCTGTAAGCATATATGCTGTCTGTTCACTCATTGCTCTATTTGTTACTGTTTCTGTCGCTAGTATTACATTACCATCTTTATCTTTTACTTCTGAATATAGTTTTGGTTCAATATGTACACCACCATTTGCTATAGTTGAGTATGCATTTGCCATTTCAAGCACTGTGAATCCATAAGTTACACCACCTAAAGCAAGTGATGCCATATTTTTATCAGCTTCAACTAAACTTTCAAGTCCTGTATTTTTAGCAAAATTATATGCATATTCTATTCCAGCAAGCATTGTTGCTCTTAAAGCTGGTAGATTCATTGATTTAGTAAGTGCTTCTCTTGCTGTTACATAACCATTGAAATATCCATAGTAGTTTTTAGGGTTATATGTTCCATAAGGAAGTGGAGAATCATCAAGTCCCATTCCTGGAGCAAGTACTCCTTGTTCAAATGCTGGTCCATATGCACCAAGTGGTTTCATAGTAGAACCAGGTTGTCTTTTGAATAAGTCTGATGTTGCTCTGTTTAAAGAAAGTGCTCCTTCTTTTTCATCTGCTCCACCAATAAGTGCCACAACATCACCTGTTGTATGATCCATAACAACCATTGCTGATTGCATAAAATCACCATCTGAATCTTCATAGAATAATGTTGCATTGTCATATTCTTCGTCAACTATTTGTTGAATACTACTATCTTGTGTTGTATATATATGTAATCCACCTGTGAATAACATTTGTTGTGCAACACCTTTATCTATACCTTTTTGTTCCATTAAATCTTCTAAAACTTGTTCATATACTGCATCTACAAAATATGTTTGAGTTTCTTCACTTATTGCTGTATTACCTTTTTCAAATACAAGTTCATATGCTAAAGCTTCATCATACTCTTCCTGAGTTATTTTTTCAAGTTCAAACATTTTTGCAAGAACATTTTTTTGTCTAGTTATTAAATTTTCTTTTGATTCGTCTGAACTATATGGATTTGTTTTACTAGGCAATTGTATCATCGCTGCAAGAGCTGCAGATTCAGCTATATTTAATTCTTTAGCTGATTTAGCAAAATAATAATCTGAAGCAAGTTCAACACCATATTTTCCTCCACCTAAATAAACAGTATTTAAGTATGAAGTTATTATTTCATCTTTTTCAAGTTTAGATTCAAGCTCGATTGCTCTATACCATTCTCTAACTTTTCTTTGCCATTCTTGTTCTTTATCTTGAGTTGTTTGTTTAACAAGCTGCTGAGTTATAGTACTTCCACCAAAATCAGCATCTCCACCTGAAGCGACAAATGAAAGTACTGCTGCAAGTGTTCTTTGAATATCAACACCACTATGTTCATAATATCTTTCATCTTCAATAGATATAACTGCATCTATCAGTGATTGTGGAATATCTTCATAGTCTAGTGCTACTCTACTTTCTGTGTCATAGAAAGCACCTATTTGGTTTCCTTCATCATCATAAACAAATGAAGTAAGTCTAAGAGTTTTTAAATCTTCAAGAGGTATACTACTTGTTTCATTTATAATACTATAAATTACACCAAAAGCTATACCTGCTCCAATAACTGCAAGTGCAAGCATCGTAAATATAAATATTTTTAAAACTCTAAACCAAACCTTTTTCTTAGATTTAGTTTTAACTTTTTTTCCTGTTTTTTCATCTTTTTTTACATTTTCTTTAGTAATTTTTTTATCATTCTTTTTCATTTTATTTTTTTCTCCTTTGGGAGATTTTAGGCTTCTTCTCATTTTTTCTTTATCCATTCTTTCACCTCGCTGGTAGATTACCAAATTGTACTAATATTATACCATTAAACAATTTCAAGTGCAATAGCTTTTATATTAATTTTAGTTTATTACCACACTTTAGCAGTAATGATAAGATACCTATAAGCACAATACGTGCTTATAGGTATCTATTAATATTTTTACATAAATTTGTTTTAATATGTAATAAATTTTATTTTTAATTCTTTTTAAAAACAATTAATTTACTAATAAAATAATTTAAAACTATTACTATAATATTTGCAACTATTTTAATAATCACATCATTTATTAGTAGTATAGATACTCCAACAAACATAACTGCCATATCTATACCAAGAGAAAATAATCTTGCAACAACAAACTTTGTAAATTGTGATATTTTATCTTTAATACTTACCGTTTCATCTTGAAAAACAAATTTACTATTTGTGATATAAGCAAATAATATAGATAAAATCCAAGCTATAACATTACTTATCATGTAATCAATATTAAATACTGTTGTTAACAAATAATAAGATACAATATTCACTACTGTAGTAAGTACACCAAATAGTAAGTAAAGCCATATTTCTCTTTTGCTATAGTATAATTTATTTAAAGGTTTTAATAAATTATTTGATGTGCAAAAATCAACCATTTTATCTATGATATTTTTATTTTCCATTATTAGCAACCTCTTTACTTTTTTTATTTCCAAACATTTTATTTTTAAGTTTTTTTATTCTTCTATTAATTGCAAGACAAATATCAATAACTTTAACCATAAATCTCATATTCCTACGTATAAAGAACATTTTAATTTGTTCTTGCTTACTTGTCCATGTTGCATCAAAATGATGAATCATACATGTATTTTCTGTAAATACATTATTTTGAAAATCATAACTTAGTGGATAAAAATATTCTCTTGGATATATAACAATATTTCCGTCATCTAATTTTTGAATATCATTTGACTCTTTATCAAGACCATATTCTAATAACTTTGAAGTTATTTGCGCCGGTATTGTAACAGAATATATATTTTCTTTATCAAATTTATCAAGCGAGTCATAGGAATCAATCATTTTTTTTATAAAAGAATTATGTTTCTCTTTTGCATATATTATAGCGGCATTTACAAGTTTAGAATCCTCTATTCCTAAAAACAGATTATCTTCTAATAGTTTTGATATATCTTTTGTAATTTCCATGTCTGTATCTAAATATATGCCACCATGTTCATAAACACCTTTAAGTCTTGCATAATCTGCCACAAAAGCCCACTTTTTATTTTCATAGGCTTCTTTAACAAATTTGTTAGAAGTTAAATCTACATTCTCTTCATTCCATAGTTTAATCTCATAATCTGGTAAGTATTTTTTCCAACTTTCCATACATTTAAGTGTTAACTTAGATAATGGCTTTGGTCCAAACCAGCAATAATGAATTATTTTTTCTGTATTCATTTTCCCCTCCTAATTATATTTAGTTTTAAAATTAATTTAGTATATTATAACATAATCATATTTTTTGTCAACTAAATATAGTATTAGTTATTCTCTAACAAGAGTTATAGAATTAACTTCAAAAACAGCTGATAACATTACATTAATCCAGTGCTCATTATCTTCTACTATATCTTCATATGGCACAAATACTCTTCCCTCGATTCCTATTCTATTTCCATATATAATAACATCTTGAATACCTTCTTCTTTTTGTCTTAATATTTCTGCATCTCTTGCTTCTATTAAGGTATTAATATTACTTAATTCTTTATAGTATACTGTATAATTATATCCAACAAGTACAAGAACTGCTATTAATATTGTAATACAAGATATATTAAAAAATTTTATTTTGTAATTAATATGATTGAAGATAATACCTACAGTTATAACTGCAAATGTTACTATACCATACCAACTTCTAAGTGGAAATGATGGTGAAAGTACCATTGCATATGTTGCTGCAAATGCTCCAAAAGCATAGATTAAATGCATATTGAATTTTATTTTTTCTTTAATTGACATTTGATATACAATGTATAATCCCAGTGCAAGTATCATAGGAACCGCAAGAATATCTAACGCTTGATATGATATATCAAAGAATTTTGTTATAATAGATGCTTCATCATTTACTATCTCTGATCTTACAAAATTTCCTGGTGCAATAACCATAACCACAAATCCAAGTAAGCAACCTATAAAACCAAGTATAGTCCAAAGTGGTAATTTTTTATAATATATTTTACATAGACCAAGTATTACAAAAACTACTGCAGCAGCCGCTGCACCTGTATTTTCATTAGTCCATCCAGCTAATATACCAAGTATAGTTATTATAACCATTCCAAATGGTGTATTTAAAAATTTTATTTTTTCTCCAGCTAAATGCATTCTAAATGGAAGTAAAAATGCAAGTATAAATGAAAATCCCCACATATAATTTATAGCACCTGTAAGCCATATATTTGTTTCCCATAATATAGGCTGAGCTATAACATAAAGTAATGTCATTATCATAAGTAACAGATTATTAATTTTAAATTTACCAGTTACATTTAGATACATAAGTAATATAGTTATAACAAAAACCACTGAATTTGCTATGTTAAATATCATTTTAGGTGCCATTAGAAATAATTGTACAATAAAATGTACTACACTTCTTCCTCCCCAAGTAAAATAATGTTCTACTTGAGAAACTACTATATCCCATACATTTTCCACTAAGTCAAATGTACTATATATAAATTTATATGAATAATCATCTGCTGAATAAGGAGCATTAATATTTAATAGTAGCATTAATATAAACGAAACTATTAAAATACCTCCAAATAAAATTTTACTTTCATTATTTAATATCTTTTTTATCTTTTCCACAATATCCTCCCTAATAATTATATATCTTTCTCTGTTTCTTTAACAATATATAATGGTCTATCCTTAATTTCCAAGTACATTTTAGCTAAGTACTGCCCAATTATTCCTATACAGAATAATTGAATTCCTGTTACAAAAAATATAATACAAACTAAACTTGGCCATCCTTGAACTGCATTTGGATTTATAAGAGTATCTATTATTATATACATAACAAGTATCATAGATATAATGAAAAACACAATACCAATAACTGATGATATTAGAAGTGGTACAGTTGAAAATCCTAAAATACTTTCCATTGAGTATGCAAACAATCTAAAGAAATTCCATTTAGTTGTACCTGCAACTCTATTTTGATTTTCAAACGTTATCCATTTAGTTTTATATCCAACCCAGCTAAATATTCCTTTTGAATATCTATTGTATTCTCTTAATCTTACTATTGAATCTACCATTTGTCTTGTCATTAATCTAAAGTCACGTGCTCCATCAACAATCTCAGTTTTAGATATTCTGTTAATTAATTTATAATACCATGAAGTAAATAATTTTCTAAAAAAGCTATATCCATTTCTACTAACACTTCTTGTTGCTATACAGTCATATTCACCTTTTTTTATTTCTTCATACATTTCTATTAATAATTCAGGAGGATCTTGCATATCTACATCCATAGTAGTTACATAATCACCAGTAGAACTATCTATACCTGCTATAATTGCTGATTCTTTCCCAAAATTTCTTGAAAAAGATATGTATCTAACAGTTTTATCTTTTTTACTTAAATCTCTAATTAATTCTAAAGTTTTGTCTCTACTCCCGTCATTGACAAAAATTATTTCAAATTCTGTTTTATTTAATTTTTTAATAATTTTTTGCATTTCTTCATAATAAATATTAATAGTTTCTTCTTCATTATAACAAGGTACAACTATACTTATTTTATCCATATTACACACAAATGTATTATATAGTAATTTACTATATAACACACTTCTCCTTTCATTTTAAAATCTAAATAAGTTTTATTTATATTCTACAAAATAAAATCTATAAAAAGTTTTTTCATCTAAACATTTTAATATTTTTTCATACTTATGAGCTTTTATGTATAAGCAAAGTTTAATACAAAATACTTTTTTTACTAATCTTTGTTTCCCTATTTCTTTTTTAAAAAATCTATTATCAAATATATAGTTTATTTTATTCATCTTTGTACATAATTTTTTAATATACTCTTTTTTCTTATCTACATCTTTAATATATACAATAGATTCTAATATATCTTCATAAAATCTTCTTGTAAATATCATATTTTTATATTCCTCTACTTCTTTATATGTTACATCTGAATCTTCAAATTTAACAAACATATCATCCATTCTCTTAAATAAAATTGTTATAGCATCAAGTAAATTAAAATTATCATTTGAAAACTCAGTTCTCATAGCTGAATTTTCACTTAGATAATATTTATAATACATCTTAGGTATATACTTAACATTATTTGCTTTTAAATATACAATAGGAATTGTAGCTAAATCTTCATATTTAATATTTTCAGGATATTCTATATTTTTAAATAAATCTTTTTTTATTACTTTATTACATGAAGATGCTAATATTTTCATATCAAATAAAGCCTTTTTACTTAAAACATGATTAATATTAATAGCTTTAACTTCTGTCTGAACCTTTTCTGAAATAGCTTCTAAATCAAATATAACAAGATCATATCTTCTTTTATTTATCTCTTCAAATACTTCTTTATACATATTTACATCTATATAGTCATCTGAATCTACAAAACTAATATATTTACCTTTTGCAAGTTTAAGAGCAATATTTCTTGTTTTACCTCTACCATAGTTTTCATTATTTACATACACTAAATTTCCAAGATTTATCTCGTATTCTTTAATTATATCATTAATATTTCCTAAAGAACCATCATTTACTACAATTATTTCAGATTGCTTCATCATATCAGCTTTTCCAATAGATGCTATAACAGAATCTATACATTTAACAAAATACTGCTCTGTATTATATACAGGGATTATAACTGATAGTTTAATATTATTCATACTACTTAGCCTCCTAGCAATCTTTAAATTCTTTTAGTTTTTTTAAGCATAATTTATCATAACTTTTCTTCCAAACTTTATATTGTTGAATAAGGTTATCTTTATGCTCTATAGCTAAATTAATTTTTTCTGCAATTTCATCTATGTCATCTTCACTTTTAACAATAGTATACTGTTCTAATATTGTTCCTTTGAAATAATGATGATTATTACCAGTTACACATGGAACTCCAAGTTCAAAACTTTCTAAAGGAAACATAGGTGAACATTCAGTAAATGTTACATTTAATGTTACATCATTTTGTTTGATTCTTTCAAAAAGTTTATTTCTTGTCATGTATTTTAAGCTCTCATCTCTAATTTTAATATTCATAAGATCACAAAAATCTTTAACAAGCTGTGTTACAGGGACAATATCAACTATAGCATTTTTAATCAAACTTATACTACTTAACTGATTAAAAGTATTTTTTTCCCATCTATTGCCCGCAGAATACATGCCTATAACAATATTTTTATTATTAACTGTTTCTTCAGCTTTATCTACAAATATTTCTTTTTCTTTAGCTGTAAGGACAAATGTATTTGGAAGAAAATATGAATTATATCCTTTAAGTTTATAATAATCAGCCATACTCTCTTTAGCAAAAGCCACAGCACTTATTACTTTTCTATCCAGTAGTTCAATTATTTGAAACATAAAATATGGTTCTTCATTTTGAACTAGCATAGCATGTGCTCCGTGCCAGAAAACTTTTATTTTAATACTTGGATTTAAAAAATGTATTTTTTCCATTAACTTTTTCCATCCAAATGTCATAGAACTAAATATAATCTGATCAAAGTTACTTGAAGCTATTTCATTAGCTAAACTATCTAACTCTTTATCTGTTAAAATTTCTCCTATATGTATAGCAGTTTCATTAAATAAATCTTTAGTAGAATTCATAATTCCAATACACTCTTTATTATATATAGCTATCACTTTATTTGCTTTTGCTATATCTTTTATTTGCTCTAAAGTTTCATTTATTTTACCTTTGTTATACTTAAGTATATCTTTTATTTTACCTATATGTCTAGACATAATTAATAATTTCACCCCTTACATTTTAAGAAATTTATCAATACTTTTTTTACTTTCTTTATCATGTTTAATTTTCCAGTCTCTATATAACTGTAATATTTTATCTCTGTTTTCAAGTGCATACTTAATTTTATTAGATATTTCAATAATATCATCTTCTCTAGATACCACTAAATATTTTTCAAGCTCTGTACCTTTAAAATAATGATGATTATCTCCAGTTATACATAATGTTCCTACTTCTAAACTTTCTAACGGTAACATTGGTGCACATTCTGAAAAAGTAACATAAAGGTTTATATCATTACTTGACATTTTTTCTAGTAACTCTTCTCTTGAAACTCTTGATTTACTACCGTCTATTTTAATATTTTCTTTACTCGTAAATTCTTTTAATTCTTTACTTATACTAACAGTTTGTACTACTGAATTTTTAATAAGAGAAGTTGCAGCAACTTGAGTATACATATTTTTTCTCCAATCAATTCCAGCAGCATATATTCCTATTTTTACTAAATCGTTATTTGTATTATTATCTTTATTATTTGTTATAAAATTATGCTTTTCAAATTTTACTGTATTATCTAAAAATGCAACTTTATATCCCTGAGCTTTGTAAAAATTAACTAAACTTTTTTTACAAGTTGCAAAAACATCTATTATACCTTTTTTATGAAGATTTATAACTTCAGTATTTAATTTCCAATTGATAAGCTCAATTACTTGAGAATGACTTCCATGATAGAAACATTTTATTTTAACATCTGGATTTAAAGATTTAATCTCAATAGCTAGCATGTCCCATCCATCTGCAAAAGCACTCAAAATAACTTGTTTTACATTAGCTTCTACAATTACAGAAGCTAATTTTTTTGCATCTTTTAATTTAGATATTTCTTCTAGTGGCACAAGATTATCAAACAATTCTTTTGAAGCACTTGTTACTCCAAGCCATCTAGGATTATGTAATACAATATATTCTTTGTTTTTATATTCATCAGTTATAATTTTAGTAGCATTACTAATAGATTCTATTTGCTGCTTATATGATATATCAACATGTCCATTTTTTCTCATATATGCATATTTTTTCATAGCAAATTTAGTACGCGTGTTATTCTTTAAAGATAGTAAATATTTAAGTGCAGAAGAGCCATATTGTTTTAATATTTTAATTCTTGTTTGTTCAATTATATGCAACTTTTTAAAATGATTTATAGCTACAATATTTTCAGAAAATATATCATTATATCTACTAATTGCTAGTGGGTAAAAATATTCACAAGAATATATATATATACCTTTTTCTATTTCTATAGTATGATTAATCTTAGAAGAAGTATTATAACCTAAATTGTTTAATACTTCACCTAAACTAATATTACTATTTTCTAAAACTAGTTCATCATAATTATCTATAACTTTCTTAATAAAATCATTTTTAGGCATTTTAGAATATATAATACTCTCAGAAATATTATTTTCAAAGTCATATGAAAAAAACGCCTCTGAAGTTTTAAGTAATATATCAATACTAGATGATACTATTTCAAATTTACCTGATATATATAGTCCACCATGTTTATATATATACATAAGTTTATCTTTTAATGTAGCATTATCATTTAAAAAATCTATTTTATAATTTTTTAAAAATTTTGTATTTGTTTTAATAATATTATTAGTTATATTACTATAGCATACATTATTCTTCACTTTTATCATCTCGTTTCATTAATATAATTTTAGCAAATTTAATTGCACCTCTATATGCTTTATACTTCCAGAATTTATTTCCAAGTTGTTTTTTAAAGTCTGTAAAATCTTTTTCATAACTCTTATCAAAAACTATTCTATTACATTCATTATGAAGTATTAAATATCTCTCAGCCATTTCAATATTTGCAGACATCTCTTTAGGTATACTAGTCCCTTTAATTATAAGACTTTCTAAATCTTTAGCTAAACTTTCAATACATTCTGTTTGGCAAAAACTATCAACAAGTTTTTTTCTGCTAGCTTTTCTATATTTTGGATAATCTTTAGATGTAGTTATATCAATAATTGCATCAACATATTCTTTTATTTCTTTTTTGCTATAATGATAATTAAATAAATCTTTTTCTACAGTTTGATATGTTTTAATTATTCTACCACAATCATCTGTAATAAGTTCTTTTTGTCCACCAACATCTGAAGAAACAACAGGTGTTCCCATAGCTAAAGACTCATAAGCAGTAAGAGTTAGTCCTTCAGTAAGAGAACATACTATAGTAACATCAGCTATCTTATAATATACTCTTAAATCTTTTTTCATAGGAATAAATTCTGTTACATTTTCTAGTTTATGTTTGGTAACAAATTCTTTTGTAAGTTCTAAAGCTTCACCAGAACCAACAAAAAGACAAATGTAATTATCGTATTTTTTAGCAATTTCTTTCATTATTTCAGCCATGAAAACAGGTCTTTTCAAATGAACTATTCTACAAGGGAATAATACTATTTTTTTACCTTTGTACTTTGCTCTTAAAGCTTCTTCATCATCAAATTTAATCTTAGGATCAAAATGTTCAGTATCAGCTCCGATATATGAAACTTTAGTATTATCCAAAGTTTTATTCATTTCATTTTTCATTAAATCTTTTAAGTAGTTAGTACATGTATATGTTCTATCAAGTAAATGAGAAATAGCTATTGAATCTCTTGGATATCCACCATCTCTCCAGCTCCAATCGTGAGCATGTAAATAATCCACAAAAACAACGTCTGGATAATTAGCTTTTAGCCATGGTATTGCATAATAGCCATAATAACAGTTACTTTGGAATACCATATTAATATTTCTAGTATACATTATATATGAAATAAATCCTGCAAAATCTTCTCTTCTTAAGAATGTACTTAAATCAAAGAACTCATCTACATATTCTTCTATATCTTGTCTTAAATCGTATTCATGACTTTCTGTAGTTATAACTGTTATTCTATAATTTTTTTCATATAGGTTTTTAATCAAATTAAGATTAAATAAATCTGCTCCACCTCTTATAGCCCAAGGTAGGATAAATAAAATTCTTTTATTTTCATTATCTACAATTAGTCTATCTTTACCTATTGTTAAAGTTTTAGGATATGTTGTATATTCTTCATATTCACAACCTACAGGAAATTGAATAGCTTTAACATTAGTTTTAATTTTAGTTTTAACCTTATCAAGATATGCATCAGCAATCTTAGTTTTGGCAACCGAAGCATTAATAGTATTTAATCTTCCAGATTCTAATTTTCTATACCAAAATCCGAAAAAGTTCATTTTAATAGGTACATATTTTTTAGATAAAAATGTAAGCCACATATACCAATCTTCATGTACTTCTTTTGGAAGTTTATCATATTCAGTAACTTCTAAAAATTTATCTTTTCTTATAAAACAGTTACCTGTTATAATATTTTCTTTCTTTTCTAATTTTGTAGTGTATATTACATTATACAGAAATTCTTTATCCCCAAAATTTACTATTGGAGTATATGCCCATACAGCTTTAGGATTAGTAAGTAGTGTAAAATACCCACATTCAAGCATAGTATTATCTATTAAATCATCTGCATCAAGAACAAATAATATATCAGATTTAGCATGCTTAGCTCCAAATCTTCTAGCTGCAGCAGGTCCTCCATTTTTCTTACTTAGCACTGTAATTCTATCATCAGAAGCTTCTAATTTTTTTAATACTTTTTCTGTTTCTTTACTTGTACTACCATCATTTACTATTATCCACTCAAAATATGGAAAAGTTTGATTAAACACAGATTTTGCTGTAGCATTTATATATTTTTCTGCATTGTAATATGGTGTTATAATACTGATTAAAGGTTTACCATCATATTTTACTTTAACATTATTATCTTTTCTTCCTGGAATCTTTTTAAAATCAAATTTATTCATTTACCCCTCCACTTTTAATATATTTATCCATTTTTCTATAATATTACTTTCATAATATTTAGTTATTGATATTTTTGAATTATTACCAATTTTTGATCTTAACTTATCATCTTCTATTAATGTAATAATTTTGTTTATATATTCTTCTTCATTATTAAATTCTACTAAAAAACCATCTTGATTATTTGTAATAATTTCTCTTGGTCCTGTATCTACATCAAATGCAATTACAGGAATACCGTGATTCATTGCATCACATATAACTAAAGAAAAACTTTCACTTTTTGATGTACTACAAAATATATCTGTATTTAATAACTCTTTATCTATTTGCTCTTTAGTATATCTACCTGTTAAAATAATTTTACCTTCAAGTTTTAGACTCACAATAAGTTCTTGTAGCCTACTCTTAAGACTACCTTCTCCTATTATTTTTAAAATATAGTTTGGATATTTATCAGATATAGTTTTGAACATTTTAATAAGGTTATCAAAATTTTTAACATCTTCTAATCTACCTATAGCTGTAATTTGGTTATTATTTAACAGTGAATAACCACTTGTATTTTCTTCTATTATATTTGGTATTACTACAACATCATTTGTAATATACTTACTATACTCTTCTTTTGCTTTAGAAGTCATAACTACAACTTTATTTATATTTTTAAAGTACTTTTTTAACTTCATAAAATATTTATTATCATCTATATATGAATGTTCTTGAGATATGTTTAAAGTATCTTGCCTATATATTAGATTAGAAAATTCTGATCTAGTTGAAAATATTATATCTGTATCTAACTTTTTAATTTCTTTTCTTAATAAACTATATTTTAGATATACTATTTTAATTCCTTTAATACATTCTTTTAAAACTTTAAAAAATTGTTTATTTTTAAGAGCGATTTTTATTATATCTTTATTTGGACCATAATCCAATAAATATTTTATTTTAACATTCTCATTAAGTGTATAGAAAGGCTTGTCTAGTATTTTATACACACTAACAATTTCAATATCATAACCCTTTTTAGCTAAAGAATTAATTAATAATGTTGTTTGTTTTTCAAGTCCACCATAATTTAAATGTAACATTAAAAAAGTTATCTTATTTTTCATTTAACACCTTCCTATATATTATATTACCAAACTACCTCTACATCTGCCTTTTGGGCATATGATATAAATGTATTTAATGACATATCTCTATGAGCGTAAATTCTTGGTATGTTGTATCTACTATGTTTATTTGAATAGTAAACTCCACCATCCATGTCATATGCCATTTCATATCTTTCTTCTGTTTTTTCTACAACCATATCGTTATAATCTCCAAAAGGATAACATAGAACTTTTGAATCAATATCAAAATCTATTTTTAAAGCTTCTTTAATATCATCAAGTTCTGATATAACTTCAGTTTCTGAAAGTGTAGATAAATATGGATGTGATCTTGTATGTGCTTCTATCTCAACAAGTCCAGAAGTAAGCATTTCTGCTATTTCTGAAATTGTACAATGATTTTCACCATGTCTATATCCACTCTGTATTACAAATAATGTTGCTTTAACATTATATTTTTTAAGAAGTGGATATACATTATCATAAAAACAGTCAAAACCATCATCAAATGTTAATATTACTGGTTTTTCATAGTCATAAGCATTTAATATTTCACCTGCAAATATAACATCATAATCATTAGTAGTTAAATATTCAAGCTGATCTTCTAAAGTATCTGGTTTAATGAAATTACCTGCATATTCTCCTGGTAATACATTATCTCTTGCAAAATGGTACATAAATGTTGGAACTGCAGCTGTATAACTTTTAGGTATTTTATATCTATTTATATCTGTAGTATCAAGATTTACAATTTCCTGTTTAATTGTAGTAAAACTTGATTTAATACTATTTCCTACTTCATTAGTATTTGTATTATAATAAGCTACAACACCTAAACACCCCAGTGCTGTGCATATAGATATAATAAGCAGTATATCAAAAATTTTATTTTTCATATCTTAATACGCCTCCAACTTTAATATATTAACCTTGTTCTTTAATATAATTTTCTATAACTTCACCAACATTTCCATCCATCTCAACTACACCATCTCTAAGCCATATTGCTCTATCACAAAAGCTTTTAACTTGTTCTGTACTATGAGATACGAATACCATAGTTTTCCCTTCTTTTTTAAGTTCTTGCATTTTAGCTAAGCATTTACTTTGGAAATGTGAATCTCCAACAGCAAGAATCTCATCTATTAATAAAACTTCAGCTTGTACATTTACCGCAATAGCAAAAGCAAGTCTCATATACATACCAGATGAATATGTTCTAACAGGAACTTCAATGTATTCTCCAAGTTCTGAAAATTCTATAATTTTATCTATAATAGGGTCTACATCTTTTTTACCTAACCCATACATAGATGCATTAAAGTAAATATTTTCTCTACCTGTAAAATCTGTATTAAATCCAGCTCCAAGCTCTATCATACTTGATATTTTACCATTTATTTTTATTGTTCCTTTTTCAGGATATATAATTTTATTTAATAATTTAAGTAATGTAGATTTACCTGAACCATTAACTCCGATAAGAGCTACAGTTTCACCTTTTTTTATTTCACAATTAATATCTTTTAAAACAACATGTTTTGTTTTTTTATTTCTTCTTAAATTTGCAAGTCTCTCTTTTAAAAAATATGCTTTATCTTCATATATGATAAATTCTTTAGTAACATTATTTACAGAAATTGCAACATCATTCTTTTTAGCTTTAGCCATTTTTTAAACCTCCTCTGCAAATCTTCTTTGTAATTTGCTAAACATACTATATCCTATTATAAATATAACAACTGATATTAAAAATACTATTCCTAGATTAGCAAAATCTGGTAATTTTTGATTATATAAAATATCTTGATATGCTATCATAATATTTGTCATTGGATTAAGTCTGTATATTGATAAATATTGCTCTGGTACCATTGTAATACTATATAATATTGGAGTTGCATACATCCATATCATCATTACTGGATTCATTATATATTGTATATCTCTTACATATACATTACTTGAAGATAGTATAAGTGTTACACCTAGTGTAAATATTGCTTGAAGTAATACTATCAGTGGTAAAAATAGTGCTGTCCATGATAGTCCTACACCAGAAACTAATAGCGCTATAAATATTATAACTGCACTAAAACAATATTGTATTACATTACTTACAACAACTGCAAGCGGAAGTACTTCCCTTGGAAAATATACTTTTTTAAGTATTGAGCCATTATTTGATATACATACTGTACCTACAGCAATTGTATTTGCAAATGTATTCCATGGCATTAAACATATAAATAGATATATTGGATAATTTTCTATATTTGCTTTAAAAACAATTTGGAAAACAACTGAATATACAACAAGTAATAATAGTGGATTAAGTAATGTCCATAAAAAACCTAAAAAAGATCCTTTATATCTACCACTTATATCTTGTTTTATTAGTGTTCCAAGCATATGTCTATAATCGTAAATTTCTTTTATTTTATTTATTAAACTCATTTTTTAACGTCCTCTTTCTTTGTAGAATATTCCCTTTGCTTAAGATTTAAGCAGAGGGAATATTATTTTAAATTAATTTCATAAATTCTTCTTTAATTTCTTCTGCTCTTTTTTCTGATACAGCTTCAAATCTAGTTGTTATATCCGGACCTGTATTAGAAGCTCTAACAAGTGCCCATCCATCTTCAAAAGTAGCTCTTACCCCATCTATTGTATTAATATCATAATTTTTTTCTATACAATATTCTTTTACTTTTTCTATAACTTTAAATTTTTCACTATCTGTAGATTTTATTTTTATTTCTGGAGTAGAATAATATTTATTTATTCCTTCTAATAACTCACTAACTGTTTTATCAGTTTTTGATAATATTTCAACAAGTCTTAATCCAGCATAAATACCATCATCAATATTAGGCCATCTATCATTAAAGAATACATGTCCTGAAAGTTCACTTCCAAAAGCAAAATTATCTTCTACCATTTTTGCTTTCATGTATGAATTACCTGTTCTATAACATACTGGCGTTCCACCAAGCTTAACTATTTCATCAGCTAAAGATTTAGAACATTTAACATCAAATAGAGCACTTTTATTTGAAACTTTACTCATTATATCTCTCCATATAATGATAGCAAATAAATCAACATATATCATATTACCTTTTTCATCTATGATACCTACTCTATCAGCATCTCCATCTAGTCCTACACCTAAATCAGCATTATTTTCAAGAACAGCTTTCTTTAATGCTTCATTATTTTTTTCAACACATGGATCTGGATGATGGTTTGGGAAGTTTGCATCCGGATCTAAATAAAGTGGTATAAGTTCAATATTTTTAAACATTTCATATGCTTTTTTTGCAACTATGCAACCTGTTGCATTTGCAGCATCTACTACAACTTTAATTTTTTTATCTCCCATTTGTAATGAATGTTTGATTAATTTTAAATATCCTTCAGTAATATCAGCAAATCTCACTGTACCTTTTCCTTGTTTAAATTCGCCTTTTTCTATATATCTTCTAAAATCTTGAATAAGCTCCCCACAAGCATTCCCAAAATCATCAAAAGCCATTTTAAATCCATTATATTCTTTAGGATTATGACTTGCTGTTACCATTATACCAGGATGTATTTTTAATTCTTTTTGTGCAAAATAATACATAGGTGTTGTTACAAGTCCTATATTTGTAACATTAAGTCCTGTTTCTGTTATTCCTTTAATAAGGGCATCTATAAGTGGTATTGATGAATCTCTTATATCATGACCAACAACACACATATCATAACCTTTTTCTTTAACATAAGAACCAAAACCAAGACCAACTGTATATGCTACATTTTCTGTTAAATCTGTTCCATAGATAGCTCTAATATCATATCCTCTAAAAATTTCTTTATTAATATTTCTCTCGATTTCATAACTCATAAATTATACTTCCTTTCCATATTAATTCATGAGGTTATTATATCATGTTTTTTTTTACATGTAAAGCAATTACTTGTTTTTACAAATGTTTTTTTAGCTTTTATCACTTGCTAAAGAAAGAAACTATAAGAACCTATATTTATTCATCTTAGTTTAAATATCAATCTTTTAAGTATTAGTAGTTTACTAAGTTTTATATCTACAAATTATTTGTACTTTATTTATCTACATTTTTTGTTGACTTTTGAATAATTATGTACTATAATAAGGTGAAACTTTTATAGGGTATCAATATAAAAGTTAGCGCTTGCATATAGTATTTCACTATATCTACGAGGATAGTAGTTGTCGAATAATAAGCGGATGCTACTACGGCATTACACTTGTCGTTAAGCATGTAACAACTTAACTTATTTCCTTAATAAGTTAATAAAAAACATGTATAAGTGTACCACAATATTTATATAAGTAGTAATACTTAAGAAGGAGGTTAAAATGTGTGGAATAATTGGATATACTGGTAACAAAAACGCATGGGTTCCAGTATTAGAAGGTCTAAAAAAATTAGAATACCGTGGCTATGACTCTGCTGGAATAGCTGGTAGTACAGTAAATGAAAATGAAATGATAATAACAAGAGCAGAAGGAAAAATATTAAACTTAGAAGAAAAAATAACTAAAGTATCTTCTACGTTTTCTAGTGCAATTGGTCATACTAGATGGGCAACTCATGGCAAACCAAGTGAGGCAAATGCACACCCACATAAAAGTGGTAAAGTAACTATAGTACATAATGGTATTATAGAAAACTATATGGAATTAAAAGAATTTTTAACAAAAGAAGGTTATACTTTTAACTCTGAAACAGATACAGAAGTTGCATGTGCATATATTAACTATATGTATGAAAAAATTGGTAATAAAGAAGAAACAATATTTAAAGCATGTAAAGAATTTAGAGGATCTTATGCTTTCGGAATCTTTTTTGATAATGATGATACTATTTATTCAATAAGATTAAACAGTCCTCTAGTTATAGGTATTTCAGACGATGGAAACTTTATCGGTTCTGACATATCTGCTTTCTTAGAATATACAAAGGAATATATTCTACTTGATAACAATCAAAAAGATGTTCCAACACAGCTTGCAATTGTTACTAAAGATAGTGTTGTAATCAAAGATGAAAACTTAAATGAAGTATCTTATACTGTAGAAACTGCAACATGGGATGCTGCAGCTCTAAAAAAAGATGGATATGATCATTTTATGAGAAAAGAAATATCTGAACAACCTAAAGTTTTAGCAAAATTATTTGCTGATTACTTAGAAAACAAAGATACATATTTTAAAGATATTAATTTAACTAACTTTAACTCTATTCACATAGTAGCTTGTGGAAGCTCTATGCACGCTGGGCTAGTTGGTAAATATTTACTTAAAGAATATGCTAAATTCCCTACACAAATTGAAATTGCAAGTGAATATAGATATTCAGAACAGTTACTTACAGATGATACACTTGTTATATTCATGTCTCAATCTGGAGAAACTGCTGATACTTTAGCAGCATTAAAACTTGCTAAAGAAAAAGGAGCAAAAACACTAGCAATAGTTAATGTTATTGGTTCTACAATCGCTAGAGAAGCCGACTATGTGTTATATACTCATGCTGGACCAGAAATTGCAGTAGCAACTACAAAAGGTTATACTTCTCAAGTAGCTGTTATGGTACTTTTAGCATTTGAACTTGCAAAAAAACATTTATCTGCTGAAAAACAAGAAAAAATATTTGCTGAATTTGCAAATATAGAAACTTTAATAAATGAAGCTTTAGAAAAAGAAGAACAATGCTCTACAATAGCTAAAAAAATATGTGATACTAACAGACTATTCTTTATAGGAAGAGCTATAGATTACGATATTGGAGCTGAAGGTTCTTTAAAATTTAAAGAAATTTCATATATACCATCTGAAAACTATGCAGCTGGTGAATTAAAACATGGAACACTTGCTTTAATTGAAGATAATACTCCAATTGTTGCTATTTCTACAGTTGAAAAACTATATGAAAAAGTAATAAGTAATATTAAAGAAACAAAAGCAAGAGGTGCTTTCACTATATTTGTTACTAATGATGAATTAAGCGAAACAGATTTTGCTGATGAAAAAGTTTTACTTACTGGCACATCTGACTTTACATCTACTTTTGGAGTATCTGTAGTATTACAACTACTTGCTTACCATACAGCTAAACATAATGGTTGTGATATCGATCAACCAAAAAATTTAGCTAAATCAGTTACAGTTGAATAATATAATTTTATACAGCAAAAACTACAACTCATTCTTTTTATGAGTTGTAGTTTTTTACTTATATCATTTTTATCAGATATTATATAATTTAGATATAAATAATTAACTATCTACACCTACTCCTTCAAATGAATTAATTATATTTTGTTCAAAGATATAATAATTACCAGCTACATCTTCCACAAGTACTCTAATACTTTTAACATACTTTGGTAAATCTATTTGTGTTTTATTATCACTAATAGAACTTTTTATACCTTTACTTAATATATATTCATAAGTTATACTACCTAAATCACCATAATACTTAATAGCACTACCTGAAGCATTATATACATCATCATACACATAATAAACATGTTTTATATCACACTCTCCACTTTCAAAATTAAGTGTTACTGTATTATTTTCGGTAGACTTAGTAATACTACTTGAATCAAGTAATGGTTTTTCTGTACAGTAATTATTCAAATCTATTTTATATGAACTTATTATATCATTTGTATTGTCTGTCTTAAAAACATATATATATCTATCTTCACTAGCATTTGGACCATCTATCTTAGAAATTATATTTGGAGAAATTCCTAATGAATACTTTGCGTTTAATTCAAGCAAACTATCAAATGTTATCTCATTTTGTCCTGTAGGGATTGTAAATTTATAACGAGTTCCTTCTTCTGGAGTTTCACAAATAGTTATATTAAGTTTCTCTGTAGATAACATATTAGTAGTAAGTTTAACTTCCATTTCATTTGTATAATTTTTATTCTGGCTTATTTGTATATTTGAAGATTCTAAAACTTTATCTGAAAGATTAGTATCAAAATTTTCTACATCTATTATATCAGCTAGTTCACTTGTTATAGAAAAATATTTTTGATTTCCTATATCACTACTATATCCTTTTACATAATACACATTTAGACTTGGAATGGCAACTACATAAAAATCATTCCCTATTCCACTTCCATAAAAAGAGTTATTTATGCCTATTTTATCTAAATTAATTTTGTAAAATGTAGCATCATTATCATTATTAATATTTATTGAATCTGTTATAGCTGAATTAACACCTACAAGACTTTCTTTATTATAAACAAAATTATTATCTAGAATACCACTTAATGTTGAGTCTAATAAATACTTGACTTTAATTTGATCTTCTATCTTTTTTAAATCTGTAAGAAACGAAACCAGTTCTGCTGTATCGTCTGTTCCTTGTATTGATAGTACAGTTGCTGTTGTAAGAATAAGTAATATAACTATTGCTATGACCATCATTATCAAAGATATACCTTTTTTATTATTTTTCATATACCTCTCCTCTTAATATATATTAGTAATTTCTTTCATAACAGTATTTCCAGCATAATCAACTGCTACAATTGTAAGATTTGTAGATGTTTTATCCAATTGAACACTCACTTTATTATCAACTGGGGATGCAACCATTCCAAATTCTAAAACATCCTCTATCGATTGATTTATACTAGTTATATATTTAACCTCTTTTATATCACAACCAGCTATATCAAACTCAACTGTCATAACATTAAAATCTGTATATCTAGAAATTGATTGAGTTGCTATAGATGGTGCTGATTTACAATAATTACTTAAATCAATAGTTGTTTTAGCAATTACTTTATTAGAAGCATCTCTTTTTTCAATATATATATATCTATTTTCAATAGGATTTCTTCCCTCTAAATCGCTAAGTTGATTTGTCCATGCATAAACTCCATATTTTTGCGCTAATTCTGACAATGTATCAAACTTAATTTCTTTATATCCTGCTGAACCTACTGATATTTTATTTAATATTTCAGTGCTACATATTCCAATATATAAACTTTCATTAGCTTTAAGATCTGTAGTAATGTTTAATCCCATCTTGTTTGTATAACCTTCATTTTTTGTATAATTTATTCCTGATATTATTGTAGCTGAAGTTGATGAATTATCTTTATCAGCACCTGTATCTAATTGATTTATTAAATTTGAGCTAAGAGAAAAATAATATTCATCTCCAAGTTTTACTCCTTGTACATAGTAAACATTTAAACTTGGCATTGCAACTACTAATATATCAGCTTCCCCATTTATCATAGTACCATACCTAGTAGTTTCAACATTTAATTTATCTAAATTAATTTTATAAAAAGTTGCTTCTTCATCTCCATTTAAAATTATTTCAGCATCTAAAGTACTTCTTAAATCTTCTTTCGACTGAACTGCAATCAGTGTATCTTTAGTATAGCTCTCTATATCAATATCTGTAGGCAATTCTTTATTTACTATATAATAAGCCTCAGCTGAGTCTTGAATTATTTTCAAATCATTTATAAAGGTAACTTTATCTGCATTTTCCACAGTGTTATCTGTATTTACAATAGTAATCCCTAATAATATTAACATTACAACTATTGTAACTATTAATACAATTAAAGATACCCCTCTCTTATTGTTAGTTTTCATATACTACCTCCATTTAAATATTTTACTATTAAATTTTCCAAAAATCAATACTTAATTATTTTATTTCATTTATATTACTAATTATTTTTATTAATAATTTAACATTATTTATTATTATTTAATCATATATCTTTAGTATTTATCAAATAGCAATTAAAATACATTATGTGTACTTTAACAAATAAAAACTTGATTAAATATATGAAAAATGATATAATATTCTGTATATAATGAAAGGCGGAAAATATTTATATGAATTTATCATTATTAAATGATTTTTTTTATTTAAACATAAACAAATTAGAAATAATAACTAATACTGAAGAAGATACTCATACTTTAGGTAAAGAATTTGCAAAATATTTAAGAGATATGGATATTCTTACTTTAACAGGAGAACTTGGAAGCGGAAAAACTGTTTTTGTAAATGGAATTGCTTCGTTTTATGACTTACAAGATGAAGTTTGTAGTCCTACATTTACAATAGTTAATGAATATCACAAAGATAACATTACAATAAATCATTTTGATGTATATAAAATAAAAAGTTTGGAAGAATTTGAAAACACTATCGGTATGGAATATTTTACTAAAGGTATATCTATTATCGAATGGGGAGAAATTATTAAAGATCTTCTTCCTAAAAACACAATCGCTATTACTATCGAAAAAATAGATTCAATAACTAGGAAATTTATAATAAAAAGGGGGGTTAACTGAAATGAAAATACTTGCACTTGACACTACATCAACACTAGCTTCTGTCGCAACAGTAATATATGATGAAAATATGAAAAAAATATCAGCATCATATACTGAAGACATTAATAAGATAACACACTCTGAAAAATTATTACCTTTAATCGATAGAAATTTATCAAAATTAAACATTAAAATCTCAGATATAGATAAATTTGTTGTTACAAGTGGACCAGGATCTTTTACTGGAACAAGAATAGGAATAACTACTATTAAAGGTTTTAGTATCCTTAAAGATACTCCTGTTTACGCATTTTCTAGTTTAGAAGTTCTTGCATATAACTGTTTTAAAAATACTAATGATACCTCTTGTTACTATGTTTCACTTCTTAATGCTAGAAACAATAGAGTTTATTATGGTGTATATGATTTTTCGAATAATAATAAAAATATAATTTTAGAAGCTTCAAATGATGATATAAATGAACTGGTAAAATATTTAAAAACACTAAACAATACTTTTATTTTTTGTGGTGATTGTATTGATATTTTTGGAAGATATTTAACCGAAGAATCTTCTAGATTCTTAATCGCTAAAGAAGATACTGAAGTTAGAGCTGAATACGTACTAGACTATTTTAATTTTGTAGATAATCTAGATTCATATCTATATAATACATATACTTTAGATGTAGAATATATCAGGCCATCACAAGCTGAGAGGTTACATAGTGGAAATAAAGATAATTAAAGTAAATAAGGAAAATTATAAAAAAATATTAACTCTTCAAAATTCAAATGAACTAATACTTCCATTTGAAATAATTGAAAATGATATTTTAGAAAACAAAACAAATAAACTATATTATATTGCTACAAGTGATAAAGAAGAAATATATGCATATATTGGTGCAGATGTGAATTATGATTATATCGATCTGACTGCTATACTTGTTGATAAAAATTTTCGTAATCTAAATATAGCAACTATGCTACTTGATAAATTAATAGATGAATCTATAAACTTAAATATTTCAGATATATTTTTAGAAGTAAAAAAAAGTAATTTTAGTGCAATTAACTTTTATGAAAAAAATAATTTTAAACTTATATCAACAAGGAAAAATTATTATAAAAACGAAGATGGACTTGTATATAAATTAATATTACAAGATAATTTATAAAATATATCTTCATAATACTATAAAACTCTCTACATATGTAGGGAGTTTTTATATACCTAAATATTGATATAATATAACTTATATTTTAATATCTATATATATAAATTTAATTATTAATAACAAAATGTTTAATGTTATTTATTTTGCAAATAATATAGTATAAAATACTCATAAATTAAATTACTTGATTTTATGATTTTTTATAAATTTCTATTGAAAAAAAATTAATTATATAATAAAATATAATTATAAACACTGGAGGAATATATGAATAAAATAAAAAAATTGCACTTAAGCGAGCTAAATCCTAAAAAAGAATTTAGCTTGAATTTTAAGAGCACAAAAGACTTAATGCCTTTTTCAGGTATTATTGGACAAGAACAAGCACTAAAATCAATAACTTCTGCACTTGAAATTAAAGCTAAGGGGTTTAACCTATATGTATCTGGAAATTTAGGTATTGGAAAAACAAAATATGTAATGTCTATAATTAATAAACTTGCGGCTGTAGAAAAAGTTCCAAGTGATTTTTGTTATATCTACAATTTTGATGATCCTTCTACTCCTCTTTATATTGAACTTGAAGCTGGTAGAGCTTATGAATTGAAAACAGACATGAATCAATTTATAACTTTACTTACTGAAAAATTGACTTTAAACCTTACTGGAGATACTTATGAAAAACATAAAAATGATATAGTAAGTAGATATAGTAAAATAAAACAAGCAAAAATTGCTAGTTTTGATAAAGAAACATATAAACAAGGTTTTAAACTTCACTATGGTAAAGATGGCATAAAATTTTCTCCTGTTATTAATGGTGTTGTTATGAATGAAGAACAATTTTTAAAATTACCAGATAAAGATAAAAAGTATTTTAAAGAAAAAAGTCCTGCTATTCATGAAAAAACATTAGTAATTCTAAAAGAACTTGGTTCTATTGATATGGAAATACAAAAAACTGTTAAAGAATGGGAAACTAACCTTACTACTTTTATTACATCTGAATGTATAAAAGCACTTAAACAAAAATATAAAGATAATTCTAAACTTCAAGACTTCTTCTATTTAATTCAAGAGGATGTTGTAAATAATTTAGAATTCTTTAAGCAATATGATGCCTATTTAAAATCATCAAAATATATGCCTAATAATAAAAATATGCCAAGACCTGCATTCCCTTTTGATAACTATAAAGTAAATATTATAATAGATAATAATAATTTAGAAACAGTCCCTGCTGTTTTAGCTAAATTTCCTAATTATTTTGATATTTTTGGTAATTTAGAATATGAAATAACTCAGACTGGACCTAAAGCTACATATATGTCACTAAAACCTGGACTAATTCATAAAGCTAATGGTGGATATTTAATCCTTAATATGAAAGATCTACTTACTTCTCTTCCTATGTGGGAAGCTTTAAAAAGAGTAATTCGTAGTGGACAAATCACAATAGATCCTTCTAGAGATATTCCAAATATGGCTGCTTCTAAAATGTCTAGTATGAGACCAGAAGCAATACCTGTTAAAATAAACTTCATACTAATTGGTAATGAAGCTAACTATATGCAACTTGCTAAACTTGATCCTGACTTTAAAAAATTATTTAAAATAAAATCTGAATTTGAAAATACTTATGAAAAAACAGAAGAAAATATGGAGCTACTTGCTAGATTTATTGCTTATGTAGTAGAAAAAAATCACCTACTACATTTTGATAAATCTGCTGTACTTAAAATTATAGAATATAGTACTAAAATGGCTTCTGACATAAACAAACTTATTTCTAATATGACTGAAATAACAGATATATGTATTGAAGCAAATCATATAGCAACTTCTGAAAATAGTAAAATTGTTAAAGATGAAGATGTAACTAAAGCTTTCCTTCATAAAAAAGAACGTTATTCATTATATGATACTCAGCTTAATAAAATGATTACTTCAGGTAATATAATAATTTCTACAGAAGGTGAGCAAGTTGGACAAATAAATGGCCTTACTATTTTAAATAATGGTGATTTTATGTTTGGAAAACCAGTTAGAATTACTGCTAATACATTCCTTGGTAACACTGGTATATTAAATATAGAAAGAGAAATTCAAATGAGTGGTTCTTCTCACTCTAAAGGAGTACTTATATTATCTGCATTTATTGGAGAAAAATTTGCACAAAACTTCCCTCTATCATTTAATGCAAGTATATGTTTTGAACAATTATATAATGGCGTAGATGGAGATAGTGCTTCTTCTACTGAATTATATGCAATACTTTCTAGTCTTGCAGATGTTCCAATTAAACAAAACTTTGCCGTAACAGGTTCTGTTAATCAAAAAGGTGAAATACAACCTATAGGTGGAGTTAGTGAAAAAATAGAAGGATTCTTCAATGTATGTAAACAACGTGGTTTAAAAGATAATGCTGTTTTAATTCCATTCCAAAATGTTAATAACTTAAATTTAAATGATGAAATTAAAGAAGCTGTTGAAAAAGGAGAATTTAGTATCTATCCTATTACTCATATAGATGAAGGTATTGAATTACTTACTGGACTTAAAGCTGGTAAACAACTTGAAGATGGACAGTATGAAGCTGGGACTATATATTTTAAAGTTTATAGAAAATTACAAAAATATGCAAATGCTGCTAAATCTTTTAATTAGTATATATAAGATATATAAAATAAAATAAAATAAAATAAAATATAAT
>CAYJMD010000002.1:127217-171027 GCA_964371585.1 uncultured Clostridiaceae bacterium
TTTAATTAGTATATATAAGATATATAAAATAAAATAAAATAAAATAAAATATAATTAATTAATTGATTATTAATAATTAGTTAATATAATAAAAATACACAAAACATTTTAGTTTTGTGTATTTTTTATTTTATTATTATGTTTTTTCACCATAATACGTATCATATGCAAGATCAACAAACACTCTTCCATTTAAATGATCTATTTCATGTTGTAGTACTACTGCTTCAAGTCCAGTTGCTTTTATTACTACTTTTTCCATTTTTTCATTTAAAGCTTCTACTGTAATTTTTTCAGGTCTATCTACATATCCAAAAAAGTCTGGAAAACTTAAACAACCTTCTTCAGTAGTAACCATAGATTTAGAATATTTAGTTATAACTGGATTAATTAATGTAATTGGATTTTTTTTACCATTTTCTTCAATATATTCTATATCATAAATTAGTATTTGCTTTAATATTCCTATTTGAGGAGCTGCAATACCAATCCCATCATATTTATACATTGTTTCAATCATATCTTGTATTATTTCTTTAATTTTATCATCTACTACTTCTATTTTTTTACATTTTTTATATAGTATTTCATCCTTATGTTTTCTTATTTCGCGTATTGCCATATTACATACTCCTTTCATTTAGTATATCTTTAATTATTATTTTCTTCATTTCTCATACTTTGTTGCATTTGAAATTTAAGTTCGAGCCACTGCTCTTTAGTTACAAGTAAATGTCTTGGCTTACTTCCTTCATGTCCAGAAATAAGTCCTCTTTCTTCCATTTGGTCAATTATTCTTCCAGCTCTTGAATATCCTATTTTAAATCTACGTTGTAACATTGATGCTGATGCTTGTCCCATATCAACAACTAAATCAATAGCTTCGTTTAATAAAGGATCTTCATCTGGAGCATCTTCAATAGAATCTGGATCTTTTGAAGAACCATTTGATTTACCTTTTCCTACTTGTGTTTTTTCAATACTTTCTATTATAGCATCATCATAATTTACTACATCATCTTTTTTAATACTATCAACTATAGTTTCAATTTCTTTTTCAGAAATCCAAGTCCCCTGTATTCTTTGTGGTTTTGTTGCACCAACAGGAAAATATAGCATATCTCCTTTTCCAAGTAATTTTTCTGCACCTGCTGAATCAAGTATTGTTCTTGAGTCTACATTTGATGATACAGTAAATGCGATTCTTGACGGAACATTCGCTTTAATTATACCTGTTATTACATCAACAGATGGACGCTGAGTTGCTATAACTAAATGCATACCTGCAGCTCTTGCCATTTGTGCAAGTCTACATATTGCATCTTCAACATCATTTGGTGCTACCATCATTAAATCTGCAAGCTCATCAATAATTATAACTATTTGAGGAAGTTTTGCAATCCCCTCTCCTTCTGCTTCTATTATTTTATTATATCCTTTAATATCTTTAACACCTTTTGCTGCAAAAATATTGTATCTATTTACCATTTCGTTAACAGCCCAGTTAAGAGCTCCTGCTGCTTTTTTAGGATCTGTTACAACTGGTATTAATAAATGCGGAATACCATTATATCCAGAAAGTTCAACCATTTTAGGATCTATTAGTATCATTTTAACATCACTAGGTTTTGATTTATATAATAAAGATACAATAAGTGAGTTTATACATACTGATTTACCTGAACCTGTTGAACCTGCAATAAGCACATGTGGCATTTTTGCTATATCTCCTACTATAGTATCTCCTGCTGCATCTTTACCAAGTGAAAATGCAAGATTCGAACTATGTTCTGTAAATGTTTTAGATTCAATTATTTCTCTTATATATACTGCTTCTGGTTCTGCATTTGGAAGCTCTATACCAACTGCAGCCTTACCTGGAATTGGAGCCTCAATCCTAATGCTTTTAGCAGCAAGATTTAAAGCTATATCATCTGCTAAATTAACAATTTTGCTTACTTTAACACCTGTTGATGGTGCAAGTTCATATCTTGTTACAGTTGGGCCTTTAGTAATATTAATAACTTTTGCTTCAACACCAAAACTTGCTAATGTTTTTTGTAATTTAACTGCTGTTGCATGTATTGCTTTTTTGTCAACATTTTTATCTGCAGCTTTATTTACACCTAATATTTTAATAGATGGAAATTCATAATTATCTTCTTTTTCAAGTTTAGCATGATCTATAGTTAAAACTTCTTTAACATTTTTATCTTCTTTTTTCTCTATTTGCTTTTTAAAGAAATCATCTCTTTTTTCTGAAGCTTTTTGTTGTTCTTCAGAGATTTGTCCACCTAACTTTTCAAAATCGAATTCAACTTGTTCTAATTTATTTGATTTTAAATTATTAATCACTTCATTTGATGTAACTTTATTTTTAGAAGGCATCTCTTCTTCAATAATTTCTTTTTTTGGCTTCCTTTTACCTATATTAGAATTAATACCACTTATTTGAATTTCATCATCTTTTCTAAATAGTGTTTGTCCTATTGTATATATCCCATTTACTATAAAGGCAAATACATTGTATATAAAATATGCCATTTGTCTAAGTGAGATATCAAAAATAAATAAAAGTACAATAATAGTTAATAATGTAAATACTATTTGAGAAATTAGTGCACCCATAATGTATACTGATACATTAGCAATAGTACCTCCAAGTAATCCATATGCTATCTCTCCACTGCTTGCTAAATTAAATGTGTTTTGAACATAGTCAAGTGGATTTGCAAATAATGTATATGAAGAACTAGCTGAAACAAATAATGCAACAACGGTTCCTAATAATGTTATACATAAAAGTCCTTTTAATAACTCTTTAGTTTTTTTAACATTTACTTCCGATAATATTAAATGTATTCCTATAAGTGAAATAACTATAGGAATTAAATATGCACATACCCCAAAAACACCTTTTAATGTGTTTGCAATAGCTCTTAAAAACGGGCTTGTATCTGCAATTACAAGCATTATCATAAGTATTATTGCAAAAACATTTAAGAAACCACCATAAAGGTCGTTTCTTAGCATTTTATTTTTTTTTGATTTTGATTTTCTTTTTCTACCCATTTTTATCAACCCACTTCAAATTTTAAAAATTATTTTAATTCTTTTCTATTATTACTAATAACTTGAATTGTTTCTTTTAAAACATCTTCTACTTTTTCTAGCACAGCATCAGCATAATCTCTAGTTCCATTTGATATTTCTCTTGAAATTCTATTAGCATTTTCTACAATTTCTTCTTTTTGCATAATTGCTTGTTTAGTAATTACATGTTCATCTACCATTTGAACTATTTTTATTTCTGCTTCTTTTAATACTTTTTCTGCTTCATCTTCTGCTTCGTTTAATATATTTAATCTTTCATCTTTAATTCTTTTTGCTTGTTTGATTTCATCGGGTAATTTTAATCTTATTTGTTCTATTATTTCTGTTAATTCTTCTTTTTCTACCATTACTTTTGAAGAAAATGGTACTTTTGAACTATTTTCAATTAGCTCACTTAAGTTTTCTAGTAGTGTAAAAATTTCCATCTCAATTATTCCCTCCATTTAAATATCTTAACCATAACTCTGCCATAAAACTTAGTTTTAATGCATTCCAAGTTTTCTAAATTATCTTCTTTTTCATTTAAAAAGCTTTTATCCGTCTCATATACAATTATTCCATCTTCTGATAAAATACTTTTAGAAAGTGATATATATTCTAATGCTTTATATGCAAAATCACTTTCATATGGCGGATCTAAAAAAATAATATCAAATTTTTCATTGCTATTATCTAAACTTTTCAAACACTTTAAATAATCTTTCATAGATATTTTAACACAATTATTACAATTAGTCAACTGCACATTAGCCAAAATCACTGAAAACGCACTTTTATCCCTATCATTGATACATGCATACTTTGCACCTCTACTTATCATTTCAATTCCAAGTGCACCACTTCCTCCAAATAGGTCTAAAACATTTGCATCGTATATATGATTTTCTATCATAGAAAACATTGCTTCTTTTACTCTATCTAGTGTTGGTCTTGTCTTTAATGACTTTGGACTATTTAATCTTTTCCCTTTAAATTTTCCTGCTATAATTCTCAATTTATTCTATCATCCTTTTCTATTATATAATACTTGCTATACTCGGCTTAGATTTAAGTACATTTGCAACTGATTGCTCAACTTTATCTATATATATTGCTTGACTTACATATTTAAATGCTTTTTCAAATCTAGATTTATCATTGTATAGTACAGTTAAAATAGGATCACCTTTTTTAACTTTACTTCCTACTTTTTTTGAAAATTCAAAACCTACTCCATAATCTATATCTTCACCTTTAACATTTCTTGCACCACCAAGTTCTATTAAAGCTTTACCTATTTTTTTACTGTTTATAGCAACTATATATCCATCTTTTTCTGCATATATTTCTTTTAAATATTTTGCATTATCATTAAGTACAGGCATATCTAAACTTAAATTTAACCAATCCATATATACATTATGAATATGTCCACCTTGCATTTTAATCAGTTCTATAAATTTATTATATGCTGCTTTAGAAGTTATAGCTTTAAGTGCTTCTATTTTATTTTGTTTAATATCATCACCTAAACCTGCCATTTTCATCATATGAGCTGATATTTCAAGTACAACTTCTTTCAATTCTTTATTTTCATAAAGATCAAGCGTAGTTTCATCTGCAAGTAAAAATGATATAACTTCTTTAATTTCTATTGCATTTCCTACAGCTTTACCAAGTGGCTCCTCCATAGAAGTAATTATACATTTTGTTTCAATCCCAGCCATCTTGCCTATTTTAACTAATACTTCAGCCAAATTTTTAGCTGCTTCTACAGTTGGCATAAATGCTCCGCTTCCATATGTAACATCAAGTACAACTTTATCAACACCTGAAGCTATTTTTTTACTCATAATCGATGAAGCTATAAGAGGAATTGAAGCAACAGTTGCAGTTACATCTCTTAAAGCATATATTTTTTTATCTGCTACAGCAAGATTATCCGACTGTGACACAAGACATACTCCAATTTCTTTAATCTGCCTTATTGATTCTTCAAATGTTTTACTTATATCATATCCTTTAATAGATTCAACTTTATCTGCAGTTCCTCCTGTATAACCAAGACCTCTACCAGACATTTTAAAAACTTTTACTCCCAAAGCTGCAACTATTGGAAGTACAATAAGTGTTACTTTATCTCCAACACCACCTGTTGAATGTTTATCAACTATTACTGAATCTTCTGTTTCTTTAAGCTCTGATAAATCCATAACTGATGAAGAAGTTGCCATAGCCATAGTTAAATTATATAACTCCATATCACTCATTCCATTTATATATATAGCCATAAGTAATGCTGAAGCTTGATAATCAGGTATTTCTTCTTTTACATAATTAGTTATAAAAAAATTTATTTCTTCCTTAGTAAGTTCTAAATTATCTCTCTTTTTCTCTATAATATCGTACATTCTCATAATTTTAACCACCATTCATTAAACTTTATTTTTCTCTAGTATTTTTTTACAAAAACTTGGTCTATGTATAGAAGTTATACCATATTTCAATATAGCTTCTACATGCGCTTTTGTTCCATATCCTTTATGTTTTTTAAATCCGTATTCTGGATATTTTTCATCCATTTGTAATAACAGTCTATCTCTTGTAACTTTAGCAAGTATACTTGCTGCTGCAATAGATAAACTTTTAGCATCACCACTTACTACAGTTTCAAATTTAGTTTGTATATCTATTTTTTGATTTCCATCTACTAATACATAATCTGGTTTTACCTCTAAGTTTTCTACTGCTTTTTTCATTCCAAGTTTTGTTGCTCCAAGAATATTTAATTTTTCAATTTCTTCCACATCAATAATTTGAATGTTATACGAAACAGCTTCTTTGATCAATTTTCCAAAAATTAATTCTCTTTTCTTTTCTGAAAGTTTTTTAGAATCATTTATTCCTTCTATTTTAATATCATCCTTTAAAATTATACTTGCAACAACTACTGGACCACAAAGAGGGCCACGCCCAGCTTCGTCAACTCCAGCAATATATTTATATCCTTGCTCTTTAAGTAAATTTTCTATAGTAAGCATAGTTTTAATTCTTTCTTGTTCTTTAAGCTCCATACTATATGCACATTCCTCCATCTACTTTAATAACTTGTCCTGTAATATATGATGCAAGATCACTTGCTAAAAACTCTACCATAGGAGCAACATCTTCTGGCATTCCTATTCTATTTAAAGTTATTTCGTTTTTTAAATCTGCTATATCTTCATCTGTAAACTGGTCTATCATTGCTGTATGAATAACTCCTGGACATACTGCATTTACACGTATATTTGAAAGTCCTACTTCTTTAGCTAGTGCTTTTGTCATTCCAATAAGACCAGCTTTAGCTGCACTATAATGTGTTTCACAAGATGCTCCTGTAACTCCCCATATACTAGAAATATTAATTATGCTACCTGATTTATTTTTAATCATACTTTGTTTAATAACTTCTCTTGTTACTCTGTATGCTCCAGTTAAATTAATATCTATCATATTCATAAATTTTTCTTCTATTATATCTGTAAATAATGAGAATTCACTTATTCCACTATTATTTACAAGTATATCAATTTTACCATATGTTTTTACTATATTATTAACTGTAGTTTTAACTTCTACATAATCTTTAATATTTACTTTATAAGCTTTAATACCTTGTTTTTCAAGCTCTTTAGCTTTTGTAACTGAAGTATTATATGTTATTATAACGTTATAACCTTTTTTATTAAAATATAGAGCCATAGCTTTTCCTATTCCAGTGGCTCCTCCTGTTATCATTACTACTTTATTCATATAATTCATTGTATACTATCTATATTATAATTATATATTGCAATATGTCTAGTATACATTCCTCCTTTATTTTGTTAATGCTAATAAATTTTCTTTAGTTTGAATATAACTATCTATAATAGTCTCTATTTCATTTTCTGCAACTGGTTTATATATATATTCTCCTTGTAAATAATTAGCTTTTGCATCAAGAGCATACTCTAACTCTACTTTTGTTGATATACCTTTAACAAGTGCATCATACTTCAAGTCTTTAGATAGATTTACAATATCTTTAAGTGTTGCTATATTAAATTTAGATTCATCTGCAGCAAATTTAACACTTATTTTAACTTCATCAATTTCAAGTTCATTAAATAAAGATAATTTTTTGTATTCAATATCAAATGAATTAACAGAAACTTTAACTCCAAGTTTATTTAATTTTTGAGTTAAGTATTTATAGTTAGCAATGCTTTTAACATCTATTCTGTCTATAAATTGTATTATTAATTGACCTTTTTTAAATTTATATGCTTCTATTTCATCACATAATTTATTAATAAAATCTGTTCTTTTAGTATACGCACTCGACATATTTATAGCAATTTGAAATTCATTTGAATTTGACTCATTTAACTCTTTTAATTTTTCACAAACATTTTTAAAAACAAATTCATCTACTTGTACTATAAATCCCATTTCTTTTGCTTGTGTCATAAAATACTCTGCATCTAATTTTCCTAAAACAGGATGTTGCCAATATACTAATGCTTCTAAACATATTTGCTCAGAATTATTAAGCGCAATTCTTGGCTCATATTCAAGTCTAAACTCTGAATTTTCTATAGCTTTTTTTAAATCTTCCTGCATTTTCTTTTTATTTTGTAATTTAGATTTTAAAACAGCATTATGAAAATAATAATTGTTTTTACCATTCTCTTTTATATAATACATAGCATCATCTGCATATGTCATCAAATCTTGTCTTGTTATAGCATCAGTTGGGTATATAGCTACGCCTAAACTATATTCAAGTACAATTTCATTACTACCAATAACAACTTCTTTTGATAAACCTTCTTTTAGTTTATCAAGTATTTTTGATATTTCTTCAATTGTATTTACATCATCTATAAGTACAGAAAATTCGTCTCCGCCTAATCTATAACTTTCTGTTGTATCAGGAAGACTACTTTTAAGTCTATTTGATAACTCAATAAGAAGTATATCCCCAGCATCATGACCTAAAGTATCATTAACATTTTTAAACCCATCTAAATCCATAAAACATACAGCAAATTTTTTACCTTTTCTTATTCTTTTTTCTAAATCCACTATAAATTTATGTCTATTCCCTCTTCCTGTTAACGGATCAGTTTCAGCTTGTTTTTTAATTGTTTTATGTTCAATAAGTTTTGAATTTATTGTTATTTTATGTATTATCATACCAAGTAAAAATATCATTGAACCTACAAATATTTGTAGTAATAACTCACTATCCATATATTCCTCCTATTTATTATAATTTATCTGCACATCCTAGTGCAACATCAATTTTTCTTTCTACCATATCTTTAACAGCTTCTCTTGCTTTAGCTAAATAAGTTCTAGGATCAAAAACTTCTGGAGTAGTAACAAAACATTCTCTTATATTTGCTGTCATTGCAAGTCTTATATCACTGTCAATATTAATTTTACATACTCCATTTAAAGCTGCTTCTCTAAGCATTGACTCAGGAACACCTTTAGCATCTTTCAAACTTCCTCCATATTTATTACATTTTTCAACGAACTCTACAGGAACAGATGAAGCTCCATGAAGTACTATCGGATAATTTTCTGGTAATATATCAACTATTTGTTTTAATATGTCAAATCTAAGCTTAGGCTCATTTTTAAATTTAAATGCTCCATGACTTGTTCCTATAGCTATTGCTAAACTATCACATCCAGTTCTTAAAACAAATTCCTCTGCTTCTTTAGGGTCTGTAAACATCGCATCTTCATCTGACACACTAACTTCATCTTCAACTCCAGCAAGTTTACCAAGTTCAGCTTCTACAACTACACCCCTTGCATGAGCATATTCTACTACTCTTTTTGTTTCAGCTATATTTTCTTCAAAAGATAAACTACTTCCATCAAACATTACTGAAGTAAATCCTGAATCGATGCAATCTTTGCATAATTCAAAACTATCTCCATGGTCTAAATGAAGTGCTATATCAATATCTAAACCTTTTTCTTTACAATCCTCTATTGCGGCTTCAACAAGTTTTCTTAAATATATAGGACTAGCATAATTTCTAGCTCCTTTTGAAACTTGTAATATAACTGGTGACTTTTTATTAGCACAAGCTTCTACAATACCTTGAACTATTTCCATATTATTTACATTAAATGCACCTACTGCGTATTTACCTTCTTTTGCTTTTTTAAACATCTCTGTTGTTGTAACTAATCCCATTTAAATCTTCCTCTTTTCTTATATTACACCTACCATGGTTTATTTCTTTTGGCAAGCATTTCATCCATATAGTTTCTTTCAATACCTTTTTCTTTTGATTCTTTTTTATTTTTAAGTTCTTCTTCTCTATCTTCTTTAGAATCAACTAAATCATCTATGTTTGCTACTGCACCAGATCCGAAAACATCATTTCTTTTTTTTATATCAGCGTTATCTTTTAACTCTTCATAGGTCTCATCTTTATTTTTTTCTTCTTTTGCTTCTTTTATAATGTCATCTAACTTATCTACAGCATCACTACCTAATTTTTCTATTTGATGATATATTTCTTCAGCACCTTTTTCATCACCATCTTTTAACTTCTTAGCTATCGCAACAGCTGCATTTTCTATAACTTCATTTTCAGATATTATAGCGTCATCAACATTTTGTTCAGTAGTTGTTTTATCATCTTCATTAATAAGACCTTTTTCTTCTAAGCTTGCATCATTAAGCTCATCTAAGTTTTTATTAACAGCTGAATATGTTGACTTGACAAGTTTTTCTTCATATACAGTTCCTAATTCTTCTCTATTAAAATCCAATTGTTTTTTTCTTTGAAGTTCATCTTTATGAATATCTAATATACTTGGAGTTGCTATATGTAATTTCATATTTAGTGTTGCATATTCTTTAGCATAATATTCATATTTTATACTATAATCCTCATCTTCAGGATCTAAGTATGACATTTTATTTGCTACTTCATCCATTTGGTCTTGAATTTTATTATTCTGCTCTGCTACTTCATCATGTCTTTCATTAATAATTTCTTCTTTTTTATTATCATCTAAAACAAATTTATTTAAGTCAGCATTTGTATCTTCAAATTCTTCAGCAATATGAGAGCCATATTTATTTTTAAAATGCATATCAATTTTTGAAAGTTCTTTACTTAATAATAATAATTCATAATTTTCTTTATCAGTATATGCAAGTCTACCATATTCTTTAATATTTCTTTTTTGAAGAGAATTTTTTAAATTATAATATTTTTCAAGTTTTCTTTCATACACTATCTTCTTAACAATTTCAGATTTAGTATATGGTTTGTCATTTCCTTTATTTAACTCTTCCTCAGTCTGATTTACTTCTTCATCACTTATATCTTCTTCTAACTGATCTTCATTATCTTCTTTATTTTCTAATTCTTCTTTTTTTAACTTTTCTAATTCTTCTTTTTCTAAATCTTCTTGGTGTTTTTCTTTTAAGGATTTTTGAATTTCATTATCTTCAAGTCTTTTTTTAGATACTTGTAACACATCATATTCTGACTTAATTTTAGTCTTTAAAAACGCTAGTAATTCCTCTTGTATGTTATTACTATTTTTTATAGGAGTTTCTTTTCTTAAATCTCTCATAGGGTTATCCATATATAATTACCACCTTTGCTTATATTATATGTTAATTTTATCATATACCTCTATTTTTATCAACATTTCTAGGGATATTTAAAAGAATTTACTGCACTTTTCATAGTATTTTCACTTTGAGTAACACAAAAAATCTAAGATAGCTAATTATTCACTATCTTAGATTTTATCATTATATATTTTCTTCAAATTCATATGTTATTATACTCTGTAAATATATTCCTGCAGTTTCAGCTTTTTGTATTATATTACCCAAACTTACTGTATTAACATTAGCAATTTCATTTAATCTTAATACTTCATTTTCAGTAAATCCTCCTTCAGGACCAATTATTATAGCAATATTTTTATATATTCTTTTTGTATTTTTAATAGTATTAATAACATCTTTTAATTGTTTCTTTTCATTTTCATAAGCAAATATACATATATCATATTCTTCAATAATTTTAAGTAATGTATTAAAATCAACAAATTCACAAACTTCAAATTTATCTGTTCTTCCACATTGTTTAATAGCTTCTAAAGATATTTTTGTCAGTTTATCTTTTCTTTTGATTTTTGTTTTATCATCTAATTTTACTACTGTATTTGTAGAGAAAAATGGTACTATTTTTTTACTGCCAATTTCAACTGACTTTTCAGTAACAAGCTCCATTTTATCACCTTTTAAAAAACTTTGAAATAATGTAACAGAAACATTTCTAGAAATATTTTCTAGTATTTCTCCTAGTTTCCTACAAATAATATATTTTTTATTTATTTCTGTTATTTCAAAATTAATGTTATTTATAATAATAACATCTGAAACACAATGTCTCATAGCTTTAACATGTTTAATTTCATCACCTGTTATTTTATATATACCTTCATTTAATAAAGTTATATCTTTTTCATTTACAATAAATTTTCTTGCCATATTATAACAACTTACCTTCCAAAAATATTTTTCTTTTTAGCTACTTCTTCACCCATGCTATCTGCAAATACTTTAAGTAATTCTCTTTGTTTTTCATTTAGCTTTCTAGGTACATCAATATCCACTGTAACTTCCATATCGCCTCTAACACTGTTATGAATATTTGGTACACCTTTTCCTTTTATTTTAAATTTAGTTCCTGCAGCTGTTGATTCTGGAATATTAAGATCAACTTCAACATCATCAATAGTTGGAATTTTAACAGTTCCACCCAGTGCCATTTTAGTAAAAGGTACTTTATGTTTTAAATATAAGTGATTTCCTTCTCTAACAAAATCTTTATCTTTAGCTACTCTAACTACAACAAATAGATCCCCTGTAGGTCCTCCATTTTTACCATAATCGCCTTCACCTCTTAAAGAAATTGCTTGATTATCATCTATACCTGCTGGTATTTTAACATTAATCTTTCTGCTTTTTTTAGCAATACCTTTTCCACCACATTTTTCACAAGGTGATGGTATATATTTACCTGTACCGCGACACTTATCACATTCTCTTGTTGTTGCAAATGTACCCATTATTGTATTTTGGACTGCTTGAACTTTACCTCTACCTCCACATTTATCACATGTAACGGTCGAAGTTCCAGCTTTTGCACCACTTCCTGCACAAGAATCACATTTTTCACTTCTTGTAATTGAAACTGTTTTTTCACATCCAAAAATAGCTTCTTTAAATGTTAAATTCATATTAAATCTAATATCAGCACCTTTAGTAGGTCTATTGCTAGATTTTGATGAACCACCAAATCCTGCCCCAAAAACACTACCTAAAATATCTTCTAGATCAATATCCATACTACCGCCAGAAAATCCTGAAAAGTCGAAGCCACCAAATCCTGCTGAGTAACCTTGACCAGCTCCGCCCCCAAATCCAGCATTTTCAAAACCAGCACCAAATCTATCATAACTTGCTCTTTTACTTTCATCTGAAAGTACAGAATAAGCTGTAGATATTTCTTTAAACTTTTCTTCAGCTTTAGCTTTATCATTACCAGTAAAACTATCTGGATGATATTGTTTAGCTAGTTTTCTATATGCTTTTTTTATTTCATCGCCTGTTGCTGTTTTACTTACGCCTAATAGTTCATAGTAATCATTAGAACCAGCCATGTTATTTCCTCCTTAATCTTAAACTAAGCGAAAAAATTTCTATTTACTTAAATTTTTCCGCTTAGCTTTAATATTTTAATAACACTAAACTTAATTATTAACTAAATTATAATTAAAATTTATTATTATTTTTTATCATCTTCTACTTTATAATCAGCGTCATGAACAACATTATCTGCATCTGAATTAGTTTCAGTAGCTTCTCCTTCTGGAGCTGCATTTGCATATAGTTTTTGAGATATTTCATAGAATACACTTGTTAATTTTTCAGCTGCATTTTTTATAGCTTCAGTTTCAGTTCCTTCTAAAGCTTTTTTAGTAGCTTCAAGTTCAGTTTCAACTTTAGCTTTTTCTTCTTCAGAAATTTTACCTTCTAACTCTTTTAAAGTTTTTTCAGTATTGTAAACTAAAGAATCAGCATTATTTCTAACTTCAACTTCTTCTTTTTTCTTTCTATCTTCTTCACTATGAGCTTCTGCTTCTTTAACTGCTGCTTGAATTTCATCTTCAGTTAAATTTGTAGATGCTGTTATAGCAATTTTTTGTTCATTATTTGTAGCCATATCTTTAGCAAGAACATGAACTATACCATTTGCATCAATATCGAATGTTACTTCAACTTGAGGAACTCCTCTTGGAGCTGGAGGTATACCAGTTAAGCTAAATCTACCTAAAGTTTTATTGTATGCTGCTATTTCTCTTTCACCTTGTAATACGTGAACTTCAACTGATGTTTGACCATCTGCAGCAGTACTGAATATTTGAGATTTTTTTGTAGGTATTGTTGTATTTCTTTCGATTAATTTTGTAAATACACCACCGTAAGTTTCAATACCAAGTGATAATGGAGTTACATCTAATAACACTAGATCTTTAACTTCTCCAGTTAAAACACCACCTTGAATTGCTGCACCTATAGCAACACATTCGTCTGGATTAATACCTTTATATGGTTCTTTACCTGTAATTCTTTTTACTGTTTCAGCAACTAGAGGTACACGTGTAGATCCACCAACAAGTAATATTTTATCTATTTTATCAAATGTTAATCCTGAATCTTTCATAGCTTGATTTACTGGTCCAATTGTAGATTCAACTAAATCAGATATAATTTCTTCAAATTTAGATCTTGTTAAAGTTATATCTAAATGTTTTGGTCCTGTAGCATCAGCTGTTATGAATGGAAGATTTATTTGAGCTTGCATTACACCAGATAATTCTATTTTAGCTTTTTCTGCTGCTTCTCTTAATCTTTGCATAGCCATGTTATCTTTAGATAAATCTATACCACTATCTTTTTTAAATTCTGCTATTAAGTGAGTTATTATTCTTTCATCGAAATCATCTCCACCTAATTTATTATTACCAGATGTAGCCATAACTTCAAATACACCGTCACCAATATCAAGTATTGATACGTCAAAAGTTCCTCCACCTAAGTCATAAACCATTATTTTTTGTTCTGATTCTTTATCAAAACCATGAGCAAGAGCTGCTGCTGTTGGTTCATTTATAATTCTAAGAACATTAAGTCCAGCTATTCTACCAGCATCTTTTGTTGCTTGTCTTTGTGAATCACTAAAATATGCTGGTACAGTTATAACTGCTTCAGATATTTTTTGACCTAAATAGCTTTCTGCATCTGCTTTTAATTTTTGTAATATCATAGCAGATATTTCTTGTGGTGTATATTCTTTACCATCTAATTTTGTTTTTTTATCACTACCCATATCTCTTTTTATAGATATAACTGTTTTATCGTGATTTGTAACCGCTTGTCTTTTAGCTACTTGCCCTACTAATCTTTCACCATTTTTAGCAAATGCTACTATTGATGGAGTAGTTCTTGCACCTTCAGCATTTGGTATTACTGCTGCTTCACCATTTTCAATTACTGCTACACATGAGTTTGTTGTTCCTAAATCAATTCCTATTACTTTTGACATAATAAATTTTCCTCCCTTATTTTCTACGTTTTTTAATACATCGTATATTTTATACTGTTTAATTGATTTTTTTAATTTGCTACTTTAACCATTGAATGTCTAACAACTTTATCTTTGATTACATAACCCTTTCTAAAAACTTCAACTATTTCTTTTTCACCATACTTATCATTTTCTTCATGCATTACTGCTTCATGCAAGTTTGGATCAAATTTTAAACCTTTAGCTTCAATTTCAACTAACCCTTGAGCTGTTAAATACTCATTTAACTGATTATATATCATAGTAATTCCATCTTTATAACCTTCATCAGTTGTTTCTGTATTTATAGCTTTTTCAAAGTTATCTAAAATTGGAAGTATTGATGATAATACATCTGATAGTATAATACTATACATACTTTCTTTTTCTTTATTCATTCTTTTTTTGAAATTATCAAATTCAGCCATATTTCTTTTTAGGTGTTCAAAATATTCTTCAGCTTTTTTTGTTTGCTCACCTAAATCATTATTTAATTTAGCTATATATTCTTCTTTATTACTTTCAGCTTTTTTTATTTCTTCACCTAAATCAATTTTTTTAGAATCTTCTTTTTTTTCTTTTGCCATAAATAGTGCCACCCCCTTAATCTTAGCTTATATATTTATAATTTATTTAATCTTTAACTTTGAAGAACTCTTTTTTTTCTTATCTTTAGTATCTTTGTTTTTTTCTAAATCCTTATTTCTTGAAAAGATATCTTTAACTTTATCATTAACATATTTAAGTGTTGATATAGTTTTCGAATAATCCAATCTTTTTGGACTTACAACAGATAGTTTGCCAATAGATGAATTATTATCATCTTCAATATTAAGTGAAACAATACTATAATCTTTAAGCATTAATTCCTCAGTTTCAGAGCCTATTACAACGCCTAAATCTTTTGATACAATTTTTTCTACTGCCATATCCACTATTTCTTTAGTAGATAGCATATTAACAAAATTTTTAAGTTTTGTAGAATCTGTAAATTCAGGAAGATCTAACATCTGAGGTAAATTATTTTTAACTACAGTATCATTATTATTAAGATCTTGTTTTAATCCTTCACAAATTTTTTCAAGAACAGAAGAAAAATGTTTAAGTTCTTTGACTATTATATTTGAAAGAACTGTATATAACTTTTCTATAGGTGTTCCTTGAAGATTATGATTAAGTAATTTAGATAATTCACTTACTTTACTATCATCTATTGTATCTGTAAGTTTAGCTATTACATCTTTAACTTCTCCATTTTCAGATAGAAGTACAATTAATAATATTTTTTCTGATACCTTAAGAATCTTAATACTTTTTAAAATATCTTCATTTTTAAGAGATATAATAGTAGGTCTATTAATTATTTTTGAAACTGTATCAGCTGCTTGTTTTAAAAGTTCACTTGTATCACCATAACCATTTAAACTATTATCAATATAGTTCATTTCTACTAGTGATAATTTTTTAGACTGCATTAAATTATCTACATAATATCTATATCCTTTTGAAGAAGGTATTCTACCACTTGAAATATGTGGTTGTTCTAAAAAACCTGATTCTTCTAAAAGTTTCATATCATTTCTGATTGTTGCAGGACTAAAATCTAAATTATACTTTTCAGCAATTGTTTTAGAACCAACTGGTTCTGCTGATAATATATAACCTTCAACAACAGATGCAAGAATTTTTTTCTTTCTCTCATCAAGATTATTTACTATTGTCATACTTTAGCACTCTTCTTTCCTAACTGCTAATATTCTACTATATTTTATTTGAGCTGTCAATCATTTATACAAGATTTATTTTAAAACATAGAAAAACCAACAATTCATTAGCACTCAAATAGTTTATTTGCTAATTTATTGTCGATTTTACACACCAAAATTCTTTATTTTTGCTGATTTAAATAGGTTTCACAGCACTTTTACTCATTAGCACTCTAATCCTATTTCACAAAATCTTCTTTACTTTCATTTGTTTTATATGCTCTAGTAGTTTCAAAAGAAATATTTTCATCTTTACCTATAAAAGTTTCATCCCATTCTTTAAGTAGTTCTGCTGCATTTTTAGATATATCACTACCCTTGTTTAAAGTTTCCTGTACTTTTTCACTTAGTCTATGTCTTAAAGTTTTTTCTGATTTATTCACCACATGATTTTGTAATACTGACGTGAAATCATTTTTTTCATTTTGATTTATTTCTTCTGCTATGTATTTACTAAAATTCATATTACTACTATTTTCAATATCATTTAATACTTTAGTCAGGTCAAATTTTTTAAAATCCTCTTCTCTGCGACGTTTAGGACTAATCTTATTCATTATTTTTGTAAATATACTTTCAGCATTATTAGTTGTTACCAAAGCAGTCTCAGAATTAAATTTAATATTTTCTATATTTTTTTTAAACTCATAAGTAAAATTTCTCTTTTCTTCTTTTTTATCGTGAATCTTATTTTTATTACTTTCAAGTTCAGCAGCATTATTTTTAAGTGATTCTCTAAGACTTACCGAGATATAATCATTATTTGGAGATTGCTGTTCTAAACTATTAGTTAAATACTCAATTTTTTCATTTAATCTATCTTTTTCATATTCATCTGCTTTTACAGCTGCTTGTATCAAATCTACTTTCGATTTAAATAATTCTATTTTAGTCCCTCTAGCTTTAAGCTCAGTTGGTCTTGTATGTCTTCTTAATTTATCTACAAGTTCAGCTTTCTCTTCAATCCTAATAATATTTTCCGCTTCTAAATTAGCAAACTCTATTCCCATGTTTTCGATTTGAACATTACTTTGCATTTTTACATTTTTCATTGTATTTTCAAATTTTTCTGTTATACTTGCTTTTTCTTCTAGCATCTTTCTATGTTTATCAGGATATTTTATGCTCAAAATATCAGCTTCTTTTACTTTTAAATCTAGCAAAGATTTAATCTGACTTTTAGCATGAGATATTCCGTTCTCAATTTTTATTTCTTCTCTTTTTGCCGAAACCATTGCGAGTATACTTGAATTTTTACCAAGCTCTGCAAGTACACTTGGTAAAACTTCTCTTTTTATTCCTACAATATTTTCTTCTATATTATCAATAACAGTTTGATTAAGTAATTCATTGCTCCCTACGGCTTCTTTTTCTTTTAAACTTACTTCTAATTCACCAAGTTCTGATTTTAAAGATTCTATTCTTTCTTCTAATTTTCCAATAACATCTGGATTTATATTTTTCATAACTATCAACCTCCAGATAATCTATATACTTGCCATTGCAAGTGCAGCTTCTTCTAAAATGCCATTTCTTTTAATTAACTCTTTCTCTAAGATAAGAAGCTCCTCATCTGTCATTTTATTTAAATCATATTCTCTTCCATTCATTCTAATTATTTCTCTCATATACATACCTCTATATATCTTATTATTTAATTATATTATATAGCTAATTTCAAAACAATAATTGTAATATCATTTTTTAAAATAATCTAAAAAAGAAATATAAATGAAATATAACTGTAACATTATGGTAACATTACAGTTATATTTTCTCCTTATAATTATATGTTGTGTATATTAACAATAATCATATTATTTATTTCAAATTCACAATAGTAGCAAATGTGGCATAATCCTCAAATCCATTTTGAGTATAATATCTATACGAATAAAAATCATCTTTATTACAACGTGTACAAATATCTGACATCACAATATTTTCTTCTAACACGCCTAGCTTTATAAAATCTTTTTTTATAACAAAACCTAAATCTATATAGAACTTATCTTTATTTAATTTATCGTAGGTAATATAGCTAACATCATCATTCCAAATATTTATAAATTTATTTTTAAATTTTGCTTCTTCAGATGAAAAACAACATTTTTTTATACTTGGTCCTACACATACAATAAGATCTTTATATTCACATTTAAATTCAATATGCATCTTTATTGCTGTTTTTATAGCTATTTTTTTTATCGTACCAAGCCAGCCACTATGTATATTGCTAACTATATTTTTAACAGGATCATATATTATAATAGGATTGCAATCAGCAGTCGTTATAAGTGATGGTATATTTTTATCTACATGAAGATACGCATCATATTCATCATCATTTAACTTATCAAATGGATATTCATCTTTATTTGAATTTTTAAGTATTAATATTTCGTCAGTATGAGCTTGAGTTGCTTTATATACATTAGGTATATTAAGTACTTTTTTAACTCTATTTACATTTTCATATACACTCTCTTTTACATCTTTACCTAAAATTCTAAAATTAAGGCTAGTATATAGATCTTTACTTGCTCCACCATGTCTTAAAAATATAGCATGATTTAATTTATTATCATATTTTTCCAATATTTTAAATTTTATATATTCAATATCACCATTTTTATAGTGTGATATCTTTTTATCTTCAAACTTCATCAAAATACCTATTTCACCTCTATTACGTCATTTAATTTAAACGAATATATATATGTATTTTTAATTCTATATCCATTTATATAAGCAAGTGCATCTTTGTATATATCAAGTTGTAATTTATATCTAGATACAAACTCTTCTTTATCTATTATATTGTCTGTTTTAAAATCTACTAGTGTATAACTTCCATCTTCATTTTCAAAATATAAATCAATAACACCTTGTATAATGCTTTTAGAATATTTATTATTCTTATATACAAATTCTGCCTCTTTAAATACTTTTCTACTATTTTTAATTCTTATACCTATATTAGAATTTAAAAATTCACATATTTTTTTAATATTAATATATTTCTTTTCCTCTTCTTTTATCTTTCCTGTTTTAACAAGCATATTTACAAAATCAGATATATCCTTTTTTGTACTTACTTTATTAAAATCTAAATGTTCTAGTATAAAATGTATTAATGTTCCTTTTCTAACACTTGTAACATTTTCTTTACCTTTAATACAATCTGGCATAGCATATTTTTCTTCTTTATTTACTATAGGTTCATCATCTATATACTCTATAACATCTTCATTTACTAAAGAATGTATATTACTATTATTAAGAGTAATATCATCTCTATTTTCTTCTTTTAATCTACTTACACTTATTCTAGAAGGAACAGCTAAATTATTTTCATTATGATATTTTTTATTTATATTATAACTTAACTTTTCAATCATACTTTCTATCTCTAATTTTTCTTTTTCATTTTTATTTTCATAAGCACTTAAAAGTACATCATTTAACCTATTTGAAGTAATATCATTTTTTAAGATATTACTAATACTTGAACTTTCTTTTACTTTATGTATGTTAATATCAAATAAGCTCTCTACCACATCTTTATTTTCTTTAACATTTATATAATCTTTTAAAGTACAAAGAATATTATCTAAGAAAGATGTATTTTTATATATAACTTTTGAATCTATTTTATCATTTTCATCTTTTATAATGTACATACTAGATAATTTTTTTTGAATGTCTGTTACACTACCATAAATGATTAATTTTTCTTTAGCTCTTGTGAGGGCAACATATAGCATTCTTAATTCTTCGGCTTTAAGAGTTTTAGCCTCTTTAGATTTAATAGCTTCTTTTATAATAGATGGATATGTTATGAATAACTCTTCATTTATTACATTCATTCCTAAACCATATTCATAATTTAAAGTAACTGGAGCAGACATATCTTTTATATTATATTTATTTGAAGTATCTGATAATATAACAATAGGAAATTCTAATCCTTTACTTTTATGGATAGTCATTATTTTAACTACATTGTCGTTTTCACCTATCACTTTAGCTTTAGCAGTTTCACTTACTGTTTTTTCTCTTAACATTTGAACATAATTTACATATGTATATATAGATGGATTTTCTAACTTTTGTGCAACAACAACTAAACTATCTAAATTTATTTTACTAGAATTACTATTATTTAATAGAAATGATTCTAAATATATATTTGTTTCAGTATATATTTTATTTAAAAGTTCTGCTACGGAATAACTTTTAGAAAATGCTATAAGAGAGTTTAACATATTTAAAAACTTAAGAGTATGTTCTTTTAAATTAACATCTTTTGTTTCTTTACTTAGCAATAATAAATTATCATATATATACTCTTTTTTATTATACTCTTTAATCATATATATTTCATCTAAAGTAAATTTACCTATGCTACTATATAACACAGCAACCATATCTATATCTTGGTATGGATTATCTATTATTTTAAGCATAGATATAATTAAACGAATTTCATCATTATCAAATATATTAGTTTCTATATCTGAAAATACTGGTATTTCTAAGCTTTTAAATTCATCTTCTAAAATATTAGCTTTGTTTTTAAGACCTCTAAGTAATATTACAATATCTGAATATTTAATATCTCTAAAAGTATCTTCTTTTTCATCATATACTTTAAACTCTTTTTTCTTTACTAAATCATTTACCCTCTTTGCTATATATTTAGCTTCTATTTCATAATTTTTAAGTTCTGTTATGTACTCTAAAGTTTCATCATCTATATCTTCATACATACTACTATCTTCATCTAGTTTAGTATCTAGTACATTAAGTTCTGTTTTATAGTTATTTGCTTCATTTACTTTTAATCTTGTAGCACCAAACTGTAGTACTTCTTTATCTTCATAATCACAATCACCTAAATCATAACTCATTACTTTTTCAAATATATAGTTTATAGAATTTATTACATTTTCTCTACTTCTAAAATTTTTAGCAAGTATAACTTTAGTATTTTCTACAGTCATTTCATCTTCATTAATCTCTTCATAATTTATATATGCTCTATACTTACTATTAAATATTTCTGGCATTGCTTGTCTAAATCTATATATACTTTGTTTAATATCTCCAACCATAAATCTATTATTAGTTTTAGCAATAGAATTAAGTATAGCTTCTTGTGTAAATGAAGTATCCTGATATTCATCTGTATATATTTCTTTAAACTTATTTCTATATATAATTGCAGTTTCACTTGGAATATATCCACTATCTGTTTTAGTAAGAAGTATATTTAAAGCTAAATGTTCTATATCTCCAAAATCAATTAAATTTTTTTCTCTTTTTTGTTTTGTATACTCTGCATCTATGTTAGCAATTAATTTATATATGTAAATTAAATATGGATAAGTCTTATTTAAATCTTCTATAATAACTTCACTTTTGCCATAAATAGTTTTTTTTATATTTTTAATCTCTGCTCTTAATATATCTGCTCTAAAATTTTTAACTTCATCTTTTAAATCTACATTTCTAACTCTATTTCTTGGCATAGATTTTATTTCTATATTATCAACATTTGAAAATAACATATCAAACGACTTATCACTACATTTAGTACATCTTTCTAAATTTGCTATATCATCATCTAAAACTTCTACTATTTTAATTAAGTCATCTTCTAAATTATCACTTACTTTATTTCTTAAATCTTTTAATTTATATACTATAATTTCTAAAGAATCTATTACATTATTATATATTTCTTTACCAAAATCTGACTGACATAAATCTAATTTTTTGTCTAAATTATATTTTTCGATACTTAATTTTAAGAATTCAAAAGGAAATTCAAAACTTTGTATATAATTATATATTTTATCCAACGTTTTTAACAGTTCATCATCTTTAGAGTTGAATATATTTAAAACATTGTATATACCAAACTCTCCTTCTACATAGTTTCTATACTCATCTTCAAGTACTTTTATCATAGCAGCAGACTTTAAAAGTTTACTATTTATATCATCGCAAATATTAAAAGAAGGATCTAAATCTATTTTAAAAAAATTGCTACGAATTACTTCTAAGCAAAATGAATGAATAGTAGTAATACTTGCTCTATGTATATTATCTAATTGTCTTTTTAAGAAATAATTTTGATTATCTTTTTTTATCTCTTTGTTTATTGCTTTAATTAATTTTTGCTTTAATTCACTTGCAGCAGCATTAGTAAAAGTTACTACAAGTATTTTATCTATATCTATATGTTCATCTATAACTTTAGATATTACTCTTTCAACCAAAACAGCAGTTTTACCACTACCTGCTGATGCTGAAACAAGTATATTTTTATCTTTAATATCTATTGCTAGTTTTTGTTCTTTAGTCCAGTTGTTTGACACGTTTAATCACCTTGTAATTATTATATCATACAAGCATTAAATTATAAAGAGAAATATTGTACTAATGAAAAAAACTCCTTATCTAAGCAATATACTTAAATAAAGAGTTTTAGTCTAATTATTCTCTTGGCATAATTTTAAAACAAATGAATTCTTGTTTTTCTTTCTTAATAGCAATAATCATATTTTTCATTTTAATATAATAGATTTCTCCATTTACCATTATTTCTTCATTTGAAATAATAATTTCATATAAAGAATCATCATCTACTATTTCTTTTATTGCTGAAAAATAATCTGCTGCACTTACAACTTTAAAACTTAAATCAGTTTTTTCAGTTACTTTTGCAACCTCATGAAGAATATTATCTCCTTTCGAGTTTGATAGTGCATTTAGCAAATCTACTGCTACCTTGTTCAAAAAATTTTGACTGGAATAATTTTCTACTACTTTTTTCATGTTTTCCTCCATTTTGCATAATCACACAATAATTTATTAACTTACATAATTATGCTTGTTTTTAATATTATTACAATTGAGAATTATAGCATTAAATTACTATAGTGTCAATGATTTAAAGATAGTTTAGCAGTATATAACAAAAAAAACAAAAATACTACAACTATATTAAGCTGTAGTATTTTTATTTCTTATTATATATCTTTAAATTAAATAAAACCAAAATAAGTAAATTGTTTAATTCAAATCAACTCTTAAATCTGTATTAAAACAATATTAATTATCTATTACATTGTTTATTGTATTATCTATTAATGAAATAACTGTAGTAAGCCCTATTCCACCTGGAACTGGTGTTACATATTTAGCTTTATGCTCGAGAGCAGCTGTATCGCAATCTCCAATTATTTTACCTTCATCATTTCTGTTTATTCCAACGTCTATAACAATTGTATCTTGTTTAATCATATCTTCTGTTAGTAATTTTGCTCTACCAACAGCAACAACAACTATATCTGCATTTTGAGTATAACTTTTTAAATCTTTAGTTTTAGAATGACATATAGTTACTGTAGCATTTCTATTTAAAAGTAATGATGCTATAGGTTTACCTACTAAGTTACTTCTTCCAATAACAACTACATTTTTACCTGTAAAATCAACATTTAAATTATCAAGCACCATCATTATACCTTTTGGTGTACATGGAACGATTGCTCTTAAATCACCTAAAAAAAGTTTACCTGCATTTACTTCATGAAGTCCATCAACATCTTTTTTAGGATCAATAGCTTCTATTACTTTAAGCGTATCTAAATGATTATATAATGGAAGCTGAACTAGTATACCATTGATAGAGTCATCTTTGTTTAAATCTCCTATTTTATTTATTAATTCTTCCTGCGTAACAGTTTCATCAAACATGTATTCAACTTCTTCAAGACCAATATCTAAGCACATGTCTCTTTTTTTCTTAACATATATTTTAGATGCTTTGTCATCACTTGCAACTACTAAAGCTAATTTCACTGATTTACCACTTTCTTTTAGTTTAATCATTTTAACTTTTAATTCTTCTTTTTTGTTTTCAACCATACTTTTAACATCAACTATCATTTGTTTCCTCCTATTTTAACAAGTTTAAATAAATAATGTTACTTAGTATTTAGTACTACTTCACAATTACTCTTATTTATTTACAACTCGTCATTAATTTTAAGCAGTTCATCAATCTTATCTTTTATATATTTAGCTGCAGATTTAGGAGCTATTTTAGCTGGTAACCCTAAAGCCACTACAAGATTAATGTTTTGTTTATTTGCATATTCGTAATCTAGTCCTGGTTTAGAAGCAAGATCAATTATACAAACATCTTTCTTTAATAAATCGATATGTTCTTTATCTAGTATTTTAGTAGGAATTGTATTAAATATATAATCAAACTCTGATAAATAACAAGATAAATCATTAATATCTATATTATTATATCCTAAAGCTTTAATATATGCAAGGTCACTTTGTTTTCTTGCTTCTACAGATACATTTGCTCCTATACCACTTAGCATTTTACTTAGTATTTTACCTATTCTACCATATCCAAGCACTAAACATTTAGAACCACATATAGTAATGTCTGTATTTTTTATAGCTTCATAAATTGCACCTTCAGCTGTAGGAATATTATTTAAAATTGCAATTTCTTCATAATCTAGTACATCATATATTTTGATATTATCATACTTAGAAAATGTATTTTTCAAATCTTGGCTTATTGCACCAGAAACAATCATCACATTAAAATTTTTAGTAATAATATCATTTATAAATTCTTCTATTTTAATATCTGTTTGATTAATATATACATCATCTCTTGTAAATGGTATTGGAGCTACTATAACACTAGCCTCTTTATACGAAATATTATTTTGTACATTAAGCATACTTTTTAAATATTTAATTCTTAAATCATTTCCTATAACACAAATTTTATTATTCATTTCATCACCTAATAAACTTTATGCAAGTATATATCTATTATTCTTTAATATTAAATCCTTTAACAAGACTTAGCATAACTTGTGGTATATCAATATCTGATTTAACAAGTTTACCAAGAGCGCTATCTTTATTAATTATTCCCATATTTTTATTTTTAGGAACACTCACAACTTTAGCAAGATCTAACAACTCATTAAAAGAGTATACATTAAATCTTTCTATTTTACCTAAAACAGCAACATATTCAAGTATTATTGTAACCATTTCTTTATATGTTTTTACTTCTTTATATCCAAGTCTTTTAAGTAGCATAGGAATAGTTACTTCTAAAAACATTTTTTTAGTATTAACATCTTCTATATGAAGTAATTTATTAATCCTTTTAATATTATACTCACTGTAATTACTTAATATTTTAAAATAGAAATCATCGCTTTTATGTTTTATATAGTATTTTATACCATCTAAATTTTCAAGTTGTTTTTTTGCATCATAATATCCAAGTGTTAACATATTAGTTATTGGTTTATTATCAAAATTCATCATATGTGGTAAAGGTTCTTTAGGAATTATTTCAATAATTTTTTCTCCTGGTTTTTTTACTGTTTTTTTAACTACTCCGATAGAATTAGTATATATAGCAATTATATTTTTCTTATTTTTTTCTTGTAACATATTGATTGGACAGTTGTTATAGACTCCTCCATCAATATAATATTTACCATTAAATAATTCTTGCTTAAATATTGGAAGTCTGCTACTAGCAAGTAGATAATCTACAACTTCACCTTTAGGAATTTCATCTATAAATTTTTCAACAGGTTTCATATCAGAAATGCAATATGTTGCAAAGCCACACTGAATACTACTTGCTCTTAATTTACCTTCATTTACATGAGTATTTAAAAAAGATCTCATTTTATCTGTATTCATTCCACCTCTTCTAAAAGCTGTTGTAAATTTTGTAGTCATGTATTTAACTAAACTTACATCAAGATTTTTTTCCATGATAAGTTTTAATTTATCATCATCTAAATCAAAAATATCACTATTTTTAAAATTTTCCCAAATCTTTAAGCAAGCTGCAAAATCATTTTGTGCTATCATAGCAGCATTAATAGCTCCTATTGATGTACCAACAACCATATCTATTTTAATATGTTTTTCAAAAAGGTATTTGCACGCTCCAGCATGATATGCTCCTCTTGCTCCTCCACCTTCTAAAGCAAGACTCCAGTTACTGTCTCTCATATATCCCTCCTAATGTATTTTAATCTTTGTATCCATATTTTTTATAGAACTCAATTTTAAATTCTTCTAGTCTATCTTCTTTTATAGCTTCTCTTACATTTTCCATAAGTTTTGTTAAGAATCTTAAGTTATGAAGTGATAATAATCTAGCACCTAAAACTTCTTTACATTTAATTAAATGTCTTATATATGCTTTAGTATAGTTTCTACAAGTGTAACAATCACATTCATCATCTAGAGTAGTAAAATCTTCTGCATAATTTGCATTTCTAACAACAACTTTACCTTTAGAGGTAAATGCTGTACCATTTCTTGCTATTCTAGTTGGAAGTACACAATCACACATATCCATACCTGCAAGTACTGCTTCAATTAGGTAGTCTGGACTACCAACTCCCATTAAATATCTAGGTTTATTTTCTGGTAATAATGGAGCTGTATATTTTAATATATCAACAAACTCTTTTTTTGGTTCTCCAACACTTATACCACCAATTGCATATCCTGGAAAGTCAAGCTCTATTAATTGTTTTGCACTTTCTGCTCTTAAATCTTTATAAAATCCACCTTGAACAATACCAAATAACGCTTGAGTATCTGTTTGTTTATGATAGTCTTTACATCTTTTTGCCCATCTAGTAGTTCTTTCCATAGAATCTTTAACATATTTATAACTAGCTCCAAATGGTGCACATTCATCAAATGCCATCATAATATCACTACCTAAATAGTTTTGGATTTCCATAGATTTTTCTGGTGAGATAAAGTGTTTAGATCCATCTAAATGTGACCTAAATTCAACACCTTCTTCAGTTATAGTTCTAAGCGAACCTAAACTAAATACTTGGAATCCTCCACTATCTGTTAATATATTTCTATCCCAGTTCATAAACTTATGAAGACCACCTGCTTTTTTTATAAGCTCATGTCCAGGTCTTAGATACAAGTGATATGTATTAGATAGAATTATTGATGCCATTATTTCATTTTCTAATTCTTCTTTTGTAAGTGTTTTTACAGTAGCTTGCGTTCCTACAGGCATAAATACTGGTGTTTCAATATCGCCATGTGGCAAATGTATAACTCCAAGTCTTGCTCCTGTTTTTTTATCTACTTTTTTAATTTCAAAACTTAATGCTTCTTTCATTTATTAATTTCTCCCTTTTAATTTATTTATAACATATATATGATACTATATTTTACTTGAAATTTCAAGTTTTAAGGCATTAATAGGGCTATCTTAGTATAAAAAAGATACATGAATCACTCATGTATCTTTTGCTATACTATTTTGACTATATTTTTAAGTTACCACTCTATAATATTATAATCTTTAGTATATATTTTATGATTTTATTTCACTAATTTTATTTTCATTTAATCTTTTCTCTTTATTAACAAAATATGCTGGAATATATGCTACAAATAATGATATTACAGCTACAAGTTCAAGCCACACAAGTGGTGGTGCATATTTAGTAAATGGAAACACTTCATATATTTGATCTGGAAGTCCTGATAGCATTACATAATTCGATCCTACTATACTATTAAATATCATCATTATAATTACAAATATATGCGCTGTTATAAATGTTGTAAATATATCTTTTTTCTCTACTTCATATTTAAATATAAGTAACGCATATACACTAAATACTATCATAACATGATGGCTAATTATAAACTGCCAATATAAGTATCTATCAAATGTACAATTTAAATCTGGTAACAATATCGCTGGTAATGGCCCTATAAATGTACAAAAATATATTATTTTATATAACTTATGTTTATTTTTAGTTATTAGTATAAACATAAAAGTAAAACCTGTTACAAAACAAAAATGTAATGGCAAATCTGTTTTATACGAATATGTTCCAAGTAATATTTTTGAACCATAATATATAACAAAATTCATAAACATTATAACTGCCATAGTTATACTTATAGTTTTTTCATGTCCAAAATTGATTAATTTATTTTTAAATCTATATATTAAATATATACAAAGTATTGTTATACCAAGAGGAATAAATTGTTCTAAGCTAAATAATTCTACTCTAGTACTTCCTTCTTCGGTAAAAAACTCCATTATTTTTCCTCCTTCATTCTCATAGAAATAAGTTTTGATATACCATATTCTTCCATTGTTACACCATATACTGTATTTGCAACTTCCATAGTACCTTTTCTATGAGTTATTACAATAAATTGTGTATCGTCTGAATATTTCTTTATATAATTTGCAAATCTTATAACATTGATATCATCAAGAGCTGCTTCAATTTCATCTAGTATACAAAATGGTGGTGCTTTAATTTTCATTATAGCAAATAATAGTGCTGTTGCAGTAAGAGCTCTTTCTCCACCAGATAATAATGTCATTGAACCTAATTTTTTACCTGGAGGCTGCGCTGCTATTTCTATTCCTGATTCTAAAATATTTTCTTCATCTGTAAGTGTTAGTCCTGCTCTTCCACCACCAAACAGCTCACTAAATGTATGTTTGAAGTTTTCATTTATTATTTTAAATTGTTTAGAAAACTCACTTTTCATTATACTTGTCATATTGTGAATTAGGTTTTCTAATTTTTTCTTTGTTTCATCTAAGTCTGTTTTTTGTGCTATTATAAAATCATATCTTTCTTTAACAGATTTATACTCTTCAATAGAATTTACATCTACATCACCTAGTTTTTTAATTTCATCTTTAATACTACTTGCATCTTTTATGATTTTAGACGTATCTTCAATTTCAGGAACTGTTTTTATAAATTCATTTGCAGAAGTAATTGTAAGTTCATAATTATCCCAGATATCATTTTTAATGTTTTCTATATCTAGTTCAAATTTAATTCTTCTATTATTAATTTTATTTACTTCTTCATTTAATTTATTAATTTTGTTTATACTAGCAAGCATTTCAATTTCAAGTGTATCAAGTTTTTTGCTAATATCCACTCTATCAATTTTAAGCTTAGATACAATTTCATCATATTTAAGTTTAAACTCTTCAAGTCTAACTTTTTCCTGGTTTATTTTTACTATTTCATTATTATAGTTTATGATAGACTCTTTAAGAGTGTTTACTTCACTTGTTTTTTTAACGTTAGCAACAAGGAAATTAGCAATATCATTATTTAATTTATCTTCTAACTCTTCAATTGAAAGTTTACTTTCTTCAAAAGATGATAAAGAAATTTTTAAATTAACTATATCTTCATTTAAGAAATCTAAAGTTTGAGATTTTTCTTTTCTTTGTTTACTATATTCATCTATAGCTGACTGTTTAGTAGATATAATTTCTTTAATATTAATATTATCTTCTTCCAGTATTGTTATTTCATTTTTTAATGTATTTATTTCTTCTAACAAGTTATTTTTTGAAGTAATAGAATTTTCATTAGAAGATTTTAATTTTTCTATTTGCTCGTCAATATTTTCAAGATTTTGCATAACTTTAGCTTGCATTATGTTCATATCAACTCTTGAAGCTTCTAAAGTATTTAGTTTATTTTTAATATCATTTATAACTGGCATTATATTTGATATTTGATCTTCTATTTCTTGATATTTAGAATTTTTAACTTCAATTAACTCTTCTAATTTCTTTATTTTATCTTGTCTACCAAGTAGTCCTGAAGATTTAGCTGTAGTATGTCCACCAGTTATACTTCCTGAAGTAGCAATGATTTCACCTGATAAGGTAACAATTCTAATTTTTTCTTTATATTTAGTAAATAATCTATTAGCACATTCTAAGTCTTTAACAACAATTACATTACCAAGAGCTAGTAACATTGTTTTAGTAAATTTCTTATCAAATTTACATAGATTTATAGCTGTATCTATAACATCATCTTCTTTAAGGATTTTACCAAAATTAATATCATCTCTTACATTTAATTTGTTAAGTGGTAGAAAAGTTGCTCTACCTAAAAGATTAGTTTTTAGATATTCAATTAATCCTTTAGCTTTATTTTCATCTTCTACAACTATATTTTGGATAAATGTTCCCATAGAAACTTCAATTGCTTTTTCATACTTTTCATCAGTAGTAACAAGTGAAGATAATGTACCATATACGCCCTCTATAGAATCTTTTTTAACATATTCAATTATAGATTTAACACTTTTAAAATAACCTTCATTTTCTTTTTCTAAATTAACAAGATATGAATGTTTAGATTTAAGACTTAATAACTCTTCTCTTAAGTTATTTGAATCATCAGTTATATGCGACAATTCTTTTTCTTTAAACTCTAATCTTTCTTTAATAGAATCAATCTCAGTATTAATAACATTAAGTTTACTCTTATTTTCATTTACTATTTTAGTAATATCTTCTTTTTCAAAACCAAGTCTATCTTTTTCAGCTATAAAATTAGTTCCGGCTTTAACAATGGAATCAATTTGTTTATTTGAAGCTTCTATAGTTGCACTTTTTGATGAAATATCCATATTATTTACCATCACTTGTTCATTTAGTTTTTCAGTTTCAAGTTTTAAACTTTCAGCTTCTTTATCTTTTTCATCAAGAGTTGTATTAATATCTTTTAATTCATCTTCTTTTTCTTTAAGCTCTTTAACAAATTTTTCTTTGTTTTTATTTAAATTATCTTTTTTCTCTTTTTTTGATTTAATCTCATCTTTGATAACTTCAATATTTGATAAATTATCATTAATCTCATTTTCTAATCTAGAAATATTTTCATTTGCATTACTAATATTTGAATTTGTAATTTCAAGTTTAGAATTTAATCTTTCATCTGTATTTTCAAGTTCAAAAAATTGTTTTTGAGCTTCTTCAATTTCAGTAATTATTTCATTTAATCTATTTTTTAAATTTAGTTTAGCTTTTTCAAGATTAATAGCATCTTGCTCTTCTAATTTTATATCAGCCGTTAAAGTTTCTACTTCGCTATCTAAAGCAGTTAGTTTCGTAGCATTTTCTTTAACACTAGTTAAAAATATATGTACATCTAAAACTTTAAGTTTATCTCTAAGTAATAAATACTCTTTAGCTTTTCTTGCTTTTTCTTCTAAAGGTATAATATTACTTTCTATTTCAGCTAAAATATCATTAACTCTATCTAAATTAGTATGAGCAGTAGCAAGTTTTTTTGTAGCTTCCTCTTTTTTAACTCTATACTTCATAATACCTGAAGCTTCTTCAAAAATAGCTCTTCTATCTTCAGACTTATTAGATAGTATTTCATCTATTTTACCTTGTCCAACAATGCTATATCCATCTTTACCTATACCTGTATCTAAAAATAGTTCTTGAACATCTTTTAATCTACATTCACTATTATTTATTAAGTAACTACTTTCTCCAGATCTAAACACTCTTCTTGCTACAACTACTTCATTATAGTCGATAGGAAGTGATCTATCTGAATTATCAATAGTAATTGCAACTTCAGCAAATCCTACTTTTTTTCTGTTTTCCGTACCAGCAAATATAACATCTTCCATTTTTGAAAGTCTAAGCTCTTTTGTACTTTGTGTACCAAGAACCCATCTAACAGCATCAGAAACATTACTTTTACCACTACCATTAGGACCAACTATTGTTGTAATCCCATCTAAAAATTCAACCTCTGTTTTATTTGCAAAAGATTTAAAACCTTGTAATTCTATTTTTTTTAGTCTCATTATTTTACCCCTTTTATATATATCTACATTATATTACAAATTAAGTGTAAAAGCAACAAAATATTTATATTTTAAGTATTAATTTATAACAGCAAAGTTAACATAAATAAAGTAGTTTGAATAATTACTCATAAACATAACTACATGAAAAAAGAGCTAATAAAATTTTTAGCTCTTCTATATATTTATTACTGCATATATTTATCCATAATAGGTTTTAAAGTAGTCTTTATATTTGTAATTGTTGAATAAGTTTTATTATTTATTGATAACTGAGAATCATTGACAGCTAAACTTACTGAAGAATTATCTGATCCGTTTTTTATAGTAACATTATATGCACCACCAAGTATTGTTTCTCCTTGTTTTACATTATCTTCAATAGTCTCATTTTTTATTGCATCTAAAATTGCTTGTATATCTGCTGTATCAGTAATTGTACCTATTACCTGCCCTTGATCATATACATCTATACTAATATTTTTTAAATCTGTATCCATATTATATACAGCTTTAAAATCAGAAACATTAGATATAGTTAAACTATTATTAGAAAACATAAAGAATAGTATAGCTGCTAAAGCTAAAATAATAATTAATATAATAATCTTTACTTTCATATAAATTACTCCTTTCTTATATTAACATTTTATCATATTAAATAATTTAAATAAATAGTTTTAGATAAAAAAATAAAAAAATTCATATAAAAAGCGAGATATAATAATCTCGCTTTAATATCAAAGCATTTATCTTAGTAAATATTAACACTTTGCATTTCCATTCCACTAGTAAAAGTAAGAAATTGATATGGCATGTTTGACCAGGCTGTTGCAACAAATAACTTTTTCACACCGTTTTCTACGTCGTATCCTAACACTAGATATGCATGTCCATTGTAGCCTAATAAAACAGGTTTGTTATTATCAATGTCTCTCGTAACATCTCCCCAAGTATTAAACCAATATTTGTCAATAATACAAGTTTTACCATATCTAGAAGACCAATTTTTTAAAGCTTGTGATACGTCGTTAAGGCTTTTACCAGAACTACCATTATATCCCATAGTGTTACACATTTCATTATATACTGACTGATTAATTGGATTAGCATTGAGATAAAGACCTCTAGCTACATTAAAATATGATAGTACATTAGCCATAAGAGTTGGTGCACAATTATTATTGTATATACCCTGACTAAAATCATCTGTACTGTACATAGGAGCAGTATGAAATAATTCTACAGCACCATCAAGAGAGTTATATCTGCTTACAGATGTAGTGTTGTATTCATCTGAAATATGTATACTTTCACTACTAGTATAATTTGTAACCATCGGTTCTGGTTCTTGTGCATTTATTTTTGGTGTTAAACTAAAGATTATTGTTATTGCTAATAATAATGTAAATATTCTTTTCATGATAAATCCTCCATAAATTAAAAATGTGTTTACAATCTCATTTAAATTTGTTTTTCTGGTGGACTCCGAATTTTATGCATAGAAAACTCCTTTCACTCTCAAAATTAAAAGTTTTTAATTTTTTTATCCAATAATATATAACTCTATTCTACCAAATTATTTTAATATTTCAACATAATCCCTATTATTCGACAAATTACGCTAAAATAATACAATAATTTATTATAAAAAAATATATAATAAAAAATACCGTACAAACTTAAATATAGTTTATACGGCATATTATTATTTTTTATTACTTAAAATTACTATTTATTAATTTTATGAACATAACTAAGTGTTATTCCATCACCAACATTAACAAGTGTAGATTTTAACTCTTTATCAGAATTTATTATATCTAAAAAGCCTCTTAATCTAGTAACTGCAGTTCTATTTCTATGTTCATTATAATCACTTAAAGTAAGGCCTCCAAATAATACATTATCTGCTATTATAACGCCTTTATCTTTAACTAAACGTTTAGCCTCAGTTAGAAATTTAATATACTGACCTTTAGCAGCATCAATAAATACAACATCATATTCATCACTTAATGTAGGTAATATTTCTAGAGCGTCACCAAATTTAATATCTATGTACTTTTCTAGATTTAACTCTTTAATATTTTTGCTTGCTTCTTTAAATCTTTTATCATTTCTTTCTATTGTTGTTATATAACTTAACTTCTCATTATTTTCATCTACATTTAAATATTTAACAAAGTTACTTGCTGAATATCCAACGGCTGTCCCAATTTCAAGTATTTTACTAGGTTTAATGATACTAAGTAGTACTTCTAAAAACTTAAGTGAATCATCTTGAATTATTGGCACAAAATTTTCTCTTGCTTTAATTTTAATCTCATCTAATTTATTTTCATCTACATTTATTTTCATTACTACTTTATCTCCTTTAATGTATAAATAGTAGCTAGCAGATATATTAACTACTAGCTCTATTTAAACTATTACTTTTCATCTTCAGTAAGTTTAATATGAATATCTTTAAGCTGATTTTCAAATACAAAGTTTGGTGCTCCCATAAGTAGATCTCTAGCTTTAGAGTTTTTAGGGAATGCTATAACTTCACGTATATTATTTTCTTTACATAGTAGCATTACAAGTCTATCTATACCAGGAGCTGCTCCAGCATGTGGTGGCGCTCCATATCTAAATGCATTAAATAATGCTCCAAATCTTTTTTCAACTTCTTCTTTAGAATATCCAGCAATTTCAAAAGCTTTAACCATTACATCTACTTCGTGATTTCTTACTGCTCCTGATGCTACTTCATATCCATTACATACCATATCATACTGATATGCAACAATATCTAGAGGATCTCTATTTAATAATGTATCTAACCCACCTTGTGGCATCGAAAATGGATTATGTGCAAAATCTATTTTACCTTCATCATCTTTTTCATAGAATGGAAAATCAACAACAAAACAGAATTTATATTCATTTTCATTTATTAGATTTAATCTTCTACCAAGTTCTATTCTTATATTACCAGCATCTTTAACACAAGTATTATAGTTTGAATCTGCTATGAAAAATACAGCTTTATTTACTTCTAAATTGTGATTTTTTATTAACATATTTTTAATATCTTCAGTAATAAATTTAGCTATTGATCCTACAACATTACCTTCTTCATTTAATTTTATCCATGCTAAACCTTTCATTTCATAATTAGTTTTAGCAACTTCAATCATTTCATCAAAGAATTTACGAGTTAAATCTTTAGCTGAAATAACTATAGATTTTATTGTTTTATTTTTAAATACTTCAAAATCACTATTTTCAAATAGGTATGCAGTATCTTCAAGAATAAGTGGATTTCTTAAATCTGGTTTATCTGATCCATATATATCCATTGATTTTTTATATGGTATTCTTTCAAAAGGTGCTTTAGTTACAATATCATTAGTTAAACTAGTAAATGTAGTAACAGCTATTTCTTCTAAAACATTTAGTACATCTTCTTGTGTAGCAAAAGCCATTTCAAAATCAAGTTGATAAAACTCACCTGGAGATCTATCTGCTCTTGGATCTTCATCTCTAAAACAAGGAGCTATTTGATAATATTTATCAAAACCAGAAATCATAAGTAGTTGTTTAAACTGTTGTGGTGCTTGAGGAAGAGCATAAAACTCTCCTTTATGAATTCTTGAAGGTATTAAGAAATCTCTTGCTCCTTCTGGAGATGATGATGTAAGGATTGGAGTTTGAACTTCTGTAAATCCCATACTATCCATTTTATTTCTTAATGTTTTTAAGACTTCAGCTCTAAAAACTATTTTTTTATGAATAGATTCGTTTCTTAAATCTAAATATCTATATTCAAGCCTTAAATCTTCTCTTACTTCTTTACTTTTTTCTACTTCAAATGGAAGTACATTTTCAGCTTTATTAAGAAGTGATATTTCTTTTATATCTATTTCTATTTTACCTGTTTCCAACTTTGTATTTTCAGTAGGTTTAAGAGCAACTATACCTGTAACAGTAATAGTTGACTCTACAGTAAATGTAGCTATTTTATTTATTAACTCTTCATTTGAAGTAGTTAATTGTGTTATTCCATAATGATCTCTTAAATCTATAAATGCACATCCACCTAGATTTCTAATTGTTTTAATAAATCCTGATAATCTTACTTCTTCACCAACATTACTTTCTCTAAGTTCATTACATTTATGTGTTCTATATATATTCATATTCTTCCTTTCATTATTTAAATGTATTAAATTAATAATATGTTATAATAATTAATACTATACTAATAATTTAAATTACCTGGAGTTCTAGGAAATGGTATTACATCTCTTATATTCCCCATACCTGTTACATACATAATAAGTCTTTCAAACCCAAGTCCAAAACCTGCATGTTTACATGTTCCATATTTTCTTAAATCTAAATACCATTCATATTCTTTAGGATCTAGTCCAAGTTCAACCATTCTACTTACTAAAACTTCATAATTTTCTTCTCTTTGACTACCACCTATTATCTCTCCTATACCTGGAACAAGAAGATCCATAGCTGAAACTGTTTTTTTATCTTCATCAAGTTTCATGTAGAAAGACTTAATTTCTTTTGGATAGTTAGTAACAAAAACTGGTTTTTTATAAATTTCTTCTGTTAAGAATCTTTCATGTTCTGTTTGAAGATCTGTTCCCCACTCAACTTTGTATTCAAATTTATCATTGTATTTTTTTAATATTTCGACTGCTTCTGTATATGTAACTCTTCCAAAATCTGATGTTACAACATTAGTTAATTTTTCTATTAACCCTTTAGAAACAAAATTATTAAAGAATTCTATTTCATCTTTACATTTTTCCATAGTATTTTTAATAACTGTTTTAAGCATATCTTCAGCAACGTTCATATCATCTTGTAAGTCTGCAAATGCCATTTCTGGTTCTATCATCCAAAACTCAGCTGCATGTCTTGTTGTATTAGAATTTTCTGCTCTAAATGTAGGACCAAAAGTATATACATCTGAAGCTCCCATACATAAACATTCTGCAAGTAATTGTCCAGAAACTGTTAAATGAGCTTTTTTACCAAAGAAATCTTCGCTAGCATCTTTAGTAGTATCTTCTAAAGTTGTAACTCTAAACATTTCTCCTGCACCTTCACAATCACTTGAAGTTATGATTGGTGTATGTATGTTTAAGAAACCTTTATCATTAAAGAACTTATGAATTTCATAACTTAAAACACCTCTTACTTTATTTACTGCCATAAAAGTATTAGTTCTACCTCTTAAATGAGCTATATCTCTTAAAAATTCCATAGAGTGTCTTTTGTTTTGAAGAGGAAAATCTGGAGTTGATTTACCTTCAACTTGAACATTTGTTGCTACAATTTCAAAAGGTTGTTTTGCCTCTTTAGTTATAACAAGTTTACCCGTTACTCTTAAGCTACTACCTATATTTAAAGATACAATATCTTTATAGTTACTTAAAGAGTCTTGATTTAAAACTATTTGAACACCTTTAAAGCTACTTCCATCATTTAATTCGATAAAAGCTATAACTTTAGAATCTCTTAAGTTTTTAATCCATCCACACACTGTTACTTCTTTTTCATTTAACATTTCATATTTAGCATATATTTCTTTTATTTTTTCTTTCATTTAGTTCCTCCTGTATACTTTAAATAATACTTAGTATTTATTTTATTTTTTCTATAATGCTACTCATTTCAAGTTTGCATATTTCTTGATTAGATGTTTGCATATTTTTGATTGTACAATTCCCTGTAGTTAATGTTTCTTCATCTATAATACAAATATTTTTAGCATTTATTTTATTTGCATATTTAAACTGAGCATTAAAACTTCTAGAAGAAATATCTGTATCAACTATATATCCAAGATTTCTCATATCAGTTATGATATTAAAAGCTTTCTTAAACATATCTTTAGAAGTTACAATAAAGTATAAATCTACACTTTCTTCTATATTAATATCAGTTAATTCTTTAAGTAGTAATATTATTCTATCAATACCTAAAGCAAACCCGACTGCTGGAGTTTTAGCTCCACCTAAAGTTTCTATTAATGTATCATATCTTCCGCCGCCACCTACAGCTAGATTTAAATCTTTACTTGTGAATTCAAATACTGTTTTATTATAATAATCAAGACCTCTAACAATAGTTTTATTAATTTCATAATTAATGTTTAGTGCTGTAAGTAATTCTTTAAGTGTTTCAAAATCATTATTACATTCTTCACATAAACAATCTGTAATAAGTGGTACATTTTTATTTACTGTTTTACAATACTCTTCTTTACAATCGATAATTCTCATAGGATTCTTTTCATAACGTACTTTACAATCATCACACATATTTGTAATTTCATCTTTTAAATAATCCTTTAATTTGTTTAAATATTCTTTCCTACATTCTTTACATCCAATAGAGTTTATTTCTAAAGTTATTTTATCAAGTATATTTAACTCTTTAAATACTTCATAAGCAGTTAAAATAGCTTCAACATCTGCAGTAACATCATTACTACCAAATATCTCTACTCCAAACTGGCTAAACTCTCTATATCTACCTTTTTGCATTTTTTCATATCTGTACATATTACCTACATACCACATTTTAAGTGGTGAAGGCATTGAAGCATATCCATTTTCAATATACGCTCTAACTGCGCACGCAGTAAGTTCAGGTCTTAAAGTTATACTTCTATCACCTTTATCTAAAAATGTATACATTTCTTTATTTACAACGTCTGTTTCATCACCTATACTTCTTTTAAAAAGTTTAGTATCTTCAAAAACAGGAGTTCTTAGTTGTTTCATATTTCTAGTAGAAGTTACTTTTCTTATTTTATCTTCTACGTATTCTAATATTTTCATATCTTGTCCAAAAATATCTTTAGTTCCTTTTGGTCTTTCTAGTTTTGTTATATTTGCCATAATAAATATTCACCTTGCACTTTCTTTTTTAAGTAAATTATATCATAAAACTATATATTAATCAATGTTTTAAAGGATTTATACCATTAATTATTAAATTATTAAGTATACATAATTTGACATGACAATTCATTTATGTTATTATGATAATATAGATAACTTAAGAAGGAGGATTTCTATGAAAAAGATACAAAATTATATTATAGGATTTGCTTTAATTGCAATAGGAACTTTACTTACTACAAATGCTTTAGGACTTACAACATTTAACTTATTCTTTGAAGGTTGGTGGACTTTATTTATAATTGTACCTTGTTCAATTAATTTATTATTTGGAAAAGATAAAATAGGATCAATAATAGGAGTCTTAATTGGAATAATATTATTATTAAACGCACGTGAAATATTAGAGTTTAGTCAAATACGTGAATTTATTATACCTGCAATTATTATAATTGTTGGACTTAGTTTTATATTTAAATCAAACAAAAATAACAACTCTAATTCTACTGCAAATGACATTACTACAGTATTTGGTGAAGATAATATAAAATTAACAGAAGTAGACGATAAGAAAAAATCATATACTGCAATTTTCGGTGCAATGGATATTGATTTAACTAAAATACAATTAGAAAAAGATATAACTATAAATGTAACAACATTGTTTGGAGGAATTGATGTATTTGTTCCTAAAAACATAAATATTAAAACTAATTCTACTGCAATTTTTGGTGAAGTTTCAAATGCAACTTCTTCAAATGTAAATGAAAATACTAAAACTATAACTATAAACGCTGTTTGTATATTTGGCGGTATAGATATTGTAAATAAGTAAATAAATAGTAATTTATAACAAATACACAAAAAACAAGTACCACATTATTTTATGGTACTTGTTTTTTATAATAATTAAAATTTATACATTTTTTCTTCTAACCTAACTACTTCTGAATTTAAATAACTCAATTTAAATTTAACTGGTAATTTAAATCTATATTCTACAGCTGTTAAACATTGTTTTGACTTTTTAAATTTCTTATTCACCTCATTTATTCCATATTTACTATCACCAATAATTGGATGTAGCATATGTCTTAGATGTGCTCTGATTTGATGAGTTTTACCTGTATGAAGTACTACTTTTAATTTAGCATAATCTAACTTACTATTCTTTTCTAACACTTCATATTCAGTTATAATTTTTTCATATCCAGTTTTCTTTATACTAGATATATATGACATACCTTTTGACTTATCTGTAAATAAATATGCTTCTTCTATAGATTTATCATCTGTGAAATAACTATTATTTACATATGCAACATATATTTTATCTAAATACCTATTTTTAAAAGTATCTAACATTTCTTTGTAAGCTACATCATTTTTAGTAAATATTACTAGTCCATCAGTATTTCTATCTAATCTATGACATATTCGAAGACTACAGTCATTTTCTTTTTTGATAATATCTTGCTTTACAATTTCATAAAAAGTAATTTCATTTATAGATTCTTCAGGAGCAGTTATTATACCTTTTGGTTTATATGCTATAAGTACATTTTCATCTTCATATACATATGTAATGTCTTTTGGTAATCCATACAATATATTATCTGTTATATACACTTCTATTTCGTCACCTGTAACTACATTAATATTTTCTTTATTAATTCTTTTTCCATTTAGTTTTATATCTTTATTCCTAAACGCTTTACATAGTGATGAATATGATAAATTCTTAAATTCATTACAGATATATTTTCCTATATTACTATTTTCTTCTTTTTTTAATTTTACAACTAATTTCTTCATACTACAAATTATACAATAAATCTACTATAAAAAGCAAGTATATTTACTTATCTTGCATAGTTTAATCCTATACTTACTATACTATTACTAGGTGATTATTTTGAAAAAATTAATAACGTTTATTATTATCATGGCTATCCCATTTTTAGCTGCTTTTATAGGGAGTAGTTTTACAGACAGTGGTGCTGTATATTCTGAGCTAATGAAACCTAGTTTTTCTCCACCATCAATAGTCTTCCCAATTGTTTGGAGCATTCTATATTTACTAATGGGAATTTCTTCATATATCATATTTACAAGTGATGCTTCAGATGAACAAAAAGCATCAGCTATTAAAGTATATATAGTTCAGTTAATAGTTAATGCAATATGGCCTATCATATTTTTCTCTTATGAAATGTACTTGCTAGCATACATTATAATCTTACTTTTAATACTTCTTGTTAGTATAATGATTTATAGATTTTTTAACATAAATAAAATAGCTGGTTTATTACAATTACCTTACCTGCTTTGGATCTGTTTTGCAAGTATTTTAAACCTTTCCATATTTCTTTTAAATTAAGTATTTACAGTATATATCGTTTAACATAATCAAACCTTAGATAATATTATTTATTATTCTAAGGTTTTTAGTTATTATAATTGACTTTTTTATTAATTTCATATATAATATCTAATATATATGAATTGTTACATAAACTGACAATTACAGGAGGAAACAAATGAAAATTGGTATTTTTACTGATGCATACCATCCAGATATAAACGGAGTTGTTACTTCGATTAAAATATTAGAAAAAGAAATGATTAAAAGAGGTCATGAAGTTTTTGTATTTAGTTCTACAAAACATGAACCTACAGAAAATGAAAATCTATATATGGTTAAAAGTATGCCACTATTTCTAGCAAAAAAGTTTGACTATAGATTGGCTGCTTTTTATTCTAGAGATATAGCTAAAAAAATAAAAGACTTAGATTTAGATATAATACATACCCAAACAGAATTCGGTGTTGGACTTTTTGGTAAAATAATATCAAGAAAATATGACTTACCTTTTCTTCATACATATCATACTAAATGGGAAGAATATATGCATTACATAGTTAAAATCAAAGGTTCTAGAAATATATACCCTAAACGTTTTGCTAGAAATTTTTCAAGAAGTTTTGCAAGAAAAGCGCAGTGTATTATTGCTCCTTCAAAAGAAATTGAAAAATATTTAAAATATAAATGTAAAGTTAAAAACAAACCAATATTCATAGTACCAACAGGGATAGATATAAAACCTTTTGAATCTAGTAACTTTACTAAAGAATCTAAAGAAGCTTTAAAAGAAAGTATTGGTGTAAAAAAAGATGAAAAAGTAATACTATTTCTTGGAAGAATTGGGCATGAAAAAAACATCTCATTACTTTTAAACAAAATGCCTGAAATACTAAGTAAATCTGAAAACACTAAATTTGTACTTGTTGGAGATGGTCCAGCAAAAGATGAATTAATTGAACTTACTTCTACTCTTGGACTAAATGATAAAGTTATATTCACAGGTAAAGTTCCTTTAGAAGAAGTTGCTAGCTACTATTCAATAGCAGATGTATTTGTTAATGCATCTATATCTGAGACACAGGGACTTACATATGTTGAAGCAATGGCTGCATCAATTCCAGTTGTAGCTAAGTATGCTCCTAACCTAGCTGAGTTTATAAAGCATGGTAAAAATGGTATGTTACTTAAAAATGATAAAGATTTTACTAAAACAATCATTTCTGTACTTACAAATGAAAAACTAAGAAAACATTTAATTGCTGGTGGAATTAAAACAGCAAAAGAAAACTCTTCAGAAATATTTGCTGATAAATTAACTGAAGTATATATGCATGTTATAGAAAACTATAAACTAAAAAAATCAACTCTTGAAAAAAGAGAATTTACAAAATTAATAGAAAAAAATATATTCAATCTAAGAAAAAGATTGAGTCAAATTACTAAAATAGCTAAAATAAAGAAAGATTAAAGGTGATCGCATATGATTAATATATTAATAATTGCTGCAATTATACTAGTAATTATACCTAGTATAATAATAATATTTAGTTCATTTATTGGACTAGCTCTAAGACTTACTTCTAATGAAAAATTTAAAGGTAAAAGTTTCATACTTCCATCCTTTTTACTATTACTGACATTTATCGGTATATTAGTCAACTCTTACTTCATTGTTGATACTTATTCTGATGATGGGTTTTTAAATACAATGATGTTATTCATATTTAAAACTGTAGATATCAGTATAATATTTTCAAGTGTACTTATACCTATAATTATAACTGTACTTTTTGTAGTTGTAATTAACTCTGCACTACTTATGACAGTTAATATTGACTATACAAAACTTGAAAACTATATAAGTAAATTAAAAAATAAAATTAAATCTTCAATTAGATTGTTAATAAACAAAATAATGAAAAAAGAAATTACTGAAGTTAAACAAACTCAAAATACAGAAATATCTTCAGAAACACAATCAGTACCTACAGTATTTGAACATAAACCTAAACTTAAAGTATATCAATCAATACTTGCAAATATATTTATGCTATCACTTGTTATATTTTCTAGTGCAGCATTATTTGGAATTGGTTATGTACTTGCCGGAAATGTTATTATTGATATGTTATCTAGTGTTCTATAATACTTATTCTATAATAAAAAGCTACATCTATTTTTAGATGTAGCTTT
>CAYJMD010000002.1:171127-206963 GCA_964371585.1 uncultured Clostridiaceae bacterium
TTCTATAATACTTATTCTATAATAAAAAGCTACATCTATTTTTAGATGTAGCTTTTACTATTTTACTTTATAAATCTTTTTAATTTTATAATTATTATTTTATTTCTTTATTTATTATTTCTTGTAATGCATCTGATGTAAATTCTTTCTTTTTTGGAGTTTTTTTACTTGTATCTTTTTTATTCTTGTCCTCTTCTATCTCATAGTACGAAGCTTTGTTAAATTTATAGTTAAATATAATTTTACAAACAGCGAGTACTGGAACAACAATTATCATACCAAATATTCCAAGTAATATATTACCAACTAATAATCCTGAAAATACAAGTACTGGATGCAAATCTACTGATTTAGCTACTATATTTGGTTGTAATATATTTGAATCTATAAGTTGTACTATAAGTAACAGTCCAAAAGTTAGTAACGCAAATAACGGACCTCCAACTGTTAAAGCATATAATGCTATAATAAGTTCTGATAATAATGCTCCTATATATGGTATAAAATTTAATAATGTAATTAATATACCAAATACTATTGCATAATCAAGACCTAATACCATACATACTATAGTTGTTAGTATACCAACTATAACACTATCAATAAATACACCTTTTATATATGAAAATATCAGTACATCTATTTCTTTAATTAATTTATATCTTGCTTTATTTCTTTTACCATTAGAAAAGAAGTTTATAAAATTATCTTTTATATCTTCCATATCTTTAACTAAAAAGAATGATACTATTAAAACAGTAAATATTGCTATAATTGAATTAAATATACTTTGCAGTGTTGTAATAGAAAAATTAACTACATCATTAAAGTATTCATTTATTATAGCCATACCGTCAAACTCTGGATTTATATTCATACTTTCTCCAAACCCAAGTGTTGTATCAATAATTTTATTTAAACTAACTACTATAGATTCATAGAGTTGTGGAAAATTATCAATAAGATTAGTTAACTGTTCTGTAAATACTGGTATTATCATAGCAATTACTACACCTATTATTGCATAAATTATCATTAGTGCAAGCACTGCTGACCATTTTTTATCAAGCCCAAGCTTTCGTAGCTTAGTTGCTATAGGCATTGATATAAAACAAACTACTAGTCCTAAATATACTGGTATAAGTGCATCATTTATTTCTTTTAATGTACTTAAAATACCTAAATTTTGAAATACATAAAATAATACAATAATAACAGCTATATACATTATCTTATTTAGGAACTTAAAATTAAACTCTGTTTTCATTTTACCCTCCCATAACTTAAAGTTATTTTTACTCTTTCATTATATCATAATAATAAAATTAAATCTAGTTATATACTAATAGTTATCCATTATTTTACATTTTTCGTGTTATATACAATCCTATCTGCCTATTTTTAAAGTATATTGTAATATATCACATATTACTATTATTTTAATACATACTAAATAATATATTTTAAGAGTGCTAAATTTAGTAAAGCCTAGCATAAATCCTTGCACTTTAATGTATGCCGTGATATACTAAAGTATAAAGTATTATTAAAAAATAAATTTAGGAGGAATATATTATGTTATGTTCAGTTTGTAATAAAAATGTAGCTGTAATATTTGTAAATAAAGAAGGTACAAGAAATGGATATTGTCTTGATTGTGCTAAAGAAAAAGGAATAGATCCAATGCAAGCTATGATGGACCAATTATCTTCATCTAATAGCTCATTTGATATGTCTAATCTAACAGAACAGTTAGATAAATTTATGAGTAACTTAGATCCAGACCAACTTGAAGCTCTTCAAAGTAGCCCATTTGCTTCATTCTCAGTAAATCCAGAAAATGGTAATGTTAATTTAAATGAAGAAGAACTAAATGAAAGAATAACTAAAAAAACAGTTAAAGAGAAAAAGAAAAAACAGCTTTCTTTAGATATATATGGAGTAAATTTAACTCAAAAAGCAAAATTAAATGAACTTGATAAAGTTATTGGTAGAGATAAAGAATTAGATAGAGTTATCCAAATATTAAATAGAAGAACTAAAAACAATCCTGCCCTTATCGGAGAACCTGGTGTTGGTAAAACTGCTCTTGTTTCTGCACTTGCTATTAAAATAGCTGATGGCTCTGTTCCAGCTAAACTTCAAGATAAGCAAGTTTACCTACTCGATATGACTTCTCTTGTTGCTGGTACACAATTTAGAGGACAATTTGAATCTAGAGTTAAAACTATTATTGAAGAATGTAGAGAAAATAAAAATATAATTTTAGCTATTGATGAAGTTCATAGTATTGTTGGTGGTCAAGAACATGATAATTCTATGAATGCTGCAAATATGCTTAAACCTGCACTTGCAAATGGCTATGTTCAACTTATAGGTGCAACAACATTAAAAGAATATAGAAAATACATAGAAAAAGATACTGCTCTTGAAAGAAGATTCCAAAGTGTTATGATTGATGAACCTACTGAAAAAGATGCGGTTAAAATATTAAAAGGTATAAAAAAATACTATGAAGATTATCATAAAGTATTAATTCCAGATACTACAGTTGAAAAAGCTGTTGAGCTGTCTGTTAAATACATACATGATAGATTTCTACCAGATAAGGCTATTGACCTACTTGATGAAGCCGCTTCAAGAGTTAACTTAGATAATAATATTTTAGCTGAAGCTACTAAATTATCATTTAAAATAGCTGCTCTAGAAAAAAAATTAAAAGAGTATGAAGAGGAAACTGTAAATGATTCTACAAATGAACTTGAAGAACATTATGAAAAAGTTGCTACTTTAAAAGCAGAAATATCTCGTTATCAAGATGAGCTTGATATATTAAATGATAATCTAAAACCACATAAAGTTACTGAAGATCATCTAGCTCAAGTTATTGAACTTTGGACAAAAATACCAGTTGCTAGAATAACTACTAGCTCTAAACAAAAAATCTTAAACTTAGAAAATAATCTTAAGAAAAAAATTATTGGCCAAGATAAAGCTATAAAAGAAATAACAAATGCAATTATGAGAAAAAAAGCAGGAATCCAAAATATTATTAAGCCTCCTTCATTTATATTTGTTGGACCTACAGGTGTTGGTAAAACTGCTCTTGTTAAAGCACTTGCATATGAACTATTTGATAATGAAAATCAAGTTATTAAACTAGATATGTCTGAATATTCTGAGTCTCATAGTACATCTAAATTAATAGGTTCTCCTCCAGGATATGTAGGATACGATGAAGCTGGTCAATTAACAGAAAAAGTAAGAAGAAATCCTTATTCAATTATATTATTTGATGAAATAGAAAAAGCTCATTCTAGTATATACAATGTACTACTTCAAATATTAGATGAAGGTAAACTTACTGATTCACAAGGTAAATCAGTATCATTTAAACATACAATAATTATAATGACTTCAAATTTAGGTACTAATTTTAAAAATGATTCTTATGGATTTAACACTTCTGAATCTGAAGCTAAAATTCTTACTTCAAAAATTAATGATAGTTTAAAAGACTTCTTTACTCCAGAATTTTTAAATAGGATTGATGAAATTATATCATTTAACAAATTAAATAAAGATAATATTATTGAAATAACTAATATTATGATTAATGATTTTCTAAAAGAAACTTCAAAAAAAGGATATATGTTTAAAGTTACTAATGATGTATCTTCTTTTGTAGCAAATGTTGGATATAGTCCTAGATTTGGAGCAAGAGAATTAAGACGTGCAATCCAAAGATATATTGAAGACTTTATAGCTCTTAAAGCAATAAAAGATGAAATTAAAATAAAAAAAGAATATACAATTGATATAAAAGATAATGAAATAACACTTGTATAAAACAATAAACTATATAAAAAATAAACTAGAGAATTTAATTATTCTCTAGTTTTTATTTTAGTAATTTTTTGATTCAATTTCAAAGTATGATTGTGGGTGAATACAAACTGGACATACAGCTGGAGCTTTTGTAGCAGTGTGGATATGTCCACAATTTCTACATTTCCATACATAAGTACCATCTTTTTCAAATACTTTACCTTCTTCTAAATTTTTAAGTAAAGCATTATATCTAGCTTCATGTTCTTTTTCAATTTTACCAACAGCTTCAAATGCAAAAGCAAGTTTAGCAAAACCTTCTTCTTTTGCTTCTTTAGCAAATTTGTCATACATGTCTGTCCATTCAAAATTTTCTCCTGCCGCTGCATCTTTTAAATTTTCAGCAGTTGTAGGTACTGTATCTCCATGTAATGCTTTAAACCACATTTTGGCATGTTCTTTTTCATTATCAGCAGTTTCTGTAAATATTGCTGCAATTTGTTCATACCCTTCTTTTTTTGCTTGAGAAGCATAGTATGTATATTTATTTCTTGCTTGTGATTCACCAGCAAACGCAGCCATTAAATTAGCTTCTGTTTTTGTTCCTTTTAAATCCATTTTCAACATCCTTTCTTTATATCAGTATTATATTAATACAAGATTATTATATCATTTTTAACTTATATAGTCAAGTATAACCAATATGTTAGTATTACATAATACATTTTATTCCAAAATTTTAGCAATCAATATTTACATACTAAAAGCTACTAAACAATTTTGTTTAGTAGCTTTATTTTTAGAATTTTTTTGCACTTGTAATAACAGGTCCTCCTACTCTTCTGTAATTAGTAGAAGCTCTTTTAAGTTGTGATGAATTAAAGCATGCAATTGACACTGGTATTTTTTGACTTAAAAAAGGTGTGTTTTCAATAACTGATTTTAAAAATTCCCACTCTGATTTTTTTTCTGCTAAAGTACTGCACTTTTTAAACAAAAAACCATATGCTTTCCTGGAAAGAAAATATTTCTCTTCAGAAAGGTTTGGGTTGTTATTTATTATACTTCTTAAAGTCACAATAATATCAAGCGATTTCATTTCCCACACACTTTGGATTTTTTTTCTAAACAAGTCAATATCCTTGTCATATAAATCTCTAAAATATGCGTTGATTTTAGTGTTTAAATTTCGAATATCACGAATATCTAGCGTGTATAAAGATCTTTCTAAATAAGTTTCTGCATTTTCATTATGATAAAATGTAAGAACTTCTATTAAATCTTTTTTACCTTCTAAGATAGTAGGAATATCCTTTACTCTATCTTTAGAATTACTTCCTCCATATTTTTTTTGAAAAAAAACAATTGTCTTCGCTCTAGCCTTCATAATTTTGGCCTCCTTAATTAATTTAGCACTAATATATTATATTATTACAAAATTATTATATCATTTTTTGTCATATATGTCAAATAGAAAATATAAAAAATAACCCTTTCTTGTTAAACATTTGTCTACCAAGAAAAGGATTTTAAATTATAATTTATTGTTTGTTTCTAATGTAATATTTAGGCATACCATAATCTCTATTTGAAAGATTTTTAATGCTATTTTCACAAGCTTCTAATAATTCAGGTGTATTTTCGATAACAAATTTTAAAAATTTAAATTCTACTTTAACCTTTTTAACTGGTCTAGTCACAGATCCTTTAATATATCCTCTTGCCGGAGCTTGCTTAACATATAAATCAAACTCAAGTTTAGGATTATTATTAATAGTACTTTTTATAATACGTATTAATGAAAGCTTAGAACATTTTTTTATTCTATCAAATTCAGTTTTAAAAGTTTCTGTTAGTACATATTCATCGTCTTTTTCATCTAATAATCTTTCTAAATATTCAAATATATGAGTATTTAATACACTTTCACTTTTTATTCCTAAAAGCTCTTGTGCTGCTGTTACATAATCACCTTGACAATCATAATTGCATTCTTTATTGTACAATGAACATACAACATCAAATGTTAATTTACCATCTTGCTTACCACCATAATATCTTTTCCGAAGCTCTACTAATTTTTCAAAATCTAGTTCCATACTTATCTCCTTATTAAAGTTTTATATTTAGCTTTATACAGGACTTTATTATATCATTTTACATAATAAAAATCAAGTGTTTTATTTTTCTATGGTTACAGTAACTTTATCAGCAGAAACTGAAAATCTATCAACTATTAAGCTTGTTATTTTTGCTATATCACTACTATCTATTTCATCACTACTTTTAATTACCACATTATAATTACCACTACTTGGTATTATAACTACATTGTCTATACCTTCTGATCTAATAATATTTTCTACCATTTTTATTAGATTTTTATTTGTTAATAAGTCATCTAGCTTCTTTTGATATTCATTTACCATATCTACTGATGTTTGCTCACTTTCAATTATATCTCTATAACTTTCACTTAGCTCTGAAAACATATTATCTCTATCATATTTAAATACCGCTATTGTTTCAGATTCATTATTAATAGTTATAATATCATCTGTAGACGTAGTTTCATTTGCTTTTTCGTAATTAAATACAGCTTCATTTTCATAAATATCTACTTCTTCATAGATATTTATATCTGATAATGATGTGTCTTTTCCATTAACATATATAGTTTGACCCAAATTTTCCTCTCGCTCTGGATTGTACTCATAATTTATATAACTTGCTATTACAAACATTAGCATTAAAGATACAAATGCAATTTTACTCTTGTTTAAGTATACACCAATTTTTTTTAAAGCCTCTTTAATATTGTTATCTTTAATATTTTTCATATATTATTCACCTCTTTCAAATATTTGTACTTTGTATGAAGGAATATCTGTTAAATATGCTATAGCCTCTGTTATATCTGATTTAACATTGATATTTGAAGCTCCTGTAGCAACTACAATAACCCCCTCTACTTCTGGCATATATATAGTTTCAACTAAAACATCTTTATTACTCTGACCTTCATTATATACAACTTCTTTTTCAGTTACTTTTCCACTTTCCGTTTCTTCTTCTTTAGTATTATATATAGGTACAATTGTCTCATTATTACTAAAAGTAATCATAACAGAAGCATCTTTAATACCTTCTATCTGGTTTAGTATTGATGTTAAATTATTCTCAACTTCTTTATAATAACTTATACTTGTGCTCTCTTCTTTAACATTATTTACCTGTTCTTCACCATTTAATGTTGCCGTTACACTTTGTATATCCGAATCATTAAATATGAGTGAAAATGACACGAAAAGAATAATTAATAAAATTAATAAATATATTAATTTTTCCTTAGATTTATCTTTTTTTATGTTTTTTAAAGTTTCTAAATAATTCCCCATACTATTCCCCTTTTTCTACAACTTCAATACTAGAATAGCTTATATCATACTCAGTATTAATATATTCAACAACTTCATTTATATTAGCTATACTTTCTGTTTTAGCAATTTCTATGTATATTTTCTTAATGTTATACTCCTCATCTACTAAAATATCAATTTCATTTACTAACACTTTTTTATCTTTTAGTTTTACATCTATATCTTCTTTTAGTGTATATATAAATTGATTTTTAATTAAATCTGTACTATCAATACTATTTAAAGTTTGTCTAGTATCTATACTCTGTAGCATAGAAGTAAAGTCATATTCAAACTCAAAATTAGTTATTAAATTAATTATTGGAGAAAGTACTGTTACAATAGCAAGAAGTCCTATTAATATATATATATACTTTTTATTTTTACCAGCTGGTAAAATAAGCTCAATAAATGCAGTTATAATTCCTAAACTTAAAATTGATATTATAAAATTTTGAATCTCTTTTTCCATATACTTCCCCCTTTTAACTTACCACACTATTTGCTATATTAAGCATAATACCTATTGATATTATAAATAGTGTAGCTACAGAAAACATTATTCCTGTCATAACTTTATATATGTTAGAAAAATTAGCCATTACAGATATAACTTTATCTTCTTTGCATATCGGCTCTAGAATTGCTCCGAATAATACTATATACAATGCTAATACATACAATTTTGATTATTGGAATAATTGCTATAACTATTATTGCTATTATTCCAAGTACACCTCCTATATTTCCTACTATTTTAGTTGCTCCTACTACAGCTGTAAAACTATCTGAAACAAATTTTCCTACTACAGGTACGAAATTAGAAACTGCACTTGAAGTTGCTTTTATCGCAAGAGAGTCTACTGATGTTGTAACTGTAGTCTCAAGTGATAATATACCTAAAAATATTGTAAGTGCAATACCTACTATCCATAAGCTACTGTTTAATGAAAATTTGCTTAATCTAGAAAGTCCAATGTTTTCATTTAAACTATGAACTATATTAAATGCTACTGATATAACAAGAAGTGGAATCACTACACTTGTAATCAAAAAAGATATAGCTGATGTAATAAACAATAATATTGGCTGAATTACACCTATAGCAGTTATAGATCCTGTAAGCATTAAAATTCCCATAAGAAATGGTGATGATATTTGCATAATTAAACTAATACTACTTATAGATTCTTCAAACATTATTAAAACTTCTGTAAAATTCCTAAGTAGTAATGCAGATATTGAAATATAACATACAAAGTTTGCAATAGCTATAACATTACTATCATTGCCACTTTCAAAAGTTTTTAGTATAGCTATTATAACTACAATTATCATTATATCAATACTACTCATAATTGCTGTATATAATTCTTTAAATAATAAAGATATCACTTCACCTAAGAAAGTTGAAGGATCAATTATACTCTCTTGATTTAACATATCACTTGTCACTTTATCTACATCAACTATTTCATTTAACTCTGAACTTTTAATAGTTTCATCGATTATATTTGTAAAACTTTCTAATTCTAATGTCTCTGATATTTCACTTATACTACTATCAAATATTTCATCTGTATTTATTGTATTTTCTGCAAAAACATTGGAATTAAGTAATAGTAGTATAATAAGTAAACTAGTTATTACACTTTTAACAATTAATCTATATATTACCATGCTCACCTCTTTAAACAATGCTACTAAGAGAAGATACTAGTGATGATACAAGTGGTAAAGACATTGTTACAATTATTACTTTACCTGCAAGTTCAAGCTTACTTGCAAGTGAAGATTCTCCACTATCAATACAAATATTCCTAGCAAATTCAATTAAATATGATATTCCTATAACTTTAATTATTATAGTAAAAAATTCTCTATTAATGCCCGAACTATCTATAAGTGAATTAATCATTGTTATAATACTTTCAAGTCCATTCATACTTAATATGAGTAATATAATACCAGCAGTAAGACTAAGTAACATTGCTATATCTTTTCTTTCGTTTTTAATTGTTATAATTAAAAATAATGCCAGTATAGAAAAACCTACAATTTTAAATATATCCATATTAATATACCTTTAAAGATTAAATACAGTTTTAACTGTATCAAATAATATGCTTATTTCACTAATTACTAACATTAATACTATTACAACACCAGTTAAAGTTGTAAGCATCGCTTGTTCTTCTCTACCAGATTTTGTTAGTACCATATTAATTACAGAAATAAGGATACCTATTCCTGCTATTTTCAATAATAAATCAACTTCCATATATTAACCTCTTCTCTATACTTAAATAAATAGTACAACTATAATAAGCCCCGATACTACTCCGAAGAGTTCTATACATTTTAGATTGTTTTATTTTCACATCTGTTGCCTCTTTAATTTGATTTTGAGTAATATCTATACTAGAAAGTATTAAGCTTGTATCAAGCTCTATACTATTTTTTCCTAGTGAAGATAATGTAGAAATAATATTACTTTTATCATAACTATCTAAACAATCTAAACTATTTATATTCTGTATTATACTTTGACCTACATCTTTTTCTTCAAGCATATCTACTACAATATTTCCCATAACACCTTTTAGTCTTGTCTTTAAATTAACTCTACAACATTCAAGAATATCTGGAAGAATTGCAAGAGTATATTTCATCTGTTTCTCTACCGTTTCAATGTATATAACATATTCTCTTAAAATGTATTCTCTTTCATATAGTTTTCTTGACTTTTGATATCCTAAATATGTAGTAATTCCTATAATTAAAATACCTAAAAATATTTTTATAGCCTCTATCATAATGAAGCTACCTCTTCAAGATTCATATTATTTAGTTTATGTAATTTTTCAATTGTACCTGGACCTTGCTTTCTTGATAATAATACAATATAGTCAAATTTATCTATAATAGGTTTTAAATCTTCTTTTTTAAGTACATCTTCTACAGTACTTCCATGTACAGTAAATATTAAACTTACTCCACATAACGATGCTTTTTTGATTGCATCAATATCTTGCTTAGTACCTATTTCATCTGTTGTTATAACATCAAGCCCCATACTTCTGATTAACATAGATATACCTTTATCTTTAGAAATATTGGACATTATATCGCTTCTTAAACCTACATCTAAATAATTTCTACCATTATATACTGATGTGAGTTCTCCTCTTTCATCAACAACTCCTATATTATATCCTCTTCTTTTTTCTGTACCATTGCTAATTTGTCTTATTAGGTCTCTAAGTAGTGTAGTTTTACCACATCCTGGAGGAGAAACTATAAGTGTATTTTTAACTTCAAAATCATCTACAATATAGTTAATCAATTTATTTGCTGCTCCAATTACTTGTCTTGCTATACGTATATTTAAACTATTAATATTTTTTATATTGACAATCTTATTATCTGATATGACCCCTTCACCACAAATTCCAATCCTATGTCCACCTTTTATTGTAATAAATCCTTCATTAATATCATTTTGTATAGAATATAATGAGTTAGAGGAAACTTTTACTAAAATATCTAAAATATCATTTAGTCTAACTATAGATTCCAGTATAATTTCTTTTTTGGAAATGTTTATAATTACATTTCTATTTGCTCTAAGCCTTATTTCTGTAATATCTGTATTTGTTCCTATACTACCAATTTCTCTTCTTAAACTTTCAGGTAGTATATTTAAAATATTTTCCATATATATCACCTCAATCAACCTAGCTATACTATACAACATCATAAGTAAATAATTTGTAAAAAAAAAACTAGTGACTTTAAAAAAATCAACTAGTTTTGTAGAATTATTTATTATATTTATTTTATCATATCTAAAAATTGTTCTATAGTTATAATTGGAACATTTAAAGTAGTAGCTTTATCATATTTACTTCCACTATCTTCACCAGCAATTAAATATGATGTTTTTTTAGACACAGAAGAAACTGATTTACCTAAATTTTCTTCAACCATTTTAACTATTTCATTTCTTGAATAGTTAGTAAATGAACCAGTAACACAGAAGTTTAATCCTTCAAGTTTATTAGATTTCGCTTCTTCTTTACTACCTTTTAAATTCACACCAGCATTATTAAGTTTTTCTATGATTTCTATAGTTTTAGGTTTTCTGAAAAAAGTATATACACTTTCAGCCATAATTTTCCCAAAATCATCAAGCTCTTCTAATACTTGTACATCTGCATTTATAATCTCATATATATCATTAAAATTGTTGCTTAACACTTTAGATGCTTTTTTACCAACATTACGAATACCCAGACCAAATATTAATTTATCAAGTGTATTGTTTTTAGATTTATTTATAGCATTTATTAAATTATTACTTGATTTTTCTTTAAAGTTTTCTAGATTAAAGAAATCATCAAAAGTTAAAGTATAGATATCTGCTACATCATTTATTTTATTTTCTTCAATTAAAGTTTCAATAATACTTTCTCCAAGACCCGATATATCCATACAATCTCTTGAAACAAAATGTACTAATGAACGATATATAAGAGCTGGACATTCACTATTAGTACATCTTATATCTACTATATCTTCAGTATATTCAAGTTTTTCATTACAGACTGGACAATTTACTGGTTTTTCAATTTTAACTTCATTTCCAGTTCTTTTTTCTTTTATAACTTTAACAACTTCCGGTATTATCTCTCCTGCCTTTTGTATTACAGCTATGTCACCAATTCGTATGTCTTTTTCTTCCATGTAATCAAAATTATGAAGTGTCGCAGATGATACAGTAGAACCACTAATTTTCACAGGCTCTAAAGATACCATAGGCGTTACTTTACCTGTTCTTCCAACTTGCATCATTATATCTAAAATTTTAGTTTCTTTTTGCTCTGGAGGATATTTATATGCAACCGCCCATTTAGGAACTTTAACAGTACTTCCAAGTCTATCTCTTAACGCTAAACTATCTACCTTTACAACAGCACCATCAATATCATATTTAAACTTTTCTCTTAAAGTATCAATCTCATTAATAGAATTTAAAACTTCTTCATTACTACTACAAACTTTTATATATTCAATAGTGTTAAATCCAATATCTTTTAAATACCTTATAGATTCACTATGACTTTTAAAAGTTTTAGTTTTAGAAGCTTGTACATTAAATATAAATATATCTAAATTTCTCTCTTTAACTAAATCTGTATCAAGCTGTCTTAATGTTCCAGCCGCAGTATTTCTTGTATTAGCAAACTCTTTTTTTCCTTGTTTCTTAGCTATTTCATTTAATCTCTCAAGCTCAGACTTTGGTAAATATACTTCTCCCCTAACTTCAATAGTATCTCTACTGGTAAGAGAATGTGGAATAGTAGAAATCACTTTAATATTTTCAGTAACATCTTCACCTGTAGTTCCATCCCCTCTTGTTGATCCACAAATAAGTCTTCCACTTTCATAATCTAAAGAAATGGATAATCCATCAACTTTAGTTTCAACTGTAAATTTAGCATCACTATCTATTTCTTTTATCTTATTAATAAACTTAGTTACATCTTCTAAGGTAAATACATCTTGTAAACTTTCCATTTTCACCTCATGATATACACTTTTAAACGAGCTCTTTGTTTTACCTCCAATTTTTTGAGTGTGAGAAGTTTTATCTATAAAGTTAGGATATTTTTCTTCTAAATCTCTATATTCTTTTGTAAGTTTGTCATAATCGTAATCAGATATTTTACTAGTATCTTCCTCATAATATAACTTATTATGTTTAGCTATTTCATCTTTTAAGTATTCATATCTTTTTTTATCTTCATCTATAGTTTTGCTTATTTTTTTAGTAATATTATAATCAGCAAAAAAATTAATTTCATCCATTTTAAGCACCTCTCATTATTATTATAAATATTATACCATAATTTTCAATTTATACAATAATAATGATAAATTATAACAAAAAAAAATAATCTTCATACACTACTATATAGAGGTGTTTTATGGAGAATTTAGATGCAACAATTTTAGAAAGTATAGACAACTTAAACTCATCAGAAAAATTTACACGTATAGCACTTGCAGGCGGATTTATTGCTTATTTATCGCTTACCCAAATAAAGAAAGGTCTTATATGTTCTACAAATAATATACAAACAATAATACTACTTGACTTTATTGCTGCAACACTTGGAATATTAGTAACAGTATATTTCTTTAATGAGAATCTTAAATTCTATAATCCTGATGAAACCAACTGTATAATAAAAAACTCTCAAAACTTAAGTATAATTACATCTGGAATTTTAGTAGTAATTGAAATATTTAGATTTGTAGATTTGCTTAAAACAAGTAACTACGAGTACTGTGAATATTTAAAAGGATTGAAAGTAGATGAAACCACTCAAATATCTACTACTGAGAATTTAGCTATACCATCAGTACTTTAAAATAATATTGTATTAATAAAAACATTGTGATATCTAAATAAATTCATATACAAAAAAAGATACTAAATTAATATTAGTATCCTTTTATTATTATATTACATTCTAGATAATTCTTCTTGTGCAAGTTCTGCAGTAGTTTTTGATCTTTTATTAACACTTGCTCTGAATAATGTACTTGAAGGAGTAACGTCAATAGTATTTGTAAGTTTTCCTAAATTACCAAATACAGTATTTCTCATTTTTACTTCATTAGCCCACATATCAGCTTTATCTTTATTATACCTAGTCATACCTTTTATAAATGTTTGTCTTGCTAATTCTGTTTTTCTTGTATCTTCATCAAACATAGATTTAAACTTTTGTTTTATACCTGATACTTTTCCTGCATTTTCATCACATTTTAATAATAATGCATTTCTTGAAACTTTGTCCATTATAACATCATTTAAAATTTTTCTTTCATCTCTTGTACAAGATTTTGCAACTTTATTATAATTATCAGTTAATCTGCTTAAAACTACGAAATCATTGTATTTTAATGAACTTAAATCATTATTATTTAAAGCTTTTACAATTTTGTCAGCATTTGAACCTAACACACCTTGTAAATTTGGCATATTTAGATGAGAAGATTCAATATCATTTCTTTCTTGAATTTCATTATTCATTCTTAAAAGTGATGCAAGTCTTTGTCTATCGAACTTAGAAGGCATATTATTTAAGGCTACTTCTATTGTTTCATAACCATATCCTTCAACAAATAATTTTAACTCTCTTGGAGCTAAATCTTCTAAATTTTGAAGCATAATTTTAGCTCTTTGGTCTGGAGAAAGATTTTTCATTTCCTCTCTTGTAGGAACTCCATTTACTCCCATTTCAACATATGAACTACTAGAAGCAGGAGCAGCTTGAACAGCTTGTCCTTGAGCTTGTTTTGCTTGTTGCTGAGAACCTTGCTCTGCACCTTGAACAGCTTGAGCATTTGGATCTGTAACATTATTTGATCTTCCTGTAACCATTCTCGGTTTTTCGTCTATTTCTAATTCTTTGAATTTATCTTGTATTTCTTTTTGTTTTGCAAGCATAACACCATAAGCTTCATTATTTGCTTTTAGTTTTTCATCATACATTGCTTTAGTTGCAGTTATATTATTACCCAGTACTTCTAATTCTTTCTTATTTGAACTTTCTTTATTAATATCTGCTACATTTAAAGCACTTTCTTTAGCAATATCTACTTGCATTTTATTATAGTTGTTTTGTTTTGCTATTTCTGCTGCTTGAGTAGTATTACCTGAAGAAGATTCAAGTAATTTTTCTGCTGCAAGTTTCATTTTTTCGATAGCTTCAGTTCTAGCTTCAATAGCTGCTTTTAAACCTTCATTTTCTATTTCTAATGCTTTAACTTTTTCTTCATCTTCAATCATTTTAACATTAACTTCTTCTAATATCTTACCGTTTTCTAATATTAAAGTTTCTTCATATTCAAATGCTTTTTCAATTTGATTTCTAAATTCAATTTCAACAGCTTTTTTATCTGCTCCTGCAAATTCTGTAAGCTCTCCAATTAAACCTTTTTCGCCTGGAGACAGGTATACAGATGCTTCAGCAATAAGTTGTAATTTTTTTCTCATTGGTATTTGATTACCATTTGCATCTACTAATTCATCTTCACTTACATTACAAATATTTGTTAATATATGATCAACTTTATCAAAATACACTGATGAATAATCTTTTAATTGCTCATCTAATATACTACCTATTTGAGTATCAAAATCTTTGTTTATATATACTTTATCTAACTTTCTATCTGCTGCTATTGCCATATTATTTTGCCTCACTTTCTAGTTTTTTAACTATTTCTCTAAAATAAATCATATTATCAACTGTTTCATTTATTTCGCTTATTTTATTTAGGTTTTCTTCTACTTTTTTAATATTTTCTTCCATAAATAATCCTCCGTCTCTAAATAATTTTATGTAATTTAAACATCTATATTATTTAGTGTATATTTAATATTATAATATATTATAGTATAAATGTCAAGAATATATTAAATATTGTTATATTTATATCCAAATAACTACAGATTTACATAATATTTATTTGTTTTTGCCTATATTTTCTATATTTTCAAAAATATTCATATATGATATTTCTTCTATTCCAACTATATCTTTTTTTGTAATAACACTAACATTTTTAGCCAGTATTCCAAAACATGCTATTTCATCTATCATTACTTGTTTTAGGTTATTAATATTACTTGCTAACTCTTCTACACTTGAATTTTCGACATTCAGTATTGCTTCATCAATAGTTTCATTTATATTTATATATTCATATAGATATGATATATCTGCACTTTGACTCATAGTAACTGTAGATATAACTGCATCATAATCTCCATTTGTATTAACTAAATTTTCAATTTCTTCATTAGTCATTTTTAATAAATCTACTCTTATTCCCACTTTTTCAACTTGAAATTTAATTTCCTCAGCTATTAATACTTTTTGAGTATCATCTTTATTAACTAATAATTTTATTATTAACGGCTCACTATCTTTAGTATATATTCCACCATCTTTTATATATCCATTTTCAATTAATATATTTTCTGCTGCTATATTATCATATCTATATACGATATCTGAATATATATATGGCAGATCAATTACTTCAGCAAAATTTCTACTTATTTCATTTACAATTTCTGATTTGTTAATTGAATATGTAAATGCTCTCCTTAAATCTAAATTATCTAATATTTCAGAATCACTATTAAACATTAAGAAGTAACTTTCTCCATCTCTATATTTTTTAACATTATAGTCATATTTACCAAGTAAGTTTATTTCTTCTTCTGAAGATGTAAGGAACATTTCAATATATCCTTTTTTAAAATCTTCTACTAGCTGTGTTGATGATGAATAATTAGATATATTTATTTCACTAATAATTGGTTTTGTAGTATATTCTTCTTTAATGAAATTAGCTTCATCAATAGCTGTAGTCAATCTATATAAATTTTCATTATTTTTAGATAATAATTTTATACTTGCTAGTTCATATACAAAATATGGATCACTATCATTTAAAGTTATCATAATATTTATTTCATTAGTCTTTTTTATTTCGTATATACCTAATTTATCTTTATTTGTTTCTAGTGAAGCTTTTATATCATCTGTATATACTTCTTCCTTAATTACTAAATTATATACTTTTGAATCTACTTTATCTATTCTTTCTAAAAGATTATAATCGATTGTATAATCTTCATTAATACTAAGTAAGTATTCATATGAATAATTACTTAGTTCATTTACAAGTACATTATTTGATGTATCTAAGTTTTTAATACCTACATTTAAAACATAATCTGGTTTTAAATTACTATCAGTACTAGTAAATACTGATAAAAAAGGTACATTTTCTATAGTTGTGATAATATTAGAAGTATTCATAATTAAAAATAATATTAATATACATATAGCTACTTTAATAATTTTACTTTTAATACTTGTAGATGACTTTTTAATATGTTTTTTACTAGTACTTTTCTTGCTATCTATTTTATTATTTGAAATTATAGGAGCAGTATATTTATTTGAGTTTTTAAGTTTGTTTAACTTATTTTTCTTTGATTTACTTATAGTTTTATATCTACTAGCATTTATTATTTTATGATCCAAAATATACCTCCTTAATTTATAACTTATAGTGTGTATATTATAGCATAGTTTTAACTTAAAATACATATTTTGAATAAAATTTATATAAAAAAATGTAGATATCATTCTATCTACATTTTTAAGTATTTTATTATTCGATTTATAATATAAATTCTTCTTTTGCTTCTCTTGTTTCAACTAAAAACTTAACCCCTGTTTTCAGTGAACCATCTATTTCTACACTTGTAAAAGATGGCACGCAAAATAGTTCTAATCCTTGTGGTGCTATAAAGCTTCTTGCTACAGCTACTGATTTAACAGCTTGATTAATAGCTCCTGCACCAATTGCTTGCATTTGTACTGTTTTATTTTCTTTAATAAGCCCTGCTATAGCTCCTGCTACAGAATTTGGACTTGATTTAGATGATATTTTTAATATATCCATATATCTTTATCCCCCTCTTATGTTTTAAATTATATAGTATACAACAATTGCTAGTAAAAACATGCATACAAATCCAGTTATCATTCTTTCTAAAGTTTTAGAATAACCTTTTGGCTGTATTTCATCCATCTCATCTAACTTTTTAATAATTGGATCTAGTCCATAATAGTATGATGCTATTGATAGTATCATTACCATTACTGCATATAACTTAAGCGTTTCTGTTCCATTAAATAATATAACAAGTAGTAATACTATAAATATTAACTTACAACCAGCAACCCAATTTTTCATATACTTAGCAAACAAATGATACTCTTCTACTTGTTTAGATTTTTCCCAAAATTTAAATACCGCAACACCATTGCCCTTTCTAAAATCTGGTTTAAAATATAGTATCAGTACGTTTGCAAGTTCCATTACGACAAAACAAATTATTGCAAATGATAAAATATCCATTTTATATTAACCCCTTTCTTTTCATATATCTTTTTATTTAATAATTTCAAGTTCATATTCATCGTTTCCTATACCAATTTCTTTAGCATAAGATACTGCAATTTTCCAATTTGTATCTGGATGATTAATCATTAAATTATCTGACTCATGTATATGTTCATGTTTAGTATAATTTTCATCAAGTACACTACCTTTGTATGGAGTTTCTTTATTTACTAAATCTACACATGCTTTATCTAAAGCTACTGGATCAAATGATGCTAGCATTCCAATATTAGGTACTATAGCCATATCATTTTCACTATGACAATCACAGTTTGGTGATACATCAGTTATTATACTTATATGGAAATGACTCCTTGAATCAAGTACAGCTTTTGTATACTCTGCAATTTTCATATTTAAAATGTCATTAGATTCATCATATGGTGGTGATATAGCATCAAAATTACATATTCCAATACATCTAGCACATCCTACACATTTATCATGATTAATAACAGCTTTACCTTCTTCATTAAAAGATATTGCATCATGAGCACATATTTTAGGACATCTTTTACAATTTACACATTTTAAAGGATTAACAAATGGTTTTCCAGCACTGTGCATTTCCATTTTACCAGCTCTTGAACCACATCCCATACCTATATTTTTAAGTGCTCCTCCAAAACCAGTAGCTTCATGACCTTTAAAATGATTTAAAGATATAAATACATCGGCATCCATAATCGCGGTTCCTATTTTAGCCTCTTTAACATATTTACCATCTACTGTAACTAAAGTTTCATCTGTTCCTTTAAGGCCATCTGCTATTATAACTGGGCAATTAGTAGAAAAAGGAGTATATCCATTTTCATATGCTGCTTCGATATGATCAATCGCATTTTTTCTTCTTCCTACATAAAGAGTATTACAATCGGTTAAGAAAGGTTTACCACCTAAAGATTTAACTAAATCAACTATTACTTTAGAATAGTTTGGTCTTAAATATGCAAGATTTCCTGGCTCTCCAAAATGAATTTTAATAGCAACAAATTTATTATTAAAATCTATATTTTCAATTCCTGCTACTTTAACTAATTTATTTAATTTTTGTAATAGATTATTACCTGGTCTTGCTCTAAAATCTGTAAAATATACTTTTGATTTATCCATATTATCCTCCTACTACTTAACTATATCTATTATGTCTTTTGTTATTTTTTTAGAATTATGCATTATCTTACCTGGAAGTGTTACTATATACTCATCTGATATTATTTTAATCTCTTTATTTTTAATATTATCTATATCAATATCTACTGGTTTGGATTTCTTCTGATTAAATTCTTCTATCATTTCTTCAGTAACTTCTGCTTCATTTACTACAGCATAATCAAGTACATTTTTACCTAAATATTTTTCTACTTCATTAATATGTTCTGAAAGTGTATAATTATCTGTTTCCCCTTCTTGAGTCATTATATTGCATATATATACTTTACTAGCTGATGCATGCATTATAGCCTCTGGAATACCAGCTACTAAAAGATTACATATAACACTTGAGTATAGTGAACCTGGACCAAGTATTATAATATCTGCTTCTTCTATGCTCTCTAAAACTTCTGGAGCTGGAAGTGCAGTTGACTTATCAAAATATACTCTTTTGATTTTTTTACCTTTTCCATCTACACAAATATTTTTTTCTCCAATAGAATTACTTCCATCTGTAAATTCAGCACATAATACCATATTATCAAGTGTAATAGGAAGTACTTTTCCTGTTACTGAGAATATATCTGAAAGCTTCTTAATAGCTGAAGGAAAACCTCCTGTTATATCAGTCATAGCTACAAGTATTAAGTTTCCTAAAGAGTGATTATCAAGTTTTCCATCTTTAAATCTGTATGAAAGTAGTCTTTCCATAGACGATTCGGATTTAGAAAGAGCTGTTAAACACTGCCTGATATCACCTGGAGCTAAAACTCCAAATTCTTCTTTTAATTTACCAGTAGAAGCACCATCATCAAATGTTGTTACTATTGCTGTAATATTTGAAGTATACTCTTTAAGTCCTCTTAATATATTACCAAGACCAGTTCCTCCACCAATTATAACAACTTTAGGCCCTAAGCTTAATCTTTTATTATTGTCTTTTTCTTTTTTATCTTTTAAATATTGTTTAATATTATTTGTTAGCATAAATTTGCTCCTTACTTTTGTTTTAATATACTTGCTGCTAGTTTATAACTATGGCTATGGCAAATAGCAAGTGCAAGTGCATCTGTAGTATCATCAAGTTTAGGCATTTTATCAAGTTTTAAAAAACTTTTAACCATTTCTTTTACTTGAAGTTTATCTGCTCTACCATATCCTACAATTGCACTCTTAACTTCAAGAGGAGTATATTCATTTATTTTAATACCTAAATTGTATAATGTATTAATAATTACTCCTCTAGCTTCTGCTACTTTTATTCCTGTTTTTATATTGTTATTGAAAAATAATTCTTCAATAGCAGCTTCATCAATCTTATATCTGCTACAAACCTCTTTTAAATCTTTTTCTATTTTATTTAATCTATCAGGAAAATAACTATTTTCCTTTGTTGTTATACTTCCATATTCTATAACTCTATATTTATTATTCCTATATTCAATTATTCCATATCCTACTCGTCCAAAGCCTGGATCTATTCCTATTATAATCAAATTTGTTCTCCTTATTTATCAGTTTAAGTAAACATATTATATAAACGAATTATTTCTGCTGTTGTAAGTAGATCAAGTCCATTTTTATCGATATTCATACCTTTTTCATGATATACATATTTAATTGAATTTAGAGTATGTTTACTTATATCAATTAATAATTCTTTAACTAAATTATATGCTATTTTTTGTGAAGCATATGTTACTCCATTTTGTCTTAAATTAGCTTTAACAAAGTGTGCCATATATCTTGGATATATTAATCCATTATTTTTACTACTTAATTTAGAATACTTTCTAAGTCCGTAAGGTGTATATAACTCTTTAAATATAGTATCTAATATTATTATACCAATATTAGGATCTATTACTTGATATGATAAGCTAAGTGAATAGATCATTTCTGGTGTAGAATATATATCTTCTTCAGATAAATCATGTTTTAGTAATCTTTTATTAGGACTATAAAATTCATTAATAACTCTATCTTTTAATAATCCATACATACTAATATATGTAGACACCCCATACATTTTTTCTTGTATTTTTAAAGTGTTAAATGCTAAACATATATATTCAAGTTTATTAAAGTCTTCTGTTTCTTTTTTTAAATTTGTGTGTAACTCTTGAACAACATTTTGGATAAAGAATTCAAATGAACCTTCTACCGCTCTATTAGAATCAGTTCTTTCATATATTTTATATATTTGTTCTACAAGCCATAATTTTAAAAGTTTAAATTCATAAATTTTAGTATCTATAACATTATTATCTTCTATATATTCAATAATATTTTTAATTTTATTGATTCTCGAAAGTGCTTTTTCTGTGTTACCGAGAGCTAAAAATTGTCCTTCAACCGCTTTTGTTATTTTAAGCAGCTCATCTATAAGAAGATTAGAATTTTTAATATCTTTGTCTTTAATTACTTTATCTATATTTATATATGATGGTATAGATGCTGTTAAATATTCAGTATCAAAATGTTCTATAGCTTTTACCAGTTTTTTCAGCTCAACATACTCTTCTTTTATGTTACATTCTCTTATTTTTGATAATTTATTAAACAATTCTTTATCAAGCTTAAATTCTGTATTAGATATGTATAATCTAAATACAATATCACTACCAGGTTTAACTTTCATTTCAAATTCTCCTGGTATAAATAAATCTTGCATAGCTGATTCTTTATTAAAATTTTCTAAAGTAGCTTCATGAAGCATGTTATTTAGATAAGTACCTATTTTATTAAATCTTGCAAGATCTGATTTTAATATTAAATTATCATTTTGAGATATATTTAAATTAAGTAATACACCTTCTTCATTATTTGATATATTAAATTTAAGCATATCTGATTTTTTCATAGTAAGAACATCTTTATATGTAACCATTGGTATTACTTTAATAATAGCTTTTTTATTACTTAGATTATGAACTAAGTATTCTATACACATAATATTTGTATCTTCTATAAATCTTATTTTTTTTGATAATGTAAATTTGTCATCTAAAGAATATTCATAGAAAAGATTTTCATCATCAGCAATACTCAGTGTATCTTCTGTAGTTACTTTTTGTGATAATGTTGAAAAATCACCAAGACGATATATATCATTCCCAAGTTCTACTCTTTCTACTACTTCTTCTACAAATACTTTATTTTTAAACATGTATAAACCATGATATGGCTTATACACGTTTAAATTACCACCTAAAGACATATATGCATTCTTATAGTTAGATGTATATATCTCTTTATTTTTTAAAACTTCTATATTATCAATTCCTCTTTTGTACAATAAAATCACATCCTATTAATCTTCTTTAACAACCTCCTCGATTGTTTCTTTTGTCTGTTTTACATATTCTGCCGTTTTAGAATTTAATTTTTTTCCTTTTTTCAAATGTTTCTTTTTAAGTTTAACTATATTTAATTTACCTATTCTTTTAGTTTTTGTTATATCAAGTATAATTTCTGATACACGTTTACCATTATGAATAATACTACTTGGTGCAGTCATAACTAAATCTTCTTCTATTACACATATAGCTCTATTTTGTATATTTTCAATATCAAGTTTAACAGGAGTAGATTCACCTTGATTAAAGTCTTTAATCATTTCATTAGTTATTTCTCCACTATTTGCAATAACATAATCAATAACTCTTTTTCCTAAATATCTTTCTATTTCATTTACATGTTTGGCTAAAGTATATCCATCAGTTTCACCTGGTGAATTCATTAGATTTGCTACTACAACTTTTTTACCTTTTGAAGAAATAATTGCTTTTGATACTTCATCAAGTAATAAGTTTGAAATAACTGTTGTGTATAATGAACCTGGACCAAGAACAATTATATTTGCATGTTTTATCGCATCTAATGCTTTAGGATTAGCTTTAACTGAGCCTTCTTTTAAGAATATTTGTTTAACTGGACTTTTTATTTCTATAACTCTTGGAGAAATATTATTTTTACCAACAACTATTTCACCATTTTCAAGACCAGCACAAAGTGATGTTTCGTTAATAGTAGTAGGTAATATTTGTCCTTCTATTTTAAACATTTCAGGAATTTTATTTAAAGCTTCTTGGAAACTTCCTGTAGCCGTAATCATAGATGATATTATTAAACTACCAATTGAATGTGATTTTCTAAGGCCAGATTCAACTCTATTTGTAAGAACTTTTTCAACTAATTCTTCAGAAACACTCATAGCAGCTATACATTTACGTATATCTCCTGGAGTTACTCTTGCATTTTTAGAGTAATCATTATTTAATTCTTCACTTTCAGATACATCTATTATAGATGTTATATTAGTAGTATGAGCTTTTAAACTTTGAAGTATATTACTAAGACCACTACCTCCACCTATAACAACTATTTTTGGACCTTTTTTTCTAGCTGGATCTGCATATATTAAATTTCTCAAATCAGTATTATTACTTCTTGTAGATATATTTTTAAGTGTTACTGATAATATTCTTTTTTGTGCAAAAAGAAATGAAAAAGCAATACCAAATAGTGCTACTGTTATTATAGCTATATATATAATAAGCATATCTGGTGTTAATATTTCAGCTCCCATAAGTCTCATTACACCTATAATGAATGCTGCTATACAGATTATCTGCATAATCAAATATCTTTTAACTTTCGTACCTGGCTTAAGCCATGTTAGAAATTCTCTCATTTTTAATCTCTCCCTATAAATTCGACTTCTGTTTTTATTTCTACATCGAATTTTTCTTTTATATTTTTTTGTATTAATTTAATCAAGTCATGTATATCTTTTGATGTAGCATCACCTGTATTTATAATAAAGCCTGCATGCTTAGTTGATACCATAGCTCCACCAACAGATACACCTTGCATACCAGCATCTTGAATTAATTTACCTGCAAAATGACCTACCGGTCTTTTAAATATACTTCCAGCATTTGGATATTCAAGTGGTTGTTTTGTTGATCTTGCTGTTTGATTTTCTTTCATTTTTCTAGTTATATCATTTAAATCACCTTTAGCAAGTTTAAATGTGCCTTCAAGTACAATAAGCTTTTTATTATTCCCAAATAGACTTTTTCTATATCCAAATTCTAATTGTTCTTTTGAAAGTTCTTTAACTTCTAAATTTTCATCTAAAAACTTAGCAGATACAAGTACATCACTTATTTCTGATCCATAAGCACCAGCATTCATTCTTATTCCGCCACCAATTGTTCCTGGTATACCACAAGCAAACTCAAAACCAGTTAAAGAATGTTTTTTTGCTAGCATTGCTGTTTTTGGCATACTTGCACCTAAACTAACAGTTACATATTCATCTTCAATTTTAATTGATTCTAATTTATTAGTTATTTTTATTACTATACCCTCAATACCTTCATCTTCAACTACAACATTACTTCCAAAACCTAGTACTTTTAATTTTATATTATTTTCTTTTGCATATTTTACTACGTTAATTATTTCTTCAACTGTTTCAGGAATAACAAGTATATCTGCTGGTCCTCCCACTTTCATTGTTGTATGATTCTTCATAGGTTCATTATATCTTATTTTATCTTTTGAAATTATATCTTCTAAGTTCATTTAAGTTCTCCTTTTATTTAATTATATGTTAATTATTATATTATATTGTCTACAAAAGTTTCACTACTAAATACTTCTATATCATCTATTTGCTCACCTGTTCCAATATATTTTATTTCTACATCTAATTCATTCACTATACTAAATACAATTCCACCTTTTGCTGTAGAATCAAGTTTAGTTAATATTATTCCGTCTACATTTGTTTTTTCATTAAAACTTTTTATTTGATTAACTGCATTTTGACCTGTTGTGCTATCTAAAACCATATATACTACTAAATTTATATCTTCTATACTTTTAGTAATAGTTCTTTTCATTTTTTCAAGCTCATCCATCAGATTCTTTTTATTATGAAGTCTGCCTGCTGTATCACAGATAAGGATATCACTATTTGATTCTTTAAATCTTTTAACACCTTCAAATATAGCAGATGAAGGATCTTCATTTTCTTTTCCAAGTATAATATCACAGTTACATCTTTGTGCCCATATATTCAATTGTTCAATTGCTCCAGCTCTAAATGTATCTGCTGCTACTAGCATTACTTTTTTATCCTCATTTTTATATAAATTAGCTAATTTTCCAATTGAAGTTGTTTTTCCAACTCCATTTACTCCAACAACTAATATGATTGTTTTTTTATTTAAATCTAATTCTTGCTTTTTATGTTTATCTAAAATACTTACCATTTCTTCTTTAAGTATTCTTTTTATATTTTCCTCTGATTTATCTTTTTCATTTTTCATTTTTTGTTTCATACTTTCACAAATGCTTGTTGCTGTATGAATACCTAAATCCGATAGTACTAATATTTCTTCAATATCTTCTATTAGCTCATTTACTTCCTTATTCTTGTTAAATATATTATCTAGCTTAATATCTAGAGATTCTCTTGTTTTTGTTAATGATTCTTTAGTTTTACTAAAACCTTCTTTTATTTTTGAAAAAAACATTACCCATCCTCCTACAAGTTATTATATCATATTTAAAGATTTTTTCAAGTTTTATAGCCTATATTACTACCATTTAACATATTTATTTCTCCTTTTAAAAAGCAAAAGATTTTTTAAACAAATTTTAGCTATCACTTTAATTATATTTATTATATTAAGTATATTATATTCACAATTTATATGTTATTTTCATAATCTATATTAATGCATATAAGGAGGGCTTTTAATGGCAATAATAGTGCAAAAATATGGTGGTAGCTCTGTTGCTGATAAAGAAAAATTAAATATTGTATGTGACAAAATACTTTCATATATAAAAAGAAAACAAAAACTTGTAATAGTAGTATCTGCTCAAGGTAAACTTACAGATAAGTTAACTGCTACTGCATTTGAATATAGCAATAACCCTTCATCCGAAGATTTAGACATGTTATTATCTCTTGGTGAACTAAAAACAGTATCTCTTCTTTGTATGATGCTTAAAGATAGGAATATAAAATGTATTGGTCTATCTGGATCAAATGCTGGTATTATAACTGATTCAAATTTTGGTAGTGCAAAAATTGAATATATTTATCCTGATCATATATTAGATTTATTAGATAATGATTATGTTGTTGTAGTTGCTGGATTTCAAGGAGCTGATAGACTTGGGAATATAACTACACTCGGTCGTGGTGGTAGTGATTTAACTGCTGTTGCTATAGCAGCTGCAATTAAAGCTAAAGTTTGTGAAATATATACAGATGTAGATGGAGTTTTCTCAAGTGATCCTAGAATAATTAAAAAAGCAAAATTACTTAAAAATATATCTTATGAAGAGATGTTAGAAGCTGCAACATCCGGAGCTAAAGTAATGCATAATAGATCTATAGCTGTTGCAAAAAATAACAATCTAAAAATTAAAGTTAATAATGTAATTAATTCTAAAAATAGTACATCAATAACTAATAAAAATGAAGCTCTGGTAGAAGATTTTAATATTTCTTTTATATCTACATTAGATAACATGACTAAAGTTAGTATAATTGGTAATATGTTGATGCAAAACTTTAATATTTTAGCTACTATATTTGAAGTTTCAAAAGATTTAAATATAATTGTACATATGGTTTCAATAAATGAAATAACAATTAATTTACTTATCGAAAAAAAAGATTCAACTAAATTCGTTGAAGAACTAAATAAACATTTAATTTTATAAATAAAAAAAGAGCCTATTAGCTCTTTTTTTACTTTCAAACTGTAGTTTTATTATATTTTTTACAACAACATCTGCTTTTAAAACAAAAACATGGTTTAAATATTCTAAATAATAGACATCTACAATTATTTTTTTTATTACAACAACACTTCTTGCAACAACATTTAAACTTCTTTTTAATACATGTACTTACAACATTACTTTTAGATTCTAATACAATATCATCTATTGTATATATCAGTTTAGCTTGAGAAAATACATTGTAGTTCATACACATAATTATGCAACTAAACAACTAAATATAACAGTTGTTTCTCCACTTAATAAAGTTGTTATTGTATAGCTAAGTTCTTGTCCTGATATGACAGGTTCTGTAGTTACTGAATTAACAGAAAAAGTTCCTATTATGTAACTAAGTCCACTTGGAAGTACATCAATGAAATTAACATCTGATATTTCATCTTCAGATTTGTTTTTTATAACTACAGTATATGTTATAGTGCTTCCAGACACCACTAAACTTTTATCTTGTGTTTTTGTTAAACTAATCGCTTTGCTATCAAATAATCTAGCTTTAGCTTTATTACTTACAAAAGTAACTTCTGTTTCTTCTACAGTCGCTACTAAATTTGCTTCATTTATATATTGCGTAGCCATTTATATAATCACCTCCATAATTATACTATATTAAAATATAATAAATTTTGTTACTAGATAAAAATAAACCTAAACTATTAGATATTTAATCTAATAATTTAGGTTCATATATGTTATTTAAATTTATACTTCTTCAAATTCTTCTGATCCTACTGAGCAAATTGGACATACATAATCTGCTGGAATTTCTCCATCAAATTCTACTTCATATCCACATACTTTACATACATATTTCTTCATATATTTTCACCACCTTTTCTTAGCTAAATAGTGATAATATATCTTCTTTTGATAATTTGTTAATAAATGTTTCTTCTGAAGTAATCATATTATCAACTAACTTAGCTTTCGTTTCTTGTAGTTTATTTATTTTTTCTTCAATAGAGTTTTTTGTTATAAGTTTATATACTTGTACATTATTCTTTTGACCTATTCTATATGCTCTATCTGTTGCTTGATTTTCAGCAGATAAATTCCACCATGGATCAAAATGTATTACTATATCGGCTGATGTTAGGTTAAGACCAGTTCCACCTGCTTTTAATGATATTAAGAATATTTGTAAATCTTTATTTTTATTAAACTCATCAACAAGTTCTATTCTATCATTTATTTTAGTTTTTCCTGTAAGTTCTAAATGAGCTATTTTCTCTTTATTTAGTTGTTCTTTAATTATACTAAATATAGATGTGTAACTAGAAAATAGTAATATTTTATGTCCTGAAGATACCGCCTCTTTAATTAATTCAATACATTGCTCAAGTTTACTACTTTGACCTTTATAATCTTCTAAAAATAATGAAGGATGACAACATATTTGTCTTAATCTATTAATTAAAGATAATATTTTAATTTGACTCTTATTAAAGGTACTATCTTTAAGCTCAGTCATAAGTTCTTCTCTTGCCATTGCAAGATGTGCATTATATATATCTAATTGTTTATTTTCCATTTCATTTTCAACAATTGAAATAGTCTTATCTGGAAGCTCTGTTAAAACATCTTTTTTAATTCTTCTTAATATAAATGGAGCTATTAATTGCTTTAATCTTTTTGTAGCATTTAAATCTCCTTCTTTTATAACTGGCGTCTCAAATAATTTTTTAAACTTAGTATATGTATATAAATAACCTGGAAGTACATAATCAAAAATAGACCATAACTCTGATAATGAATTTTCTATTGGTGTACCAGTTAAAGCATACCTAGTTTCTGCATTTATAAGTTTTAAAGCTTTTGAATTTTGTGTATTACTATTTTTTATATATTGTGCTTCATCTGCTATTACATACTTAAATACATATTTTGTATCAATATATATATCTATATCTCTTTTTAAAACATCATATGAAGTAATGAGTACATCATACTTTGATATGTTTTTAATTATTTTTTCTCTTTCTTCTGCTTTACCAGATACAACTGCAACCTTAATTCCAGCATCAGTAAATTTATTTATTTCATTTTTCCAATTTAGTATAAGTGAACTAGGACATACAACAAGTGAAGTTTTGGATTTCTTATTACTTTCTAAATACTTAGATATTAAAGCAATTACCTGAATAGTTTTACCAAGTCCCATGTCATCTGCAAGTATTCCACCAAAGTTATATGTATCTAGTACACTAAGCCATTTAAACCCACTTTGTTGATATTCTCTAAGAGTAGCATTTAACTTAGTAGGCAAATTAAATTCAAGATTGTTACAATTTTCAATATCACTTACTAAATTTCTATATGTAACATCTTTTTTCACACTTAAATCACTATTGCTTTCTAATAATTTTTCTAAATACATACTTCTATATACTGGTAATCTAATATTTCCAGTCGAAAGCTCTTTATATGGTATATCAAGTGTATCCGTAAGTTCTTTTAAAGTTTCTAAATCTTTATTTTCTTTCATATTTAAAAATGAACCATCTTTTAGTTTATAAAAAGTTTTTTTCAGAGCATATTCTTCTAATATATTTTTAAGTTCAGAAAGATTTATATTTATATTGTTAAAGTCTAAGCTCAATAAATTATTTTCTACTTTAATTCCAATATTACCTATTTTAGCCTGCTTTATACGTTTAGTTTTAAACCTATCAGAAACCAGTACTTCATATTTTTCTAAATATTCTTCAATACCTGTTAAAAACATATAAGTTTTTTCTTCATCAAATAATAATAATTTCCCATCTGATGTTTTAAAAAATCCTGCACTTTCAAAATGTTTCATTACACTTTGCTCTTCTTCTAAATCTCTAGATATTGAAATCGATTGTTTCATATATGGGTTAAATACAATATCATTATATACAAAATTAATAGTTGCTACTATATCATTATCCATATTCAAATCTAAATATATTTTAGTTGCTAGTTTTGCAGGTGCATATTTAACTACGTCACTTTCTTTGTCTATAACTAAATATTCTTTTATTTTTGGATATATTACAGTAAAGAATTCTGTTATATTTGTAGTATCAAAAACATAATCCACTCCGTTTTTACCAAATCTTTTTTTACAAATTTTATTAAGTAACATGTTTAAATATTTATTTTTTGGTAATTTATACATATCAGTATCAATAATATAATATGTGTATTTCTCAGTTTCAATATACTCACTAAATTCTAAATTAGTACTTAGTATAAAAGTTTCTTGCTTATCATCTTCAAGATTTAGCTGCATATCTAATTTATCTAAATTAATATTTATATCAAAATAATTTACTTGAACTACTTTACCTTTTAAAAGATTTAATAATTCATCTACCATATTATCTGTAAGTAACATTGTGTTTAGTGGAACCTCAAAATTAGTCAACATTATATTATTTGAATTAGTTTTTCTTATAATTTGTTGAGATTCTTTTGCATAATTTACATACTTTCTTATAAACTCTATTAATAATAGTGAGCTCACATCAAAATTTTCTAAACTATGTTTAAATTTAAGTTTTGCTCCATAATCATAAAATTCATTATTCTCAATACACTCTATAAATATATTTAAATCTTTAACTTTATATAATTGCTTATTTCCTACTTTTATTTCAACAATTACATTTGAATTTTCTATTATAATACTAGGAACGACTTTAACCTTTTCAGATGAACTATAATCATAATGTGGTTTTTCAGTAAGTAGACTATTTGTTTTTAAACTATTAAAAAGTTTTTCATCTTCATCTAACTTACTTTTAAATTCATCTAATAAACTTTTAACATTCTCTATTTGGATATTTCTTTTTTGTTGCTCTTCATATTCTAGTAATATTTGTTTTCTTCTAGCTAGCTTATTTTTCACATTATCTGATAATCTTAAACTATGGGTATACACATCATTTTGATCAAGTTCCACAATAGTTGCTACAATATGAGAACACACTTTAGGACTATCTAATTCTAAATGACTACATGTATATCCAACTAAATTATCTGCTTCAATTTTAACTGTTACAGTATAACTTTTACCATCTTGAACTACAGCTTTAACTTCAAAATTAGATTCGTCTGTATATTTTATATTTTTTAATGATACTCTATTTTCTCTATATAAACGGACACCTTCATTATATTTTTCTGTTCCGCTAATGTTTCTTATATTATTTAAAGCGTTCTCGCTGACTACCACGACTAGCATCCTCCTAATAATAAAATAAAGGTTACTATATAAAATATAGTAACCTCTTAATAATACTTTTAACTAATACTATTTTCTTATTCCTAATTTAGCAATAATATCTCTGTATCTTGTGATATCTTGAGATTCTAAATAGTTTAAAAGACTTCTTCTTTTTCCAACCATGATTAAAAGACCACGTCTTGAATGATTGTCTTTTTTGTGTACTTTTAAATGTTCTGTTAGTTCATTAATTCTTTCTGTTAATAATGCGATTTGTACTTCTGCACTACCAGTATCATTTTCAGTTCTTGCATGAGTTTTTAATATTTCAGCTTTTCTTTCTTTAGTCATTTACTTTTCCTCCTTTTATTTCAAATCTCCTCAAACTAAGAATTAATACGAGGTATATTAAATCCGAGAATAAGGTTATATATATAAATCATATTTCTATGATATATATCAAATTTTACGTAATATACGAATATGGGTTAACCGCTACACCATTTACTCTTATTTCAAAGTGTAAATGTGGTCCTGTTGAGTTACCTGTTGAACCTTGTAGTGCAATTGTTTGTCCCTGAGTTACTGTATCACCAGCTGATACTAAAAGTTGTGAGTTATGTGCATACCAACTTGATATACCATTTCCATGGTCTACTTTAAGTAAGTAACCATATGATCCTCCCCAACCTGAGAACGTAACAACACCTGTTTTATATGCATATATAGGGTCACCAGTTCTACCAGCTATATCTATACCAGTATGCATAGATGCTCCTCTCCAACCATAGTATGAAGAGACATATCTTGTTGTTGTTGGCCAAACACCTTTTTCTGCTGCTGAAGCAGATGCAACATTGCTTCCAGCACCTGAAGTAGAAGTTTGATAACTAGTATTATATGAGATATATGTTTTTGGCACCTCTACAGGTTTATTTCTACTAACTATATCATCAAAAATATTATTTGCAACTTCAATAGTTGTATATTCAGATATTTCTTGCTTTTTTTCTTCTGCAATAGAAGTTTCAACATCTGGTACTTCTTCTTTAACTTTAGCTATATATTTTGTAGCTTCATCTTTACTAGAAAAAGTCAGAGTTTCTTCATCAGCTTTAACTGTATAAATTGTATATTCTGTTTGAATATTATCTCTTAAAGCTGTATATACATTTTGCTCAGCTATAACACTGTCACGAATGTATGACGTTTCAAATTTAGGTTCTTCTGCTAAATAAGTTTTTACACTCTGTTCCTCTATTTTCTTTTCAGAACATAATGTGTTGTACACATTCTCAAATTCATTTTCACTTGAAAAATACCCTATAAAAGTATCTCCAATCATTACCTTATATGTTGGTTTGTACATGTTAAGTACTGTTGCTACAACAGCTGAAAACATAAGTACAAATATAATAAGCATAGAAAAAATGAACTTTAAGTTACTGAGCACACCTTTACTTTCCATAATTTATTTTACACCATCCTTAAATTTCACATAATATATTATAACATATTTTTAAGGTAAAGTCAAATATAATACTCGAAACTAGCATTATAGACGTATTCATGAGGTATTATTACAGTAATAATACATTATTGTTATATAAGTTTTTAAATAACCTTATACAACACCATTATATAATAAACTTATTATAAAAGCAACAGTTTTTTAGTAATTTTATTAATATTTTATTATACATATTTAAGATAAATAGAAAAAAATTTTATTAAATCATTCCTAAATTCACTATAATAATTGCACTAATCATTGCTGCACTATCTGCTAAAAGTCCTGCAATTAATGTCCCCCTTATACTCTTTGTTTTTGTTGCTGCAAATAGTACTGTAATTGTGAAAAAAGTTGTTTCTGTTCCACCTAAAATTATTGATACTATTTTCCCTATATTTGAGTCTGGACCATGATTTTCAAATATATTCATTGCCATAGCAGTAGCGGCACCTCCAGAAATAGGCCTTAAAAACATTATTGGTAGAAGCTCTGAATCTATTCCCATTTTTTCTAAAGGTTCTTGTATAGGCTTAGTTATGATATCCAGTGCATTTGTTGAATTTAAAAGACCTACTGCAATCATAATACCAAGAATATATGGAAATATCTTGTAAACTACTTGTATTCCTTCAATAACACCTTTAATAAATAATTCATAAACATTTAATTTTTCTTTTATCCCTACTACTATTATATAAAAAATCATAAAGGGAATTGACGCATTTGCCAAATAACCTAAAATATCCATTATTAAACCACCTTATTTAATATATTAATTGCAATAATACCTACTGTTAATGATATGACTGTCACGATCCAAACCGGTATTAAAATAGCTGCGGGATCAGTTGAACCATATAACATCCTTATTGCTATCATGCTAGTTGGTAATATCTGTATAGAAGCTGTATTTAATAGTACAAATTTAGTCATAGTATTATTAGGTTTTTCATTATATCCATTTATCTTATCTAGCTGCTCCATTGCTTTAATACCGTTTACTGTCGATGCATTCCCTATTCCAATTGCATTACTAGTAACATTTAAAGAAATATATTTTTTAGACTCATTATTTAAATCTTTTTTATTAAAAATAAAACCAATTAATTTCTCTATTTTTTTAGATAATTTTTCAAGTGAAGTGGTATTTTCAAATATTTTAAATAAACCACTCCAAAAGCAAATCATTCCTGTTAGACTTAGCATATTTGTCATTGCACTTTTACTATTTTCTGTAATACTACTAAGTATAATTGCTGGACTATTAGTTAAAAAAGCAATTATAATACTAAGTAATATTATTACTGACCAAATTTTAGACATATTTACCCCTTTTCATTTATACATTGACACTTTTTGTGATATAATACATATATATGACATAAACAGTAATATATATCTTAAAGGAGGAAAAACATGAAAGGTTTTAAATTAAATTCTGATAAAGAGTATGTACAAAAAATTATTGAAGGAATATATAGGAAAGATGGACACTGTCCATGTAGAATTAATGTAGATGACACAACTTTATGTCCTTGCGATGAATTCGTAAGTGAAGGAATTTGTAAATGTAATCTATTTATAAAAGAAAAATAATTGCATAAAAACTACCTTGTAATAAAGGTAGTTTTTATATATTTACTTTCTATTTATAATTATACAACTTTAAATTTTTTTATTAGTTTTTTTACCATACTAGTAGTTAATAACACAAAAAATATAATAGCTAAAGTATTAGCAACAGTATCATTTTTCATATGTCCTGCATGACTTAAATGTGAGTGTAAATCAATTCCAAATATTCCTATCATATAATCAAAAATATAACCTGATATTATAGATAATATAACAACAGATCCTAAATAAATAGCAATTACTTTTTTAGAAAATGTTTTAGCAAGCACTATTAAAGAAGCTATGTTAGTAACTGGGCCTGTAAATAAAAATACAAACGCTGCACCTGGAGAGAGGCCCTTTAACACTAATGATAGAGCAATAGGTATTGATGAAGTCGAACATATATACATAGGTAAACCTATAACAACCATTAAAAGCATTGCAAGAATTCCGCTATCTAAACCAATACCAATAAAAAAATCTTCTGGTATTAATACAGATATGATAGCAGAAACAAATATTCCTAGTATTAAATGGAGTGATATTTCGTCCAAAAATTCAAAAAAGCTATATTTAAACACTCTTTTAATCTTATTTGCTAAACTTTCATACTCCTCTTTAGCATCATTTTTTTTATTAGTACAACAACAAGATTGTTTTACTTCTTTTACTTCTTCTTTAAAGCAGAATATATTAACAATAATTCCTCCTATTATTCCTGATACAAAGGCTGAGATAGCTCTAAAAACTGCCATAAATGGACCAAGAAGTCCCCATGTAGCAATTATATTATCAACACCTGTTTGAGGTGTAGATATTAAAAATGATATTACTGCTCCATTTGAAGCTCCTGATTTTTTCATTTCTATTGCTGTTGGTATTACTCCACAAGAACAAAGTGGAAGTGGTACTCCGATTAATGATGATTTTATTACAGATGTTATGCTATTGCTTCCAAGCTGCTTTATAATCCAATCTTTTTTTACAAAAACATGTAATATTCCAACAAGTAGTAATCCTATCATTATATAAAAAGACATATCTATAAATAAATCTATTAAAATTTCTATAAATTCCATAATTTTCTCCTTTACCGAGTTATTATATCACTTTATGTATAACTAATCAATACTTTTGAGCATAAAAAAACAGATCATCTCTGATCTGCTTGTTTTGGCTCCTCAAGTTGGACTTGAACCAACGACCCTG
>CAYJMD010000003.1:0-9606 GCA_964371585.1 uncultured Clostridiaceae bacterium
CGGTGAGGACTGAATATATTCTAACATAATCTAATTAATTTGTCAACACTTTTTTAAATATTTTATTATTTTTTTTATATTTTCTTTTTGTTGCATTGTTTGCTTGTTATTTTTATGTTAAATCAACCATTAAAATTCATGATTATATTCAACCAAAATTTGTTTTTAACAGTATATTTAATTATTTGTAATATAAAATAAAAAAATGTAGAGAATTTATCCTCTACATTTAATCTTTATATTATGAAAGCTGTTCAAACTTTTTTACTCCTATAGTGCATAACTTTTTATATAGTACAAATAATGTAATGCTTCCTATAATACAAATACCTATATCTAATAAAAATAAATAATTTGTTAAAAATGCTCCAAGTGCAAAATATAAAAATATTACCGAGCCAGCTATCGCCATTGAAGTTAAAGCTGTAAACATTACTGGCATACTTTGCTTAACAACTTCAACAGGATTTGTATAATCTAGTTTAGGATATGATAGATTATTTAATAGTCCTATCATTATTATACATTTTGTAACTATTGTACTAATAAGTATTAACATTACTATCTGATACAAGTTAAATCCTACATTTATACCAACACTAAGTATAGTTATTATAGCTACTGGTATAGTTAAGATTGTATTAAATAAGTATTTACTCATTAATATATCTTTTGTTTTTATAGGTAAAGATCTGAGTATCCACAAATTTTTACCTTCTAAACTTATACTACTACTAGTTGTAGTTGCAGTCGATACTAAAAAGCATAAAGCAGCAAGTGTATATATGTATAACACATCTGTTCCCATTTTAGTAAATTCTGATACATCATAGAAATTTACTCCTACTGCAACAATTAAAAGCATTAATGGGCCTATTATGGTATTTACAACATATATAGGTATCGACATATAATTTCTGTATTCTCTTTTAATTAAAGCAAGTTTTAAACTTGTACTTTTTTCTTTCTTATATTTATATTTACCTTTCACTTTTTCAAACTTCATTAATTGATTTAATTTTATAAATGACTTATGGAATATAAGTATATATAGTGCTATTGAAATTATATTTATTGCTATAAATATTAACATACTAATTATATTATAACTAAATATTGATTCATATAATAAATTTATAAACATTCCTATTCCATTTAAAAACTCTAATATACTTTGTACAACTTGTGCATTATTTGTAGATAAATATGTTATATATGAATTAAATTGTACATTAAAGTATAACAGTGCTAGAAGTCCTAGAAGAGAAACTACCGTTTCAACACCTTTTTTAATTTTAAGTTTTGCAAATATTACCCCTAAAATGTATCCAATTAATGCTCCTAGTATAGTAGGTATAATTGCTATAAATAAAGATAGTATAATTGGCAGTATTATGAAAGTTAGTGGCATACTAAGTGCTAACATATAACAAACTGAATATGTAATAAATATAATACCTGATATTACTGTATTATATATTGTAATTGATAATAACTTACTAAGGAATATTATACTAGGTTTAATTGGCATAACGAGTAGTTCATCTTTAAGTTCAAACAAAACAGTTTTAGCTCTATATATTGTAGAAGTAAATGTCATGAATCCAAGTAAAAAATATAAAGCTATAAAAGTATAACTAGCAATATTGAAGTCCTGTCCCATTCCTATAAACATATTACCATATATAACAGTAAATAATATTAAACCTGCAATTAACAGTAAATATCTTTTAAGTTGACTTGTATTGGATTTTTTTCTACCAAAATTAAAGTTTGCTAAAAAATCAATTTTTAAAAGCAATAATAAATTTTTCATATACTATTCCTCCTCTAAAGTCGATAAAAATACTTTTTCAAGTGATTCTGTTTTTATTATTTCACTTACTAATCCTTCTTTAACTATTATACCTTTATTTATAATAGCTATTCTGCTACACAGTTTTTCAACAACTTCTAGAACATGAGATGAGAAAAATACAGTCATACCTTCACTACATAATTCTTTCATTAATTCTTTCAGTGTAAATTGTGCTTTAGGATCAAGTCCTACAAACGGTTCATCAAGTATAAGTAGTTTAGGTTTATGAATAAGCGCTGAAATTATAGCTAATTTTTGTTTCATACCATGTGAGTATGATGATATTTCACTACTTAAATTATCATATAACTCTAATTTTTTTGCATATAGCTCAATTAATTCTTTTCTTTTTACAGTGTCTACTTCATAAATATCTGCAATAAAATTTAAATATGCTATACCTGTTAAATACTCATACAAATCAGGATTATCTGGTATATATGCAATTTGTTTTTTACATTCTAAAGGATTTTTACTTACTTCTACTCCATTTACCAGTATTTCTCCTGAGTCGTATTTGTGAATTCCTACAATACTTTTTATAGTTGTAGTCTTACCTGCACCATTATGACCAATAAAACCGTATATTTCTCCTGCTTCTGCTTTTATTGACACATTATCTACTGCTACTTTGTCTCCAAATTTTTTTACTAAGTTTCTTATTTCTAACATAAAATCACTCCTTGTTAGTTTAATTATACTCCTTTTTCTATATAAAATCAAATAAGAGAGTTTATTTTATAAACTCTCTTTTAAATATTCTTTTACTTTTAGTGGAACAATATTGTAATTATCAATATTATTTTTATTAATCCTTACAATTTCATAACTTCCATACTTATTAAAATCAACATCTGTAAACTCAGGGCCATTACCATGAGAAAATTTATTTGACTCAAGCTTTACACTATAGAATCTTTCTATTTTTGAAATCTCAATACTTTCAAGCTCAAATAACAACTTATGACTTATGCACTTTACTCCAAGCTCTTCATATACTTCTCTATATAAAGCTTCTTCAAAAGTTTCACCTTCATCTAGATGTCCACCTACAGTTGCATAATATGTTTCTTTATCTTTCTTTTTTCTTTCTATAAATATATATTCATTATCAATTAAGATAATAGCCCTTGCACATTTTTTCATAAACTTACTCTATAATCATATTAGGATTAAATTTAGTTTCTGCTTTAAGAGCTGTATCATTATTCTCATTTTCACCAGGTTTTAATATATCAAGTTCTAAAGCATTTAATTTATATTTTTTTGTTACTTCATCTTGAGCAAATACACTTATAGTTTTTTCTAAAGTTGGCTCTAATTGTTTTAAATCTGTTGTGAAAAACATTTGATCATCTTTTATATATGTAGTTATTTGTTTTATTACTCTAAATATTTCAGCTAAATGCTGTACATCTTCACCTACGAATAATAATTCTGGTGGTTCTGAAAAACCAGCATCATTTTTAGAAAAGTTTTCTAAGAAATCAGCATATAATTGTATTTTAGTAGCAAGTTTATTTTGCCATTCTTCATTTCTTCTAACAACTTCAACTATATAATTTATTTCTCCTGCTCCACTTTTTAATTTTATAAGTCCACCTGTTGGTTTAAATTTAACATTATATTTTTTTGAATATAATACTAGATTAGCTTCAGATGAAACGAAACTAGCAACTTTTTCCATAAAAGCTATTAGTATTTGATTTCCTGCAAGTTTTCTTTTTAATTCATATGCAGCTTTAATATTATCTGTTGGTTGCCAATAAGTAGTTATATTTCTTTGTTTTAATATATATGTACCTAATTTATCAAGTCCATAAACTCTAAATGAGCTTTTGCCACCATTACTTTCAAAATAGTATCTAGATAATACTTTAGATTTTGTTAAATCTTCTAAAAACTTAGCAACTTTATCTTGTCTTTTTCCTTCTTCAATATCATCTATTCTATGTCTTTTGTTTAATATTTGAGTAACTTGTCTTGATGTTACAAATCCAAATTCATTAACTACTTCTAAAACTTTTATGTGCATTTCATTGATGTATCCCATATCCATTTTAAATACAACTTGGTTTATAGATGCAAATCCCTCTTTACCATCAAAAACTTTCACTTCATTTTCTCTTACCGCAAACGGTGATACTGCCGTTTTAACTTCTTTATCGTTTATCATTTCTTAATTCCTCCTTAAATTTTATTATAAATTTAAATAATTATTAACCAATAATTATTAGTTTTATTTTCTTCTTTTCAAGATTTATTTTTTTTACACTAACTAAAACCTTACTACCATATTCAATTCCATTTATATGATCAGCTATTCCAACTAAATTAGGTTTAATTTCTATAAAGACACCTGTTTTACATCTATTTCTAACTACGCCTTCAATTATTTCCCCTTCTTTTATTTTCTTAACTGCATCATCAAATGTCCCTAGCATCTCTTTATATGATAAATCTATTTTACCAGTATCTTTATCATATTTTTTTACAACAACATTGATTCTTTGACCAAGTTTTAGTATATCTCCTACAGTATTTACTGGAATATCTGTTATATCATATAGTTTTAGCATACCACTTACTCCACCACCAACATCAATAAATGCTGCAAAGTCAGTCATACCTCTTACTACACCTTTTAATTTCATTCCAGGTTTTAGATGATGATACATCCATTTTCTTACTTTTATTTCTAATATTTTTTTAGAAACTATAACAACTGTCTCATCATTTTCTTTTATTATCTCTTTAATGCACACTTGTGCTTTTTTACCAGCTTTATTTATTATGTTTTTAGTATTTACAAGACCATCATCTTCTACTATACTAGAAACTTCTTCTCTTGGCATAATTGCCTTTACTCCTTCAGCTATATATCCAATTGAATTAAAGCTGTCATCAATAGATTCAATAAACATTTGAACAACTTCTTGTTTTTCTTTTATTTCCTCTAATTTAATAGTGCCACTCATAAACTTCTTCTCCTTCAATAAGCTCTGGTATACTTAGTGTTATTTCATCTACATTTTTATACGTAATTATAAGACTAAATTTTTCGTCTGTATCTTTTATTTCTTCACTTGTTTTATCACAAATATATACATTATATATAGCACTTATTCCTGTTGAAATATATTCCGTATCTTCAAAAGAATATTTAACTATCTCATATCTGTATTCCTCATTTGTACTATCTGATAATTTTATTTCATTTATTTTTTCATAAATTACTTGCTCTAAATTTATATACTTTATATTATTAATATCACCATATGTCAAATATGTAAGAAATTCATTAAGATTTATATCTAATATATCTTTATATTGTATATTTTCTAAAACTTCATATTTATTATTTTCAATACTAATCTCGCTATTTAGTCCAATAATTATACTAAGTATAATAAAGATAACGCAACAAACTATATTTATTTTCATAATAATTCTCCCTACAATATATTTTGATTTAATACAATAAACTTATCATCAGTAAGTTTGATTGCTAATGTATAGTTTAAAGCATTATCTAAATCATATGTATACTCATCTATTTTATTATAGATAATAATATTACAAAAATAAACACCATTAGCCGACATTGAAATATCATTAATTTTAATATCACAATTTTCTAGATTATTTTTTTCGTTATATTGATTAATTTTATTACTATCTATATCATTTTTACTATACTCATTTAAAATATATTCTTTCTCAAACATTATTGCATCCATATACATATCAATTACTGAATATAATTCATTAGCAAGTATTTTATCGTTTATGTTGCTTTTAAAATTTTTAGTTATATATGCTATCTCGTAAGTAAATATATTAGTTATTACCACATATATAAATACAATAAATACAAATAATGTTATAAACTTAACTACTTTTTGCATCACGACACAGCCTCCTAACTAATTATTTCAATTTTTATATTACTATTTTCATCTACGATTAAAAATAATTCTTCAAATATATCATTATAACCAACATATATATCAGTAGATTGACTAATTTTATACTCATACCTTAATGCTACTAAATATTCATACCAAACTTCATTTCCTCTTTCTTCAGAAGAAACTAAATTAACTACTAAATTATCTAGATTAATATCTTTATTATTTTCAATTATATGCTTATTCAATGATTCTATATTATTAAATTTAGTCTTGCTACTACTAGTTAATCTTTCGTATTCTTTTTCTGTTAAATTCATATTAACTATACTACTTATAAAATTCTTAACAAATGTAATATCACTATACTCATCAATAGCTACTGTATCAGCATTATATTTTATTATATTATCATCTAATCCTGTTGTATAAAACAATACTATAAATATAATAAATAATAAAACTATTCTTATTTTCATAATCCACCTACCCTATACTAATATCTGAAATATTAAAGTAATTATCTGTAAGTAAAATAGTTATATTAAATTCAACATTATCATTAGCCATAATTGAAACCTTATATAAACTTGTATCTAGTTTTACTATTTTACTTACATCATAAGTACTAATTTTTTCAAAATTTGCTTTAAGCCAGTTATATGAATTAGAAGCTGATATTGATACATTTTCTAAATAATCAATATTTTTTTCATTAAATTTTTGAAAATATTCATTAATTATATTGTCTAATGTAACTATCTTATCAACATCTTTTACTATTTCATTAGAAGATGTCTGAGCTATATTATTATATCGTGAAGTTTTTACTACAAAAATACCTATATTAAATATGCTAAAAATTAAACAAATAACTATTGCTATGTTTAATATTAATTTAATGTTTGTTTCTATTTTCATCTATAAAACACTACTCCTCTTCAAGACCATATGCTTGTATATACCCAGATTTAGATGCATTATAATTACCTGTTGTAAATATTCTAAACTCACAGAATCTACGTTCCATTAAATCTACTTGCTTTTCTCCATCTATATTTGTATATGGATTTTTAAAGAACTCGTCCCATAATGCTTCAACATTATTTTTATTTTTACTCCATACTGCTTCAAATCCTATTATACTATTAGCAGACATCTGTCTACTCACTAGTGCATCAATATGATGTTGCTCTAAATCAGTTATTTCATTAGTATTAATATAATTCATTACATAGCTATATGCTTTATTTAAACTAATCTCTTCTATTTCTTCTACTATAGATGCAGCTATTAAATCACCTGCTACCATTGAAGTTATTCCATGCTCTTTAAAATAGTTTGTATTATCTTGATAAACTATATTTCCAACTGCTACTTTTCCATTTGACATTTCATAAGCTAGATATTGATTATTTACCTTATGTGAAGGATCATCAAATCTATTAATAAATGATTCTAGTTTAGTAGTATCTGCAAAACCTTTTGAAGATACATATTTTAATTCTCTCTTATTTGCAACATCAAATTTATCATTTACATCATTACTATATGGTAGATTTAGATTATAGAACAAAAGTGGATCTAATGTTTGAGTCTTACCTGTAGCTTGTTCAACAATCTTTGTTTCATAATGCAAATGAGCTCCAAATGAATTACCAGTATTTCCCATATACCCTATAAGTTCACCTTTTTTCACTGTTTGCCCAACACTATATCCAGCTACATATGCATCTAAATGTGCATATGCTGTTTCATATTGATTATCACTTGATCTTATTTTGACGAAGTTTCCATATCCACCACCCCAGCCATAATAAGTTATTTCACCATCATGAGCAGCATATATAGGAGTTCCAGTAGGAGCTGCTATATCAACTCCAGTATGATTTGGACTTGCATCAAAATCTCTAAGACCATATACTGAAGTTATTGTATAATGACTTTCTGGCTCAGGATTTACAGGCCAAGCAAAGCCTCCATATGGTATATTACTTACATCTAAAGTTGATTCTGAAAAATAATTATTTAAAGAATCTCCATTTTCTGAATAATGTTGCTCTATTTGATTATATGCCATGTATAATTCACTATAATTATGTGGTACAATTAAATCTGCATAATACTCAGTGTATAACTCTTCTGGTGTCTTATTTGGTACAGATTCTACACCTAATAATTCTGCCAGTTCTTCTCTAAAAGCGACATCTGATTCATCTTCAATCCCATCTGTCAAAGTTTCAATATCTAAAATATCCTGTTTTAAATCCCTAAAACCTTCTGGTAATGTTTGATATTTATATTTTAAAAAGTCTGAAAGTTCTTCTTTCGTTGTAAATGATATATCCTCATCATTGTAATTAGTAAATTCTGTAAACATTTCAAATCCCATAGAATTTGAATAAAGCTTATCAAACCATTCTATCGCTTCTTCAGTTTCTTTTGATGGATATGATGTATATCCTTCAGCTCCACTGTCCATAGCCCACTCTATACGCGTTATTGGCGCTCCTAAATTTTTATTTTCACCCTCTTCATTATAATCATATTCTTTTTCATCACCAGGATTATCATTTAAATATGATACTTTATATGTTTCCTTTTCACTATCATCAAGTTCAACATCCTCATACCATGTTTCTTTATATACTGTAGTAGTTGATATCCATTCTCCTGTAACACTATTATATCTCGATTCAGAACTTATGACTTCACTTTTATCTGGTGATTCATTCATGTCTATAGGCTTAACTGAATAATTATTAGTTTCTATCTCAAATAATGTCTCTGCATAAGCAACTTTTGGAACATATTTATAATGTGATAAATCTGAAGGAGATCCGTAACTTGTACTATCACCACTTGAAGTTGAAACAATAGTTTTATTTCTTGATTGCTGCCTTATTTGAATAAGCTCAACTTCTACATAATGCTTAGCATATTGTAAAACATCTATACCAAAATAACTATCATATGAAGCAACGGCTGTTGAAAATGGTATTGACCAATCCTGAAGATAACTTTTAGTTAAATTAATATATGCATCTAATGTATCACTACGTGACATTCCATCTTCTGATAAATTATATGTGCCTGATTTAGGATAGAATAGTGTATGTTGACCTTGTGAAGTAAAAGCATCTACTACAGTTTCATCTATTGTTTCAAAATCAGTATTTACTTCAAGTTCATGTTCAATTTTTTCCGGTTCTGTAGAATCTGCATCTCTAACATACCAATTAATCATATTAAAGCTTTCTCTTTCGGCCATTAAAAATCTACCAATATAATTCAATCTCTCTTCTGTTATTTTATCGATATCTGTATCTTCTACTATTGTAGCATCCCTAGTTAAAGTAGGTAAATAGTTATCATACTCTCCATTAGCTAAAACTTCCAAATATGTTCTAATAGAAACATCTTGTACTTCTTGTCCAGATGAATTTGTATACGTTTCATTCGTATCATCAAGCATAATCTTACTTAAATCATCTCCTGCTGATGTAAATGGATTCCAACTATCTGCCTTACCATTACCATCCATTTTTATTAGTGGTTTTTCTTTAGTTCTATAGTCAATTATATCATATATGTTAGAATATGTTTCTTCACTAGCTAAAAATAATTGTGAAGCAAATGTAGCAATAAAGACAATAATTATAACAACTATTATTATTATTATTACTACTAATAATACTCCTCCAATTACTGGAGCTGCAGCTGTTCCACCAGCTCCTCCAGCAGCACCACCAGCTCCTCCAGCAGCACCACCAGCTCCTCCGGCAGCACCACCAGCTCCTCCAGCAGCACCACCAGCTCCTCCAGCAGCACCAGTGG
>CAYJMD010000003.1:9706-96409 GCA_964371585.1 uncultured Clostridiaceae bacterium
GCAGCACCACCAGCTCCTCCAGCAGCACCACCAGCTCCTCCAGCAGCACCAGTGGCTCCAGTTCCAGTTGTTCCTGCTCCACTTTTCATTGCTCCTTTTCCAGCTTCAGCACCAGCTTTTTCTAAAGCTTGTTTTCCACCCTCTTTAGCAGCATATTGTCCATTGTTAGCTGCATCTTTAGCTTTAGAAGCACTTCTCATATTTTCATTGAATTCTTTTGCCTTTTTTATTCTATCATAAGTATCTTTTACATCATCATATGTATCTTTAGCATCTTCAATAGTATCTCTTATTCTGTCAATTCTATCACTTACCGAATAATCATCAGTATAATCATTATACTGATGATCATTTTTCTGGTCATCTATAGAAATATTGTTATCATCCTGTTTCATTTAAGTAATCACCTACCTTTAAAATAGTTTGAATTCTAAATCTGTTTCCTCTTTTGTTTTTTCATTATATACATTATACACAATAAGTGATTCTATAACTCCTGAACTTAAATCAGTTAATTCATAAATCAATTCCGCGTTACGTATTTCGCCAGGATTTAATCTTATATGCTCACCTGCTGCCCATGAATTACTATTAGATACTGAATCAGTAGAACTAGTAGAAAACGAAAGGAAAGTACATTCTCTATTATTTCTATTATTAAGTATTAATCCATCTGATGTTATATTCTCAACAGTTATTTCAATTTCTGCTCTAGTAGTATACTCTTTAATATTATTTAAAGTAATTTTTAGTCCGCCATTAACAACAGTTTTATTTACTGCCATTTCACCAATATAATTATCAAAAGATAATTTAATTTGATTTGGTGATTCCTCAATAATAAGAATCTTTTCAAAGACATTACTTACTGTTTGTAGTTCAATTTCCCAAATAGCTCCATATCTTGAATTTTCTAAATATTTATAACTACTAACTTGAAAAGGAGTTTTCAATATACCTTTTTTCTCTAAATAGTTATATAATGTGTCTGCACTAAAATCGTTATCTGCACTATATTTTTGAGAAACAACATCATATATTTCTGAGCTACTCCCCATCAATAATGTAGGAGTAATTAAGTTAATATAACTAGATATTACATCTTCATTAGTTATTTTTTTATATTCATACTCTTTTATATTTTGTGAACTAACTTGTGTATTAGTACTTTGTGATATATCATCACCAGTAAAAAAATCTCCCCACATCATAATCAAAATTACAACAAATATAATAATTATAAAAAGTATCCCTAATATTAATAGAACTAATATATTATTTTCTTTTACTTTTTCTATAAATTCTTCCATAATTATACCTCTACAATCCTTTTATATAATCTATCATATATGTTGAGTCTTTTAAATCAATTATAACTTCTAAGTTACCTTTTTCTTTAGTAGTAAATATACAAATATACTCATCATTTGATGTTTCATAAGCATATTCCAAATGACCTATTTCTCCATAAAATATCTCAAAATCTGTAAAACTATCTTTTACAAATCTCTCAGCTTCAATCTGAAATTCTTTTTTTGTATACTTTTCTTTTAAATTAGGAGATAACTGGTCATATATATTATTATAATCTTTATTCATCAAATCAGTTATTGTATCTGAAATAATAATTTGTAGATTAAAGAAAATAGTATGATCCATTACAATATTTTCTTGAACTTTATATATATCAATATTAGTTTCATCTATTATAATATTGTCATCTACAATTTCATTATTTGTAGTTAAATTTCCTATAAGAATTACTATAGAAATTAAAATTACTAATAATAAAATAATAAGTACTACTATTCTTCTTAATGAAAAATCCATAAAGTTTTCTTCCAAAAAATCTCCTCCTTAAAATTTATAAATCATTAATATCATTAGATTTAAACTGTGGAACTTTACTTGCTTTTTTGCCATTTTTAGCATAAGAAATTGCATGTAATCCTGCAGTAGCACCTACAGCATTTAAAGCAACATTAACTGACATTTTTCCTAAATTAGCAGCTTTATTTACATCACCATTTTTATTAGGACTATTTAAATTTATGCCATTTGTAGCAAATTTCATTCCTTCTTTAACACCATCTTTTATAGCATCTCTCATAGCTCTATTACTATGTTTATCTCCAAACTTACTAGTTTCACTATTGTCACTATTAACATATTTAGTAGCATTATGTGCTACTCTTGTTTCAGATTTGTCGATTACTTTACCTGTTCCATAATTAATTGGTGCATTAATAACTGATGCCACAACAGCAGCTTCCGAAAGTTCATCAACTGCTCCAAGACCTACACTCGTTGATGCAAGTGCTGTTGCAGTATCCCAAACCATTTCTCTTTTAGCTGTTTTCAGATTTTTTAGTGCACTATTATATTCCTCGGCCATATCTTTACCGCCTTGTCCGTTTTTTCTTGTTTCAGTAACTAGTTGCTGTAATAATTGATGTGTTTTTTCGTCAGAAGCTACGGAAGTTCCTCCATTTGAAGTTCCTCCACCTACTGCTCCTCCACTAGAGTTTACTGCTTGTGCACCAGCTGCTGCTGCCGCTGTTAACTCTGCTTGTTGAGGAGCATTTTCTGCGTCATTAACATATGATTTACCTATATCACTTGTTGAAAATATTCCTTTATTAGTACCATTATTATTTTTAGCAAGATATGATCCATCTTTAGCCATTTTATTTCCTAATTTTGTAACTTTTTGTTTTGCACCTGAATATTTAATAAATGGAGTAGCTATTGATTTTCCCATATTTTGAGCTGCTTTGAATGTTGCAAATGACTGTGCTGCAGATGTTTTTATATCAGCAACCATACCTGATTTTATACCAAACATTCCTTTAATTAAGTTTTCAAACTTAATTAGTGCCATCATAGAAACAATTAAGACAAGAGAAACCATACCATCAATATTTGAAGCAAAAAATCCATCATTTGCTGCTTCCACTGTGAGCAATTCTTTCATCATACTTAAAATGAATAACATAAAAAATGCATGAAATGATTGCATAAATACTGTTAAAGTAAAGTTTTTAACCCAATTATTAAAAAGTCCTGTATTCTTTTTATCTCCCATGTTTTCCTCCTAAATACCGATTGATTTTTTCATTACATCTGCTGCTATTATTAGCGGTGCTATTACAGCGAGTAATATACAATAAAATAATCTTTTTAAATATTGTATAATTAATGAACATGTTTGCCCTATCATAACTCCACAAATAATAGATGAAATCATATCTCCTGCTATTGCTTGCATTAGAAATTTTAGCATTAACCCACCATAACCGTATACCGTAAATTGTGTTAAAGTTTCAGAAACCCCAAATGTTACAAAACTTAAAAGATCTGATAAAGCTTGACCACCAATTGGAGCAAGTGCGATAACGTCTATCACTATTGGCACTTCTGCTGCTGCATTACTAAATACTTCTACTAACATCTCATTTAATGTAAATACTAAATATATAAATACATGCACGAATATTAGCATAGCAATACATGTAATCCACATATTGAGGGCTTCTTTATAATGTGCCTTCTCACTAGCTATTGTTGTTATTGCAAGTTTAATTCCAATTACCATTGCTGATATACTAAAAACTGAAGCTGCTACAACAAATGATGTTCCATATGCTTGAGATATAACGTTTTGAAATACTACAACAGGGGCTCCAGGCACTTGTTTTGAACCATTACTCCAATTATCATCACTTCCCACACTATAAGTTGGTGGATTCATAAAATTAGGATCAAAAAATCCTATTTGATTAAATACAATCTGGTCAGGCAACGGTATAAATAATCCTGGTGAAACAGGTGAAAACACAAATGATAATATGATAAATATAATAACCAGTATAACATTTATAAGTGTTGTCAGAGCTATTGTTAAAGGGCCTAATGATAAACCAGCTAGTGCTGTTAAAATAGTTTTAGACCAAGAACTTCCAACATTCGTCCAATGTGTTGATTCTGTTATACTAGGTGTTATTTGACCATTTACACTACTTCCAAATATAAGTAATAGTATACATATAAATATTATACCTATTACCTTTTTATTATTTAATACTTTTATTACATTCATCTTCTCACCTTTTCATTTCTTCTATTAAATATCTTGTTTTTTATTTGCTATAATTTTTGACATATTTGTTTCAACAAACTCAAATTCTTTTTGTGTCGGTTGAATAGCTATTACCGCTGATTCTTGTCCTAAACGAAGTAATCCTTCTCCTCTTTGACATGTAAGGAGGAAGTCAGATTCACCTTCACTTAATTTAAATACTTCTTTTAAGTATTGTATTTCTGATTTATCTTGTGCTAAGAATAGTTTTACTTCTGAAGATGTTAAGATAGCTTGTGCTTCTTTTTTCTCATAGAAATCTTGGAATTTTTGAGATACAACTGCAAGTGATACATTTCTTTTTCTAGCACGTCTTGCCATTGTATTTAAGAATTGTACAGCTTCAGGATAGTCAAGTAACATCCAAGCTTCATCCACTAGAACTCTTTTTCTTCTAGCTTTTGTTTTATCTTCACTATTTTTCTTAACATATTTTTCCCATATCCATGATAGAAGAATTTGTTGCGCAAGAGGTCTTGCAAATTTTTCTTCTAATTGAGATATATTTATATTTATAAATTGATTACCATCCATTAATTCAAATGAAGATTGACCATCAAAGTATGCCATCTGTCCATCGAATTTTTTACAATACTGTCTCATAACTTTAAGTAAGTAGTTATAGTGGTATTGATATGTATCAGTAGTGTTTTCTTTTGCCATAACTTCTAATAGTTCATACCACTGTGTTACTGTAGGCATAGGTTTTTTCTCTCTACTCATACTCCCTACTGATAAAGCATCTCCATCTGCATATAATGAATTTACATCATTTGTTATTCCTGCTTTTTTGTATAATACTGATACTATCTCAGCAATGATTTGTTTTGTAAGCTCATTTACATCTACACTTCTTGTAGCACCTCTTGCCATAGTAACTAAGGCTTGAGTAACGTCTTCTACTTTATTTTCAACATTTAATACATGTTTATCTTTTCCTGTTATTTCATCTTTTGCTATTTCAGGTTCTATATCAAATATGTTTATTATTGTATCTGAGTTAGGACTAATATTAATATTAATACCGTTTAAAGATTCCGCAACAACAACATATTCACCTTCTGCATCAAGTACTAGATTTTCTACTCCCATAAGAACAGAAGATCTTGCCATTATAGTTTTTATTGTAACAGATTTACCAGATCCAGATTTACCAAATATAATCATGTTATAGTTTGTTAATGAGTGATGGAAATTATCAAATAATAATGGTAATCCAGTTTGTTTATTTAGACCAATTGGTACTCCAAGTTCATGACCAATATCAGAAGATACAAATGGAAATACAGTTGCCATTGAATTTCTATCAAAAGTATGTTTTCTATTTAATTTATTATGATTTAATGGTAAATTAGTTTGAAAACCTTCTTCTTGAAGAGCCCAAGTAGCTTTTACACCAACCATATTTTTTGAAGCTTCCATTGCAAGAAGTTCAGATGATTTATCTAATTCTTGCTTATTATATGCAAATAATGTAGCAACAATTGTAGCTTCAAATAGTTTATTATATCCAGCTGCAATTTGATCTCTTAGTGCTTCTGCTTCTGCTTGTTTTGCTCCTAAAGTAGATTCTCTATTAATATCTCCTCTATTTGCTGCAACATATCTTTCAGATTGTAATTCAACTATAGTTTTATTTAAATCATTTTGAGATGCTGTTTCAGAAATTGGAGAAATAAATACAGAAGTATTTATATCACCAAACTCATATATATTAGACAAGAAATACGGGAACGACGCTTGTCTAGGTAATGTTGTTACATAAAATGTTCTAGCAAATCTTGATATTTTAGAAAAAATTTCTAAATAATCATAATGACTTGCATCTATTCCTGATGGTGCTATAAGATCTTTTAATGATGATCTATTTATATCTAATCTATTTTCTAACTCATTTTCATTTGATACTAAATCTAAATTTGTACCTTGCACTGCTTTATCATTTGATTTTTTTTTGTTACCAAACATTTAATATCCCCCTTATACTAAAAAACCGTCATTCGGATCTTCATCAGTCGTATTATCTTTTTTTATCTCTTGAGTTTCAGTAGCTTGTACTCCACTATCTATTATACTATTATCTTCAACTGATTTTTTTTCTTCTTTTTCAATTGTTTTTTCCTGTGTAACTGGTGTTACTTCTTTTTCAGATAATTTAACACTTTCAGTTAATGTGCTTACTTCTTCCTTAGAAACTTGTTTTTCTTCTTTTGAATCTGAAGTTTTTGTAAGTTCATCTAATCTTGCTTGTTTTACTGCTGCTCTTTCTTCTGCTTCTTTATTATGTTTTTCAACAATAACTTCTTGGATATTTCTTTTTACTGAAGGGTCCATATCAGTATTTTCTAAAATTTGAATTGCTTCAGTATCAACTGCTTCTTCATAACTTTCAATAAAATCATCTTTTGTTTCTAAAGTTCCATTTGCAGCAGCTGTATTTATAGCTTCTTTAATTCTTTCAACTGCTTGTTCATGTAAATGTTTTTTTAGAGCTTCTTCTTTTTTTACATAAACATCTTTTGAAGTTGAATACATTCTATAGAATCCAGAGTCTAGTGCTGTTTTAATATCCATTAATTTTTCATCATCACGATTATATGAAATATATAATAATTCTGCTACTTCATTTGAAGAAAGTGGTCTTGAAGTTACTGAACATGAAGTAAGAGATCCCATAATAAGTTGAGCTCTTGTATATAACTCTCTATAACAAATTTCATATAGTTCATCTTTATCAAATTCACCTACTGCGGCCACCTCTGATTTATAATATGAAAGAACAACATAAAATTTTCTTTGTAACATATGTTTATTTAAACTTAAACGTTCTACATATTTTGTTATATCAGATGCATATTCATTTATATTAGCCATTTTTTCTTTTTCATATTCAGCTAATCTTATTTGCTCTTCTGTTGCTTCAGAGTCATTAACTGTTTTAACATATATATCGTTTTTTTCTTCATATTCTCTATTAATATTCATAACTCTATTTTTATACATTCTAAGACTACCTTTTAAATCTATAGTTCTAGCTTGTACATAAAGTTGGATAGGAAATCTTAATGTATTTAAAAAATTTATAAATCCTTCTTCAACTGCTATCTGTTCTATATCCGACATCAGATCATAGTTTATACCTTTACATTGTATTACCATTGTATATTTAGAACCTTTGTCCTGTATGATCATATTATCTTGTATTTTTTCAAATTCAAGAAATTTAAAAATTTCTTCTTTAGGAGCTACATTGGTATTTTTTTTGAAACCAAACCCCTGTGAAGTTGTTGGTATAACATTAGCTGATTTTATGTTTTTTGTAACATCTACCTTAACTTCGTTTGCTTTTTTTGCTGCTTGTACTTTTTTATTTTTATTACCAGTATTGAATATTATTATAAATAATACAATCGCTCCTATTATAAATAATATTAACCCTGCTACTCCCATCATTTCCATTATTTTTTTCCACCCTCTCTATAAACATATATTTTTTTTCTATTTTGGAAAGTTATGGCTCTAATTATTATATCAGTAACCTTCTCTCCACCTGCTTTTCTTAGCTTCCCAACATAAGGACTATCTGGAATAGTAAGTATTCCTGCTAAATAACCCAAAACAGCACAAACCCCTATCGAAACCGTCCCAGCAAATCCTTGATTTAACATTACAAATATCATATAAGGAATTACACCTATAATCCCTCCAACAACCGACGTTATAATAGACTTAAATGTAAATATATATAATATTCTTGATTCACCCTTAACACTACGTGGAACTGAATATGTTCTCCCCATAAAAACCTCCTAAAATATCATTTAAATAAATTATATCATATTTCTGTTATTTTTCAATATTTTCTTTTAATATTTAGCTTATTTAATAGATATTAAAATGTTTTTTCAACATTACTGTAACTTTTGTAATATTTTTGTAACAAAAAAACCAGGGCTATTTTAGCCACTGGTTAAAATTTAATTTGGTTGATCTGTAGTCTGACCATTTTCTCCTTCTTCTAAAAATTCATTTCCACTAGAACCTCCAGAAGCTGGTGGTGTATCTAAAACATCTCTTCCAATATCAATAAAGAAATTAAGAACATTTATAATAGCATATACTAATATTAGTCCTATTACCATCCTAATAAGTTGTCCTTTTATTTGACCTTTCACATCTGCTGGTGAAAGCATATATTTAAGACCAATAGCAATGACTCCAGATATCGCTAAAAGATTAATTATTGGATATAAAGTTGACCAAATCATACCTATAACGTCATCAACTGTTTGTTGTTCTCCAACTGAGAAAAATGCAGCTGATAAGAAATCATATAATTCCGTAGCTAAGAAGAACATAGCTACTCCTACACCATATCCAACTAATGATTCTTTAACCTGAGCTTTACCATCTGCTGGTGCCCATATATATTTAAGACCAATTATAATCCCTACAACAATGATTATAAAACCGCCAACTTGAATCACTACAGGTTTAATTATACCATCTATAAGTGCTGTTATATCATCACCAATTCCTAGTCCATCCGTTGCTCCGCTTGGGTTAAACCAATCAAAAGCTCCCGAAATAATATCATCAAACTCACCAGTATTTGGTGTATTGTTAGTTCCTCCAGAATCAATACTTTCTGAAGCTCCTAATACTTGTAAATGATTAAAAGCACTAAAAACAGTAAATATTAAAATCAAACTGATTATAATTTTATTTTTATTCATATTTCCCCCAAACAAAAAATATTACAAGACAAAATTATCTTGTAATACTTTTATAATTTTAATCTTTTTCAAAACATCAAAATCAATATGACATTACGGTGTATTGTTAGTAGTAGTACCATCACCAAAAATATCTTTACCTATACCTTGAATAAACTGAGCAATTGGAACTGCAGCAAACACAAGTATTGCACCTACAACCAATATAACAGTTTGTTGTTTAATATCTGCTTTTTGATCTGCACTTGCAAACATATATCTAAGACCAGCTAAAATTATCGCTGCTATAGCTAATATTTGTATAATAGTAACTGCTGTTGACCAAATATTTCCTGCTACATCAGTTATATTTCCTATTTCAGTCCCTGTAGTTGGGCTCACAGCTTCTATCCCCATTACTGATGTTGTACATATAAATGCCACTAATACTACTGGCATTATTTTCATTAATATTTTTGTAAATTTATTCATTAAATTTTCCTCCTTAACTTACAACTTATACATGTAGTATATCAAACTTTTCATTTTTTTGCAATATTATTTTTAAATATTTTTATTTTTTTTATGTTTTTATCTGATTTGAAACGTATACATAAGCTAAAAGTACTGTTTCTGTAATATTTTTGTAATATTCGACATTTATTAGTAATTTAAATATTTGACACATAGCTTAAACTATATTTAAGGTGATAACCATGTTTAAAAAATTTATTATTTCTACTTCTTCTCTAGCAGTTATACTTTCAGTATTATTCATTCCCACTAATAACATAGATAATCATATATTCCCTATACAAGATAGTTATGTAATAACTTCATATTATGGCTATAGGATGTTATATAACAAACAAAATTTCCATAATGGAATTGATATAGCTAGTAAAGTATACGCTAATGTTTATTCCTCTTCTTCTGGAATAGTATCGTATATTGGATTTGATAAAACTGGATTTGGTAATTATATAATAATAACTAATAATGAGTATAAATATATATATGCGCATCTATCTTCTACACATCAAGTTTCAAGAGGAGATTATATACATACAGGTATGCACATTTCAAACATAGGACCAAAATTCTTAGAAAATGGTTTATCTAACGGCAACACTACAGGAGCTCATTTACATTTTGAAATACGAATAAATAATAAATCAGTAAATCCTTTTAGTATAATAAAAAAAGAAGAAGTCTAAACTTCTTCCTCTATTTTTGAAAACAATGACACTGAAAGTTCATATGCTGTATTTTTAATAACTTCATTTTCATTTATTTTTTTCTCATAATTTCTAGATTGTATTCTTCCAACTACTTTTACTTTTGTTCCAACTTCTAATTTTTCAGAAAATTTAGCATTTCTTCCCCATAATATACATGGAATGTAGTCAGATTTTTTATATGTTCTATTAACTGCAACGAGTACATCTGAAATTTCTCTTCCTAATGGTGTTTCTCTATATACTGGTTTTTTACAAATAAATCCTTCTAATGTTAGTTCATTTATTTTTTCTATACTTGCTTCATCTTTAAACTCAATACTTTTTGCAAATACTGATAGTACAAGTTTGGGTTTTGAAGATGTTACTTCATTATATGATCTAAACTGTCCTACAACAAATACACTTTTACCTTTTTCAAGTTCATTTATATCTGTTATTCTTTCTGATATTATTACTGGTATTTTATCATAAGACATACTTAGTCTTTTTACTTCAATATATATCTTATAGAATTTTTCTTCATATATTTCATGACTAAGGCTAGGACCTTCTGCTATAATGCCTCCTAATTTTGCTATGTTACTTAAATTAAAATTTTCCATTTTTGGTTTATTCCTCCTTTGGATATTACATACTTCATCTTATGTTTATACAAGTAAAAAAATTACTATGGTATACATATTATACCACAGTAATTCTTATTTGTAAAGTTTTCTTATGTTAACAATTAATTTTATTGTTATTTATTTAAATATGTTTAATACCAACATAAACTTGTTATATTATTTTTTGATATTCTAAAACTATCCAAAGTCCATATAAAATAAAATGTTGAATAGGAAAAATACTATAAAATAATGATTGTAATTTAAGACTTTTGTAACCTTCTTTTTCGTTATACAACAATAATATTGGTATAACAAAAATCATACCTAACATCATAAATAAATCAATTGATGATAGGACTGCAATAAAAACAATTCCTATAGTAAGTATTACATTATATATATTAATATTATTATTTTTAAAACTAAATGCTACATAATATATAATTGCTAAAAACATTAAATTTATATCATAATCAATTGTTATGAATGGATTCATATTAAATGCTATATATATTAAATATATAATTAACATTACAATACTATTCATGAAAACATGTTTTCTTTGAGCCATAATTTCATTAATACTTTTAATTAAAATTAATATAAGTACAAATGAAAATACTATATTTATATTTGTATTTATATAACTATTAAATGAATCTATAACATTGTAATTTATAACTCCAAGTATCCATATGACAAGCTGCGTAAAAACAGCAAGTCTAAATAATCTGAGTATATACCTCTTTAAATTTTTAGTTTTAAAGAATCCATTTATTATTAAGAATAGGAAAATAGGCATAGCAAGCCTTCCTATCACCCTCATAACTAAACATAGTCCTGTATCAATACTATCTTCAAAATAAAAAGCAATATGATCTATAACCATACATATTATTGCTATTATTTTTAAAGCCATTGTACTTAGTCCTTTTTTTTCCATATATTTTCTCCTAAGGCATACATATGTATGCAGTATTATCTTCAAATACAATTTCAATATTATCTAAATCTTCATTATCAAAATATTTACTATATACTTCTTTACTATCCATATCAGGTTTTTCTTCATATTCTTTAAGTAATGAATATATAGGGTTAAAATATTCCAACACCTCATCAAGAACTGAATCATTATAACTCGATACATAATGAATTACAGTTTGCTTCGAAATATAATTATCATCAACTATAATTTTAATATATTCGATATTAATATTCATATCCTGCTCATATATTTCTATTTCATTTTTTATATAATTACTTTCCTCTTTATTAAACACATTTACACTGTAATCTAAATAATATGTATAAAATAATATTAAAATTTCTACAACTACAATTATACTACCAATTAAAATTAAACGTTTACTCTTCATATCAATAGTAATAATTAAATAAATGTATATCATAGCTGGAATCATTCCCAGAGTAAATGCCATCCTATTTGATAAAAGCCCAATATTTATAACACCAAACGCCCCAGTAAATATAAGAGCAACTGCAGATATTACGCAAATATTATATATGAACTTTTTAAGTATAATATCACTCTCTCCATTTTTAGTAATATTTAAATATACTAAAATAGTAGATACAATTATATATGGAGATACTGTAATTAACAAGACACCTATTGTATCAATAAGTTTTATAATTAGTGGTACAATTTCACTTAACTCTATATATCTATCTAATATTTCAAAACCAAGTAGAGGCATAATTAAACTTACTATAAACGAAACAATTAAAGCTAATATATAAAAAAGACATGTATTCATTACTAATTTAAATGTATACTTTAAACTATCTTTAATACTAAACTCATTCTTATCATTAATCCTATTTAAACTATCAAAAAATATTACTAAAACTGGTAGCATAGCTATAAATGTTTGATATGTTAATACAGAAAATATCATTAAAATAGCTACAATAATATTTCTACCCTTAACATTATTAACATATACAATTGCAGCAATAAGAACAAGTAACATTGCTGCCATCATATTTATATTTTCAAGATATACTAAATTATCTGCTACATATCTATTTAAAAATAATGCTATAACTCCTAAAACAAGTCCATACTTTTTAATAGTACTTTCTTTTTGTGAAAGTAAATTATTATGTAGTAATCTTTTTTTCACTTCATTATAAAACAAGTACATAGCAATAACAAACAGTACTCCTGTAAGTATAACAAATATTCTATACAAAGTCATATACTCTAAATTTAAAGGTACTATAATTTCATACATTAAACCTTGGATTATCCTGTTATTTGGATATGCAAGTTCATCTTTAAACTCTTCCAACCCATGTTTTTCAATACTATATCCATCGGCAGAATATACCCCAAATAAATATGGGGTACATACTACTATTACAGCTATAATAAACATGATTAACACTTTAAAATCCATCTTAGTATTTATCTTCATTAAGTAACCTCATCATGTTGTTTTTATATTCTTCTACTCCTGGTTGATTAAATGGATTAACTCCTAAAATATATGCACTCATAGCGCAAGCTTTTTCAAAAAAGTATATAAGTGATCCTACATTATATGCATCTAGCTCTTCTATATTAATCACCATACATGGCACATTACCATCTATATGAGCTTTAAGTGTTCCTAAAAAAGCTTTATTATTAATATCAGCTATACTTGTATTAGATAAGTAGTTAAGTCCATCTTCATTTATTTCTGTAAATGGAAGATTTATTAAACTTCTATCTTTCTTAATATTAATAATAGTTTCAAAAAAGTTTCTTTTACCATCTTGCATTAATTGTCCCATTGAATGTAAATCAGTAGTTAAACTAACAGATGCTGGAAAAATACCTTTACCATCTTTTCCTTCACTTTCACCAAATAATTGTTTATACCATTCTAAAAACATAGTCATACTTGGTTCATATGAAGCCATAACCTCAATATCTTTACCTTTATTATGTAAAAGATTTCTAAATATTGCATATCTATAACAGTCATTTGTTTCCATATTATTTTCATTGTATACATATTGCGCAAATATTGCTCCATCTAGTATATCTCGTATATCAATACCTGCAACAGCCATAGGTAAAAGTCCTACAGGTGTTAGCACTGAATATCTTCCACCAACATTTCTTGGAATATCAAAAGTTACATAGTCATTCTTGCTTGCTATTTGCTTTAAAATACCGTCTCTAGAATCTGTTGTAACATATATTCTTTTACTTGCTTTTTCTCTTCCATATTTTTTTTCTAATAATATTTTAAGAGTTCTAAATGCAATAGCTGGCTCTAAAGTTCTTCCAGATTTAGATATAACATTTATAGCAAAATCTTTGTCTGTTAAATATTCAATTAAATCTCTTAAATATTTACCACTCATATTGTTTCCAGCAAATAATATCTGTGGAGTTTTTCTATCTGCTCTACTTTGAAGATTAGAAAACGAATTACTAAGCATATCTATAACAGCTTTAGCTCCAAGATATGATCCACCTATTCCTATAACAACAAAAACATCACACTCTCTACCAATAACTTCTGCTGATTGCATAATTCTTTGTACTTCTTCATCTTTTATTTCGTTTGGATAATTAAACCAGCCAAGCATTTCACTACCAAGTCCTGTTTTTTTAGTAATAGCTTCATGTGCTAAACTTGCTTTTTCTTTTACACTCTCAAATTCTTCTTCTGTTATAAATGAACTTAATCCCTCAAAATCCATTGAAATCTTATTCATTATTATCCCCCCTCATTTTTAAATAAATTATATCATATATCTTTTTCGTTTTCAACACATATTTTTACTAATACTATTATCTAAAAATGTACTATATTTAATCTAAATATATAAGGTTAAGTAGATTGCTAAAACATCTCATTGCATATTCTACTTCCTGAAATGTATTACCTGTTGCTCCACATTCAAGGAGTAATGAATATTTATTCATATCTTGATTATATGTAGAGTCCCTTATTATCATAGGTCTAAATAATCCTGGATATATCTCTTCAGCTAAAAGTTGTATTTTTGTTGCTAAAGCTATATTGTTATTTGCATAAGGATTCATATTACTACTTGTTCCAATTCCAACAACAAACATAAGCTGTGCTACCTCTACATCTCCTATTTTTACTTTTGGAGCAAAATTTAAATCTGCACTTGCATCTCTATGTACATCTATTATTGTTGAAAAACCTGAATGTGACTTTATTGCATTTTCAATTGTAATCCTACTTCTAGAATATGAACTGTTATATGTTGCATAATCATGTGGTGTTGTATCATGAATAACTTTAATATTATTTTCAAGTAAGTTTTCTTCAAGCATTTTTCCTGTTTTAAGTACATTATAGTTTGCATCTTGGCTTCTATATGTACCACTATATCCAAATGAATACCCTTCACTATTTGTATAAGACTCTGATGTATGAGTACTATATAGCAATATCTTATCATTACTTTTAGCAAAATTTATTGTAGAAGCAAGACAAGTTTTAAAATCAATTTCTGTATAATGAGATGAATAATTATTAATTACTATATCTCCTATATTAATTTGTACTCTATTTGAAAGTACACTACTTGTTATAGGGATATCATTTGAATTATTAAATACTGTAACTCCAGACTCTTTAAGAGCTAAGCTATCTATATACTGCATATCAATATCAATACTCGCATCAAATATGATATTTGACGTATTTAGATCAGTATTATCTGCTACATCTAAACTAGTAATTTCTTTTTCATTGAATACAGGATAGATATTCTTTATCATTGCATAATCAAAATCAACTACTTGCTGCTGATGTATGTTTGTAGCTAAATTTAATATTTTAACATCTATATTAAAATAACTAAAAATATTTACACATACAATGAGTGAAATAGTAAATATTATATAACTTTTTATATTAATACTAAATAATTGTTTAAATACATCTACATTAAAACTGTTACTTGTTTTAGGCATATATATTTCTTTAAATTTAGTTAATTTTTCTTTAATACTAATTTTAGATTTTTTTAGTATATCTTGTCTACTAATAAAGCAATCTTTTTTTATATTATCTTTTTGAAAAACATTAAGCTTCGATACATTATTATCTGTTTTACTTAGCTTTAGTTTTAAACGACTTTTCTTATTTAAGTTTTCTATATCTTTAATTACATTATTTCTTTGTTTACTTCTATCAAAAAAAACAGTTGTAACTTTCATGAAACACCTCTTTAGTTCATGTATATTACAACTGTTATATATTTATACCTTAAATACTAATCAAGTAAACAATTTAAATCTTTACCATACTTGTCCATCATGACAATAAGTTTTTCTTTTAAATCTATTACTTCTTTTTTCATATCTAATAATTTTTCTTTTTCCATTTCTATTAAATGTTCAATTCTTTCTCTTTCAGCTTCAGCTTCTATTCTAGCAACCTCAATTATCTTTTTAGATTGTTCTTCGGCAGTAATAAGAGCATTTGCCACCTTTTCTTGTCTTTCTAAATAATCAATTTCATATCTTTCAAGTTTCTTTTTAACTATAGTAAGTTCGTTAGATAATCTACTTGAATCAGCTTTTTCTGCTCCAATTTTACTTTCATATTCAGCAACAAGTCCTTTGATATATTCTTCAACATCTTCCTTGTTGTATCCAAACATTTCAGACGAAAACTTTTTATCCTCCATTTTGTACTACCTCCTTAAAGTTTGATTATATTGTACAATATTTTATTACAAATTTCAAGTACATATTATTAATTATTTATAAATTAGTACATTGTTATTATAATAGGAAATAGTATCTGCTCTATTACACCAGTAAGTATAAGGATTGGAAATATTATTAAAAAATAACACATGTACACTATAAATTGTTTTAACTTTTTTGTTATAGCTATTTTTTCTATAATAAAATAATTAAATTCTATTGTTTTAACACCTAAAAACATTATACTCGGTATAAGCAATAAGTTAGGAATAATTACAATTAATAATATTGCAAGTAATCCTTTATCAAAACCAAGTATGCTTAAATACACACTTACTAAAATACCTAAAGCGTATCCTTTACAAAAATATATACCAAATAACAATATTGGTGATATTATCATTAAAGATGATACCAAAAAAAATAAATATAATATTAAAATATTGAAAAAAGTATTGCTTAAAATAGGAATACTATCTATTCCTTCCGTAGATGCAATATTTAAAGTATCACTAAAAGAATTAATAAACTCATTTAAACTAATTTCATTTATATAATTAAAAGAAAGTATTCCTGTAGCAAGTCCTAGTAATACAAAGAACATAAATACTTTTATACTCTGTTTGTTATCTTTAATAAAATTTATAATATATTTTTTCATATGTAATCACCTATAAGCAATATATGCTTAATTTAAGTTTAAATTACATTAAATTTATTAGTCGACAAATGTTATATTTTTTATACATTATTATTCTTTATTGCCATAACAGCAAGTTCATCACATCTGTTATTGTATTCATTATCACTATGACCTTTAACTTTAATAAATGTTATATCATGTATACTCATATGTTTTAATAACTCTTCCCATAATTCAATATTCTTAACTTTTTTCTTATCTGACTTTATCCAGTTATTTTTTTTCCAATTAACAAGCCATTTTTTTTCCACTGCATTTACCACATATGCACTATCACTATATATGTTAACTTTACAAGGATATTTTAAAAGTTCTAACCCTTTTAAGACAGCCATTATTTCCATTTGATTGTTAGTAGTATCTTTATAAAAACCACTTATTTCTTTTTTTATATCTCCATGCATAAGTATTGCACCATATCCACCTGGACCAGGATTACCACTACATGCTCCATCTGTATATATTTCTACTTTAGTTTTGTTCATTGTATATCCTCCTTAAAACTTGAAAATTCAAGTATATTATGTTAAACTATTATATGTATTTGATTATATCATAATATTTATAATAGTCAAATTTAAAATATTAGAAAGAAGGTAGAATTTTGAAAGTTATTGGAATTATAGCAGAATACAATCCCATGCATAATGGTCATATCCATCAAATAAGGTTAGCAAAAGAAAAATATAGTGCTTCACATGTAATTGTTATTATGTCTGGATCATTTACTCAAAACGGTAATATTTCATTACTTGATAAATATACTAAAGCATCAATATGTATAAAAAATGGTGCTGATTTAATTATAGAATTACCTACTATATATGCAACATCTTCTAGTGAAAATTTTGCCTATGGAGCGGTATCATTACTTAACAGTTTAAATATTGTAGATGAAATATTATTTGGAGCTGAGTGTAAAGATGTACAAATATTGGAAAATATTGCAAAAAAGTTGATAGATAACGAAAAACAAATAATTTCAGATATAGATTTAGAAGAAAAAAAATCAACATTTGCTAAAAACAGATCAGAAGTTCTAAAAAACTATTTAACTGCTGAAGAATATTTAGAAATATCTAAACCTAATAATATTTTAGGTATTGAATATATAAAAAACATAATAAAGTTAAACAGTAACATTAAATTTAATTCTATATCTAGAATAGATAATATTTCTAGTACTAAGATACGTGAAGCACTTAAAAATAATGATTATACATATATTAAAGAAAATAGTGCTACAGATGTATATGAATATTTATCTAATATAGATATTTCAAAATTGTATACAGATAATAATTATTTGAATAAATTATATATGCTTATAAGATATAAAATCATAACAACTTCTTTAGAAGACTTAAAAAACATATATGAAGTTGCTGAAGGATTAGAAAATAAATTAAAAAAGGAAATAGTAAACTCTGCATCATATGAAGAATTCATTAGTAATATGAAATCTAAAAGATATACACTTGCTAGAATAAAAAGAATTCTTATTAATGTATTACTTGGCATAACAAAAGATTTTTACGATGATAATATTATTTTACCCAGTTATGCTCATATATTAAAATTTAGTGATGAAGGAGCTAAAATTATATCCAATATTTCTAAAGCATCAAATACTATTTTAATCACTTCATATAAAGAAAACATGTTAAATAAAGTATTAAGTGATAATCTAGAAAAAAACAAAATAATTAATATGGTTGATTTAGATATACTTGCAACTAATATTCGTAGTACTATATTTAACTCAGACTTAAATATAGATTATACAAACCAAATAAAATAAATAAAAACTCAAATATCTGATATATTCAAATATTTGAGTTTTAAATTAACCTATTTTTTCTAATGTAGAGATAAAGTATAAAATATTTTTAAACTCTTCCTCTGTTTTCAAAAATTCACAAACTAAGTAGTCGCCATCCACATTTTCCTCGGTTTTAAAATGATTTTTAGATATTTTAAGCATTATAATATCTTCTAAAAACATTATTACTATTTTCTTTTCATAAGTAAAAGTTTTATTTTTTTGAAATTTTTCCATATCATTTACTATAGTTGCAACATCCGAAAATGTAACATCTTTAAATTTTACTACTACATCTTCACCTAATAAAAAAAGTAAGTATATTACCACATTTTGAATTTCACACATGTTTATTAATGTGTTAAAAGTACTTTCAAAGTTTGCTGTAAATAATTTTTTTCTTATCTTATTTGACAGGGTATTTTTTTTATACTTTTTTATAAGTTCATTCCGTATTATAGTAGATGCATATGGCGGAAACTCTCCTTTTTTACTATCATAATAAATAGCTGCTTTTTTTAAATACTCAAGTGCAAGTTCAAGCAGTTGCCCTCTTTCTGAAATTTTACAATCAAATTCATTTACAATAGTTTTTAAAATCCAAGAATTATTTTTAACTAATTTGTTAATTTCTGCATCAGTTTTTTTAAATCCTTTTCTCTCAATCATAACTACCTCCTAATTATATTTGGTTTTAGTTTTATTTTTACCTATTACATTATATCATAAATATTTTTTTTGTCAACCTAACAGACTAATATCACTATTAACATTAGTATATAAAAATAGAGTACACTACTAAAGTATACTCTATTTTTTTATATTTTCATCTTCTATTGCATTATATATTGCAATATTAATAAGTCTAGTCATTGATATTTTATATTTTTCTTTTAATTTTTCAAGTTTAGTTATATATGATTTAGGGATCAGATATGTTCTATCTATTCTATTTTCTTTATATTTTGTTGTATATAATTTTACATTTTCAGTTTCAATAAGTTCTTTTATCGCTATAGTTACTAATTTATTTATAGAAACATCATATATATTATCTGATAAAAATTTTAATTTATCATACATAACATCATCTACAGAAAATGTTTTTCTAATTATTTCATTTTCGCCTGATACTTTTTTAACTTCATTTTTTCTAGGTAATTTGCTAAAAGTTAACATATTTCTACACCTCTTGAATTATTATATCATTTTTAGCAAGTATTTGTAACAACACTTTAAGTAACATATTTTAAGTTACTTTGTTGACTTTAAATATATTATGTGTTAAAATATACACAAAGATAGATGAGGTGTTTTATGAATATACCAAATAAAATAAAAGATTTTTTAAGTACTAGTGCTGAAAAAAACAACAGTATTATACTAGTTACTAGTTTAGACAAAATAATATTTAATTCAGTAGAAAACTCAAAAGAAGATTCTACATTATTACCTAAAAATATACAAGAACTTTTCAAAACAATGATTTCTTCAAATGAAGTTGTTAAAGTATTTAATACATATAAGTATCCTGTTTTAAAAGATGATATGGAAATAAAAAATGAAGTAATAATGCTTATCTTAAATAATAATGAAGTAATAGGATCACTAATTGTACTAAATCATACACTTGATTTTGAAGTATCAAACTTTGCTTTTACTTCTACTATTTTAAATACTTTGAAAACAGTACTTAAAAAAACTCAAACCGACTAATAATAAAGTACCATACATTAATGTGTATGGTACTTTATTTACATTCCTATATTCTTAAGCTGCTCTCCATATTCTTTAAATAGTGTTTGTTTAAGATTACTATATTCTTTTTTAGCTAAAGTTGAATCTTCATCAAATATATCCTTTGATGCATCTGTTGCCATTTTTAAAACTTCCATATCTTTTAATAAATCTGCAAGTTTAAATTCTGGTAGTCCACTTTGTCTTATTCCAAAAAAATCTCCAGGTCCTCTAAGTTCTAAATCTTTACTTGCTATTTCAAATCCATTGTTACTTGTTTCCATTATTTTAAGTCTCTCTTTTACTTTAGCTGATTTAACAGAACTTTTAAGTACACAATATGATTCGTATTTACCTCTACCTACTCTTCCTCTTAATTGATGAAGTGCTGCAAGTCCAAATCTCTCTGCATTTTCTATAATCATAAGTGATGCATTAGGAACATTCACTCCTACCTCTATTACTGTTGTTGAAATAAGTATGTCAATTTCTCCATCTTTATATCTATTCATTATTTCATCTTTTTCTTTATTTTTCATTTTACCATGAATATATGCAATATTAAATTTATTTAATGTACTATTTTTATACTCTTCATATATTTTAGTAACAGATTTTAAATTTTCATCTGGATTTTCCTCTGACTCTTCTACTAAAGGACATACAATATATACTTGTCTTCCACTTTCTATTTCTTTAGATATAAATGAATTTATTCTCTCTTCATATGATTTATCTACAGCAAATGTTTTAATGAATTTTCTACCGGGTGGTAGTTCATCTATTATTGATATGTCTAAGTCTCCATATAGCATAAGTCCTAATGTTCTAGGAATAGGAGTTGCACTCATTACAAGTGATTCAACATCTACTTTTTTATTTACAAGTTTCATACGTTGCTTAACTCCAAATCTATGTTGTTCATCTGTTATTACAAGTGCTAAATTATTAAATTCAATATTATCTTCTATTAATGAGTGTGTACCAAATATTATATTTATATTACCTGTTACTAAATCTGTTATTATATTTTCTTTTTGCTTTTTTGTTGTAGTTGATGTTATTATAGCACATTTATATCCAAGTTTATCAAAATATGGTTTAAGTTCTAAATAGTGCTGAGTTGCAAGTATTGTTGTTGGAGCCATCATTGCAGCTTGATAACCATTTTTTACAGCTATATATATACTGGCAGCTGCTACTATTGTTTTACCACTACCAACATCTCCTTGAATCATTCTGTTCATAAGATGTTTTGAAGACATATCATCTTTTATCTCTCTTACAACTCTCTTTTGCGCATTTGTCAGACTAAAAGGTATAAGGTTTAAAAACTCTTCTATATCGATATCTTTAAATTGAGTTCTTTTAATAACCTTAACATCATTATTTTTAATAATTTTAAGTGCACATATAAGTTTAAATAACTCATCAAAAATAAGTCTTTTTCTAGCTATAGCTACTTCTTTAAAATCCTTTGGCATATGTATTTTATTATTTGCAAACTCTAGTGAACACAGATTATACTTTTTTAATATTTCTGAAGGTAGTATCTCATATTTACTTTCATCAATAGTTTCCTCTAATAACTCAATAGTATTTGTTATTAGATTAAACATGTATTTTTGAGTAAGGCCTTTTGTAAGAGGATATATTGGATATACTCCCATTATTTTGAGTAGTTCAAATTTATTATATATCTGCGGTGATTCTACCTTTGCCTTAGTTCCTACTAATATTACTTTACCAAAAAATACATATTCAACATTTTGTTTTAAAGATTCTTTTAAGAAAGGTTGATTAAAAAATACTAGTTCTACAAATCCAGTTCCATCTGAAAAAATAGCTTTTGTAACACTAAATTTACCTTTACGCATTATCTTTAAAGTATTTGGAACCATCATACCTGTAAAAAGTATACTTTCACCATTTGTAAATTCAGCTATTTTCCTAAGCTGTGTTCTATCTTCATATACTCTTGGATAATATGTAATTAAATCTTTAACAGTAAAAATTCCTACAGCATTTAATATTTTACTTTTAGCTGGACCTACACCTTTTATATATTCTATACTACTATTTAATGTAATTATATTTGCCATTTTTTCACCTCGTATATTCTATTATATCACTTTATTTATCTCTCTTCAAGTAAATATATTTTAGATATTTATTTTTCTTTTTTAATACAATTTTAGATATTTTTATTAAAACCATTGACAAGTTATATTATTTTTTGTATAATACTATTCATAGAATAATATAATTTTAAAAATAATATAAAGGAGGATTTATTATGACATTTAATGTAGCAGCAAAACTTTTAGATGCTTGCATACTCGGAGTTGTTGCATCAGGTGATACTTATGGTTATGATTTAACATCAAAAATAGGTGATAAATTAAACATTTCCGAATCAGCTCTCTACCCTGTTCTTAGACGTCTTTCAAAAGAAGGACTACTTACTACATATGATAAACCAATAGACGGAAGAAATAGAAAATACTATAGTATTACAAATGAAGGAAAACTAAAACTTAATTTTTTTAAAGAAGAATGGAATAATTATAAAGATACCATTGATTCTATGTTTATGAAAGGAGAAAAATATAATGACTAAATCTGAATTTTTTAATATCTTAGAAAATAACATTAAATACTTACCAAAAGAAGAAAAAGATAGTGCACTTGAATTTTACCATGAATACTTTAATGAAGCCGAAAGTGAGGAAATTGCTCTAAAAAAACTTGAGCATCCTAAAGATATATCAAGAAACTTAATACTTGAATTTGGAGAAAAAAAACCTAAATCAATCTCACCTATTTTACTTGCACTTCTTATAATTTCAAGTCCAATATCTCTACCACTAGCATTTGCATTAATAACAGTAGCAGGTGCAATTATATTTAGTATTTTTGTAGTATTTATAAGTTTAATATTTACTTTTATACTTCTATTTGGAGTATCACTTATATGTCTTATACCTGCATTCATTTACAATATTCCGACAGGTCTTATCTTTTTAGGACTTTCATTTATAAGTATATTCTTATTTGGAACTACTGTTATTATACTTGATAAATTTATCATAGGAATAAATAAATTAGCATTAAAATTTGTAAAGGAGAAAAATAATAATGAAAAAAAATAAATTTTTAATTTTATTATCATTTTTGATAATAGGTATAATACTAGTAGTTATAGGTATCCAGCTCGGAGGAAGTATCTCAGCTTCTTTTCACGATTTTAATATCACTTTCAATAATAGAAATAAATTAGATACACCTATTACTGAAGCATTTACTAATATTAAACATATAAATATATCTTCTACATCTCCACTTAATATTGATATATTAAAGGGTGATGAGTTTAAAGTAGTATATGATGATCCATATCTAGAAATTAATCAAAATGTTATAGATGAAGTAAACGCTTTACATTTAGTTTCTAACGGATCGGATAATCATTTTATATTTGGAATAAATACAAATACAGCATATGATATTACAATATATATTCCAGATGATTTAGAATCTTTAATAATAAACTCTGCACTAGTAGACATAGATATTTCAAACATAAATGTTTCAGATTTAAATATAGATGTAGATTTAGGTAATATAATAGTTAATTCTATAATAACAGATACAATAACTGCAACATCAGATTTAGGAAATTTTGAATTTTCTAATATAACATCAAATGGGACAACACTTACTTCTAATTTAGGTAATATAATAATTAAGTTTTCTACTTTAGGAGATTTAACTACAACATCCGATCTTGGAAATATTGAAGTTTTAAATAATAAGTTCAAATCATTTAATCACAGTGTAAGCTTGGGAAATATAGTAAATTTAAATAATGAAATAATAGAATAAAGAAATAAAGATAAGTAAATTTAATACTGTTACTTATCTTTATTATATTTTTAATTACTAATCAATTTATTGAATTCTTTATTTTTAGTTTTATTCTTATTTTTAATCTTATTTACATATATTAATCTGATTAATATAATCATATGTATACTAATAGCTACTGATCCAATTATAACGGGTAGTAATGTTATATTAAACTCAGTTGATGTTGTTATATTAGGAAAAATATTTAATGCTATCAATGTTATTATAATTGGTAATAAATATGTAAGCATAAGCTTATTTAGTTTAGCCTCTTTATATGAATAAAAGTTTTTAAATGCATAATAACTACATATAAGTACTCCTATAAACATCATTACTATAAAATATATGGATACAATATTTTCTACTCTTTCTATTATACCCAGCATTTTAATTTCTTTAAGAATAACATATTCTGGATATTTAAGTATAGAAACTATATCATAACCTAAAGTAGTTAATGTAGTAAAAAACATTGTAATGAGACCTAAATTAGATAATATATATGTTATTATTATATTTTTACTTATTTTTTCTCTATTTTCTAACTCTTTAGGAGATACACATAGTAATATAAATAACACTACTGAATTTAATACTGTATACATTATTACAGAATATATATCCCTTTCGAGTGATGCAGTAAACATTGGTAGTAAATTATCTAGTTTTATCTTATCTAATAATCCAAATATAACAAATATAAACAGTGCAACTGCAGGATACATTAATATTTGTGAAGTTTTAGATATTGTATTAATACCTTTTGAAAGCGCATATATTAAAGGTACTACTAATAATACACCTATATAATATTTATCTATTAACACTAAATAATTTAAATTTAAGAATGTTATCAAATTGTATAGTATGATTACAGCTATAAAAAGTGCAAGTATACTTAATATAAAATTAAAAACATTTCCAATAATATTTCCAAATATTTTTTTATTTAAGCTAAATATATTTAGATCTTCACTATTTTTAAATATATATAAATATATGACAAGAGGTATAAAACCTAGTATAAATCCAGCTATTGCACATATAACAGTTTCTCTTATAGAATATTGAAACATATTGTATAATCCTGTACCTAAAAATAAACTGTTCATTAAAAAATATGCTAAACTGCACAATGCTACATTACTTATTTTTTGCCTTACCATTTTTTTAGAACACCACCTTCTTCTTCTAAACTACTTATAACATTTATATTAAATTTAATATTTTTAAAATACTCCTCATAGAATATATCTTTAATAGCTATATACTCATTATAATAATTCTTGTAAAACATATCTCTCACTCCTAAGACATCTGTTTCATATACATTAAACATATTATAAAAAAATGATTCTATATATTTTTTTATAATTTCATTAATCTCATTTTCTACAGTTGATATATCCTCATTGGTATCTAATTCTAACATTGGATCTTTTTCAGTTATCAGTATTTTTGTTTCTAATTTTATATCTAAACTAAAACTACCATTTTCATATTTAGGATCTATTTTAGACATACTAGATAAAAGTTCAAATGATATTTTTTTATCATTAATGGTGCTAGAATAAACTGTTTTTCCAATATCATTTTTAAGTAAGTTTAATGTTTTAGAATCTTCAGCTGAAAGATATCCTTTAAATTCATCTTTATTAAAATATGCTATATCACTAAGTAGTAACCTTGCTTCAGTTTCAGAATTTTCTAAATTTTCTTTTTTTTCAGCCTCTTCTAGCTGACCTTCTATCTCACAAGAAGCCATTAAAAGTTCTAAATTTTCATTAAGTATTTCTGTCATTGACGTAAGGAATGTAGATTTGACGGTTGTTCCTACATATTTAAGATTTGCATCAATACTCTCAGATAAGTTCTTAGTTGAATTATTCTCAATAGGTGTAAGTATTTTCAGTACATCTTGTGCAGTACTACCTTCTTTTACTACAAGCATTAGTCCATTTATACTTGTTTCATTATCTCTCATAAAAAAATCTACGCATTCATGTATATCATTTTTAGCTACATCTTCAGATATGACAACCATATTCATGTGAGCTATATATAATTTTTTAGGTGATTGCTCTATTATATTTCTAAGACCTTCTTGTATTGTACTTGCATTTTGATAATATACTGTGACATCAGAAGAGGTTGCTCCACTTTTTGTTCCTGATGATTCTTTTTTTGAATTAACTATTTGCGCAGACATTAGATATGTTCCATCTTCATTTTTATCAATACTTATAGCAGATACAATAGCTAAATCTTGAAGTTCTCTATAATTATCAAGACCACCAAAAACAATCATAGCTATAAGTATGATAAGTATTTTTATTTTCATAAGCTGTTCTCCTTTTTCATTCTAAATAGATTTTTAGTAAGCAATGAATTTCTTCTTTTATGTTTAGTTATTTTTTTTCTATTTAGCGTATCTGTAACTAGTTCTTCCATGTTTAAAGGTGCAAATGGATACATATATGGTACTTTATAACTATTAACGCTAACAAGTTTTATTACAAGAAGTATACTTGCTACAACAATCCCTACTATTCCGGATGTTGCCGCAAATATAAGTAAAATTAATCTCCATCTTCTAAGTGCATTTATAAAATTAATATCTGTAAAAATAATACCCGATATTACAGTTATTGCAACAACTATTATCATAACAGGTGATACAATTCCCGCATTAACTGCAGCCTCACCAAGAATTAAAGCTCCAACTATTGATAAAGTGCTACCTGCCATTGAAGGGGCTCTAAAGTCACCTTCTCTTAAAACTTCAAAACCAATAATCATAATTAGTGCTTCTATTATTGCTGGAGCAGGAACTGAATCTCTTTGAACAGCAAAAGATATGAGAAGATCTGTTGGAAGAGCTTCTTGATTAAAAGTAGTCAGTGCTATATAAATGGCTGGAGCAAATAAAGATATAAAAAATGCTAAATACCTTATTAGTCTAATAAACATTGAAGCATTACTTTTTTCATAATAATCATCCATTTGTTTAAAAAAATCTGCTAAAAATATTGGAAGAACAATTGCAAACGGTGAATTTTCAACTATAAGTACTGCTCTGCCTTGTAATAGATAATTACAGACAAGATCTGGTCTTTCCGTACTTATAATAGTTGGAAATACTGTTTTATCTGAACTTTCTGTAAAAAATTCAGATAATGTATTACTATCTAAAATACTATCTATATTAATTTTATCTATATCTGATTGTAATTTTTTTATTAAATCTTTATTGCAAATATCATCAACATATAATATTCCAACTTTTGTTTTTGTTCTTCTCCCCACTAAACTTTCTTCAAGTCTAAGTCCTGGCTCTTTAATACGTCTTCTTATTAAACCTATATTCATACTATAGTTTTCATTAAAAGCATCTTTAGGTCCTTTTAAAGTACGCTCATTTGTAGGCTCAGAAATAGCTCTATTTAAAAAAGCTCTTGTTTCTAGTGCTATAATACCATCATCTAAAACTATAATTGCAAATCCAGAATATATGTAATGGAATATATCATCTTTATCATAGTTAAATTTTACTGCTTTAGAAAAATAAATTTGACTCATAAACATGTCTAGTAATTCTAAATCATAATTGTTTTCATTTGTTTTAGCTAATTTATTTATCTTATTTCTTTTTATAATTTTAATATTTGAATTATTGTTATTATTATCAATATTATCTTTAATTTCTTCTACATTTTTTATTTTTATATAATCATTCAAAATATTATTTATACTCTTAATTACAAAATTAGAGATAAACTCTGAATTACAAACATGTTCATTATATAATACATTAACACTATAATTTTTAACACTTATAGTTCTATACATCATATCTGGCGAATCTGCTGTTTTATCTTTTATATATTTTACAACTTTTTCTTTACTTAAATTTTTTAAATCCATAATATACCTCACATATATTATGGATTTAATAACTATTTTTATACGATTATAATATTGATTTCAATAATAAATATTGTACTATATTTGATTTAATGTTACTCCAGTGTAGTAATGATATAAAATATCTGAATATGAATATCCTTCCTTTGCAGCTTCATTTGCTCCATATTGACTCATTCCAACTCCATGTCCATATCCTCTTGTAGTAATTTTAAATCCTGTTTCTGTTTTTGCAATAGTAAAGTCTGTTGATCTAAGAGAAAGTTTAGTTCTAAGAGTAACTCCTGAAAATATAGTATCACCTATCTTAATACTATCAACTCTATTACTTACTGTATATGAAATAAGTTCAATATTTGTATCATAATTTATATTCATACCAAGTTTACTAGATAATGTAGAATAACTTATATCTACTGTTTTTTCATAACCTGATACATTTTTATCCCAGTTACTACTAACACTTTGTAAATATGATACATCATTACCCCAAACATATTTTGGAAGTTCTGTCATCCCATTACTTGTAGAATGGTATAGTGCATCTATATACCCTCCATTATATTTTAGAACAAGTCCTTTTGTATCATATACTGCATCTTTTATTTTATTATAGTATGTATCATATGAAGATCCCCATATAGCTCTTAATTGACTTTCATTTTTATATACTTGATGTGTTGTAGAATTAAGTAGAGTTATACCACTTGACGTCTTTTTCATAGCAAAAGTTCTAGCAGCAATGGCTTGTGACTTTAAGGCTTCACTGTGAAATGATGCAGGCATTTCAGCAGCTACTACTCCTATTATGTACTCTTCTAAATTCATAGTCACAATTGTTCCATTTGTATTTAATCTTATTTGTATATCTGTAGGTACTGGTTTAATAGTTTCTTCATTCGGTGTTTCTTCAACCTCAGGAATATAGTTATTATTACCATTACTAGTATTACTATTGTTTCCACTATTATTAGTATTATTATTTGAAGTATCATTAGGAATGTTTTGCTGATTTGAAGAAGTACTATTACTATTACTATTATTACTAGTATTATCAGTTATATTTTCATTTTGTTGTAAATTTTCATTCTCTTTATCAGACAACTTTTCCTCATCATTGGAACTAATATTGAAATCTTTACTGCTTTCTATGTTAATCGTACTGTTATCCACTTTACTTGCAAATTCTTCATTTATTCCAAAGAACATAGCAAAACTCATACTTCCAATTAATACACCATTGATTACTAAAACACCTACATCTCCCTTTTTCAAATTTTTAGTTACATAGCTTTTCAGTTTGGTAATAAATGTTTTGTCTTCTTTATTATCATTTAAAAATTCTTTTGCAAATTCGCTATCGTCTATAACTTCAACATATACATATATATTATTATTTATAATTTTATGATTTATTATCATATACTCACCTGTTATATTATTTACATTAGTATTTACAATATACAAACATATACATATTCGACAAATATATTTAATACTTTTTATATTTAAACACTTTTCAATGTCGTAATTTAAAATCATTTGTTATATTTTAACAGATATTTAATTTTTAATTGTATTTAAACTTATTTTTTATTATACTTTTACTATCCTCATTCATTGAGGAATGTATTATATACTGTTATTATAACTATTTATTTTTATATTCTAAAGTTTTTTATTTATATGTTAGTTTTTTCTAAATTATTTTTTAGGTATATTTTACAATGTATTTTTTTCTAAAAGGAAGTGTTTTTATTGTCTACATATTTTTCAAATGAATACCAAGAAAAGTTTTTAATAAGAAAAAAAATAAGGAAGTTTTCTTATTATACTTTAAAGCTATATTCTAGTATAACTCGTTATTATTTAAAAGAGAAAATATATACGTATTATACTAATGAACCTTATTTAGTCAACTTTAAAACATCTACTTTTATTTGTCAATCTTGTAATAGTTTTAAAATTATACCAACTCATTTATTAGAATCTTTAAGTAATTTAAATACAAATATTTCCTCTAAACATAAAACCCAAATACCATGTTTTAATTGTAATAATCAGATGTATGAGTTTCCATATTTACTTAAAGAAGACTATGAAGAGTTGTATAATATACATGAATTTTACGAGTAATATTTAGTTATAATAATAAAAATCTAGCTTTAGTTTAAACACATAGTTTAACTTAAAGTTAGATTTTATTTATTTAATTATTTTTATTTAAATAATTTTCTTTTATCTTTTTATATCTATTTTTAGTAAATGGACAGGCAGCTATACATATTCCGCACCCATAATGAGAAAAACCACTATTACATTTTTCATTTGATATACATTCAACATGTCCGTTACTATCTGTTTTAGCTTCTTCATAAATAGCTTCATATGGACATTTTTTTATGCACTGCTTACAATTACTGCAAAATTCGTAACCAAAACTAAAATCTTCATCATTTTGTAAGAATTCATCTAAATTTTTAATACTAGTATATACTATACTTAATCTATTACAAGCTCCACTATGAGGAGTAATTAACATTCCATGTTTACCAATATATCCTAGATTTGCTTTAAATCCTGCTTTTGTATAGTCAACACTTCCTCCTAAACTATGATTTGGTACTGCTCCAAACCCTATATTTCTTAAAAATTCTGTAACTTTTAAACAAGCTACTCCGGTATCACCATATACTTCCATAACTTCTAACATACAGTCCATATTAGGAAGTTTATTTATATTAAAAACTTCACTTTTCATTCTTTTAGACATAACAATTATATTTCTATATGGGATACTTTGTCCTTTAAAGATTTCTGTCTCTTCGAAAGTAGCTACTCCCCATGAGTTCATACCTAATTCATTTATAATATAATCATTTAACAAATCAAACTTTTCTTTAGTTATTTTAGTTAAATACTCCTTATTAATATCATGTAGTCTAATTATTTTAGGTGTATTACATAAACTCTTAAGCGTATGTGATATTCTTCTTTTGTTTTTGAGCATTTTAGTTATATCTTTAAATTTAAATTTTCTCTTTGGAAAAAATCCTTTAGCTTTAGATTTATCGTTTGAATGTATGTTAGATATCTTATTTATTTCATTATCTTGATATTTTGTAATAAACTCCACATTATCACCTCTGACTAAATTATATATTATTTTATTATTTTATGCATTAATAAAAAAGTCTAATTTTATTACATCACAAAATCAAACTTTATTTATTATAGTATATTATTTTAACTATTAACTAAATTTTTAAAATCTTGACCTCTATGTTCAAAATTTTTATACATATCAAAAGATGCACTAGCTGGAGACATTACTACTTTATCATTTGTTTTAGCAAAACTTCTGGCCTCTTTAACAGCTTCTTCCATAGTAGTTACATTTATTATTTTAACTTTATTTGAAGTATCATATTTTATAACTGAATCTTCAATTTTACTAGCAGTAGCTCCAAGTAATATTAATACTTTAACAGTCTGTACTATATATTTACCTATCTCTTCATATGATATATTTTTATCATATCCTCCTGCTATTAATATTATATCTTCATTAAAAGATTTAAGTCCTGCTATTGTTCTAGCTGGAGATGAAGCTATAGAATCATTATACCAATTAATACCATCAGTAGTTTTAACAAGTTCCATTCTATGCTCAACACCTGAAAATGTAGTTATAACATTTACAATGTCTTTTATTTTAACCAAATCAAATACTACTGAAATAGCTGCTAGTATATTTGCAACATTGTGAATACCGACAAGTTTTATATCATTTCTATCACATATATATTTATTATTGTAATATAATTTATCATCTTTTAAGTATGCTCCATTTTCTATTTCTTGTTCTAAACTAAAGTATTTAATATCTTTTTTATCTTTTATCAAAGAAACATATGACTCTGTTTCTTTATCATCTAAATTAAATACTACTTTAGAGTTAGGACTAAACATAAATATACTTGCTTTAGCTTGTTTATATTCATCATAGTTTGTATGATAATCCAAATGATTTTCTGAAACATTAGTTATAAGTGATATACTTGGACTTTCTTTTAAAGTCATTAGCTGAAAACTACTAAGTTCTAATACTACTAAATCATTACTTTTTATATCCTCTAGTCTACTAAATAATGGTGTTCCTATATTTCCACCTGTATGTACATTATATCCGGATTCTGTTAATATTTCAGATATTATAGTTGTTGTTGTTGTTTTACCATCACTACCAGTTATACCAATGACTTTTGCTTCACTTAATTTTATTACCTCTTCTATTTCAGATGTTAATATACATCCAGATTCAAGTGCTTTTTTAAATTCTGGTAAGAAAGGTTTTATACCTGGGGATCTAAATATATACTCAAATTTTTCTAAACTGCTTAAATATTCTTCACCTAATTTTAAATTTACATTTAAGTTTATTAACTTATTTTTTATATCTTCTGATAAATCTATATTTTTATCACATGCTGTTATGTTTGCTCCATATTTTGAAAGTGTTTCAATAAGAGGAATGTTACTAATACCAATTCCAAGTACCGCCACTTCTTTATTATTAATCTCTTCTTTAAATCTATCTAATTTTGTCATATTTTATTCACCTACTATATTATATTACACTTTCTATATAATTGCAAATAGATAGTAGACATATGATATATCTACTATCTATTTAACACTACAAGAAAACTAATTAAACTATATTTGCTGTTTTCCAGCTAGATGTTCTCTTGTATTTAAATCACCTGAAAAAATATACATTGAACATGCAGTTTCATCTTCAGGAGTTCTAGGACTTTTAGAATTACATGGACATACTTGTATTTTATCCAATCTACAACTACAATCTTCTAAACAGTTATGCATGCAATCTGTAACATTACAATCAATTCTTTGATTACTCATAATATCATCTCCCGTAAATATTATGATTTATTTTTAAAAATTTATACTATTATAATATTTGATTTATTTTTAGTTTCACTATTTTACTCAATTTTTATTATTTAATGACTTTATTGAATCTCTTAATTTTCTATGATATGTAATTACAAATCTATGTACTTCATCTTGAACAAATGTTAAGAAATTAAGTGTAGATTTTTCTTTTAATATAATTTCATTTCCTAAATCATTAATAATTCCTCTTGTCTTATGTTTATCATTTTTAATCATACCATAAACTTTTATATCTACATCAGCTTCTTTAACCGCTCTTAGTGCTGCATTTACTTGATTTTTACCACCATCAATTAATATAACTTCTGGATATTCCCATTCTATATGTTTAAGTCTTCTTGATAATACTTCATAAATACATTTCGGATCATCTTGAGTATATGTAGATTTTATTTTAAATTTTCTATATAGTTTTTTATTTAATTTACCATTATCTACTCTAATCATTGCACCAACTATATATTCGTTTTTTAAATTTGAAATATCGTATGATTCTATACTTTGTACATCAAATCCAATTATTTCTTTTAATTCTTGAAGTTTATCTTCTTTTTCTTCTGTTATATTTATCTTAATATTATTTTCAGCCATCTCTATTAGTTTTAACTTCTCACCTATTTTAGGAACTACTACTTCTGAGTTTATTAATAACTCATCAAGTAGCTGCTTTTCATTATCTGCTAATTTTATATATATTTTTTTAGGTATATCTTCTATTTTAGTATAATACTGACTTATACATGATAGTAGTATATCATTTAAATCAAGTTTATCTACATCTGAAACTTTAAAATTATCATGGAACGCTATCTTATATCCTCTAATCTTAAATATATTAATATGTAATGTATTTTCATTTAAAATATATCCAATTACATCTGTAGAAATTTCGTTTAAATTATCCATACTCTGTTTAGTATTTATTTTAATTATATCTTCTAAACGTTTTTTAAGAGTATTTGCTTTTTCAAATTCTAAACTTTCAATGCATTTGTCTATCTCACTTTTAATAATATTTTCAATCTCTTTTGTTTTTCCATTCAAAAACATTATTATCTGGCTTATCATTTCTTTATATTGCTCTTTATTTATATCATTTTTACAGGGTCCAAGACATCTTCCTATATGATAATACAAACACGTATCTACTTTTGTTTTGGATAAATTATGTTTGCATCTTTTAACAGGAAATAGTTCTTTAATCATACTAAGAACTTCACGTATACTGTGAACTGAAGTATATGGTCCAAAATACATAGCTTTATCATTTGATTTTTTTCTTGTAATATACATAGTTGGATATTCATCATTAATAGTTACTTTTAAATATGGATATGACTTATCATCTCGTAACATTACATTAAATTTAGGATTTAAACTTTTAATATAGTTACACTCAAGAAGAAGTGCTTCTACTTCATTTCTTGTTACTATATATTCAATATTATGTACTAAAGTAGTCATTTTAATTATTCTTTCTGATTTTACAGTTTTATTAAAATAACTACTAACTCTATTTCTAAGTACTATAGCTTTACCTACATATATTACTTTATTATCTATATCTTTCATCATATATATACCTGGTTCTTTAGGTATATTTTTAATTATTTCTTTTATTTTAATTATTCTTTTATCTTCCATGGTATAAGTATAGCATAACATTTGAAGTTTTGTCAACTAAATAGCAAATGCTTCTTTTATTTTATCAATATTGTTTTTAGTAACCATATATCCAATATTTGCTGCATAACTCGCTTTAGAACATTCAAGAAGTGATACATTTCCCATTTTAATATTTACTATATAGTCTGACATATCAAATTGTCTATAGTCTGATTCATGTCCCATAATATCAAAAGATTTTAAAGTAACATCAACAATATTAAAATTACACATTTCAGCTTTTTTGGAATCATCAAAAGATATTGTTATGACTTTAGTAGCTCCCATATCTTTTAATACCTTAACTGGAGTATTCATTCTTACTCCTCCATCTATCAAATATTTTCCATTTAAATACTTCGGTTCAAATACACAAGGTAAACTACTACTAGCTCTTACAATACTAGCTATATCTCCGTACATATTCATAACAAACACTCTCATCATAATATTCTTCATTTCTTATTTTTGTATTTAAAAAATATACAAGCTGTCCTGTTTTTATATCAACTGCTGGAATTGCTAGTGGCTTTTTTATATCTGAAATATCTTTTACTTTCTTTCTTAAACTAAATTCTCTAATAATGCTTTCCAAATTTTTACCCCTAGCTAAGCCTTTTAACTTTATTTTACCAGTAAATGCCATACCAAGTATTTTAAAAGGTATCATCTTATCAAAATCAGTTATGTTGCTACAATAATTTTTAAACATATATAACATTTGCATTGGAGTATATCCCATTGCATACATACTTGCTACTATACTACCGCTACTACATCCTGATATATAATCAATTTGTATTCCAGATTCTTCTAAAGCTTTTATAACACCAATATGAGCTGCCCCTTTTACTCCTCCACCAGATAAGCAAAGTCCTATTCTCATTATATTTCCCTCCTTTATACTATTTTATGTTCTAGCTAATATTTATGTTATACATATTAAAAAAATAGCCAATAACATTAAAGTTATTGACTATTTTAATTATATCATTATTTATTCAACAATTATTTTTGAATATACAGGAAAACCTGAAAGTTTATCAGCACTTGCCTGATCTGCAACATATAATCCATCTGCTAGGATACATCTTGCAAATGTATCTTCAAAATTACTTACTTTTGTAAGATCAAATGATCTTAAATTTAAGTCTCTAAGACTTATACAATCTTCAAATGTAGATTTTAAACTTGTTACTTTAGATATATCAAATGATTTAACATCTAAATATTCTAAAGCTGTACACCCACTGAACATACCTTCCATGTTTGTTAAACTATCTGTATTAAATTTAGATAAATCAAGTTGTATAATATCTTGACAATCTGCAAACATTTCTGTCATATCTGTTACTTTTGAAGTATTTAACATACTTACATCTATAGTTTCTAAACTATTAGTATTAGCAAACATTCTACTCATGTCTGTTACTTTTTCTGTATTAAAAGAACTAAGATCTAAAGTTTTTAATTTTGACATATTTTCAAACATTCCTGACATATCAGTTACGTTCATGGTAGTTAAATTTGTAACATCTAAAGTTGTAATACCTTGAACACCTTTAAACATATCAGACATATCTGTTACGTTTAATGTATCAAAACTAGTTATATCCAGTTGTTTTAAACTACTACAACCACTAAACATTTCTTTCATGCTAGTTACATATTTAGTATCAAATTTTGATAAATCAAGTTCTGTTAATGAATAACAATCTTTAAACATTGCATCCATTTCTGCAGCTTTACTTGTATCTATAGCACTTAAGTCTATAGTAGTAAGTGAATTACAACCACTAAACATCATTGACATTTTATATGTTTCAGATGTATTGAAATTGTTTAACTGAATTTCTTTAACATTTTTGAAATCTTTAAATATGCCTATATTGCTAGCTGTTTCTCCTAACACTTCTGGTGCTAGTATAACATATCTAGATTCAACATGTAATGTATTTTCACTGTCTATCCAACCAACGATTGGTTTTGAAGAATCTTTAGCTAAATCATATTTAACTGATGCTGTTTCGTATCCTTCTGAAATACCTTTATTAAATACTATTTTTGTTACATTTTTATCAACTTTAGAGTTGAAATCTTGTGCTGAAATCATTTCACTAAATATGATTGAATTACCAGCTTTTTCATAATCTGTTATAGCTTCACTAGCCCATAACTTTTCATTTTCAATATTACCAACATATGCAAGTTTACCATCAACTATATTTAGTTTTTCTGCAAATATTGCATCATCTTTTAAATCTGGGAATAACTCTTGTATTCCATTTCCTATAACTACACCATTATATACTGTATTATGCATATCTGCATCTAATAGTTTTTCATCATAATCTTCACTTATTGCATTACTTGTTGCAATGTAATCAGCAAGTTCTGATAAATAAAGTGTAAGACCAACTTTAAACTGACCTTCATCACTTAAAGCATTGTTACTATTATTGTTAAGTGAATTCATTAATATTACTGCACCAACAATGAAAGTAAGTAATGCTAAAACTATTATAACAATGATAGTTATAGATACTACTGACATGTTTCTAGAACATCCCTTAGTAGCTTTACCCTCTTTTTTCATAAAATATACCTCCAACTTCTTATAACAAAATTATTATATCACAAAGATTTTTTTTTTACAACAAATTTTTTTAAATTAAATTTCATTTTAACAATTTGTAATATAAGTGTAATATTATATAAAAAATCACAATACAAGTAGTTTGTATTGTGATTTGTTTACTAAACTTTTTTATGGACTTTTTCTTCAATTTTGTCTATATATATTCTTCTTATTGTTGAGAAATTATTAAGCATCCTTGAGCTAAATACTATAACTGCTGCAAGATAAGTATCAACATCTAGTTCTTCTCCTATAAATACAAGTATCATAGATATAATTGCATTACCAAAAAATCCAGATATAAATACTTTTAAACTAAATTTTTTATCTGTATTAGCAGCATATGCTCCAAACACAGAGTCTAAACAAGCTAAAATTGCTACAGCTACATATTTAGAATACATATATGGAATTTCAAAATTCATTCCTGTAAGTATACCAAGTAGTATACTTATTACTATAATTATTATTCCTACCATACTGCACCTTCCTTACTCATTTATAATCGTAGAATTTTCAATGTTTAATATACCACTGAATTTGGGTACATAAACTTCATCTTCACGTCTTACTTCAACTTGAACTCCAATACTTTTTAATAAATCTGCTACACCATTTTTTATATTGATTGCACTTTCTAAATACTGTGCATTACCTATTGCATGTATTACAAAAGGTGCTGCTATTGTTTGGTAATTTATTTGAATTATTGGTCCTACACATCTAATTGCTGACATTGAAGTTATTCTTTGACCATTTACACTTATAGCTTCTGCTCCTGCTGCTTTTAGCTCATTTACAACAGTTAATATATCGCTATCATGTACAATTGAATCTGATCTAAGTTCTGGCTCTAAAGCTTTATCTCCATCATCTAAAGTAATTATTATACCTGGGCCAGTAAGATCTGTTGTTCCAGAATAAATACTAAGTTTCTTTATCTCTTCTTCCATAGATGCAATAAGCTCAGAATTAGTTGTAGTATTTGATTTATACTCTGTTACTATTTTTTCACTCTGCTCGTACTTAAGTTCTAAATCATCATATAGTCTTTGAAGAGTAACTAAATCATCAATAAGCTCTGTTTCTCTTTTATCCTGAGTAAACTCAGTTGTTATATTAACTGTTTTAACTTGTGCAGTAAGCATAAGTGCTAGTATAAAAATAGGAATAGCTATAAATAAATATGGAATAACCGAATGTTTCTTTATAAATCCTTTTATGCTAAATTTTTCTGTTTCTTCTTTCAAACTTATCACCATCTCTTTATCATTACTATTATACATCAATATTTGATTAAAATCAAACATAATATCTATTTTTATCACCTTATATTAATCATATATTTAAATATATATATTATTGTGATATAATATGTATATATTTTGGAGGTAATTATGAAAAAAAATATATTATACATTGCTATGTCACTTGATGGATATATAGCAAAATCTAATAATTCTGTTGAATTCCTATCTGGAGATTTCAGTGATCCAGAAAACATGGGAAGTTTTGAGTCATTTAATATGACAGTAGATACTGTAGTTTTAGGATATAATACATATCATGAAATAGTTACAAATCTATCAAAAGACGTTTGGCCATATGAAGATAAGCACACTTATGTACTTACAAGTAGAGACATTCCAAATACTAATAATATAACATTTATTAATACTGATGTTAAATCACTTGTTGATCTTATAAATAAAAACAACAATGATGAAACAAAATCTATTTGGGTATGTGGAGGAGCTTATGTAGTAAATCAGTTTTTAGAAAATGACTTACTTGATGAAATAACAATTTCTGTTATTCCTACAATTTTAGGAAATGGTATCAAACTATTTAACAATTCAGATATTGAAAAAAAACTCAAATTAAAATCTACAATGTCATATAATGGAATAGTTGATTTAACATATATCAAAAGATAAAAAGGAGAATATTTTATGCTTATATTATTTGGATTTTCAGTAATATTTTTAATACTATATATTATATATAATATCTTAGTTTTTATAGGACTTATTGTTGCACTTACTCACTATTTAAAAAAGAAAAAAGAACCTTTTGCTCTAGTACTAATAAGTTTTCTTTTTATAGTTCTAATATTACTTAATCTACATATGTTAGAGCAAGTGTTTTTAATTGATTATTTAGCGCTTTTACAAATTCCAATTGACTTTATAAATAACTTTATCACATATCTTTTTTGATATGTGATATTTTTATTAGTAATATTATTTTTTTCTATTGCATTTACTATAGTATAATGAAAGTTGGTAATAATTTGAAAGTACTACTATATACAGAAAATCTTAAACTAATCAGAAAATCTGGACTTGGAAAAGCTATACATCATCAAAAAGAAGCTCTTAGATTAAGCAATGTTGAATACACAACTAACCCTAAAGATAACTATGATATAGCTCATATAAATTTCTTTGGTATCAAAAGTTATATCTTAGCTAAAAAAGCTAAAAAACAAGGAAAAAAAATAGTGTATCATGCTCACAGTACAAAAGAAGATTTAGAAAACTCATTTATTTTTTCTAATAGAATAGCTCCCTATTTTAAAATATGGATTGAAAAATGTTATTCTTTAGGTGACTGTATAATAACTCCTACTCCCTATTCTAAAAAACTACTAGAAAGTTATAATATATCAAATAGAATTGAAGCAATTTCTAATGGAGTTGATCTAAATAAGTTTAAGAAAAATATAAATCACAAATCAAAGTTTAGAGAAAAATACAATATAGATGAAAATGATAAAGTTGTTATTGGAATTGGACTATATATAGAAAGAAAAGGAATTTTAGATTTTGTTCAGCTTGCCAAACGTTTACCTAATTATAAGTTTATATGGTTTGGATATAGTCCTCTTAATTTATCACCTAAAAAAATTCGTAATGCTGTAAATACAAAACTTCATAACCTTATATTTGCTGGATATGTAAAACAAGAAATGATAATAGAAGCAATGAATGGAGCAGATATTTATATATGCCCTACTTTTGAAGAAACAGAAGGTATTCCTGTTTTAGAAGCATGTGCATGTAAAATAAATACAATAGTACGAGACATACCTGTTTTTAATACTTGGCTTAAAGATAATGAAAATATTTATAAAGCTAAAGATATTAATGAATTTGAAGAAAAAATAAATTTATTATTGAATGGTAAATTACCTTCTCTTGTTGAAAAAGGATACATAACTGCAAAGGAAAGGAATCTAAAACTAATAGGTAAACAATTACTAAATGTATATTCTGATGTATTAAAATTTTAATTTTATTTTATATTGACACTCATGATATAATACATTACATAACTATATTACACCACTTTATAACTATTAAAGGAGAAATTGCATATGAGTAAAAAGAAAAAACAAAAAGTAAATAATAATAATAATAATACACGGAAAAAATTAGATTTTAAAACACTTTATCATATTCTACATGATAAAACTAGTACTTCTGAAACTTTTAATGCTTCAAAAATAGACACTATAATTAAAGAAGTTGATACGATAAATAATCCTTTTAGAGGTTATGATTGCGGACCTAAGGACTATGTTGAAACATGTTACTTATGTAGAAAATTCTATTATGAAACAGAGCTATATAGTGTAGCCAAAAGACCTGTATGCTGGAATTGTTTAGACGCCAGTACTATGATTAATAGAATTCATGATGAGTTAAAACAAATTTATCCTAAAATGAGTAGCTATTATTTTTTAGAAACTTGTGCTTTATGTGGAGAAAGACACATATATCCAAATTTATACAACATTGCTGGTTATCCTGTATGTAAAAAATGTGTTGATAGATTTAAATAAAACATTATCTACAAAAGAAATAACTAAATTTATTACTATTTATTTTACTTAAACTTATAAACTAATTTGTTTATAAGTTTTTTCTTTATCTATATGTAATTATTACTGTATAGTTTAATTGAAAAACTACATAAAAAATGATATAATTAAACAAAAAGGAGTTTAGAATGTTTAAGATTCATAGTAAATATAAACCTAGTGGTGATCAGCCACAAGCAATTGAAAAATTAGTAAATGGAATTACTTCAGGTAATAAATTTCAAACATTACTTGGAGTTACTGGTAGTGGTAAAACATTTACAATGGCAAATATAATTGAAAAAGTAAATAGACCAACAATAATACTGGCTCATAATAAAACATTAGCAGGCCAGCTATACAGTGAATTTAAAGAACTATTTCCGGATAATAGTGTTGAATACTTTATAAGTTACTATGACTATTATCAACCAGAAGCATATATAGCTGCAACTGATACATATATAGAAAAAGATAGTAGTATAAATGATGAAATCGATAAATTAAGACATAGTGCTACAGCAGCTCTTTTTGAAAGAAAAGATGTTATAATAATAGCTTCTGTTTCTGCTATTTACTCTCTTGGAGATCCAGAAGACTATACTTCTATGGTAATCTCTATTAGACCTTCTATGACAATGTCAAGAGAAGAATTTATTAGAAGTTTAGTAGAGCTTCAATATGAAAGAAATGATATAGATTTTTCAAGAGGTAAATTCAGAGTTAAAGGTGATATTGTTGACGTATTCCCTGCTGGGACTTCAAGTGAAGTTTTAAGAATTGAATTTTTTGGAGATGAAATAGAAAAAATAAGTATTTTAGATAACATCACTTTTAAAACCAAATCTACTTCTAAACATGAATTTATATACCCTAAATCTCATTATGTCTTTCAAAAAGATAAACTGGAAAAAACTATTAAACTTATCGAAAGTGATTTAGAAGATAGATTAAATGAACTTAAATCATTAAATAAAAATATTGAAGCATATAGATTAGAACAACGTACTAATTTTGACATTGAGATGCTTAGAGAAACTGGATTTTGTCAAGGTATAGAAAATTATTCTGTATATATGTCTGGCAGAGAAAAAGGTTCTACTCCATATACATTATTTGACTATTTAGGTGATGAATTTTTAGTACTTATTGATGAATCTCATGTTACAATCCCTCAAATAAGAGCCATGTATAATGGCGATAGAGCTCGTAAAGAATCTCTAGTAGAAAATGGATTTAGACTTCCTTCAGCTTTTGATAATAGACCACTTAAATTTGAAGAATTTGAAAAGAAAATAGATAAAACTATTTTTGTATCTGCTACTCCTGGTGATTACGAGAATACTAATGCTACCAATATTGCTGAACAAATAATTAGACCTACAGGACTAATTGATCCAACCATAATAGTTAAACCTCGAGATAATCAAATTGATGACTTACTTATAAATATTAATGAAAGACTAGAAAAGAAAGAAAAAGTATTAGTTACTACTTTAACAAAAAAACAAGCTGAAGAACTTTCTAAATTCTTATCTAATAAAGGTATTAGAGTAAACTACATGCATTCAGATATAAAAGCATTAGAAAGACTTGAAATAATCAAAAATTTAAGAGAAGATAAATTTGATGTACTTGTAGGTATCAATCTACTACGTGAAGGACTTGATATTCCTGAAGTTTCACTTGTTGCTATTTTAGATAGTGATAAAGAAGGTTTTTTAAGATCTGAACGTTCTTTAATACAAACTATTGGTAGAGCTGCAAGAAATATAAATGGAACAGTTATAATGTATGCAGATGAACTTACTCCTTCTATGGAAAAAGCTATAACTGAAACTAATAGAAGACGTGAAATACAACTTAAATACAATAAAGATCATAATATTGTTCCTAAAACTATTGTTAAAGATATAAGGGAAAGTATTAAAGCTACATTTACTGAAAACGAAGTAAATGAAATTGATATAAATAAAGAAGAATCTAAAGAGCAAACAATTGAAAGATTAACTGAAGAAATGATGATGTATGCTAAAAAATATGAATTTGAAAAAGCTGCTACATTACGTGATTTTATCAATGAATTAAAAGGATTATAAAATAATAATATAATAAATAATCCTAAAAATGTTATATAAAAAACAACTAAAAAGAAGTACAATTTTGTACTTCTTTCTACTTTTAATGTTTTGTTCTTTAATTTTTACTATTTTCTACTTTTAATTTACAGTATTACTAATTTTAAAATTCTAACCGTGCATTGATTGTAAATGGAGCATAATAACTTCTAAAGTATCATCAGATATATCATCTTCATCTGCTGAAATAGAAAGTAAATATTCTGCTCCCATACTGTCTTCAGGAACTTCTTCAAAATAAGCTTGAGCAAGTTTTTGCAGTGATTCACAGTCTGTTTGTAAAATTTCGTTTAAGTAATCTTTTAAATCTCCAACGTCGTACATATTAATGTCTCCTTTTAATTTATTATTTAGTGTTAACATAATAATTATAACATATTTTTATCTCATTTTCAAGTTTTTATATAGTTTTGAGTAGTTAAACATTATTATATCAATTTTTTCTTCTGTAACTTGCTCTTCATCATCTATTACATCTAAAATATTATTACATTCTATTTCATAAGTAGGATAATTTGTTTGTAATTTAAAAAGTAATATTCTTAGGTTATCAAATTTACTTACTTCTATATCATTTCTATTTAAATAATTATATATATTATTACTTATTAATGTATAGAAATAATGTAAGCACTCATTTGTATTGCCTTTTTTATATAAATCTATGATATGCTTTTTTTCTAGTTCATTCATTATATTACTCCTTTCTATATAGTTATTTCATTATTATCTACTATTGATCTAGTATAATTATAATTCTGATTTTTAGCTGTTTTATCTATAATTTGTTCTTCAGAATAATTCAGATTTTCAAGTTCTTCAAACAAATCAGGTTCTTTATTGTGTTTTAAATTACTTTCATTTAAAGCTTCATCGATGTATTTAAATCTTTGATATTTATCTTTATATGAATTTGATTTTATTTCGCTATCAAAATTAGATATAAAAGATAATTCTTTTAACATATTTTCTTGTGAATATGAAAGTCTATCCTCCTCATTCATAGAGTTTATTGTCCTTGTTAATACTTTTTTATCACCTTCAGTAAGTGGTCTTGTTAGTGGATATTCTATATGATTACATTCATATTTATAATTAAATATCTTATCTGCTTTAACATTATTTTCAAATGGCAAATTACTTAATATATCTTTTAAATATTCCTCATTCATATGTACACTAACTGTATTTATATAATTATTCAATCTTATATTTACTACACTATTATATTTAGCTGTTGTTTCATCTGATTCTAAGTATATTTTAGCTTCACTTCTAATACCTGAATTTAAAGTTTTAATATGTTCTTTTAATAATATTTCAGTACTAGTACCTTTCATATGATACATTAAACTTTTATTACTTTCATAATCATATAACTGTGCAAATTCTTTCATATCTATATCTTTAAAATCAGGTTCATGTTCCTTAATTTTTTTGCTGAATTCATTTAAAATATCTTCTTTTTGTTTATCATTTAATTTAGTACTTTTATCATAATATTCACTTATATATGACCCCAAAGTCTTAGAATTATTTATATCACTTGCAGATTTAAGCATTTTTTCTACCCTTGAAATTGCTGCTTTAAATCTACTATCAGTCATACTTACATTACCTGCTATCTCTTCTCTTTTTGATATAGCTAAAGCTTGATAGACTTTAGAGGCAATATTACTGTATGTTATATTTTTAGTTAATAATTCTTCTAAAGTATTATCTTCATTGTTACTGAATACTTCTTTAGAATCTTTTTGGTTACAATCAAGAGGTAGTCTCTTAGCTCCAATTTTATGATAGAAATCATTTTCTTTAGGAGCATATTTGTTATATTCATATATTAAATACTGATCAACACCAAGTGGAAGTAATAATTTTTCATATATATATTTCATATTTTGCGAGCATATTCTACCTATCTTATCATTTAATCTATTTATTTCATCAAAACTATTATCTTCATTATTTTCATATTCAATATTTTTTTTACTTTCACATGACAGTAACTCTGAATATCCTCTTTTCATAGCTTTAGGTGTATAGACATGAACTTTAGACAATACTTTTGAATCTTTATTTGTCTCATATTTATCAAAATATCCTTTTATTTTACTTGCCATAGAATTAATTTTACTATTATTCATATAGCCTCCTATATTTTATTTGTATTTTTCATAATATCATTTATATATCAATTATATCACATATAATTTTTTTTGAAAATATTTTAATTAATTTTTAATTAATATTTTAATAAATTTTTAATTAACATTTTAATTACTTTGTTATAATTAAATCATAAAAAATAGACTAGTAATATATTATTACTAATCTATCTTATTTCTATTAATTTAATAACTTAATATTAAATTAATTATTTTTTTATATTGAAGAAAGTATCATTTCCTAAGTATTGAGCAGAAGCTTCTAATTCTTCTTCAATTCTTATTAATTGATTATATTTACATACTCTATCTGTTCTAGATGGAGCTCCAGTTTTTATTTGACCTGCATTTAAACCAACACATATGTCAGCAATTGTAGAATCTTCAGTTTCTCCTGATCTATGAGATATTACAGATGTAAATCCAGCTCTTGAGGCCATTTGTATAGCGTCTAAAGTTTCAGTAAGTGTACCAATTTGATTTAATTTAATTAGTATTGAGTTACCTGCACCCATTTCTATACCTCTAGCTAAACGTTTTGTATTAGTAACGAATAAATCATCACCAACGATTTGGATTTTAGATCCAAGTTTAGTATTAAGCATTTTCCAACCTTCCCAATCTTCTTCAGCAAGACCATCTTCTAAAGATATGATAGGGTATTTTTCAGCAAGCTCAGCATAGTAGTTTATTAATTCTTCTGTAGTGAACATTTCACCAGTTTTCCAGAAGTAGTAAGAACCTTCTTTACCAGCTTTTTTAGCTTCTTCATACATTTCTGTAGCAGCAGCATCTATAGCAATTTTGAAATCTTTACCTGGAGTATATCCAGCTTTTTCAATAGCTTCCATTATTACAACTAAAGCATCTTCATCTTTAGCTAAGTTTGGAGCAAATCCACCTTCATCACCTACTGATGTAGCAAGACCTTTAGCTTTAAGAACTGATTTTAAGTTATGGAATACTTCAGCACACATTCTTACACATTCTCTAAAGTTTTCAGCACCTACTGGCATAACCATGAATTCTTGAATATTTACACTATTATCAGCATGTTTCCCACCATTTAAGATGTTCATCATCGGTACTGGTAAAGTTTTAGCATTTACACCACCTAAGTAGTTGTATAAACTTACTCCTAATGCTTCACTCGCAGCTTTTGCGACAGCTAGTGATACACCTAAAATAGCGTTTGCACCTAATTTTTCTTTGTTTTCTGTTCCGTCTAAATCGATCATTAATTTGTCAATTGCAACTTGATCTAAACAGTTCATTCCTTCAACTTCTGGAGCTATAATATCATTAACATTATCTACAGCTTTTAAAGTTCCTTTTCCTAAGTATCTTGATTTGTCACCATCTCTAAGTTCAACAGCTTCAAATGCACCAGTTGATGCTCCAGATGGAACAGCAGCTCTACCCATGAATCCACCTTCTACGATAACTTCAACTTCTACTGTTGGATTTCCTCTTGAATCTAATATTTCTCTTGCAAATACTGATTCGATTTCTAAATATTGTTTCATTTAATTTCCTCCTTAACAATCTTTATATATTATTTTAAAAATAATAACTATAATTTTTTAACCTGAGCTTTTAAGTTTTTAGTAAATTTATCTTCTGCTCTTTCATATTTCTTATCCATTCTATACTCAGCTCTTTTGTTTTCAATATCAGCGTGTTTTTCACTGATTTTTTTTATATAATCATTTAATCTAGTTTCTCTTTTATACTCCGCAAATATTTCATCATGCTCATCTGGATCTTTTTCATAATGCTCTTCATAAACTTTATAAAGTTCATCATTTTTAATATCATACTGCTCTATTATTTCGTCATGCTCTTTTTTTATTTCATAACGATCAAGTACTGCATCAGTCATTGTTTTAATAAGTTTTCGTTGCTCGGACCAATCAAAATTAGGTATTTCATATCTTCTAACTGCAGACTGAGTAAGTCTATATGTTGCATGATAAAACACTGCTACAAATCTTTCTGGAGTTATTTGACCATCTACTAGTTTATCAAGTAGATCTTTAAATAACTTTTCTCTTTCAAGATTAATATATTTAATTGCATATGTAATATTTTTAACTTTATTTTTCTTTTTTAAATCTTCAGCTTTAAGTTGTTTTTTATTTTCTTTATCAATTTTGATATATTCATCTTCATTGATAAACGAGAAACCAACATGACCACATTTATCACATATTGCAGTATCTAAAGCTTCTTTTATTTGCTCTATATACATTTCATGAATCTCTTCATTTGTTTTCATAACATTACTACACTTAGGATTATTACACTTATAATATAGTATTGCTTTTCTTGCAGGATCAATTTCCACATTTTCTTCTTCTGGATTTACAAGAAGATATGTTAGATATTCTGCTTCTGTACTAAAATCATCTCTAGTTTTTCTAGTATTTTCTTCAGACATATATATTCACCTACTTTATTTCTATTAAACTTGTTCCTGTCATTTCTGCAGGTTTATCAAGTCCCATTAGTGCAAGTATTGTTGGCGCAATATCACATAATGCTCCATCTACTATTTTAGATATTCTATCTGATACTACAATTAATGGTACATCAAAAGTAGAATGAGATGTAATAACTTCACCAGTTTTAATATCTGTCATATACTCACAATTACCATGATCTGCAGTTATAACTGCTTCTAATCCTAATTCTTCAACTTTTGAAATTACTTTTCCTACACAAGAATCTAAAACTTCAACAGCTTGAATAGCTTTTTCTAAATTACCAGTATGACCTACCATATCACCATTTGCATAGTTCATTACAATTAAATCATATTTATTTTCATCTAAAGCTTTTAAAACTTCTTCTGTAATTTCTAATGCAGACATTTCTGGTTTTAAATCATAAGTTGCAACTTTAGGTGATGGAATTAATATTCTTTCTTCACCATTATACTCATCTTCTTTTCCTCCATTAAAGAAAAATGTCACATGAGCATATTTTTCTGTTTCTGCAATTCTAAGCTGAGTCATTCCTTTAGAAGCAACATATTCTCCTAAAGTATTTGCAATACTTTGAGGTTTATATGCAACTTTAACATTTGTTAATTTTTCATCATATGATGTCATAGTAACAAATACTAAATCTTTAGGTAAATTTACTCTTTCGAATCCTTCATATTCATCATCAGTTAAAATATGAGTAAGTTCTCTTGCTCTATCTGGTCTAAAGTTGAAGAAAATACAAGAATCATTATCTGAAATTTTTGCAGTTTCTTTTTGTTCATCATTTACTATTATGATTGGTTTTACAAATTCATCAAACTCTTGTGATTCATATGAATTTTCTATAGCTTTTTGTACAGATTTAAATTTATTCCCCTCAGCATTAACCAGCATATCATATGCAAGTTTTAATCTGTCATATCTTTTATCTCTATCCATAGCATAATATCTACCAACAAGTGTAGCTATTTTACCAACTTCTAATTCATGAGTTTTATTTTCTAAATCTTTAAGAAAATCAATTGCACTACTTGGAGCAACATCTCTTCCATCTAAAAACGCATGTATATATACTTTTGATATATCATTATCTTTAGCAAGTTTTAATAGTGCATATAAATGGTCAATATGACTATGAACACCACCTGTTGAAACAAGTCCCATTAAATGAAGAGCACTATCATTTTTTTTAACATTTTTTATAGCTTTTAATAATTCTTCATTAGTATAAAAAGTTTCTTCACTAATTTCTTTTGTTATTCTTGTAAGTTCTTGATATATTACCCTACCAGCACCTATATTTGTATGCCCAACTTCTGAATTACCCATTTGTCCTTCAGGAAGTCCTACTGCCATACTACTTGTTTTAATTGTAGTATTTGGGTATTTAATACTTATCTTATCAATGTTTGGAGTTGAAGCTTGTTTAAAAGCATTTCCTACATCACTACTGTTTATTCCAACACCATCTAATATCATAAGTAATTTTGTTTTTTTATTCATAAATTATCCTCATTTCTAATCATTTTCATCTATTATTTGGACTTACTTATTATATCACACTTATTCAAAGTTTACAACACCGATGAAATCATTTTTAATAGCTGCTCCACCTACTAAAGCACCATCAATATTAGGCATATTTAATATTTCAGCTGCATTTTTAGGATTAACACTTCCACCATATTGTATTCTTACTTTATCAGCAGTAATCTCATCATATATTTTAGCTACTTCTTCTCTAATATACTTACACATTTCTTCTGCTTGAGCACTTGTAGCTGTAACTCCAGTACCAATTGCCCAGATTGGTTCGTATGCGATAATAACAGAAGTTTGAACATCATTTTTTGATACTTCATTTAAACATTCAGTAACTTGCGTTTTTATAACCTCATATAATGATCCATCTTCTCTTTGGTTTAATGTTTCTCCAACACATAATATTGGTTTAATTCCTTTTTCTAATAGTTTTATAACTTTTTTATTAATTAAATCGTTAGTTTCTCCAAATATTTCTCTTCTTTCACTATGACCAACTATACAGTAATCACAACCAACAGCATATAACATTGAAGGAGATGTTTCTCCAGTATATGCTCCTGCATTTTCACAATATACATTTTGAGCTCCAAGTGATATATTAGTACCTTGTAGTAAATCAAATAATCTATCTAAACATGTTACATTTGGACATATAACTACATCTACTTCATTAGTATTTATACTACCTTTTATACTTTCTACAAAATCCTCAGCTTCATTTATAGTAAGGTTCATTTTATAATTTCCTGCTATTATTTTTTTTCTCATAATTATTCTCCTTTAATTTAATATTACATAATTAGAAATTTTTGCAAATTCTGGCTCTATAGATTTAGATGCAAATTTAAATTTCAAGTTACCATTTTCATCTATACTATATGTACCATTATAATAATCATCTTTTACAACATCTAAATCTTCCCAACTAGATGAATTTAAAATATTTTCTACTTCTCTAGCAAGATTATTAAATGAGTTTAAATCTGTTGTAGTATTTTCCACCATATATATCGCTACTTTTGATTGAAGAGAATCTATATATTTTTCAAATTTTTCTTGTTCCCCAGATCTTGAATACAGTGCTAAAATTTCTTCTGAATAATCATCATGGTTAAGAGAAGCGACTCCATTTGTATTATTATTATCAAAGAAACTAATATTACTTATTAAATATATAGCTAGTCCTATAACTACTAAAAAAGCTATACTCTTCAGGATAAATATTTTTTGTGGATAACCACTTCTATATTTTTTATCCAGTTCATTCAATTTTTTTCTTGCACTGGTAATATTTTCTTTTCTTACATTTTTTATATTATTATTTTTATCCATACTTTATCCTTCTCTATTAATACTTACTACTCAGAAATATCTTCACTTAAAATTTCTTTTTCTTCTAAAGCATCTATTCCTGGAAGTATTTTTCCTTCCATAAACTCAAGTGAAGCTCCTCCACCTGTAGATACATGATTCATTTTATCTTCAAGTTCAAATTTTTCTATAGCTGCAGCACTATCTCCGCCACCAATTATCGTTATAGCTTCTGTCTGTGCTAAAGCTTCAGCAATTTTTTTAGTACCATTACTAAATTTTTCTATTTCAAATACTCCAACTGGTCCGTTCCATACAACAGTTCCCGCTTTCATAATTATATCTGTATATAGTTTACAAGTTTCTTCTCCAATATCTACACCAGCTAAATCATCTGGAATATCTTTTGAAGGTACATTATGAACTAAAGCTATTTCAGATATTTCCTCAGCAGCAATGTTATCTATAGGTAGAAGGAAATTTACATTTCTATCACTAGCTTTTTTTAATATTTCTAATGCAACTTCCATTTTATCATCTTCACATAAAGATTTACCAACTTTAAATCCCATAGCTTTGTAGAAAGTATATGACATAGCTCCACCTATCAATATAGTATCAACTTTTTCTATTAAAGTTGTAAGTACATCTATTTTACTAGAAATTTTAGCTCCACCTATTATTGCAACAAGTGGTCTTACTGGATTATTAATTCCTTTATCTAAAGCTTCTATTTCTTTTTCAATTAAAAAACCACATACACTTGGTAAATATTTAGTTACACCATATGTTGAAGCATGAGCTCTATGAGCAGTTCCAAAAGCATCATTTACAAAAATTTTAAATGGTTTTGCAAGAGCTTTAGCAAACTCTTCGTCATTTGCTTCTTCCTCTTCATAATTTCTTAAATTTTCTAAAAGTATTACATCTCCACTTTTCATATTGTTTACTGCTTCTTCTACTTTTTCACCAATACAATCATCAACAAATAGTACTTCTTTTTCTAGTAATTCTGATAATCTTTCAGCTACTGGTCTTAAAGAAATATTTTTCCCTGTTTTACCAATATGTGAACAAAGTACTATTTTAGCACCTGCACTTATTAAATAATTAATAGTTTTTAATGATTCAACTATTCTTTTATCACTTGTTATTGTTGTTTTTGTTTCTCTGTCAAGCGGAACATTAAAGTCACATCTAACAAGTACTTTTTTCCCACTTACACCTATATCTTTAACTGTTCTTTTATTTAGCATAATTCCTCCTAAAAATTATAGCAAAGCATAAAATTATCATCTTGTGCTTTGCTACTTTTAACTATTTTTACTATTTGTTATCCACATTGTACATATGACTTACTAAATCAAGTACTTTATTTGAATAACCCCATTCATTATCATACCAAGCAACTAATTTTACAAAATTGTCATTAAGAGCTATCCCTGCTTTAACATCAAATACAGAAGTATGTACTTCATGAATAAAGTCTGATGATACTACTGCATCTTCAGTATAACTCATAACACCTTTTAATTCATTTTCACATGCCTCTTTAACTTTAGCTGTTATTTCTTCATATGTAGCACCTTTTTCAAGTCTACAAGTTAAATCAACAACTGAAACATCTAAAGTTGGTACTCTAAATGCCATACCAGTAAGTTTACCAGCAAGTTCTGGAATAACTACACCAACTGCTTTAGCAGCTCCTGTTGAAGAAGGTATTATATTACCAGCTGCGGCTCTTCCACCTCTCCAGTCTTTATTTGAAGGTCCATCTACTGTTTTTTGTGTTGCAGTTGTTGCATGAACTGTAGTCATTAATCCTTCAACTATACCAAAGTTATCATTTATAACTTTAGCAAGTGGTGCTAAACAGTTAGTTGTACAAGATGCATTTGAAACAACATTCATATCACTTGTATATTTATTTTGGTTTACTCCCATAACAAACATTGGTGCATCCTTTGAAGGTGCAGATATAACTACTTTTTTAGCTCCACCTATCATGTGCATAGCTGCTTTTTCAGCTGTAGTAAATACACCTGAACACTCTGCTACATAGTATGCTTCTGCTTCCGACCATTTTATCATAGAAGGATCTTTTTCATTAAATACTCTTATAAATTTACCATCTATTTCTAATCCATTTTCTACTACATTTATTTGTTTGTTTAATTTTCCATGAATGCTATCATATGTAAGCATATATTTCATGTACTCTAAATCGATAAATGGATCGTTTATAGCAACAACATCAATATCACTTCTTTCTAAAGAAGCTCTCATAACTAATCTTCCTATTCTACCGAATCCATTAATTCCTATTTTAATTTGCATATATATTTCCTCCTTAATGCTTTATATACTGTTATTTTACCTCAAAGCTAAATGCATTTCAAGCTTTAAATAGAATTTGTTTTATTTTTTACAAATATTGATAATTTTCTACATTTCTTTTAGCACTCTTAGCAATTAATTAGTTTTTATATTATTTTTAGTTTTATTTTTACTACTTTCGGAAGAAATTACACTTCCATATTTAACTAAATTAACATCATATTTTTTATTTAAATCATCTATTATACTTGATACTTTTTCTTGTTTAATTCTAACTTTATTTTTTATATCTTGTGTATTTATATTATGATTTTTAATATTATTATCTCTATTATTGTTAGCATATTTATTATCCATTTTTAACAAATCATTTTGATTCATATTAGGTAGATCCTCAAACATATTAACTTGAACCTCATCATTTTCATATACTAAATTATTAGCTGAAACAGTAAGCATTCTTACATTTCTTGATTTAATATAATTCTCTTTTAGTAATTCTTCTACTTTAATAATCATATCTGTATATAGATTAGTTTTAAGTATCTTTTTTTGCCTTGTAAAACTTATAAAATTATTGTCTTTTATTGTTATAGATATTACTGTACATTTAGCTTTTTTCTCTCTAAGCTCAGTTGCTACAATATTAGTTAAATCTCTTATTCTTTTAAGCTGATATTCTAAATCATTACTATCTTCTTTAAATGTTCTTCCATGACTTACACTTTTAACTAAATACTCATCTGTATATAACTTAACATTAGAACTATCCAGTCCATGTACCATATTATATAGACTATCACCATTTTTACCAAGTAGTTTTAGTAATTTGAATTTATCCATGTGAGCAATATCACCTATTTTTGTTATTCCTTTTTTATTTAAAAATATAGTTGTAGCTTTACCCACATACAGTAAATTATTTATGTCAAGAGGATATAATATTCTTTTATAATTTTTAAAATCAATCACAGTTATTGCATCTGGCTTTTTCATATCACTACCCATTTTAGCAAAAGATTTAGTAAAACTAATTCCAATAGATATAGTGAGTCCTAATGTGTTTTTAACATCTTCTTTAATTAAATTTGCAATATTAACACTACTTCCATATAACGCTAAACTTTCACTTACATCTAAAAAAGATTCATCAATACTCATAGGCTCAACTCTATTTGTATATTTAAGGTATACTTTATTTACTAATTCAGAATACTTTTTATACTCTGGATAATCACTACTAACAAGCACTAAATCTGGACATTTCTTTTTAGCACTATATATTGTTTCAGCTGTCACAACTCCATATTTTTTAGCTAAATTATTTTTAGCAAGTATAATTCCACTTCTTGTTTTAGGATCACCACAAACGGCCATCGGAACATTTTTTAAATTCTCATCCTTAAGAGATGCTACAGAAGCAAAAAAATTATTCAAATCACAATGAAGTATATTACTCTCTTTCAAAACTATCACCAAACTCATTATACCAAACAATTGTTTTATAGTCAACTTTTATACTATTAATATACATTTTATCCATATATTTAAATTAGCTTATTAATTAGTTTTTAATTATATTATTTATGTTTATCATCATTTAAAGTTGAACATGTATTACTTAGATGGTATAATATTGTTATAAATATTGTATAATATTTAAAATTAATTAATTTTAAAGGAGACATTATCATGAAAAAATTAGACATTTACGAACCAAACGACTTAACTATCAAAAACGTGATTACAACTATCAAAACTGAATTTGAAAAAGACTTTGAATTGCAAGGAATACGGTTTATAAAAAACATTACTGATAAACAGTGCTGGATTTATTGTATTTCAAGAGATGGACTACTTAGTAAAACTATAGAAAACTATATTATCGGACTTAATGGACAAATTAGCAAAAAGTATTCTTCAGTAACCTTACTTGGAACATATGATATATTCACTATTCCTATTAATCAAAACAGACATTTAGAAGATTTTTTTAATAATTAAATATCAAAAAGCAGTATGAACTATTCATACTGCTTTTATTTTAATTAATAATTTACTTTACTTTTGTATTCAATCAATGTACTTCTTTTATCACTAGTAATTATGTTCTTATTTTCATAGCATATTCTACTTGATTTCCGTATGAATCATTGTTTGAATATACAGGTTCTAGTTCATATAATATATATATATTTCTATCATCTGGTAGGTTTGATATATCTAGTTTAAACTGATTATCAGAAATATTTATTGTTTCACTTAGCTTAGCATTTAACTCCTCATCTATTAATGTTATATTAACATCTTTAAATTTAAAAGTTCTACTATTTTTTACTGCTTCGTCCTGTGTAATTAAATCTATATTACTATCACAAACTACTAAATCTATTAATAATGTATTATCTATTTCAGTAAAAGGAATATCTTTAAGTTTTTCTTTTATTTGCATATAAATATCTTCTTCATTAAAATATGATATTGCTGCTACATTATTATCTGAATTATAATAATTCCAATCATAATCAATTAAATGAGCAGATATATTATCATTTATTTTTAGTATTTCCTTAATATCTACATTTCTCTGAGTATAAATAGCATTAATAGCTATTACGGAAATAATAACTCCAATTACTCCACCTATTAAAATTAAACTTATTCTACTTTTCAATATTATCACCTACCTTATAACACAAATATATACTAATATTATTTTATATCAAGCATTCTTTTTGCTATTTTAAGATCGGATTCAAAGTATGTAAATACACCTTTAACTTTTTGGTAATCTTCCTCACCTTTAGCTAGTAATACAATAACATCACCTTTTTTTGAATTTTTTATTGCTTTTTCTACAGCTTCTGTTCTATCTTCAACTATTTCATATTTAACTTTTTCAGGAATAAACTTAACAATATCTAAACAAATACTTTCAACAGTTTCAAATTGCGGATCTTCTGCTGTTAAATAAACATAATCAGAGTTAGCACCTACAATTTCACCAAAATCTTGTCTTCTTTTATATGCTTTGTTTCCTGGACCACCGCCTAAAGATACTATTCTTCTATTTGGGTAATCCACTTTTATTGATTCATATAGTTTTGCAAATGAAAGTCTATTATGTGCATAATCTACAATCACTGTTATGCCATTTTTTTCAAATACATTCATTCTTCCTCTTACTTCTGTAACAAGAAGTCCCTTTTTTATATCTTCATCTAAAATATTAAGTACTTTTGCCATAGTTATTGCTGCAACTGCATTTTCTATATTAAATCTTCCTTGCATATTAATTTTAAATTCTTCCTTATAATTTATTTTATCATTAATTACTGTAAATGAAAAGCCTGTTTCTTCTTTTTTAATATTTTCATATCTATAATCTGCTTCTTTACCTTTACCGTAAGTAACATATGGTACATTTTCAGATATACAAGTTTCTTTTATTTTATTAAATTCATCCATATCTGAATTTAATACCATATCATCAACATTATTTATTAATTGTAATTTACAATTCAAATAATCTTCATAATCTGGATGCTCAGCATCACTTATATGATCTTCAGAAATATTTAAAAACATTCCATGTTTAAAATGTACTCCTAAAGCTCTATCTGTTTTATATGCTTGTGAAGTGACTTCCATAGTTAAGTATTTTAAATTATTTTGTTTAACTTCATAAAAGTACTTATGAAGCTCTAATGCTTCTGGCGTTGTTAAGTGAGCTTCTTCTTTTCTTTTACCTGTTATTATTTCAACTGTAGATATAACTGCACTATCTTTATTTATATGTCTATCTATTATATTTTTTAAAAAATATGTTACTGTAGTTTTACCTTTAGTACCTGTTATACCAATAGTTTCTATATCATTATATGCATCTTTATAGAAAAGTTTAGCTACATATGCCATTGCTTTTCTTACATCTTTAACAATTATATAATTTACGTCATCTCTATACTTTTCTTCAGCAATATAGCAACTAGCACCGTTTTCTAAAGCTTTGTCTAAATATTCAGATTTATAATTTTTACCTTTACAAAAAAATAATGTATTACTATTTATATCTCTAGAATCATATGATAGATACTTAATCATATCATCATTGTTAATGTTACACTCTAAAATCAAACACTTATCTTCAAGTAATTTTTCTATTTTTTCTAAACTAACTAAAAGTTCCATACTATATCTCCTTTCAAATAATTAATTACATAGTCTAACCTAAATTAACTAATTATTGTTTTTTTCTAATCTATTTTTTAAATTATCTTTATTTAATCCTACTGCTAAGAAGTTGTATAATATTTCCCACGCAATAAAACTTGTTATACCACTTGCGTCTTGAATTGGATTTAGTTCAACTTGATCAAAAGCTACAACATTTATATCTTTCAGTCCTCTTAAAACATTAAGTACTTTCATTATTTTAAGACCATTGTATTTTGGTGTACCTACACCTTCACTATATGCTGCTTCTAATGAGTCCATATCGAAAGTAACATATACTCCATCACAATCTTTAAATTTATCTTTTAATATAGTTAAAACTTCTTCTTCTAACATGTTATTAAATTCATTTGAAGTGATTGTTGTTATATTATTATCTACTGCAAAATCATTCCACACTCTGTTTACTAATCCTCTAAGTCCTATAACAGCCATATTATTTCCTTCTAAATGACCTTCTTTAATAAGATTGGAAAATTGATTACAATGAGATACTCTTGGCATAAATGGAATATCTGGTTCTGTATCATTATGTGCATCAAATTGTAATAACCCTAACTTTTTAAAGTTCCCGCCTTCTTTAACTCCTATAAATGATCCATAAGTTATTGAATGATCTCCACCTATTATAACTGGAAATGTTGATTTTACCATTTTAGAGGATACTCTTATTAATTCATTTAATGTTTCTTCTTGATTACCTTTATATACGTTTAAGTCTCCTAAATCGCATATATTTAAATCATTTGTTTTTACTATTTTTCTATTATCATAGTCATAGCATTCCATTCCATCTATTCTTTTCCACATAGAATGTTCTCTAACTGCTCTTGGTGCATACTGCATTCCAAGTCTATATGTAGCTCCCATTTCACTTGGAACTCCAAGTACTGATACTTCGTAATTATTTACTTCACTTAGGCTTACATGTTCACTACCTACAAAAGTAGCTATGCCGAAGTGTTTCATTTCTTCTGCTTGTTTCAAATTTTATTCTCCTTCTTATATTTTTAATATATAAAAACATTATATCATTTGTAGTTATTTTTTTCAAGCTATACTTGTAATATACTAAAAACTTAACAGTCATTATATATTTTTAAAATATATAAAAACAGATATATAACATTATGTTATATATCTGTCTAATATTATTCATTTAATAATAGGGATTTCAAGTTCTATTTCAAGATTACAATTTTCATCAATCTCAACTGAAATAGTGCCAAAACCTTGAAATTGTAAAAATTCAATTATGATATTCACAAATTCATCATAAGATACAGTATTTAATTTATTAGAATCAACAGTAATACTAATATCTAAATTGGTATACTCAAATCCTTGGATTATATGACTATATATCTTAGTGAATTGAGCAATAAATTCTTTTTTTATTGTAGCTAGTAATTTATTATTTAGCCAAAGTTGTAAACCAATCTCATTTTGCAAATCAGCTCTTATTATGATATTTTTAGCTACATCATCTGGAGTTATAATATTAATAGGTATTCCAAGTTCATTTATAAAGTTTTTTAATTTAGTTATATCACTATTTAATATACTTCTAAATCTATTCCAAATTGCATAATCAATTTGAGTATATAAACTAATAATATCAATTATTAATGAAAATTCTCCTATTTTATAATCACTTTCATCGATATGAGTTAAATTACTAAAATAATTTAGATATTCTTCTAGATAATTATTAAAAACTAAATCCAAACTATATAAATCCTTTTTATTTATTGTAATATTTAAAAGTTCTAACTTTTCAGCAATATTATCTATCAGTATAGACAATTCATTATCTAAATCATAACTTATTTCATTATCATCTTCCTCTAATATTTCTTCAGTATCTTTATTGTCATTATCTAGATTTTTTTTAATTTTTTCATAATGAATAAATATTTTTTCAGAATTTAAGATGGTATGATTAATCATATTATCAATATTTATCACAGATAAAATTACATAGTCTATTTCCAATTTAATCATATTATTTGGAATGAATATTCTGTTTGAAGCATATATAGCTTTATCCATAATTACTCCTCCTCATTATAAGTGACATCAATTGTTTCTATTGTTATAATAAAATCGCTTTGTTCTTCGCTAAAACTTACTTTTTCAAATCCATGAAACTTAAAAAAATTTTTAATGTAAATAAGAAAATCTTCATCTAACATTTTAAACATATTCATATAATATGAATTAACCGATATCACATATGTTCTTGTAGTAAAACTTGCATTATCAAACTCTGCAATTTCAGAATACTTTTCAATTGATTTAATAATCAATATATTAATAAAACTTGGAAAAACTTCATCTAGTAATTCCCATACATGTGAAGGAAATACAAGATCAATATTTTGAACTCTACAATTTATCATCATTTCATTAAAACTATTTTCAAGCATATCAAATCCATACTTATCAGTAACATCTGAAAAATGAATATTACCTAACAAAAATTTACTAATCTCTTCTTTATAATCATCGATTAAAGTAATATGCAAGATTATATACTTAACATATATCATTCTAAAAAATTCCGATTGATTTATTAAATCATTACTAATATTTAATAATGACAACACTACATTTAACGCTTTATCCATTTCATATATATTATTAATACTACTTCTATTTAAGTTTAGTTCTTCCTCTTTTTCATGTACAAGAGTAATAATAGAATTAAATATATATTCAAATTCGCACTTATCTGTAAATTCGCCTCCTTTAATTTCTAATTCTTCATTTTCTTCAACTATTTTATCTATAATTTCCCGAGTCATAAGTAGCTGAATAAGCATCGTTTCTAAATAAAAATATATCATTTCTGATACGTAAAAAAGCGGTGGATAAATTTTAGCATTGTTACTCATAATTCCAAACCTCCTAAAATTAATTAATTTTATGTTATTATTTATTGTTAATTGAATTATATCATAGCAGTAGTATCTTATCAAGTTATCTTAGTAACAAAAAACTTAAATATATAACAATTATGTTACATATTTAAGTTTAATTTTATAGTTCAAATATTATAAATACATCTAGTTTTATTTCATCTTCTTCTATACTAATACCAAAATTATTAAATCCTTCAAATTCAAGTAAAATTTTTAGATAATTAATAAACTCAGATTCACTTATTTTAATCTTGGATATATCTTCTTTTTCAAAAAAACATTTAACTTCAAAATTAATATCATCATTATCTATATCACATTCATTTTCAATGTATAAATAAATAAGTTCTAATATCTCAATTAAAATATTTTCATAAAATAAAATTTCCATTTCGATTAATACAAGTTGATTCATATTTTCTTCTCTATCTAAGGTGATTTTAAAAAAATCATTAATGTTATAATCCAGTGTTACTCCAAAAAGATAGGTTAAATCATTTACTTTCATTCTATTTAAAGAATTTTTTTTATAATATTTTTGAAATTCTGTAATAAACTTTTCACTGATATTGCTTGTAAGCTTTTCATAATAATTAGAAATACTATCTAATGCTTGAATAATTCTTGCTAAATCTTCTTCTTCCTCATCTGATATATCATAAAATTCATCACCAGTTGTATCATCTGATATCAAATCTAAAGATTCAATATAGTTAATAATACTAATAATAATTTTATGTAATTGCTTATCAAAAGTACTAATACATTTAATACTATCATAATCTATCGAAGAATAATAGTTAGGGGATAGTTTTTCTAAACTTTCATCAGACATTTCTAATAGTAATATAAGCTTATCAACTAAATCTGAAAAAGTTTTTTTTGTTAATGGATACTCCATATTATGTTCATCTTGCTCTGAATTACTTCCTTCTGATATATTTTCATCCTCATCATCTTCAATAGAGCCTAATATATCAACCATTTTTTCATAACTATTATCTAACAATCTAATTGTTTTAACATAATTTGAAATTAATATCTTAACAAGTAACATCACAGGAATATCTTTTACATACCGAATATAGTTTGAAACAAGTATATTATTTCCCATAGTAATACCTCCATATCAAATAATTTTTATTGTTATAAATATTTCACAATCTTTAGTATAAATAGCTTCTATTCTTAGCAAATTATATAATAAATATTCTTTAATGCACATTACAATATCATTAATATTGCTGCCTGTTTCATTTATAAGCCTGGTAACAGTATTTTCCGAAATCTTAAGTTTTACAGTTTTATTGTCTAGAGAAATATTCTCATCTTCAAAACATTTTTTAACTATTGCTTTAAAGAATTTACAAGATAAATATTCATATACAGCATATGGTATTTGCACTCTAGAAAAATTATCTCTAAACTTTTCTGTCACTTCTTGAATTTTTATTTTTTCTGGAGCTTTTATTGCTGCATATATACCGATCTCGTTAAATATAATATTAAGAAGCTTGTCTGTTTCTTTAACATTTAGTTTACTTGGATGAATTATAAGTTCTACAATTTGCTTTTTTAAATACTCAATATGTTCATCACAAGCATATTCATCACTAGTTACAGGATTTTTATCACTATCTAAAACAATAATATTCTCATCATTTTTAATACTAGCTAACATGCTTAAAAACAGTTGTATTACAACACCTTTAGGTACTCCCTCGTTTATTTTGTTTGTCACTGAAAATTTCATTAGTAACATCTCCTTTTTTAATTATAAATTAGTTTTATATAAACTTCTACAGTATTATACCATACACGAATATATTTTACAAGACAAACAACAAAGATTACATAATTATAGATATTCTTTTAATTTTTCTTCATTAACTTCTTCTATTTTGAGAAGTTTTTCTCCTAATTTTCTAACTTGTGGTTTTAATCTTTTATATCCATGTAATTTTTCTGTTATTTGCATTATTCCCATATTACTACCCTTTACTAACATTTCAGCTAAATACGATGATGTATTATCTTTTACTGTAGACATTTTAATATTGAAATATGTCATAAATTTAGTTACATTTGATATTTCTTTTGGAGTAGTAAATAACTCTTTAAGTAATATTTCAACTTCTTCTAGTACATGCTCATAATCTGCTATCTGTTCTTCTAACACATCCTTAAATTCCACATCATCTACTATTTTTAAAATTTGATCTATTGTAGATTTACCCATTTGTGCATTTTGATATATGTATTGTAAAAACTCTTCATTTTTTCCCATTTTCAACACCTCATATATAGTATTTACATATTTAATATTTCTATAACAAAAAATTAGCTACCAACTGTTTTACTAGTTAATAGCTAATTTTTAATTTATATTATTTTTTTATTATTTGTTCATTATTTTTTTATTTTTTAACAGAAAAGCCAAATCTTCCAAGTTTATCTCCTAATGTATAATATTGACCATGTGAATATGCTACTAAATCACATCTTTCCATATCAAACTTACCTGTTTCATCAATGTATTTTTTGTCAACATTTACTGCAACTATTTCAGCAATAAACATATCATGACTTCCCATATCTTTTATTTCTGTAACTTTACATTCTAAACACACAGGACTTTCTTTAATAAGGGGACATTTAACAATAGTACCTTCTTCTTTTGTTAAATTTAAAGTTTCAAATTTATCCATATCTTTTCCAGATTTTACGCCAGCATAATCAGTTGAGTATGCCAAATCTCTTCCTGTTAAATTAATACAAAATTCCATATTCTTTTTAATCATGTTGTATGAATGTCTTTCTTTTCTTACAGAAACATATGTAGTTGCTGGATCAGAAGCTATAATACCAGTCCATGCTACTGTTATTATATTTGATTCTTCCATATCACCACATGATACCATTACTACTGGTAATGGGTATAAAAATGTTCCTGGTTTAAATGATTCTCTTGCCATTATAATTCCTCCTTTAAATTTTTATAATTAATTATTTTATTTCTTTTAACTTTAGTATTCCATATGTATTACTATTTCCATCTTTAAATATATCGTAATTTGGTGGGTAAAAAGTAAAGAAAAACATACAAAATATTATACAAATCATTAATATATTTCCATGCTTATTTAATGTATAATTTAAATTAGCATTTATAAGTTTATAGCTTATATACTGCGTTATAGCTACTGCTAAATAATATATAAGACAATCAACTATAACTATAGAATCATTTGTAAATAACGTGTATGAGTAAAACAGTACTATTATAGTTGTTATTCCAAAAAGCATTGATATAACTTTAGCTATTATTAGTTTATCTTCTTTAATATATATATGTTCAATACTTAAATATATTACTACTGGTGTTATAATCATCTTTAAATGTTCTGCAACACTTTCATTTACAGGTGAAAATAGTCCTATTATATATACATTTCCTGTTAAATCATATATAAAATGTAATATAGTTCCAAGTATTGATATTACAAAAAAACCTATTAGGTGTAACTTCAAATACTTATTCATAAAATATACCTCCACTACTATTAATATGTGTGAAAGTATATCATTTATGAATTCTATTTTAATAATTTGTTTATTTACTTTTTCACTTTTAATTTTCTTTTAATACTTTTTAAAAAAGGTATAATTTCTGAATATATATAATATATAAATTTATTATATACTTTATCTATCTCACCTATATATGTAGTTACACCTTCTTTTTTACAAAATCCAGACTTAAATTTATATAGTCCATCAGATTTATCTAGTTTAAATACACCACCAAAATCATATGAATTACAATTAGTTTGCAGTCCCCATTTAATCATTTCAAATTGCATTAAATAGTTTGGCATTAAATTTCTTTTTTCATTACTACTTGCTCCATATACATAAAACATTTTACTATTATAGTTAGTAGTAATTGCAGCAGCAAGAGGCTCACTCTCATGATATGCAATATATATTCTAACTTCACCATCATTAAAGCTATTTATCATATTTTCAAAATATTCAAATGCCCTACAACCTATTTGATCTCTTATACATGTTAGTTTATATAGTTCATAAAATACTTTTAAATCTTCAATAGATTTAGAATATTTCACCTTAATACCTTTTTTAATAGCTACTCTAATATTGTATCTAGTCTTTTCAGAAAATTGCTTTAATATGCTTTCTTCATCTTTATCTTCTAAATTTAAAATCATATTGTGTATAGGTTGAATTACCTTATATGGATCATCTACTATTTTATACTTATTTTCTATTAAAGTATTAATTACACTATCATTTGAAATAATTTCAGGATCCATTTTAAAAGCAAATATTTTATACTTATCTTTTAATAATTCAGCCTCTTTAACAAGTCTATTTACAATATTAATATCATTTAAATTGCATATTGGACCTCGTGGAGTATACATTAGATAAGAATTGATATATGGGAGTTTAGTAAGAAGTAGTTGAGCTGCTGCAATTATTTCATCATTATCTTCTAAATAGACAGCTTCAGAGTTCCAAGTATTTTTAACATCACTCCATCTTAAATCTTGCATTACAGAAGCATTATTTTTCTTTAAAAACTCTATATACTTCTCTTTTGTTACTATATCATTCTTATCTAATATAGGCATTATTACCTCCTACTATATATGTTCTAATTTTTGTCCTTCTTTAGTATCTAATACTTTATATCCTTTACTTTCAAGTAAATCTCTTAACTCGTCAGACTTTTTAAAATCTTTTGATAGTCTAGCATTTTTTCTTTCATCTAATATTTTTAATATTTCATCACTAAAAGTAATTTCTTTTTCTTCTAATTGTTTGTCTATATCTAAAGATAGTACTATATCAAACTCTAATAAAAGTTTTGCTACACTAGTACTCTTAGGTAATTTTATAAGTTCCCACACAACAGCCATAGCCATAGGCATATTTAAGTCATCATTTATTGCAGTAACAAATTTATTATTGAACTGAGTTAAATCAACATTTTCACTATTTCCACTTTCATTATGCTCTTTATACATTTGTTTTAGTTTAGCAAGTGCAACATCTGCTGCTTTTAATCCTTCGAAAGTAAAGTTAAGTTTATTTCTATAATGTGAAGTATATGATAGATATCTAAAACTAAGAGCACTGTATCCTCTATCTTCTAATTCTTTAATAGTATATACATTTCCTAAAGATTTAGACATTTTTCCGCTATCTATTAATAAAAATTCTGAATGCATCCAATAATTAGCTGGATTTTTACCTGAAAAACCTCTAGATTGTGCAATTTCATTTTCATGATGGATTGGAATATGATCTACACCGCCAGTATGAATATCCATAACTTCGCCTAAGTATTTATTTGCCATTGCAGTACATTCAATATGCCATCCAGGATAACACATTCCCCATTTACTATCCCATTTCATTAAATGGTTTTCTGGAGCTTTAATCCATAAAGCAAAGTCTGTTTGATTTTTCTTTTCTTCATCAATTTCAACTCTTGCTCCAGCTTTATTGTCTGCTAAATTAACTTTAGATAACTCTCCATAAGTTTTATCTTTTTCAGTGTCAAAGTATATACCTTTACTTGTTTCATATGCAAATCCATTATCATATATTGTTTTAACATAATCTTCCATTTCTTTTATATGATCTGTAGCTTTTACAATATATTCTGGATCTTCAATATTTAATTTATGTATATCTTCCATAAACTTATCTGTATAAATTTTAGCTATTTCATATGGTGATAAGTTTTTTTCTTTAGAAGCTTTAAGCATTTTATCTTCACCAAAATCTTCATCTGATGTTAAGTGTCCTACATCTGTGATATTCATAACATGCTCAAGTTTATATCCATTGAATTTAAGAACTTTTCTTAATATATCCATGAATATATATGCTCTTAGATTACCTATATGTGCATAGTTGTATACTGTTGGACCACAAGTATATATTTTAACTTTATCTCCCATCGGTTTAAATTCTTCTTTTTCTCTACTATATGTATTGTATATTTTCATATTATTTTACACCTTCTTCAACTTTTTTATTTATACTATTATACCCTATTTTATGCTTAATTACAACAATTTACAGCTAAAAAGAGTTTGTATAACTATTATTAATGAGTGTATTTTTTTCTATACTTATATTACTAGTAGTTCTATCTTTTAAAGATATACCAAATGCTTCTTCAAATTCTTTTTTGAAAGATAATAATTCAACCTTTTTTATTTTATATTTTAAACTGTTTTCATTACTTTTATACATATTTTTTTCTCCTCATTAAGTTTAATTTTAAAATTATTTCATACTTTGTTTTTAGTTTGTATTTTATTTCTTTTTTACAATATATTAAATTCTATAATTATATATGAAAAAAGATTAGTAAAATATTTACTAATCTTTTAATTTGCTATTTTGTAAGTTCCAAGTATATAATGCCGTTCTTAGCACTTCTTTGAGTTAAAATATCATTTTTATCATATACAACTCCAGCTGCATCAAGTACCTTACACAAATCATGAGGACCTGTACCACCATATCCGGCAGTTAATGAATGTGCATAAATAATAACATCTTTTATAATAATTTTAACAGGCCATTCTTCTTCAGGTGACTCTTCGTGTGGAAGTCCTTGGTAAACATTATAATTAATTCTTATTTTTGTTATACGTTCCTTATAGATATTTATAAGTTCTATAACTTTCAATCTAGTCTCTTCACTTGTTGGTTTTCTAACACTAATTTCTAGCATAAGATTTCTCCTTTTTTAATATATATTATTAATACCTATATCTAAATTTTCAGATATATACTTAAATATTAATTCGACATTTATTATATCACATTTTGGTTATTATGTCAACACAAAATAAAAAACACGCCACTTTAGGCGTGAATTTTTATTCATATTTAAATATATACTTATCTGCATTTAAAATATCTATAGAGTAATTATTTTCTGTTAGTTTTGTCAAATCTACATTAAATTTCATATTAGATACTAATACTTTACCATTGCTATCTACTATGTTTAAATCAAAATATATTTGAATATCATTAGATTTATATATATCTACATCTAATCCATTTACAAGACCATCTTCTAAAGTGTCCAAACTTAAATCTAAATTCTGTTTAATATTTTCAAACAGCATATTAAACTGTACTTTTGATGTATTTTCATCTTGAATCATTTCAAGTTCATACTCTATGGTTTCATCTACATTTTGTCTTAATTTTATATCATTCGTATAAAAATTTAAAATATCATTCCCTACAGAAGATTTAACATTTGACAAATATATTTTTGTTATATTTGCTGTTTTTGATAAATCACCTATATTAATTTGAACATTACTGTTTAAAGTAAGAGAAAGATCTAATTTTTCACTATCTATTTCATTCCCTAAAATAAAGTCTGTTATGTCTATTGTATTTCCTACAACAACTTCATTTATTTTAAATAACCCTTCATTTATTTCTCCAACAGGTCTAAGTAAAAAAGTCATAACTAGTGCTATTATAATTAATGGTACTACCACTATAATTATATGCTTTATTCTATCTTTTTTTGTACTTTTTGATTTCATATATTCTCCTTATATTTAATTATATAATAATGTATGATAATATTATTGCTACTGCATGTATAATACATAAATTTAAAACATTTGAAATAACTAAGTTATTTACAACCTCAATTGCACCTTTGTCATTTTTATAATTTTTAACCCTTTTATGTCTTACAAATGATGAAATAAATATAGTTATTTCAGGTACTGATACTATTATACCCATTATTATACCTATATACACAGCATTTATTTCATAATTAGTAGCAAATCTTGTTAATATGTTAAATACTATAATTCCCATCATTACCAGTAGTAATAAACTTATAATGATTACTAATATTGATTTATCCATATTCATTTTTCTTTCTTTACCTAATTTTCTTGTTTTTAAATGTAATTTTCTTTCTTCATTTCTTATAAGTCTTTCAACTGAATATAATTCATCATCTTCAACATCAAAATATTTGTCCTCTTTATTAAACAACATAAATAAAAAGAAAACATTTAATAATATTGATAATGATATAAGTTCTTCTGCAATATTCATATTAATCAGAAATAAAGGTAAAATCAAAGTTAATAAAACTAAGAGATAGTCTGCTACAAATTTTTTTCTCATCATACTTTTTTGTTTTTTCATTAATATTACTATAATTATTACTGCTAAAACCTTTATAGAGCTTGATGTAAAAACATTATAGATACTATCTGAAAATATACCTACACTGGCTGCAATACAAACATTAATAAGTTCTGGCATGGATGATACATAACCAAGTATTCTACCTGTAACATCACTGTTTAGTTTTAAATATACTGATAATTTTCTAATTGATGGTGTGATCATAGCTCTTGTAACAACTATCATCATAATTACTACTAGAAAAAGAATTATTATATCTGCTATTAGCATAATTTATTCACCTCTTATAAATATCTTATCTTTCTTTATTAATATTTTTTTCTTCTATTTCTATAGTTTTTTCTTTTAATTTTTTACTTTCAATTTGTTTTTGTTCTTTAACTTTATTTGTTTTAAGTATTTCTTGTGTTAATTTTTCCATTTTTTTATGTTCCATAGTTGGAGTTAAAGTGTATTTAACAAAATACTCTATATACATTTCTATAGCTTTTTTTCTTGCTATTTTTTTCTTATTTTTTTTAGAATCAATAGTATCCTCTAAGAAAAATTCTCCATTATCATATATAAGTATATTTTCTCCATCTACATATACTACTCTTTTCTTATCACATTTTAAATCTATTTCTGCAAGTTTAGCATCAAGCTGAAAATCCTTGACAAAACCTTCTTCTAATTTTTTTATATCTGAATCTGACATTTTTTCAAATCCTGTATGCTTTAAATTTTTAAGAACTTCTTTAAAGCCTGTATCTACAATCACAAAATCACTCATATTAGGTGGATTATTTGTAGCTTTTTCTGTTTGATTATTAACATTTTCTTCTTTCATTTATACTTATTCCTCCTCAATAATTTTTATTGACATGGTAATTAATTCTTCTAATCTTATAATTTCTTTTTTTAAATACAAGTATCCAACAAGAGCTTCAAATCCAGTAGCTTTTTTATACTCTGTTATATCAGCATTTTTAGATATAGCACCTACATGAGTGTTTCTTCCTCTCTTATATGCTCCCATTTCCTCTTCAGTAAGTTTATCTTGTAAAATATCTATAACTTTAGACTGAGCTTTTGCACTTACATACTTAATTGATTGCTGATGTAGTATTCCTGTTTGAATATTATTCTTACTAGCAAGATAAGTTCTAATGTACAAATTATGGACACAGTCACCTATAAAAGCTAAAGTTTGATTAGTTACTAAATTTATATCAATATTTTTAATGTATTCTTCCATTTTTGTATACACCTTCTACTTTCTTTTCTTGTCTACTATTATATAATAAATTTACTTAAATAGCAACTTATATATTGCTGTAAAAACAAAATAAGTAAGTTTTTATCATAATTTACTATTTAATAGTAATATAACATCAACTTACTCATTTTTATTAATCTATTTTAATTTTATTGCTGGATCATCAGTTATTACTGTTTCTTGTATTTCATCATTAATTGACACGTCACTTTGATTAGAATCGTCTTCTATAGTATTATCATAAATTGTAACATCATTTTCTAATCCTTGTTCTTTTTTTAGTGCTAAATAGAAATTACCTGTAGCTGCTTTTATGTATGGTAATACATAAATACTTGCAATACCACAAGTTAAATATATAACTAAATACCACCCAATAAACGATAATTGAAATAATAAAAATTTAAACTTATTACCATCCATCATTTTTCTACTTCTAGTTATTGCTTCATCCGTTGTAAGATTTGGATTCTCTAATAAAATATAATCTGACATTGCATAAGAATAACTTTTGATTATTCCTGGTATGTAGAATAGTAAAGTCCAAAACATTAAATATACAGATTTTAAAAAATACATATCAACTGATTTTAAATACATTTTAAATCCAAAAAATAGATCTGACACTTTAAGTTTTTCACTTCTACTAAATTTAAGATCAATATTTGACATAGACATAGTAAATGGTGATGTTATAGCATATAATAATACAAACATACCTATTAAAAGCATAACTTGTGCTGCTATTCCTTGTCCCATTATTACAAATATTATAGATAGTAATACAAATGCTGGCCATATAACAGCATTCATAATAAAACCTAACACTAATGTCATAGCAAAAAATGTTCCTTTATTACCTTTTATGTCTTGTTTAGCTTTCTGTTTGATTTCTGAAAATTTCATATTATATTCTCCTTTATATTATATTTTTTTAACGACATTATCATGTCCAAGTCTTGATTTTAAAAGTTCTATAACTTCATCTGAATCATCTAAATGAAAACTTCTTGGCAACAATTTTATTTTCTTACTATCTTCATAAAATAAGTGTACTGGTATATTACCATAATATTCATCCGATGTATCTTTAATAAAATTAGTTACTACTTCATCTAGTTCATTTTTCCCTTCAGGAATTTTAATAAATATTTTACTTGTTTTGGTTATATTCTCACCGCTTGTAACAAGTAGTTTTATTCTTTCATTTTCTTTAATACTAAGTCTTCCTGTTAGTTTAACAACATTCCCTTTACTTAATACATTACTTAGTTTAGTAAATTGTTTAGGAAACACAATAATTTCTATTGATGAAAACATATCATTACACAAACAAGCAAGCATTTCTTTACCTGCCTTAGTAATAATTGTTTTTCTCTCTTCTACACTTCCACAAATAGTTATTATTTTATCATCATAAGTATCTAAATTATCATTTATTTCTTTTGTAGTAGTACAATTATTTTTAACAATATACTCTTCATATTCTGAAAGTGGATGCGAAGATACATATATTCCTATAATTTCTTTTTCCATTTCTAGCAACTCTTTTTTTGTTATTTTTCTACCACATAAAGGCACTTTGGTAGCAAGACTTGTATCTGTAGATGTACTAAAAAAATCTAGCTGATTAGCATAATTATTTCTTCTATTAAATACTATACTATCCATAAGTTTTTCAAAGCTTTCAAGCATATCGTATCTATTTATACTTTCATCTAACAAATCAAATGCTCCTGCCATTATAAGTGATTCTATACATTTCTTATTTACATGTTCATTAACAACTCTTTCTAAGAAATCAACAAATGATTTAAATTTACCATTTTCTTCTCTTATTCTAATAATCTCATCAATAGCTACCTCAGAAACATTTTTTATAGTACTTAAAGCAAATACTATTTTTTCATTTTCAACATTAAATCTAGCTAAACTAGCATTAATATCTGGCCTTAATATCTCTATACCCATCTTTTTACATTCACTAATATACTCTGGTATTTTATTTAAGTTTCCAAGCAATGAGTTCATTGTAGCAGCCATAAATTCTTCTTTATAGTATGTTTTTAAATATGCTGTTTGATATGATACAGATGCATATGCAGCCGCATGTGATTTATTAAATGCATACTTAGCAAATTCAGACATTTCATCAAATATCTTATTAGAAATATTTTCTGTTATTCCATTTGATTTACACCCTGCTACAAATACTTCTCGCTCTTTATTCATCACATCTACTTTTTTCTTACTCATAGCTCTTCTAACTAAATCGGCTCTACCTAAACTGTATCCAGCTAAATCTCTGAATATTTGCATAACTTGTTCTTGATATACCATACATCCATTGGTAACACTAAGTATTGATTTTAACATATCATGTAAATAGTTTGTATCTTCAGGATTATTCTTATTATGTATATATCTAGGTATTTGATCCATTGGTCCTGGTCTATATAATGAGAGTAGTACTATTATATCTTCTAAACAATCTGGTTTTAAAGCTTTTGTCATATTAGTTATACCTGCAGATTCAAGCTGAAATACACCTACAGTTTTGCCTTCACATAATAGTTTAAATACTTCTTTATCATCCATATTTTTATCAATAGTCACATCAATATTTTTAGATTTTTTAACAAGTTTTTTTGTGTCTTCTATAACTGTTAATGTTCTGAGTCCTAGAAAGTCCATTTTAAGTAGTCCTAGTTCTTCAAGTGCTGTCATAGTATACTGAGTTGATATTGTATCTTGACTTAAATATAACGGTACATAATCATCAACTCTATCTTTAGTAATAACTATACCAGCAGCATGAGTTGAGGCATGACGCGGCATTCCTTCAGCTTTCATGGCTATATCTATAACCTTTTTAGATTCTTCATCAGATTCATATATATAACTTAATTCATTATTTATTTCAAGTGCTTTAGATATAGTCATCTTAAGTTCTTGAGGTACCATTTTAGCTAGCATATCTGCTTTTTGGTATGGAATATCAAGTACTCTTGCAACATCGCGTATTGCAGCTTTAGCAGCCATAGTTCCAAAAGTTATAATTTGTGCAACATGAGCATGTCCATATTTTTCTGTTACATAATCAATCACTTCATGTCTTCTTTCATAACAAAAATCTATATCAAAATCTGGCATACTAATACGCTCTGGATTTAAAAACCTCTCAAATATTAAATTAAATTTTATTGGATCTATATCAGTTATATCAGATAAATATGCACATAAACTTCCAGCACCTGATCCTCTTCCTGGTCCTACTGGTATATTATTATTTTTAGCGAAATTTATAAAATCTGCAACTATTAAAAAATAATCTATAAATCCCATTTTATTTATTATTTCAAGTTCATACTCTAATCTTTTTGTTATTTTTGTTTCTTCTTCATTTGTTATATTTGGATATTTATTACTAATATTACTATAACAAATATTTTTAAAATATTCAAAATGAGATATTTCTTTTTCTAATTTAAATTCAGGTAATTTTGTATTACCAAATTCAAATTCTAAATTACACATATCTGCTATTTTAACAGTGTTTGAAATAGCATCTTTTACATGTTTAAATGCTTCATTCATTTCTTCTTTAGATTTAATATAGAATTCATTTGTATTAAATGACATCCTATTTTCATCAAGTAATGTCTTTTTGGTTTGTATACATAGTAGTACTTCATGAAATTCAAAATCATCTTTTGTTAAATAGTGACAATCATTTGTGGCAACTAAATTTACATCAAGCTCTCTTGCTATATTTATTAAGTTTTGATTAACTAAAATTTGCTCTCTTAATCCATTATCTTGAAGTTCTAAATAATATCTGTCCTTACCAAAAATAGATAAAAATTCTTTAACTACTTCTTTTGCACCATCTATATCATTATTTATAATTCTTCTTGGCACTTCACCAGCAAGACAAGCTGAAAGGCATATAATACCATCATTATATTCTTTTAGTAGTTCTTTATCTATACGTGGTTTATAATAGAAACCTTCTGTATATGCAAAGGATACAAGCTTAGTTAAATTTTTGTAACCTGTTTCATTCATAGCTAAAAGTATTAAATGATTAGGCTCTATATCTACTTTAGCTTCCTTATCAAATCTTGAGCGTTTTGCAACATAAACTTCACATCCAACTATAAGTTTAATATTTTCACTTTTACATATTTTATATAATTCAATAACACCAAACATATTACCATGATCTGTTATACTTATAGCTTTCATATTTAATTCTTTAGCTCTTTTAACTAATTCTTTAAGTCTAATAGCACCATCTAATAAACTGTATTCTGTATGCATATGTAAATGTACAAAATCACTTATCTCTTCATTTATATTACTCAAGATTTCACCGCCTTTTTATTTATGTATATTATACTATAATTTAATGTTTTTTTCAACATTTAATGTATATAGTACATATCTAATTAAAAGTAAATTTTAGTTTAAGTATTAATTTAATTATTTAATATATTATTTTCAATTAATTGATATTAGATACATAAAACAACATATTTTTTATATTTTTTGAATATAATTATTATAGGTGATATATATGAAAAAAATAGCAATTGTAGGAGCAACTGGACTTGTTGGAAGAATGTTTTTAAAAATATTAGAAGAAAAAGAATTAATAGATTATGACTATACTTTTTTTGCTTCAAGTAGATCAAAAGGTTCTAAATTAATCTTTAATAATACTGAATATGCTGTAAAAGAACTTACTCTAGACTCTTTTACTAAAACTAAATTTGATTTTGCACTATTTTCAGCAGGATCAAAAACAAGTGAAATTTATGCGGGGGTAGCAAGTAAAACTGGAACTATAGTAATAGACAATAGTAGCTTTTTTAGAATGCACAGTAATGTGCCACTTGTTGTTCCTGAGGTAAATAAAGAAGATTTAATATCTCATCAAAACATTATAGCCAATCCAAATTGTTCAACAATACAAGCAGTACTACCCCTTAAAGCACTTGAAAAATATGCTATAAAGAGAGTAATATTTTCTACATATCAAGCTGTTAGTGGAGCTGGAACGTACGGAATAAATGAACTTATTAATACAAGAAAAGGTAATAACCCAAGTGAATTCAAATATAGTATTTCAGAAAACTGTATTCCACAAATAGATGTATTTGAAGATAATAATTATACTAAAGAAGAAATGAAAATGATAAATGAAACAAGAAAAATTTTAAATAAACCAAATCTACTCATAACCTCAACATGTGTTAGAGTTCCAGTTATAAATTGTCATAGTGAAAGTATAAATATAGAATTTGAAAATGAGTTTGTTCTTGATGATATTATACAGACTTTAAACAATTTTAATAATATTAAAGTGATCAATGATTCTGCTAATGAACTTTATCCAGTAAATGAAATAGCAAGTAATAATGATACTGTATTTGTAGGACGTATACGAAGAGATTTCTCAGTAAAATCAGGTATAAATATATGGGTTGTATCTGATAATGTTAGAAAGGGTGCAGCAACAAATGCTGTACAAATTTTAGAAGAATTGTTAAAGATTTAATTTATATAATATAATACTTGGTTATAATAGTTATAACCAAGTATACTTAAACATCAATCTAATAAACAATAACCTTATTTTTCTTGTTTATCTTCTATTTCCTCTTGTCCAGAAATAATATTTTGCAAATCATCTTTGCTAACAACTGTTATCATATTATTTACATTTTCTAAATTTTCATTTAATTTATCATCTGGTGCTACTGCAAATCCAAGCATTACAAGTAACGAAACAATTGAATTTACTATCAAATTAACACTATCGTCAGTTATACTAATAATATCTAAATTTCTTAAAATTAAAAATATTGTAGATAAAACACTAGTAATAATAACTGGATATCTAAATTTATTAATTAAATTTTCCATTTTTAATCGCCTCTTTTTGTAGTTTTTTCCTAGTATGACTTCTTTTTACTTCAGACATAGGATTAACAAAAATACCTGTTATTAAAATAACTCCTGCAATTAATATAAACAAATGACTAAATTTAAATACTTCTGATTGATTAAATACTGGAAAAGAACCTAGATATATAAATAGAAAAGCTAGTCCTGTTATAGCAAATCGATGTTTTCTAAAAAAGTTTGATAATTTTTCTTTCATATAATCAACCTCAGTATATTATATGTATTAAAATTTTAGATGTTACTTAGACATAAAAAAGAAGTAAAATATATATTCTACTTCTTTATTTATTAGTTTGATTTAAATGTATTTCTTTACTTACTACAATAGTATTTTTTCTTCTAAATTGTCTATTTAAATGATCATAATAAGTTCCTGGAGTTACTAGTCCATTTATAGTAAGTATATCTGATGATATATCAGCAAGTATTACATCTACTAATTTAACACAATTTGTAAATAGTGTAAAATAAGTTTTAAAAGGACCTCTTTTAAATTTATTAAACTTAGCACCTGTCCCTACATATAGTCTACTTGAATAATCAGAATACTCAGATGTTTTAAATTCTTGATTTCTAGGTTTCCATACATATGAATCTAACTTTATATTTTTAATTGCTTTTAAAAGCTTTTTCTTACTACTTGTATTTAATTTAAGCCCAAATTCAATAATACTTTTATTTTCATTTGTAGTACAAAATTCAATATATTTATCTTTAGGTACTTCGAATAAAACCCCATCACCAATAGCTGATTTAAATTTTATTTTATTTTCATCATATGAACCATATGAATAAACTTTATCATCAATAGCAATATCAACATGTCCAAATTTTTCAGCTGATAAATTTTTTACATGAACAAGTACTTGTACATCTGTTTTAGTTTCTTCTTTTTTTATTATTATTTTTTTAGTATTTTTAACTGCAAGTAATTTATTTATCTCAGATATTATACTAAAAGGTATAAATGCTGCAACAAATACTGGCATAGCAAGTCTTATTTTTTTCTTTACTCTGTCTTTATTTTTTTTAGATAGAGTTATATCAACTGCATCTATAAAATACGTAACACCTAATATTATAAAATATATTCCACTAGCCACTACGGTTATACTTAATCTAAACATAGGATATACAAGAAGTATAACTAAAAACACATATGATACTATAGTTCTTAAAAGTACCGGTATTTTATTAGCTAAGTTATCATCAAATGATATCATAGTATTTATTGTTTTAATAATTACATCTATAGCAATATATCCTGTAAATATAAGTGGAAAAATCTTAATAAAACTATCAGGATTATTCAAAAAATATATTCCTATTACCATATAAAAAATTGGTTCTAATATATTTACTAACACTGATTTTTTATTCTTATTAAACATATTTTTTATTAACATTACTACACTTATAGAAATAAGTAATGTTGCAATTACATAGGTAAATATAGTACCTAACTCCATATGTAAATTTAATATTATAATACCAACTGCAATCAAAATTAAAGCCTGCAATATCACAGCAGATCCTGATAAAAATTTTTGATTATTTGATATATATGTATTTCCTTTAATTTCTAAAAGATTTTGTTTTATATTCAACATAAAACGTAGTATAAACTACTTCAAATCACTTCCTTCGTATATAATATTATACCATATTATGTAAATAAAGTCAAACATAATTCTTATATAGTGTCAGTATTTAATATTTTTTGAATTATTTTGTTAAAGTTTTTGACAAAATTATTTTACTATGATATAATCAAGTTAAATTTACCACAAATTAATTCTGTATTATTTAGAGATATTTTAATATTCGTAATTAATAATAAATTTCAAATTTGAAAGGAGATAATTATGATTTTAATCCCTTTTTTATTAGCTATTTTAGCTATAATTTTTGTATTTTTATTACATATAAGCTTTACTGAAGCTTTTATATTAACTAGTATATTAGCTCTTATTGTATCAGTAATTTTTCTGTTAAAAAAATTAATTCTACTATTTAAAATAAAATTATATAGCAGAAAACATTTACTAAAAACAAGTGATGAATTTATTTACTATTTATATCCTAACGACATTTGTTATAATTTATCTAATGTTATTATATTATCAGTTTCATTAATTAATATTACATATCTTTTACCTACAATGATTCTATTAGTTTTTATATATGAGTTAACAACCAACTTATTTCACTTAAAATACTTGTAAACCTTATCTACTTAGATAAGGTTTTTAAGTATAAAAAAACAGTGAGAATAAACTCACTGTTTTAAAGGTACTATATTAATTCTAATATAGCCATTTCTGCTCCATCACCTTTTCTTGGAACTAATTTAATTATTCTAGTGTATCCACCTTTATTATTTTCATATTTTGGTGCAATTTCTTCAAATAATTTTTTTGTTAAATCTATAGTATTACCTTTTTCATCTTTTATTTTGTTAACTTTTGTAAATATTTTTCTTCTTGCTGCAAGACGAGATGGTTTATCTACATTAACAGTTTCAGTAACATTTTCACGTACTACAACTTCATATTTGTTTCCGTTTTTAGATGTTTTTGTTTCTTTAACTATTTTACCGTCTTTATCTAATTTTGCTCTAGAAATCATTTTTTCTTTAGTTTCAAAATTATCTTTTTCAGCAACTGCTAAACTAACAATACTATCAACAACAGATTTTAAATCTTTTGCTTTTGCAAGTGTAGTTTCAACTCTACCATTTAAGAATAAAGATGTAGCTAAGTTGTTAAGCATTGATTTTCTATGTGAAGTACTTCTTCCTAGTTTTCTAACTCCTGCCATTTTAAAATTCCCTCCTTGTTATATTACTCTTCGTTTTCTTTAAATTCTAGACCTAAATCTTTAATTTTCTTAATTACTTCTTCTAAAGATTTTTTACCTAAATTTCTAACTTTAATCATATCATGTTCTGTTCTATTAACAATGTCTGCAACTGTATGCATACCTGCTCTTTTTAAACAGTTATATGATCTAACTGAAAACTCTAGATCTTCTACTGAAGTCTCTAGCATTTTATCTCTTTTTGAAATTTCTTTATGTGACATTATTGACATAGTTTTTGCTATTTCAGATAAGTCAATAAATAAACTTAAATGTTCATCTAATATTTTAGCTGCCATTGATAGCGCTTGGAATGGTTCTATAACACCGTTTGTCCATATTTCCATTACAAGTTTATCATAATTTGCATCTTTACCAACCCTAGTTTTATCAACTGTAAAGTTAACTTTTTTAACTGGAGTAAATATAGAATCTATTGGAAGTACATTTAAAGCTTCAACAGTTGATCTGTCAGCTACTATATATCCTCTACCTTTAACAGCAGTCATATCTATATTTAAAGTTTTACCTTCTTCTAAATAAGCAATATGTAAATCTGAATTTACAATTGAACATGTACCATCAGTAACTATGTCACCAGCTGTTATTTCACAAGGACCTACAGCACGGATAGATAATTCTTTTTGATCCATATCATTACTTTTTACACATACTTGTTTTAAATTAAGTATAATATCTGTTACATCTTCTGTAACCCCTGGTATTGAAACAAATTCATGAGTTACCCCATCAATTTTTATTGTATTAATTGCATAACCTGGAAGTGAAGAAAGTAATATTCTTCTAAGTGAATTTCCAAGTGTTATACCAAAACCTCTTTCTAAAGGTTCTACTTCAAACCTTGCATAATATGTGTCTACATCTACTTCAACACATTTGATTTCTGGTCTTTGCATTTCAATCATTTAAATTCCTCCTTTAATACGCTCTGATTACACGTATTATTTATAATTAATGATTCATTATATACTAATAGCTAATTATTAGTTTTTAGAGTATAACTCAACTATTAAGCTTTCTTGTACTTCAAGATCAACATCTTCTCTTACAGGTTTTCTTAATATTTTAGCTTCTACTTTTTCTGTATTCATTTCCATCCATGTTGGGATAGATTTGTTTTTATTTAATTCTAAAGTTGTTACAACTGTTTTATTATCTTTTTTAGATTCTTTTATTGTTATAACATCTCCAACTTTAACAATGTATGAAGGTATGTTAACACTTTTACCATTAACTAGTAACATTCCATAACCTACTAATTGTCTAGATTCAGCTCTTGAAGTACCAACACCCATTCTGTATGCTACGTTGTCAAGTCTCATTTCTAATTGTTCAAATAACATATCAGAAGTGATTCCGTCTCTTCTAAACGCTTCATCATAGTATTTTCTGAATTGAGATTCAGATACTCTATAATAAACTTTTGCTCTTTGTTTAGCACGAAGTTGTAAACCATATTCAGATAATTTACTTCTTCCTTTGCCATGTTGTCCAGGAGCGAAAGCTCTTCTTTCAAAAGCACATTTGCTAGTTGAACATCTGTTACCTTTTAAGAATAATTTAATACCTTCTCTTCTGCATTTTTTACATACTGCATCTGTATATCTTGCCATTTTAATTTACACCCCCACTATACTCTTCTTCTTTTTGGTGGTCTACAACCATTATGAGGAATTGGAGATACATCTTTAATCATGCTTATTTCCAATCCTGCTGCTTGAAGTGATCTTATAGCTGCTTCTCTACCAGAACCAGGACCTTTTACGAATACTTCAACAGTTCTTAAACCATGTTCCATTGCTGCAGTTGCTGCAGTTGTTGCTGCTTCTCCAGCTGCGAAAGGAGTATTTTTTCTTGAACCTTTAAAACCAAGTCCACCAGCACTTGCCCAAGATAATGCATTACCTTCAGTATCTGTCATTGTAACAATTGTATTGTTGAATGATGATTGAATGTGAGCTGCACCACTAGATATATTTTTTTTAACTTTTCTTTTAGTTGTAACTTTTTTCTTTGCTGCCATATTCTATACTCCTTTCTTTCCTGCTACTACTTTTCTAGGACCTTTTCTAGTTCTAGCGTTAGTTTTAGTTCTTTGACCTCTAACAGGTAATTTTCTTTTATGTCTTTGTCCTCTGTAGCAATTGATTTCCATTAATCTTTTAATATTTAATGCTACTTCTTTTTTTAATTCACCTTCTACATTGTAATCTCTTTCAATGATAGCTCTTATTTTAGCTTCATCTTCATCAGTGAAATCTTTTATTCTTTTGTTTGCATCTATACCTGCTTCTGCAAGTATTTTTCTTGATACAGAACGACCAATACCATATATTGATGTTAGTCCTATTTCTGCAATTTTAGACTTTGGTAAGTCTACTCCAGCTATACGTGCCATTTAAATTTACACCCCCACAATTAACCTTGTCTTTGCTTATGTTTAGCATTTTCACAAATAACTCTAACTACGCCATTTCTTCTAATTACTTTACATTTGTCGCAAATCTTTTTTACAGATGGTCTTACTTTCATTTTAGTTCCTCCTTAAACACTTAAAACAAAGCATTTATAAACAGTTTTAACCATTTAATAAACTTAAATATTTAGAATTTAAAATTGAAATGTTAAAGTTTTTAAATACTAAATATATTATATATTGAAAAACTATAGTTTAATATAGGGTACATATACCCTTTTCAGCCGCATACAAACATATAGTTTAACAAACTAAATTAATAAATAAGAGATTATTTACCTCTCCATGTTATTCTACCTTTAGCTAAATCGTAAGTAGAAAGCTCTAACTTAACTTTATCGCCTGGTAAAATTTTGATATAGTGCATTCTAAGTTTTCCAGATATATGTGCAAGAACTTCATGCCCATTTTCAAGCTTAACTTTAAAATTTGCATTTGGTAATGCTTCTGATACTATACCGTCAACTTCAATTACATCATCTTTTGCCATGAAAATTTCCTCCTATTTCAAATAAGTTACACTCACTTGTGTAAACTGTACCTATACATTATACAAAATTATTATGTAAATGTCAATATTTTAATGCTATTTTTATAAAGTTTTCTTTAATTATTTGTAGTTATTTACTTTCCTTTTTACATAAGTACTTTTTATAGGTTAATTATACTATGTATTTTGTACTTTATTAATACAAAAACAGTATGATTTCACTCACACTGTTTTTTAGTTTATTTAATTTTAATATGTTAATATTTCTGGATCATCTTTAGTTATTACAATAGTATTTTCATAATAAGCTGTTAACTTTTTATCCACAGTAGCAACAGTCCATTTATCATTCTTAACATACACTCTATTACTACCTTCACATATCATAGGTTCAATAGCAAGTGCCATACCACTAGAAAGTCTAGGCCCTGTTCCTTTCATCCCAATATTTGGAACTCCTGGATCTTCATGTAATTCTTTACCTACGCCATGACCTTGATAATCTTCAAGAAGCGAAAAACCTTCTTTTTTAACACAAGCTTCAATAGCAGAAGAAATATCTCCTACTCTATAACCTTCTTTTGCATATTTAATACCTTCAAAAAATGCTCTTTTTGAAGTATCTATTAGTTTCTGAGCAACCTTAGAAATCTTACCTACACCAAATGTTCTACCTGCATCTGCATGATATCCATTTTTATATACACCAACATCTAAACATAGCAAATCGCCTTCTTTTAATATATAGTTTGTAGGTATACCATGAATTATTTCATCATTAACACTTAAGCATAATGCATGTTTAAAAGCCTTACCACCTCTATATGGGCATGGTACTCCTTTAAAAGACGCTGTTGCACCATTTTCAGCAATAATCTTTTCAGCAGCAGTATTTAACTCTAATGTTGTTATTCCAGGTCTAACTAATTTCTCTACTTCTTCTAATACTTTTTTTAGTATGTTTGCAGACTCTCTCATGTAGTCAATTTCTTTTTCTGATTTTATTTTTATCATTTTTTCACACTTTCTAATTTATTAAATACTATTATTAATATAAACTGTTATGCTTTTATTATATTATATCATATCTAATATATGTTCTGGACAATTTGAACTATCCACTGTTTTAAGAAGTCCTCTTTCTTTATAATATTCAATTAAAGGTTTTGTTACTTCTTCATATGTCTCAATTCTTTTTGTTAATGTTTCCACAGTATCATCACTTCTAGTTACAAGTACTGAACCACAATTATCACAATGAACATTATCTTTTGATGGAAAATCAATTCCATATGCTCTATTGCAATTTAAACATTCTTTTCTTTCTAAAATCCTCTTAAAAACTAGTTCTCTTGGTGCTACTAGTTCAAGCACTCTAGTTATATCTTTACCTATTATTCTAAGTATTTCTTCTAACTGAGCAACTTGGTCTAAATTACGAGGATATCCATCTAAAATAAATCCGTCTTTAGCTTCTTTTGAAGTTAACTTCTTCATGATGATTTCATTCATAACTTCATCTGTTACGAAATTACCAGCAGATATAGTTTTTCTTATCTCTTCATTTTCCTTAGAAGCTTCTCTTAGTAATGATCCACTCGATATATGTGGAATTTTAAGTTCTCTTGATAAGATTCCAGCTCTTGTACCTTTTCCTGTAGCTGGTCCGCCAAGCATAATGTAAATCATTTATTAATCCCCCCGTTTACTATCCTATTATACAATACTTCTAATTAAATGTAAATATTTTCTTTTAATATTGTACTTTTTAAACAAAATAAGTTTAGCACTAAATGATAATGCTAAACTTATTATATATGTATTATTCTATTATTTCATTGTACTGACAAGCTCTTATTAATCTATTCATTATTCCCGCGTTTAATCCTTCATAATCGAATCCTTGTATATATACTTTATCCAAATTCAACTTATTTAACTCTCTAAGATTAGTAAATAAATTCTTACCTATCTCCTCTTTATTTGATCCTAAATTAATAATTTTATTTTCAATTTTAAAACTATTAACTATTCTATCATATATTAAACCACTAACTAAAAATCCAATATTTTCTTCACTACTATCTATATCTTGAATTTTTCTTAAAAGTTTTTCTTCATCTAATATACTTAATAATATGCAAGCTACATCTGGCGCATAATGTTTATGTTTCATCCCTGGTGACAGTACAATTTCTTCATTATTTACTTTTTTTATACAATTTTTATCAAGCTCTACATTTCCAGTAATAGTTTTTAAATCTTCTTCAGTAATTTTACCAGGTCTTAATATTACTATTTTAGAGCCTACTACTTTAACAACAGTAGACTCAATACCTATACTAGTGGGACCTCCATCTAAAAAATATTTAACATTATCTTTTAATTCTTCATATACATCCTCTACTCTTGTTCCACTAGGTCTAGAAGAAATATTAGCACTTGGAGCAGCAACTGGAACCGAAGCCATTTCTATTAATTTAACTGCACTTTCATTAGATGGCATTCTTACAGCAATAGTATCAAGTCCAGCAGTAACATTAAGTGGTATATTACCCTTTTTAGGTAGTATTATACTTATTGGCCCTGGCCAGAACTTATCTATTATTTTTTTCTCTAAATCATTTATTTCAGACACTATATCATTTAACATATTATAATTAGATATATGAACAATAAGAGGATTATCACTTGGTCTTTTTTTAGCTTTAAATATTTTATCTACGGCATCTTCACTTAAAGCGTTTGCTCCTATACCATAAACTGTTTCAGTAGGAAAAACTACTATTTCATTATTTTTTAAATATTCACTTGCTTTTTTATAATCAATTCCCATTTTACCGTTTTCCATAATACTACTCACTCTCCTTTCTAGTGTTTAAAACATAACCTGTTAATATACCTAATATGACTATGCTAATTAAATATGAAAAATTTAAATCTACTAAACTATGAAAAATAAAAATAATTATAATTAATTTAATTATATATTCTGTTTTAATTTTACATATTAATATAACTATAATAGATATACTTACAAATCCTATAATTCCACTTTCCACTAATATTTGCAAATACGAATTATGGACTTCTGTTGTTGAATATGCAGTAGTTTGAACTTCTTTATGTTTAATTCTAAAAGCTTCTCCACCAAGTCCAAACATTTTACTTTCATTCCAAAGTTTTATAGCATCAATATTATATGCTAGTCTATCACTTATACTAGTAGAATTATTATTAATCACATCAACTAAATCAAGTATTATATCTGTTGGTAATAATAAATATTCTAGTACTTGTTTTTCATTGTTTATCATTATTTCATTTATAGTAACAGTTCCTTTAACATCTAAAACTTCCATTACTAAAGCTTTAGTATCTGTATAATTTATATATGACGTTTTATAACTTGTCATATCTTCTGAATTAGTTATCACTACATTTTCAATAGCCACCTTATTGCCATCTTCAACTTTACTTATTATTAGTCTAAAACTTGAATCTTTATCAAAATCAAACATTACTTCAATATCATTATTTTGATTTAAATTATAATATGTTCTAATAAGTCTAATATTAGCTTCAGACTCATTAATAACAATAGGCGAAGTTAAGCTAAACAAAATAATAATAATGATTGTCAATGTGGCTAAACTTACTATACTAAGAATGACTTTATTTAATTTTATTTTATTAATAAACTTAAATTTTAACTTAAGTAAATCCTTTTTTATGAATTCAAAAAAATTAAATTTATCTTCAATTAATTTTATTATTAAATATCTAACTGTAATAACTGATAGTAATATATAACTTAATGATACCGTATATATTTTAGATATATCTATATATAATAAATTATCTATATTAACAGAAGCTAAAATTCCTATTATACTAGATGTTAGTATTACAGTTTTTAGTTTATAGTTTTCCTTAATAAAAATTATAATATTTGATAGTATAAATAGTACCATAATCATCTTAGATTTTGTTAATATTATACACATTATAGACATTACTAAAAAAATATATTGTAAGTAAACTACTAGCTTTTCTTTACTTATTTTACTAACTTCATTTTCTATATTATTTATTGTACTTTTTATATATTTTATAACTATTAAATAAGCACTAAGTATTATAAGTCCTGTTAAATTAGCATATTGTAAAGTTCCGGATAAACGATCTAAATCTTTAGATAAATATCCAGAATTAAAAGTATTTAAATATGGCTCTAAAATTCTTAACGAAAGAGAATCAATACCAAGTATTATTTGTATGACTGCCATTAATATTATTGTTTTTAAGTAAATATTTTTATTTTTTGTGTTTGAAACTATAAATATAATAAATGCTAATATCACATATTTTAAGAACTCATAGAAAGTATAATCATATGATAAATATGTATTAAATATTATTGGTAATACATATGATATAGCTAAAAATATGCTACTTAAAATAATAGGATAATAGTACTTATGTTTTTTTTGATTCATAGAAGTTACATTCTTATTTTTATTTATAAAATAATATACTATCTCGTTTACTATATAAACAACAAATA
>CAYJMD010000003.1:96509-154128 GCA_964371585.1 uncultured Clostridiaceae bacterium
TTAAATATTATTTAATTATCTAAAATCCACTTAATATCTTCAATAGATTTATCTATATTAAATATTCCGTTTCCAACAGGATAGTAAACAGGATAAAATGAATACTCTTTCTCGTTTACAACTCTTTTAAAACATGTTTTCCTAGTCTGCGAGACACTTATTTTTTCATCTAATACTATTGAACTAACTTGATTACCAAATAATATTATTTTTTTAGGATTTACAATTTTAAATTCTTCAAATAGTAAGTCAACATATTCTTTAAATATATTATCTGGTAGTGGCCTTGCATCTACTTGTGTACATTTTCCTAAATTAGTTATAAAATATTTATGTTTTTTTACATCTTCATAAACTTCTTCAGCAAAAGTAGTAGTCCACTCACTACCTTTTATTTCTCTTATCTTATTATATATTTTTTCTGACATAATATTTGTATCATAAAATAATTTCCAAATATTTTTGGTACCTATCCAAGGGGATTTAAGTCCTGTCCATTCTTTAGATGAAGCAATATTTCTTTTAGTTGGATTCATAAAAACAAAACATACATCTGGATTTTTATCCATTCCACCATTTAATATTGAATCTAAACTTTCATCACCATATTCATTTTGTAGTTTAGCATATTTTTCATTTAATTCTTTTAATGTCATATTTCTCTCCTTTGTTTATTTATCTATTATATCATTTGAGTAAAAATAACACAAGTTTAGTTTAGTAAATTTAGACATAAAAAATCACACTATTTCTAGTGTGATTAATCTTGGTGCCCAAGGAGGGATTCGAACCCCCGACCCACGCCTTAGAAGGGCGTTGCTCTATCCAGCTGAGCTACTTGAGCAATAATTTATTGTACGTATTTAATAATAACATATTTTATAAAAAAAATCAATACTTATCTTTAATTTTTATCAATTTTATATAACTTTCTTTTTTCTTCAACTTTATTTATCATATATCTACTTTAAAAAATATATTTTTTATTACATTATAATAGTATAAATTTGAAATACCATCCTTTGTATGTTACAATACTTATGGTGATTATTATGAAATTAAAACCTAAGAAATTAACAATACCTACTGATTTAGAAAAATTAAAAAAAGGAACAGATAAAGCAACTAAAAAAATAAAAAAGAGTACTGATATTGCAACTGATAAAGCAAAGAAAATTACAGATGCATACAAAAAGTTTGCAGTTAAAGCTAATATGTTTGATCTTGCTGCTGGGGTAGCTGTCGGTTCTGCTTTTACTAACATTATTAACACACTTGTTGCAAGCTTTGTAACTCCTGTTTTAGGAATGATTACAAACAATGTTGAAATAACTTCATTATTTATATCTTTAAATGGTAAATTTTATGCTACTATCGAAGAAGCTACAGCAGCGGGTGCTCCAATAATACAATATGGTAATATTTTAAATGCTGTACTAAACTTCTTTATTGTTTCTATAATTTTATTTGTATTTATATCGTATACAAATAAGATTAGAACTAAATTTGAAACTTCTACTGAAAGTGCTACAAAAGAAACTACAAAAACATGTCCACATTGTAAATCAAAAATTGATATCACAGCAACAAGGTGTGCTTTTTGTACTAGTCAATTAGAAGAAATAGTTGTAGATGGAGAAAATGAAACTAAAGTAAAGAATACAAACACTAAAAAAAATACTAAAACAACAAAACCTGTTAAACAAAAAACAGCAACTACCTAGTAGTGCTGCTAAAATAATTAATACTAAATCATATGTAATTTTAAAGGAAAAAAAGATTGTAGAGAATAATACTACAATCTTTTTTTAACAAATTAAAACTATTTGTTGTTAACTAAATCTTTAAGTGCTTTTCCTGGTTTGAAAGCAGGTGCTTTAGAAGCAGCAATTTTGATTTCAGCTTTAGTTTGTGGATTTCTTCCTTTTCTAGCAGCTCTATGTCTAACTTCGAAAGTTCCAAAACCAACTAATTGTACTTTATCTTCAGCTTTAAGAGCTCCTTGTACAGAAGAAATGAAAGCATCTAAAGCAGCTTCAGCAGCTTTTTTAGTTAATTTACTTTCTTCAGCCATTTTTGATATTAATTCAGCTTTGTTCATTTGTTATTCCCTCCTTATTATACTTTAGAATATACTATATTTATTAACATTTGTCAACACTTTAAAGAGAATTTTCGCATTTTTCTACAATTTTTATTAATTTTTCTATTTCTTATGTAAAATACACCTTAAACCCTAGTAAAACAGCCGTTTACATAACATTTATATCCTTACAAATCTACTTGCTATTTTATATATTTTACTTCCCATAGGTAATTCCAATATCTCTTCTTTACTAAGCACTCTATACATAAATATTCCTATTATGTATGATAGTATTGCTAGTACTATAGTAATTATTGTGTTTAAAGCATTAATAGGTAATACTAAATTACAAATAAGTATTACAACTACCATTAACATGGTTGCAAGAATAGTTTTACCAAATAATTTCATAAATTTCGGTTTAGTTCCCATATATTTATATAATAGTATAAACATACCAGCACAAGTTATAAATTGATATGTTACAGATGATATTGGAGCTATAATTTCTCCATATATAGGAATAAGTGTTACATTCATTATATACTTAACAGCTACACCTATTACTAAACAGATACCTGGTATATATAATTTACCAAGACCTTGAAGTGCTCCAGATAATGTTTGTGCTACTACTGAAAATACTACCATAAATGCTTGTATTTGAAGAAGATACGCTCCTTCAGGTGATTCTGGGAATAATAGTGCAAATATTTGCGTTGCCATAAGTGAAAGTCCAAAGGCTGCAGGTAGAGCTATCATTGCAGATAACTTTACAGAAGAATTTATTTTATCTGTTGCTTCTTGTTTCTTATTTTTAGCAAGAGCTCCAGCAACAAACGGCACAAGTGCTACTGCAAAAGCAACATTTACTGCAAGTGGAAGCGCATTTAATATTTCAACTTTACCAACAATTATTCCATATATTGTATTAGCCTTTTCTAGAGTATAATCTCCAAATTTTTGTAATGAATCTACGACTGTAATTGTATCTATCAAACTAGAAAGTGTAACTATTACACTACTAAATGATAATGGAACTACATATCTTATTAGTTTTTTAGTTATATTTTTTCTACTTTCTAAAGCAAATTCTTTAGAATTATTTATATCATTCCAAATTTCTTTTTTATTTTTATTATAGTATCTAACTAAATATACAAAAGCAGATACTGTTGCAAGTGTTGTTGCCATTGTAGATCCAGCTGCCATTATTTCTGGAGTTTGACCTATTAACATTACAACAAATATAATAGAAAAAATACTATTAATTACTTGCTCTATTATTTGTGCTTTACTATACTCGGCCATATTAGCTTGCCCTACGAAATATCCTCTAATTACAGCTGTCATAGCTACAAAAATAATCGCTGGAGATAATGACATAAGAGTATATTTAACACCAGGATTGTTTAATAAAGTAGTAGCTATAAACTCTGCTCCAAAAAACATTCCTAAAGAAAATACAAGTCCTACTACTGCAAAGAGTCCCATAGCTGTTTTAAATATTCTATGCGCTCCTTTTTTATCTCCTATTGCTAGCTTTTCTGATACTAACTTAGATATAGTATTAGGGATACCCATTGTAGCAATTGCAAGTATAAACGCATATACACTAAATCCTGCACCATAATAACTATTACCTAAATCAGAAAAGCCTTCTATATTAGTTAGTACGATTCTATATATAAATCCAAGAAGCTTTATAATCACTTGAGCTATCATGATTATAAAGACTCCTTTGAAAAATGTTTGTTTCTTTATTTTCAAATATACCCCTCCTATTTTAGTACATTGTTAATACATAACTTCTTGTTTTTTTAATACTTCATTACTATCTAAATATTCATCATAAGTCATGTTTTTATCAATTTTACCTTTCGGAGTAAGTTCTACTATTCTATTAGCTATTGTTTGAATAAACTGATGGTCATGTGAAGCAAAAATTATTTCATTTTTTGTTTTTATTAACCCATCATTTAAGGCTGTAATAGATTCCATATCTAAATGGTTAGTAGGTTCATCTAAAAATACTAAATTTGGAGCTTCAAGCATAACTTTAGACATCATACATCTAGCTTTTTCACCACCAGATAATACATTAACTTTTTTAAGTGCTTCTTCACCACTAAATAACATTCTTCCTAAGAAACTTCTTATTACTGTTTCATCATTATTACTGTTATATCTCATAAGCCAATCAGTTATTCTAAGATCTGTTTCAAAAAATTCCGAATTATCTTTTGGTACATATCCATACTTAATAGTTGATCCATATGTAACTGTTCCAGAATCAGGTTCTATTTCTCCTGTCAATATTTTAAACAGAGTAGTTTTAGCAAGTGAATTAGGACCTACTAATGCTATTTTATCTCCTCTTTGAAGTGTCATGTTAATATTATTAAGTACTAATTCACCATCAATAGTTTTAGATAAATTTTCTATTTTAAGTATTTCTTTCCCTGCTTCTTTTTCCGGTTTAAAATCAATATATGGATACTTTCTTGTTGAAGGCATTATATCGTCAAGAACTATTTTTTCAAGTATTTTTTTTCTTGAAGTTGCTTGTTTAGATTTAGAAGCGTTGGCACTAAACCTAGCAATGAAGTCTTGAAGTTCTTTCATTTTATCTTCTTTTTTCTTATTTTGCTCTTTCATTTGTCTTAAAGCAAGTTGACTAGATTCATACCAGAAATCATAGTTACCAGAATACATTTTAATTTTACTATAGTCAATATCACAAATATGTGTACATACTTTGTTTAAGAAATATCTATCATGTGATACAACTATAACTGTGTTTTCATAATTAATTAAAAATTCTTGTAACCATTCTATAGCTGCTAAATCTAAATGGTTAGTTGGTTCATCTAGTAATAAATTATGAGGATTACCAAATAATGCTTGAGCAAGTAATACTTTTATTTTTTCATTACCTGCAAGTTCATTCATTTGTTTTTCATGAAGCTCAGTTTCTATTCCAAGTCCATTTAATAATGTTGCTGCATTGGTTTCAGCCATCCATCCATCTAGTTCTTCAAACTCTGCTTCTAAATTACCAAGTTTTATTCCATCTGCATCATTGAAATCTTCTTTCATATATAATGCTTGTTTTTCATTCATTATACTATATAATCTTTGGTTACCCATTATTACAGTATCTAAAACTCTATATTCATCATAGGCAAAATGATCTTGTTTAAGAACAGATAATCTTTCTTTTTTATCCATACTAATTTCACCTTTTGAAGGTTCTATGTCTCCTGATAAGATTTTTAGAAAAGTAGACTTACCTGCTCCATTTGCTCCTATTAATCCATAACAATTACCTGGTGCAAACTTTAAAGTTACATCTTCAAATAGTGCTCTTTTCCCAAATCTTAATGTTACATTACTTACATTTATCATATTATATTATTTCCTTTCAATTTACATTATTATTCTTTTGATATAATAATATTTTCTATCAGTAGTATTATACCTTATTTTAGCTTTTCTTTCAAGTTTTTCAAGCATTATTTTGCTACTATACATTATTATTATGTTTTTATAGTTATTAGTTAAAATATATTTTTAAGTTACATAAAAAGAAGTAAGGCAAGTCCTTACTTCTTAAGTATTATTTTACTATAAAATTTAAACTACTTGGTTTTCCTCCTGAAGTATTAAACTTATTTACTACAGTTTGATTTTTTGCATATGCACTAGTTATATTTTCACAAGTTGCAAACATATTAACAGTGTTTATTAAAGCTGTAGTATCAAAACTTCTTAAATCTAGAATTTCCCACTGATTATCTACTGAAGAATAATCAGCAAACATCTCTTCCATAGTTAACACTTTGTTTGTAATAAATCCTACATTAATACGATTTCCATTTTTATCAGTAATTTGAGTCTCAGTGCTAACAGAAACTGTTGAATCTCCAATTTCTTCTGTTAATATTGGATTAATATCTGTAATAAAATTAGTGAATTTAACTCCATAAAACATATTTTCCATAGTTGTAACATTACTTGTATTAAAAGTTCTTAAGTCAAGTTTATTTAAATTCCTACATTCATTAAACATATATGCCATATTTGTAACATTTGTTGTATTAAAATTACTAACATCTAAATATGTCATTTCTAAATTTTGTGAAAACAATTCTTCCATATTTATAACTTTACTTGTGTTAAATTTAGATAAATCTAGATACTCAATACTAAATAATTTAGAAAACATCATTTGCATATATCTAACATTAGATGTATCAAAACTGCTCACATCTAAAACTTTAATATTTTCAGATCCTTTGAACATTGCTGTAGTATTAGTTACATTTTTAGTAGTATATAGATTACTAATTTTAACAGATGGAAGACCTTCTTCTATAAGTTTTTTATATGATTCATTATTTACTTCATCTAAATTTTCATTATCTATATTATAGAAATTAACTAAACTTAAATTTTGATAAAACATATATTCCATATTTATTACATTTTCAGTATTAAAACTTGAAATATCTAAACTATCTAAAGATTTACAATCTGAAAACATATATGCCATATCTGTTACATTAATAGTATCAATTTTACTTAAATCAATATTATTTAAATTTTCACAACCTTTAAACATAGCTCTCATACTAGTTGTTGTAGATGTATTGAAATTAACAAGATCAACAGTTTTTAAATTTGTAAAACCAGTAAATAATCCTATTGTTAAATCTTGATTAGAAACTACTTTCGTTACAGAACTTGAAATTCTAATAGTATAATCTGATTCTATATATAATGTTTTAGTTTTATTATCAAACCATGCTACAATCGGTTTATCTATTTCACTAGATAGACTATTTAATTTATTTTCAGCAAGTGAATTATGATAATCTGGTGATATTGAATGCCTAAACACTACATGTTCAATATCATTAATTGGATGTAACTGTGTATTTATCATATTATTGAAATCTTCAGTAGCTATCAATTTAGTTGTTAGTTCCTCTATGTTATCTAAATTATCTAAATCTATATATTTTGCAATCCAATTACCTGCTTTATCTTTGGCATATATTGTTATATATCCACCACTAATTGGTATTTTTAAAGTCTCATTTTCTATTTTCATACCATTACTTTCAAAGTATGATAACATATCATTACCTGAAATTTTTTCAAATTCATACTTAACAAAATCTATATCACTTATATCATCACTTGCGTTTATAACAAAATATCCATCTTTAATTGTTATATCCAAAGTTGGTAATGCCTTATCAATATTATCAATCACATATTCTAAAGTTTTTTCTATACCATCTTTTGTATATACTAATTCCAAAGTTGAATTATTTTTAATATTAGTTGGTTTATATATATTATTATTGCCACTATCCTCTATATTTGTAACATTAAACGTTTCTCCATTTAAATAAAATTTTAAATCTATTATTTCTTTAGGGACAGTTACCTCTACTAAAACATCTTCTTTTGTCCAGATAGTACTAGAAACATCAACAATTATTCCATCTTTATTTTTTAAAGTATCTTGAATTGAATAATCTAATATTTGTAGTAATTCATCTGTCAAAGTGTAATATGTATAATTGCCTGCTGTTATTCCTTTTGCATAATATATATTTCCTGTATCTAAAGAAATACCAAATATATCTTCATCACCATCAGCCTTAGCTCCATACTTTAAAGTTTTAAAACCGAGCTTAGAATAATCAATTGCATAAAGCATGATATTAGATGAATTTTCTTCTGCTAATTCAATATCAAATTGTTCTTTTGAATTTGAAGATAAATTGCTTATATCAAGATTAATAACATCACTTATTGGATATTCACCATGTTCTTTATAATAATTTTGTACTGCACTAGTTACTGTAGCAAACTCAGTTGCAAATGCTACTTTAATAGTATTTTCATATGTAGCTATACTAGATATTGTTATAGTACCAATAAGTGTAAATAGAATTAATACTACAATGGCTAGTGTAACTAACGTTATCCCTTTTTTCATTTATACCTCCATATATATGTTTTTAATACTTAATACTAATAGTTGGTTTATAACTAAGTGTATTTAATTTATCTAGAGCTTCTTGTGTAGAAACATAAACAGTTAATGATCCTGTTTGCATAAACATATCCGTGATTACACTTCCAGAAGCAAATGTAAATGAAGTTAAATCCAGTTGTGTCAAGTTTCTACAGTCTCCAAACATATTAGCCATATTCATATTACTAGAATTCGAAAACTTACCAAATTCTATTTTTTGTAGATTATTACAATCATAAAACATTCTATATGTATCTCTTACAAGTGGAGCAGAAAAATTAGTTAAATCAAGTGTTGTCAAACTCATGCATGTGCTGAACATATGTGACATTGATACTACATTTTTTGTGTTAAAGCTACTAAGTTCTACTGTTTCCAAACTAGTACAAAGTCCAAACATTCCATACATTGAAGTTACACTTTCTGTATTAAATATACTAAGATCTAATGTTTTTAAACTTCTACAATTATAAAACATATTTGACATACTAGTTGCACCATTTGTGTTAAAATTATCAAATACTATTTCCTCTAAAGCTATAAATCCATTAAATAATGATGCTGTATAAGTAGCTACTATATTATAATTTGATTCAATATACAATATATCATTATTATCTATCCATCCAACTATTTCTTTACCTGAATCTATTGATAAATTAGGAAATTTAATTGGTGATTTTGCATAATTATCTGAGATTTTATTTGAAAATACAATTTTCTTTATCTCTTCTTTTCTTTCGCCTAATGTACTATTTAAATTAGTAGAATCAACTAATGTAGCTGGCTCTCCAAAAAGATTATCCTCTACATCAACATATTTTGCTATCCAATTCCCTGCATTATCTTCTAAATATACTGTTATATCTGTAACTCCTGGTTCAATTGGAAGAATCTTTTCATGAAGAACAACTCCTTGAGTTTGAAAATATTCATAAATATCTGACCCTGGTATACGTGTATTTGTATATTTTGCTATTTTAACTCCACTTATATCATCTGAATATTCAATTCTAGAATATGCAAATTTATCATCTTCAGTTATCATAGGATGCTGGTTATTTTCAATATCCAAAGTAGGTGACATCATATCTATATTACTTACTACATATTCAGTAACTTTATTTTCTCCTAAATACGAATATGATACTTCTATAATCCCATTTATATAAATATATTGAATATAATATTCATAATATTCACTGTTTGCATTATTTGTTAAAGTTGCTGAATTCACTCCATTATATTTTACACTAATAGTATTTGTATTTGAAGTAATAGATTTTGGTACAAATATTGTCATACTCATTAATTTAGTATAACCTACCTCAGATGGTTTAAATAATATGCCATCATTAGTAAATGCATCTGAAACAGAAAGATTAAAATCAATTGCTTCTTTTAAATCTTCTGTAAGAGTATAATATGAATCACTACCTATATTAACTCCTTGTACATAATATACTTTTCCAGTATTAACTGATATTGCATATACATCATTTACTGATTTTTCTTTATTTCCATAACTAAGTGTACTTATCCCTAAAAGTTCAAAATCAATTAAATCTAATAATATAATATTTTCACCGGTACTATCAACACTATCAAACTGAATTTTTGCTTCATCAGAAACATTTGATATATCGATTTCAATGTTATCCTTAATAGGATATTTACCTGTCATTTCATAATAATTTTGAACACTTGTAGTTATAAGATTAAGCTCTGTTGCAAAAGCCATTTTAACTCCATCATTATATATAGCTATACCTGATAGTGATACTGTAGTAATCAAAATAAGTGATACCATAATCGAAACTATAAGTGTTACCATGCTAAACCCTTTTTTCATATATCTTCCTCCGCTAATCTACTTTATGAATTCCAAGTTCATCATAAAGCTCAGCTGTTATCATATAATAAGTTATATCTTCATTTTCAAAACCATCTAAATAATATAGTATATTTGTCATAGATGAATATGCATATACATCTAAAAGATTACCTTGTTTTTTTGTACCTACAGAAACCTCAGCAACTCCAGCTCTAGTAAGATCTACTTCATTTAAAACTATGTTTCCATCTGTTACAACTTCTCCATTAGCTACTAATAAATCAAATAAAGCTGAATCTTGAGCTGAAGTGACTATAACAGATTCATCTTTTAATGGATATTCATCATGTATAAATTCATAATTTTCTACTAAAGTTTCAATCTGATACATTTCTTTTGCAAATTGATTTAAATCAATTCCCTCTACAGTCGAATTATATGATATAAATACAGTAGAAGTTATTATTACCATTACTAAAACTGTAATAACTAAAATCAGTAGACTTATCCCGTTTTTCATTATTTAACCCTCTTTCTTATTCAATAATAAATCTTTTTAATTTATTATCTTCTATTTTACCAAGCCCTCTATATTGTTTATTTTCATAAACTCTAACAATATTACTTCTACTTTCAATATCTAGTAATATTCCATTTTCAAATTTTACATACTCTAATTCATTTAAATATACTGCTTTAGAATCTATAAAATATTGTTCTATAGGTATAATTTGTTCAGTCATATGATTTAAATCAAGCTTTAAAAAATCATATAATTTTTCTGACTTTTCTATATTTGTACTACCTGAACTAAGTCTACAAAGTTCACTCATTGTAGCATGACTTCCAATTTTTTCACCTATATCATTAACTAAAGATCTTATGTATGTACCTTTAGAACAATGAACTGTAAAAGAAACTATTTTTGTTTCTAAATCAACTTTAATATCATATATATCATATATTTCAATTTCCCTTGCTGAAAGTGTAAGTTCTTTACCTTCTCTTGCATATTCATATGCTCTTTTACCATCAACTCGTATTGCACTATGTATTGGTGGTACCTGCTTTTGTTTACCTATAAATCTTTTTATTCTTTCTCTTATATACACTTCATCATGTATAACTGGAGATGCAGTTAAAATATTTCCTGTTATATCATAAGTATCTGTTTTAACACCAAGTAACATTTTTACTGCATACTTTTTATCATTATTTGTTAATACTTCTGATAATTTTGTACCATTACCAATAAGTACATTCATAACCCCTGTAGCCATTGGATCAAGTGTACCACTATGTCCAATTTTTGTTTTTCTTAAAACTTTTCTAAGTAGATCTATTACATCATGTGAAGTAATTCCTGATGGTTTATTAATAGGAAGTATCCCTGATGGTATATTTATGTTCATTATTGTTCACCTTCTCTTATTTTTCTAAACTTTTAATCATTTTATCTATTTGCATAAATAGTTCTCTTTTGTTTGTTTCATAATCTTTATCTAAATCCATTGTATATCCAGCAGCTCTTTTATGACCACCACCACCGAAATATATAGCTATTGTTGATAAATCAATTTCTTCATTTGATCTTAAACTTACTTTAAATTTACCTTTAGAGTTTTCTCTAACATAAACTGCAATTTTTGTTCCTTCTATCTTTCTTAAATAGTTTGACATTCCTTCTGCATCTTCATCATCAATTGAATTTTCTTTCATAAATGAATATGGAACAAATGAATATCTAACTCCTCCATCATGATAGACCTCCATACTATCAACAGTTTTAGCAATAAGTCTTAACTTTGATTCTCTCATAGTATCATTTAGTTTTCTACATATATATGAGAAATCTATTCCAGTATCAATGAGGTTTGCAGCTATCTCCATAGTTCTTTTTGTTGTAGAAGAATAATTAAAACTTCCTGTATCAGTAACTATTCCAGAATATAGGTATGTAGCAATATCTTTATCTATATTAATATTGGAGTCAGTTAAAAATTCATATACTATTTGACATGTAGCTGGTGCTTTAGTATCAACTATATCAAATGGACCTACCTGAAAATTTGAAATATGATGATCTATTCTTATGATTTGTTTTACTCTTTTTAATTCTTCTTCAGATATAATTGTTCTTGAAACATCTGAAGAATCAACTATAATTAGTAAATCAATTTCTTCATCAATTGAAGTTTTAGCTTCATCCATATGCTCAAAAAAATCAAAAATATATGAATGACTAGACATAATAACATTTACATCTTTACCTATTTTTTTAAGAGCTAAGTATAACCCAAAACTTGATCCTATAGAGTCTCCATCTGGATTAACATGCCCTGCAATATATATCTTATTTGCTTTTCTCATTTCATTTAAAGTGTTAGTATATTTCATAGTAATTCTCCTTTTATTAAATTCTTTTTTATAGCTTTAATTATATCATTAAATGGTTTTTTTTACAACATAACTCTTAAAATTAGCTATTTTTAATGTATATATTTAATATTATTATTTTTATTTAAATATATATACCGCCAACTATTGAATTATGTTAACTTTTATGGTATAATATTCACATCGAATAATATATATCTTATAAAATTTTAGAAGAGAAAAGGAGGATAATTTAATTTTAAATTATTAATCTTAAATAAATAACAAAACAAAGGAGAATTACTATGAAACAGCCAACATTACTTTTAAACCTATCAGGAGAATTACTAGAAAGTGATTCTTATGAAAACATTGAATCCTTATATAAGGAACTTAAGGATGATCCAGATTCAACCCAAGTATTAGATGAGTACTTTAAAAACTATGATCTTAATACAAAATTAAAAGAACTTATTGTTCAAACGGAATTTGCAAAAAATCCTCTTGGATTCTTTATGCTCAAAGTATTACTTTTTGCTTGCACAAGGCTTTCCAAAGAAAAAATTCTAGAATTTTTATGTACCTTAGAGTTACTTAAAAAATCTGACACACACGAAGAATCATTTCATAAGCTTTACAATATCTCATTCCTTAGAAGCAATATTATAGTTATGTTAAAATCAACAATCGTTGATCATTATAACAAAATTAATAACAAAGTTTTATCGGCAGATAAATCTCTCGTTCCTAAAGAATTTGAAAATTTAACGTATACTTACCTATATCTTAGACATGTATTTTATTTATATGTTAAAGATTTAACAGCTGAACAGCAAAAAGAAAAACTTCCTAGAGTTTTAAGTTTAATTAGCAATGAAGAAGCAAAAACAGATCCTATTCTTAGACTTCCATTTTCTGCACTTAACGAAATTAAAGTCGAAAATCGTCATCTTAAAAACTTTCTTAAAAACTACTATTCTGACTTGCATTTAATATTAGAAGATATTATCGGAAAATATCCTGATATTAAGGAAAATGTTTCTGAAATAGAAACTTTTGAGGAAACAGATGTTACTGATGAACAAAATACTACAAATAAAGAAACTAATATAACAAACACAATTACAAACGTTATTAACGAAACTTACAATTCATCTAATGTAACAATTCCACTTGCAAAACTAATTGAAAACAGAGCTGAAATTTCTATGCTTTTTTCTGCTATTGATAGCTTAGGACTTGATTATACTACTATAATCAATAAGAAATCGCAGATTGAAGCTGCATTTGCTGACTTTGATAAAATATCAATTTAAGCCAAGACACCCTATATTTTGGGTGTCTTTTTTTTAATTAAATTATTATATACTTGTATATTTTTTAAGAATTTCTGAATAATAATAAAAAAATATACCTAAAATATTGCTATTTTAAGTATATTTATATATTCATCTAATTAATTACTATTTAAAAAATATTATTAATCTAAGAATCCTTTATAGTGTCTGCTTACCATTTGAGTTTGTAAGTTTTTAAGTATCTCTAAAGATACACTTACTATGATAAGTACAGAAGTACCACCAAAACTTATAGATATAGGGATAAATCCTTGCATAATTACAGGAAGTACTGCTATTACACTTAAGAATACCGCACCTACTGCAGTGATTGATTTAAGTACCATATTTATATAGTCTGATGTATTTTTACCTGCTCTTACGCCTGGTATAAATCCACCATTTTTCTTTAAACTATTAGCAATTTCAACTGGATTTACTATAAACATTGTATAAATGAAAGTAAATAGTATGATAAGTGCCATATAGATTACTGCATAAATTACTAAGTAGTACCATTCAGATGCAGATGTTATTGAAAATATATCATATATAACTTTTACAAATCCTGTTGGATTGCTTCCAGTTGTTAAATCTATTAATGTTGCTGGAAACATCATAAATGACATTGCAAATATAATTGGCATTACACCTGCCATAGCAACTTTAATAGGGATATGAGTATTTTGTCCACCATACATTTTTCTGCCTACTACTCTTTTTGCGTAGTTAACTGCTAATCTTCTTTCAGCTTGCTGCATGTATATTACACCTGCTACAACAGCAATCATTGCTAATATTAATAATACGATGATTATAACATTAGTAATTGATCCTTGTGCAAATGTAATAAGCTCTCCTGCTGCTCCTGGAATACCTGCTACTATACCTACAAAGATAAGTACTGATATACCGTTACCTATTCCATATTCTGTTATTTTATCTCCAAGCCACATTAATATTGCTGTACCAGCTATTAAAGAACCAACAAATAGTATAGCTCCCATAACTGCTCCTGCTCCACTTTGTAACGGATATAATAAGAATTGTTTATAGTTTACATATAATGCAATACCTTGCACTAATGCAAATGCAACAGTTAAGTATTTAGTGTATCTTGCTAAAATCTTTTTACCAACTTCTCCTTCTTTAGCTAATCTTTCTAAAGATGGAACTACAACTTGTAATAAGTTTAGTATTATTGATGCTGTAATGTATGGTCCTATAGTCATGGCAAATATTGAAAGCCTACTAAACGCACCACCTGATATTAAGTTGATTGTACTTAATATTCCATTATCAGTACCAATTTGTCCCATTAGTAATTCTTTATCTAGACCAGGAACTGTTATAAACGTCCCTAATCTATATAATAGAATTATAAATATTGTAAATATTATTTTTTTTCTTAAATCTTTTACAGAAAATATATCTTTTAAGGTTTGTAGCATACTACTTCACCTCAATTTTTCCGCCTGCTTTAACTATTTTTTCTTCAGCAGTCTTTGAGAATTTAGATGCAACAACTGTAAGTTTTTTAGTAAGTTCACCTGTACCTAAAACTTTTAGTCCATCTAAAGTTTTTCTTATTGTTCTATCAGCTAGTAACATTTCTACATTAACTGTAGTTCCGTCTTCATATTTTTCTAAATCTGAAACATTGATTGTTACATATTCAGTAGCAAAATGGTTGTTAAATCCTCTTTTAGGGATTCTTCTGTATAAAGGTGTTTGTCCACCTTCAAATCCTCTTCTGATTGAACCACCTGATCTTGCTTTTTGACCTTTATGTCCTTTTCCAGCTGTTTTTCCAAGTCCACTACCTGTTCCTCTGCCTACTCTTTTTCTTGTAGTAGTAGCTCCATATGCTGGTCCTAATTCATGCATTTCCATTTTAAAGTTCCTCCTCTCTACAAAATAATATATAAGTAAGTTAATTTATTAGTTTAATATTTCGCTTACTGTTTTTCCTCTTAAACGAGCAACTTCTTCAGGATTTCTCATAGCTTTAAGACCTTTTATTGTAGCATAAACTACGTTTCTTGAATTACGAGAACCTAAAGTTTTAGCTGTAACATTTTTAACACCTGCAAGTTCAAGTACAGGTCTAACAGCTCCACCAGCAATTACACCAGTACCAGCTTTAGCTGGTTTTAATATAACTTTTGATGAACCAAAATTTACAGTATATTCGTGAGGAAGTGTTCCGTCAACTAAAGATATTTTAACCATATTCTTTTTAGCTTCTTCTGTAGCTTTTCTTATTGCATCTGGAACTTCAGCAGCTTTACCAGTACCAACACCGATAGATCCGTTTTCATCACCAACAACAACAAGTACGCTAAATCTAAACGTTCTACCACCTTTAACAACTTTAGCTACGCGGGCTACGTTTACAACTTTTTCTTTTAATTCGCTTTTAACTTCTGCCATTTTAGTATCTCCTCCTTTTACTTAAAATTCTAATCCTGCTTCTCTTGCAGCTTCTGCTACAGCTTTTACTTTACCATGATATACATAACCGTTTCTATCAAATACTACAGTTTTTATATCTTTTTCAAGTAATCTCTTAGCTATTAGCGTTCCAACTTCTTTTGCAGCTTCTACATTAGAAGCTTTTATTTTAACTTCTTTGTCAAGTGTAGATGCTTGAGCAATTGTTACATTTGCACTATCATCTATAACTTGTACACTAATATTATTTAAGCTTCTATACACAGAAAGTCTTGGTCTTAAAGCAGTTCCTGCTATTTTAGCTCTAACTCTTTTTTGTCTAACACTTCTTGATTTAGCTCTATTAGTTTTATTTATCATAACTAATTAATCCTCCTTTTTTAAAGATTATTTTTTACCGCCGGCTTTTCCTTCTTTTCTGATTATTCTTTCGTCAGCGTATTTTATACCTTTACCTTTATATGGTTCTGGTAATCTTTTTTCTCTTATTTCTGCAGCCATTTGACCTACTTTTTGTTTATCTATTCCTGATACAATAATTGTATTTTGATTTGGAACCTCTAATTTTATTTCAGAAGTTTCAACAAATTCTACTGGATGTGAATATCCTAAAGTAAGGACTAATTTATTACCTTGTTTTGCTGCCTTATATCCAACACCGTTTATTTCTAGTGTTTTAGTAAATCCTGTGCTTACACCTGTAACCATATTAGATATTAAAGTTCTAGTTAAACCATGTATATTTTTGTATGCATCGCTTTGTCTAGTAACGATAATTTGGTTATTTTCTACTTTTATTTCCATAGAATTTAAGAAAGTGTCTGTTAAGCTCCCTTTTGGTCCTTTAACAGTAACAGTTGTATTTTCAACTTTAACTTCTACACCAGCTGGCACGTTAATTGGATGTTTTCCTATTCTTGACATGTATTTTTCCTCCTTATCTTATTTATATTATAATAAGTAACTATACTTACCAAATATATGCAAGTACTTCTCCACCTAAGTTAGATTTTCTAGCATGTTTATCTGTCATTATCCCTTTAGATGTTGAAATAACTGCGATTCCAAGACCATTTAATACTCTTGGTAATTCTTCATTATTTGCGTATATTCTAAGACCTGGTTTACTAATTCTTTTTAGACCTTGTAAAACTCTTGTCTTATTTTCATATTTTAATGTAAGTCTTATAGATTGTTTCCCTGCTTCACCAACGATTTCTTGAGAAGCAACAAAACCTTCTTCAACTAAAATATTTGCTATTGCTTGTTTAACTTTTGAACAAGGAATATCAACTGTTAAATGTCTACCAGTATTTGCATTTCTTATTCTTGTAAGCATATCCGCAATTGGATCTGTTGTTATCATTATTTTTCCTCCTTTTGTTATAAAAGTTTTTAATTTGTACAAAACAATTTAGATAGTATATCCTACCAGCTTGCTTTTTTAACACCTGGAATATTTCCTTCGTATGCTAATTTTCTAAAGCATAGACGACATACTCCAAATTTTCTTAAGTAAGCGTGTGGTCTTCCACATATTTTACATCTGTTGTAAAATCTTGTAGAAAATTTTGGCTCTCTTTGTTGTTTTGCAATCATAGATTTTTTTGCCATTATAAAGTCCCCCTACCTATTTTTGAAATGGAAGGCCAAGCTTAGATAATAAAGCTTGTGCTTCTTTGTCAGTTTTAGCTGTTGTTACAAAGATTATATCCATTCCTCTTGTTTTATCGATTTTGTCATATTCTATTTCAGGGAAAATAAGTTGTTCTTTTACTCCCATAGAATAATTTCCTCTACCATCAAAAGATTTAGGATTAACACCTTTAAAATCTCTGATACGAGGCATTGCTACATTAAAGAATTTAGTAGCGAAATCATACATTTTGTCACTTCTTAAAGTAACTTTACATCCGATATCCATACCTTCTCTTAATTTAAATGCTGCAATTGATATTTTAGCTTTAGTTGTAACTGGTTTTTGTCCAGTTATTTTTGTTAAATCATTTATTGCATTTATTAATGCTTTAGAATTGTCTTTAACATCATCAACACCCATGTTTATAACAATTTTATCAAGTTTTGGTACTTGCATAACTGAAGAATAGTTAAATTCTTTCATCATAGCAGGTACAACTTCATTTTTGTATATCTCTTTAAGGTTCATTTAGTATTTCCCTCCTTACTTAATCTCATTACATTTTTTACAGAATCTAGATTTAGATCCGTCTTTTTCTACTTTAATACCAAGTTTAACACCTTTACCGCATTTTTCGCAGAAGTAACTTACTTTAGAAGCGTTAAATGGTTTTTCTCTTTTAACAATTCCAGCTTCCTGTCCTTGTTTTCTAGCTTTAGAGTGCATAGTTCTAACATTTACACCTTCAACTACTATTTTATTTTCTTTAGGCATAACAGCAAGTATTTTTGCTTTTTTACCTTTTTCACTACCAGTGTTAACGATAATCATATCATCTTTTTTTAATTTCATTTTCATCATTTAAAATTCACCCCCAAAATTAAAGTACTTCTGGAGCTAGAGATATAATTTTCATGTAATCTTTATCTCTTAGTTCTCTTGCTACTGGTCCAAAGATACGAGTACCTTTTGGTGTATTATCATCTTTAATAATAACAGCTGCATTTTCGTCGAAACGAATATACGAACCATCATCACGATTTAATCCTTTTTTAGTTCTTACTATAACGGCTTTAACAACTTCACCTTTTTTTACAGTTCCACCTGGAGCTGCTTTTTTAACAGAAGCAACGATAACGTCACCTATGTTTCCGAATTTTCTATGGTGTCCACCCATAACTCTTATGCACATAATTTCTTTTGCACCAGTGTTATCAGCGATTTTTAATAATGATTGTTGTTGTATCATAGCTAGTACCTCCCTTCATCAATTTACTATTTAACTTTTTCTACAATTCTCACTAATCTGTATCTTTTATCTTTACTTAGTGGTCTTGTTTCCATAACTTCAACAGTGTCTCCAATGTCACAAGTATTTGTTTCGTCATGAGCTTTAACTTTTAACGTTTTATTAACGATTTTTCCATAAAGCGCATCTTTTATTTTAGTATCGATTTTAACAACAATAGTTTTATCCATTTTGTTACTAACTACTTTACCGATTTTTACTTTACGAGCATTTCTTTCCACTTAGGTCCCCTCCTTATTACTTAGAAGCTTTAAGCGCGCTCATTTGAGTGCTTGCTCTAGCTATATTTTTTTTAATTTCAGTAATTTTTTTTGGGTTATCAAGTCCGTTTGTTGCTACTGCAAATCTAGCTTTAAAAAGTTCTTTTTTAAGTTCGCTAATTTCTTTTGCAAGATCAGCTTCATTCATTTTAACGTATTCATTCATTTTACTAGTTTTCATCTTGAGCTCCCCCTTCTTCTAATTTTTCACTTTTTACTATTTTACATCTTACTGGTAATTTGTGAGCAGCTTTTTTAAGTGCTTCTTTAGCTGTTTTTTCATCAAGACCAGCGATTTCAAATAATACTCTTCCAGGTTTTACTACTGCAACGAAGTATTCTGGATTACCTTTACCAGATCCCATACGAGTTTCTGCAGGTTTTTTAGTTATTGGTTTATCTGGGAATATTTTTATCCAAGTTTTACCAACTTTTTTTGTGTATCTAGAAAGAGTTACCCTTACAGATTCAATTTGGTTTGCTGTAATCCAACAAGCGTCTAAAGACTGTATTCCGTATTCTCCGTCTGTTACTCTAGTACCTCTAAAAGCTTTACCTTTAGAAGACCCTTTTTGCATTTTTCTAAATTTTGTTCTTTTTGGTGATAACATTAATTATTACCTCCTTTTTTATTTAGTACTTCTCCTTTGTAAATCCAAACTTTAACACCGATTTTACCAAATGTTGTATCTGCTTCTGCAAATCCATAATCGATATCAGCTCTTAATGTTTGAAGCGGGATTGTACCTTCGCTATAATGTTCAGCTCTAGCAATTTCTGCTCCACCTAAACGTCCTGATACTTGAGTTTTTATACCTAAAGCACCAAGTTTCATAGCTTTACCCATTGCTTGTTTCATAGCTTTTCTGAAAGATATTCTTCTTTCTAATTGAGCTGCTATGTTTTCAGCTACTAATGTTGCAGCTAAATCTGGTTGTTTAACTTCAACTATATTTAAGTCAACTTGTTTGTTAACTAATTTTGCTACTTTTTTCTTAACTTCTTCGATAGCTGCTCCACCTTTACCGATAATCATACCTGGTTTAGCAGTATAAATATCTACTTTAACTTTATCATTTCTTCTAGATATTTCTAATTTATCTATACCTGAAGATTTTAGTAAGTCTTTTAAATATTTACGAATTTTATAATCTTCTACAAGGTTATTAGAGAATTCTTTTTTATCTGCATACCATGTTGAAGACCAATCTTTAATGATTCCTACTCTAAGTCCGTGTGGACTAACTTTTTGTCCCATTTTTAAAGCGACCTCCTTTTATACTTCTTTTACTACTACTGTTATATTACTAGTTCTTTTTCTTATTTTATATGCTCTACCTTGAGCTCTAGGCATGATTCTTTTCATTGTAGGCCCTTGGTTTGCAAAAATTTCAGATATTACTAATTTAGATGCGTCCATACCGTGATTTGTAGTTGCGTTTGCTACTGCAGACTTAACTAATTTATAAACGATTGGAGCAGCAGCTTTATTAGTAAATTTTAATATTGCTAGTGCTTCAGTAGCGCTTTTTCCTCTAATTATATCTATAACTATTTTTACTTTTCTTGCGCTTATTCTTGCACCTTTTAAAAATGCTTTTGCTTCTCTTTCCACTGATAATTTCCTCCTTTTTTTAAAAGTTAATTATTTAACTGAACTCTTTTTGTCTCCTGAATGACCTTTAAAAAGTCTTGTTGGAGCAAATTCTCCTAATTTATGACCTATCATTTCTTCTGATACATATACAGGAACGTGTTTTCTTCCATCATGTACAGCTATTGTATGACCAATCATTTGAGGATATATAGTTGAGCTTCTAGACCAAGTTTTTAAAGCAACTTTTTTATCTTCTTCGTTTAATTTAATTACTCTAGCTAAAAGTTTCTCGTCAACGTAAGGTCCTTTTTTAAGTGATCTTGACATTTAAATCCCTCCATATTTCTTCTATTTAAATCTAATTATTTTTGATTTCTTCTTTTTACTATGAACTTATTAGTTCTATGTTTTTTAGTTCTTGTTTTGTATCCAAGAGCTGGTTTACCCCAAGGAGTACGTGGACCAGAATGTCCAATTGGTGCTCTACCTTCACCACCACCATGTGGGTGATCGCAAGGGTTCATTACACTACCTCTAACAGTAGGTCTAACACCCATGTGTCTTTTTCTACCAGCTTTACCAATAGAAACATTTTCATGATCATGATTTCCAACTGTTCCGATAACTGCTTTACAATCAACTAAAACAAGTCTCATTTCACCAGAAGGCATTCTAATATTTGCATATTTTCCTTCTTTAGCCATAAGTTGAGCTGAAAGTCCAGCACTTCTTACTAATTTAGCACCTTGACCTTTATGTAATTCAATATTATGAATCATAGTACCTACTGGGATACTAGATAAAGGCATACAGTTACCTGGTTTGATATCAGCAGATTGTGCAGATATAACTTTCATTCCATCAGTTAATCCTTCTGGAGCAATTATGTACGCTCTTTCACCATCTGTATATTCAATTAATGCTATGTTAGCTGTTCTGTTTGGATCATATTCAATACCTATTACAGTAGCTTCCATATCAACTTTATTTCTTTTAAAGTCTATTAATCTATATTTTCTTCTTTGTCCTCCACCGTGGTGTCTAACAGTTATTTTACCAGTATTATTTCTACCAGCATTTTTCTTTAATACTGTAGTTAATTTTTTCTCTGGTGAAAACTTAGTTATTTCTTCGTTTGTTAAAACTGTCATATTTCTAAGTGATGGAGTAACAGGTCTAAATGATTTTATTCCCATTTTAATTCCTCCTAGTTAGCTGAAATAGTAGAATTTATTTCTTCTATTTCTGTTTTATATTTTTTATTAACTTTTACTTCTTTTTTACCTTTTGATAAGTATTTAGAAGTATTTGTAGCTGTATCAATTTGAACTATAGCTTTTTTCCAAGCTTTAGTTTTACCTTGATGTACTCCAACTCTTTTTTTCTTACCGTCATATCTTAATGTGTTAACTTTTAATACTTTAACACCAAATATTTCTTCAGTAGCTTTTTTTATTTCTAATTTTGTTGCTGTAAGTGCAACTTCAAAAGTGTATTTTCCTTCAGCATTTAATAATCCTGATTTTTCTGTTTTAATAGGTCTAACTATTATATCTTCAGCTTGTTTCATGTTTAAGCGTACACCTCCTCAATTGTTTTTATTGCATCTGCAGTTACAACTAATTTTTTGCATTTTAATAAATCAAATACATTAATAGTATTAACTTTTGATACTTTTGTATCTGCAATGTTTTTAGCTGATGCTTCAACATTAACATTTTTTTCATTTATAACTACTAAAGCTTTTTCAGCTTTTAAGTTATTTAATATGTTTACCATATTTTTAGTTTTAATTTCATCTAAAACTATTTTATCAACAACTATTAAGTTTCCTTCTTGCATTTTTGAAGTTAAAACTGATTTTATTGCAAGTTGTCTCATTTTTTTAGGAATTGCATATGTATATTTTCTAGGTTTTGGTCCTAAAGCTATACCACCTTTTATCCATTGTGGAGCTCTTATACTACCTTGTCTAGCTCTACCTGTTCCTTTTTGTTTCCATGGTTTTCTTCCACCACCACGTACTTCACTACGTGTTTTAGTAGATTGTGTACCTTGTCTTTGGTTAGCTAAGTAATTAACTAAAGCTGCGTGAACAACTATTTCATTTACTTCGATACCAAAAACATTTTGATTTAATTCTAAATCTCCGATTTTTTTACCTTCGATGTTTAAAACGTCTACTTTAAGCATTCTTTCTTCCTCCCCTCTTAATTATTTAACAGTTCTTCTAACTTTCACTAAAGCTTTTTTCGCTCCAGGAATAGAACCTTTAACTAATATAACAGATTTGTCTTTATCAACTTTAACTATATCTAAGTTTAATATAGTTGAAGTTCTGTGTCCCATGTGTCCTGGTAATTTTTTACCTTTAAATACTCTACCTGGAGTAGATGTAGCACCCATAGAACCTGGTCTTCTATGATACATAGAACCATGAGTCATTGGACCTCTGTGTTGATTATGTCTTTTAATAACACCTTGGAATCCTTTACCTTTAGATGTAGCTTGAACATCAACTCTTTGTCCATCTTCAAATATTGTAAGATCGATTTTAGAACCTATTTCATATTCGTCTAAATTTTCAACTTTTATTTCTCTTAAGTATTTTTGAGCTTCTGTTTTAGCTTTTTCGAAAATACCTTTCATTGGTTTAACTACGTTTTTTTCTTTGATTTGACCAAAGCTAACAACTATAGCGTTATAACCATCTTTTTCTGTAGTTTTTTTAGAAACTACTGTTGCTGTCTCAATTTCAATAACTGTTACTGGAACTGCTGTTCCTTCTGCAGTAAAGATTTGAGTCATACCTAATTTTCTTCCGTAAATTTCATTTACCATTTTGTATACTCCCTTTCTTTGTTAAAACTTAAAATAACTACTGTTATTTACAAACTATAAGTATAGGGTTGTTAGAGCCTTAATAGGATTTAAGGATAACTACTTTAAGTTTTATAAGTTTTATTATAATTTAACTTCGATGTCAATACCAGCTGGCATATCAATAGACATTAATGCATCTACTGTAGCTTGGTTTGGATTTAAAACATCAATAACTCTTTTATGAGTTCTCATTTCAAATTGTTCTCTACTATCTTTGTGTTTGTGTGGAGAACGTAGTATTGTTACAATTTCTTTTTTTGTTGGTAGAGGAATTGGTCCTACTACTTCTGAACCAGTTTTTCTTGCAACTTCAGCAATTTTAGCTGCAGACTGTTCTAACAATACGTGATCATAAGCTTTAAGTCTTATTCTCATTTTTTTTGTTTCTGTTTTTGCCATAAATAACACTCCTTCTCTATAGAATATTGTTTGGCAAGTTTTACACTACCCCGTGTGTTTCTTTTTTACTTATAATACAAACCAAATCTTATAACACAATGTTTATAAAACTTGGCAAATACTAATTATAAATACTTGCCGCCCGATTTCAAATCAGACATGCTCCATGAAAGTTCCCTATCTCTTTGGATAGCCACATTTCACTTCAACGCAAAATCACGTATTAATTATAACCGATTTTGTTTTAAAAAGCAAGTATTTTTACAAAAAAACTTTATTTTTATGTTAATTTATTTTATGTTTATTTCTTACATCTATATATATATGATTAAAAGTGTATTTTATACATATAATATCTAATACCTGTATAGCATTTATATTAAAATATATAGAATTAAAATAAGAGTAAAATACAAAGTAATAAAAAAGAAGCAGAGAAAACTCTCTACTTCTTTTGATATTCTATTATGCTGATTTCTGCTAATTGTTCTAATGTTTTTGCATCTTCCTCTAAAGAATAAAAATCTTTATACATAACTTTAAGTATATCTTTAAAATCACAATTGTTTATTTCAATATAATTTATTAAAGATCTATACCCATCATTATCTTCTAAAACAATGCCTATAACATCCGAATTTAATCTAAGTGATATAATATGTTCATATATCACTGTAACTTTTTTAATTTCTTTTTCATCAAATAAAGAAATTAATTTAGCGATTGTTTGCCTTCTGTTTATCGTTTGAATTTCTACTATTGATTTCATCTAATACCCCTCTAAACTATTAAGTTTTTGATTATTTTTTTCCTACCGTTAAAGTATAGCATATATATTATTTTTAATCAATAAAATTCATATAGTTTTCATTATATTAACAAAAAATAACAAAGTATTCCTACTTTGTTATTTTATTTACTATTTTTATTTAACTTTTACATTACATATCTCATTTAATTTCTTTTACCAAATAATGATAATAATCTAATGAATATATTAATAAAGTCTAGATATAATTCAAAAGCTGCATATATATGTAATTTATCCCCTTGATATCCCGCTGCTACCATCTGTTTTATTTTTTGCATATCATAAGCTGTTATAGCAAAGAAAGCAAGTAATATAACCCATGAAACTATTGTATCTAAAATTGCTACATTCATAAATAAATTAATTATTGACATTATAACACCTACAACAACTACACCTAAAGCAATTACACCTATTTTACTAAGATCTATTTTTGTTTTAGCTCCAATAAGAGCAAATATACCAAATAAAGCTGCTGCTACTAAAAAGATAGACATTATAGAACTCATTTGGAATATTACAAATATTGTAGCAAAAAACACACCATTAAGCGCTGCATACGCAAAAAACAATATAGATGCTACCGTAGCTGATATTCTATTTCTAAGCCAGCTAAAAATTATTACAACTACCACTTCAGCAATTAAAAGCATATTAAGCATTTCATTAACAATAATATCATATATTATTCCTGTTGAGAAAGTATACCATCCCACTATTGCAGTTAATAAAAGACCCATAAACATCCAGCCAAATATTTTAGAATATACATTGTAATTTTCAACTGGTGCTTGTATCGGATTAGCTTGTTCTTCCATTTTTTCACCTCATTTACTTATTATCATTATATCAAATCTACATAAAAAATACAAGTAGAATATCTACTTGTATCAATATATTATTTCTTTTCTGGTTTATTCCATGAAATATAATCGCATTTTGAATCTTCTTTATTTGTATTATTCTCACAAACATAAAAATTTCTTTTACTTTTAGTTCTTCTAACTAGTACTGCTCCTCCACATTTAGGACACAAAGCATCAACTTTATTTATTATTGGTTTTATATTTTTACATTCAGGAAAACCTGGACATGCAAGAAATTTACCAAACCTACCAGTTTTAACAACCATATTTTTTCCACAATGTTCACATATAACATCAGAAACTTCTTCTGTTAATTTTACTTTTTCAATCTTATCTTGAACTTCTTCTAAATTTTTAGCAAAAGGATCATAAAATTCTTTCATAGTTCCTATATATGATTTATTTCCACCTGCAATTTCATCAAGTGTTGTTTCCATATCAGCTGTAAATGTTTCATCTACAATATTTTTAAAATTATTTTCCATTACAGTGTTTACTACTTCTCCTAGTTCTGTAGGAACAAGATTCTTCTTTTCTTTTTCTATATACATTCTATCTAGAATAGTTGATATAGTAGGAGCATATGTACTTGGTCTACCTATACCTTTTTCTTCTAACACTTTAACCAAACTAGCTTCTGTATATCTAGCAGGAGGTTCTGTATATTTTTGTTCTGGTAATAATTCTTTTTGTTTTAATACATCACCTACATCAATAACAGGAAGAATATTTTCTTTATCTTCATTTTCTTCCTTTTCAGAATCTTTTCCTTCTATATATAACTTCATGAACCCATCAAACTTTATTACTGATCCATTTATATTAAATATATAATCATTTACATTAACAACAACTTTAGTAGTATCATAAATGGCTTCTTTCATTTCACTAGCTAAAAAGCGGTTAAATATAAGTTTCATAAGTTTAGCTTCATCTTGTTCTAGATTATTCATTAAAACGTCTATATCATATAATTTTGTTGGTCTGATAGCTTCATGAGCATCTTGAGCAGATGATTTAGTTTTGTATACTCTATTTAGATAATATTTATCACTATAGTTTTTGGTAATATAATCTTTAGCCATTTTTCTTGCTTCATCCGATATTCTTACAGAGTCTGTTCTCATATATGTAATATGCCCAGCTTCATATAATTTTTGAGCTACCATCATAGTTTTTTTAATAGTAAAGCCTAATTTTCTACTAGCTTCTTGACCTAAAGAAGACGTAGTAAATGGAGGTGGTGGATTTTTCTTTCTTTCAGATTTTTTAACATCTGTTACAATATAATCTTTTGAATCAATTAATTTAACTATATCCATAACTTGTTTCTCATTTTTTAAATCTATTTTACCATTAACATCACCATAAAATTTAGCTATCATTTCCATTTTTTCTGATTTCTTTAATAGTTTCGCTGTTAAATTCCAATACTCTTCTGGCTTAAATGCTCGTATTTGTTTTTCTCTATCCATAATGATTTTAAGTGCAACTGATTGAACTCTTCCTGCACTCAAACCTTTTTTTACTTTTTTCCATAACAATGGACTAATTTTATATCCAACAATTCTATCTAGAGCTCTTCTTGTTTTTTGAGCTTCTACAACATCATTGTTAATATACGTCGCTTCTTTAATAGCTTTTTTAACTGCACTTTCTGTTATCTCATGAAATTCTATTCTGCATTTTGAATCATCTGGAATTTTAAGAATATTTTTTAAATGCCAAGCTATTGCTTCCCCTTCTCTATCTGGATCGGTAGCTAAATATACAAACTCTTTATCTTTTGCAACTTTTTTGATTTCTGTTATTATTTTAGCTTTACCTTTCATTGTTTTAAATTCAAGTTCAAAATCATTATCTATATCAACCCCAAATTTAGAAGATGGGAGATCAATTATATGGCCTTGACTAGCTATAACTTCATAACTAGTTCCTAAATATTTTTTTATAGTTTTTGCTTTAGATGGTGATTCTACTATAACTAATTTTTTTCCCATTTTAATTCCTTTCATTTCATTTCATTATGTTATTACTTTAGTATATTAAATTAACATAATAAAAACACATTTTCTCTATATACTATACTATATATATTGCTTTTTTTCAAGTTATTTTTATATATTCATATAGTTTTTTCATTTTTAGCAATATTTATATATATTAATTAAATATGTTATATATTATAATCGCAGTTGTTTGTACTATGCATAGATTTGAAATATTTGATGCAAGTAAATTACTAACAACTTCTAAACTTGCTTTATTATCTTTAGTTGCTCTTTTATGTGTTACAAATGTAGTTATAAATGTTATAAGCTCTGGTATCGATGTTACAATTCCCATTAAAATACCTATTATAATTTCAGGTATTCCAAACTCCATACTTAAACCTTCTAAAGCTCCACTTAACAAATTACCTAGTAAGTATATTATTATAATACTAATAGTTATTATAATAATATGTTTTCTTATCTTTTTCTTTCTATATTTATTTAATTTAGTAGTTTTTAAGTGTTCTTTATTTTCTGTTCTCTTTATTCTTCTTGCTTCTTTTTCTAATATCTCTTCTTCATCTATAAAATAATCTGTTGTCCTAGAAGTTATTATAAATAATAAATATATAATTATTAAACTTGGTACAATCATAACTATAGATGAAGCATTATTAGTAATTAATATTATAGGCATAACAATTGTAAGTGATATAAGCAAATATTCTTTTAAAAAATTAATATTAAATACACTTTTTATTTTTTTAAAGTATAGTGAAACTAAAAAAACAAATATCAAATTTATAATATTTGATGATAGTACATTATACTCTGTAGTAGAAATAAGACCTAAACTTGCCGCAACAATCGTATTAATAAGTTCTGGTGTTGATGTGGCATAGCCAAGTATTTGTCCTACAATTTTATTACTCCATTTTAAATAAATGGCTAGTTTCCTTATACTAGAAATAAGCATATTTCTAGTTATGAAAACAATACCTATTATAGAAAATAAAAATATAATTATATCTATTAACATATTTCCTCCTTTTATATTATAGTATTAAATTAGTATTTAATACAAAATAAAAAAGGCATAGATAACCTATACCCTTTTTTATTTCTTTTATACCATTCTTGTTGCACATGATACTGAATAATCTGTATCTGCTACTCCTTCACCATTTTCTAGTGTTAATTCTAATGTGTTAGTAAGTATATCTGTATAAGAGAATGTTAGATTATTTGATGTATTTGCATCTATTATACTAAATACACTGGCATAAGTATTTGTAATAATACCTTCCCTATAATCGCATTTGTTTCTTCCTACATTAGTTTTTAAAAAAACTTTTTTACCCATATACTCTTCTAGATCTTTTCTAATTTTCCCTAAAGATTCTTTTGAAACCATATTTGTAATCATCGTTATCACCTATAAAGCCTCTCTCTGAGCCTTATTATACACTCTCACAACTAATTTGTCAATACGACTTTTTTCGGCACACTTCGATTTATTTCAATATTATGTTTTCTATTTTTCTTTATTCTTCACACATTTTTCACATTGATGCTATTTCATCATCTTTTTATATCTTTTTTGTTACATTTGACTTTTTAGTGTTTCTATAGCCTTGTGTAACTGAATATCTTCATTATATGGAATAAATGATATATTTTTATATTCCTCTTTTGAATCTATATCAATATTTGGAGAAATACCAACTCCATGTATCTCATTACCACTAGCAGTATAATATTTAGAACTTGTTATTGAAAGTGCTCCTATCCCAGAATTTAAAGGTTCTATTGTTTGAACAATACCTTTTCCAAATGTGTTTTTACCAATAATAGTTCCTCTACCGGAGTCTTTAATAGCTCCAGCTAAAATTTCTGATGCACTTGCACTATATTCGTTAACTAAAACTACAATTGGAATATCTATTTTTTTATCATCATCTGATGTATATATTTTTTCTGTACCATTTCCATATACAATCTTAACAATTTCTCCTTCTGGTAAAATCTGATCAGCAATATCTACAGCTTCAGTTAAAAGACCACCAGGATTTCCTCTTAAGTCAATAATTAAACTATTTACATTTTCCCTATCGTTTAAATATTCATAAGCCTGTTTAAACTCTTCTGATATGTTATTTGAAAACTCTAATAATTTTATATATCCAACATCGTCATCATATACTTGTATATCTAAATTTGTACTTACAACTTTCTGTCTTAAATATGAATTTTCAAATGTACTACCATCTCTTAATATTTCAAGCTTAACTGTAGTACCTTCCTCACCTTTAATCATATCTATAGCTTCAGAATAATTATCTTTTGTTACTTCTATACCTTCCACAGCAACTATTATATCACCAGCAATAATACCCGCATGCATAGCTGAAGAATCTTTCATAACATTTAATATTTTAATCCCTGATGTCTCTTCATCATATATTATATTAACTCCAATACCTACATATTCAGTTTGTGTAGGTACTAACATCTCCATATATTCTTCATTAGTTACAAATCTAGTATATGGATCTCCAGTAGACTCTAATATACCTTCAATAGCTAACATTTTCATTTTTTCTAAATCTATATCATCTATGTACTTTTCATCCAAAACATTAATGACTTCATTTATCTGCTTGAACATTTCACTATTTGTATCTGTAACTGTATTAATAGCTACTTCAGCTCTATAGATATCAAATAAAAAGTATGCTCCTAAAAAAATTAAAGCTCCCACAAGCATAAGTCCTGTAAGTATAATTAAATTTTCTTTTATTCTAGCAGTATTTATTTTATCTTCCATTTTTATCCCCTTACATAAATTAATACTCCTATGTTAAAATTTTAGTAATAACATAGAAGTATCTTCTTAATTAGTTTGTTCCTTCTTTTAATCTTTCGGCTCTATCATAAGTAATTAGAGCTTCAATCATATCATCGATATTCCCATTTAAAAAATTTTCTAATTGATACATAGTATAGTTTATTCTATGATCAGTTACTCTTCCTTGTGGGTAATTGTATGTTCTTATTTTTTCACTTCTATCTCCAGTACCAACTTGTAGTTTTCTTGTAGATGCAAGTTCTTTATTTTTCTGTTCTTCCATATATTCATATAGTTTTGATCTAAGCATTTTCATTGCAGTTTCTTTATTTTGAAGCTGCGACCTCTCTGTTTGACATGCAACAACAAATCCAGTAGGTAAATGTGTTATTCTTATTGCTGATTCAGTTTTATTAACATGCTGACCACCAGCACCAGATGCTCTATATGTATCTATTCTTAAATCTGAATTATTAATTTCAATTTCAACATCATCTACTTCTGGAAGCACAGCTACTGTTACTGTAGATGTATGTATTCTACCTGAAGCTTCTGTTTCTGGTACTCTTTGCACTCTATGAACTCCACTTTCAAATTTAAGCTGGCTATATGCACCTTTACCTTTTATAAGGAAAGACACTTCTTTAACTCCACCTATACCAGTTTCATTAATATCTAAGATTTCTACTTGCCATCTTCTTAAGTCAGCATACATAGTATACATTCTATATAGATTATATGCAAATAAAGCAGCCTCTTCTCCACCAGCTCCACCTCTGATTTCAATGATAACATTATTATCATCATTTAAATCTTTTGGAAGTAGTAATATTTTAAGTTCTTCTTCAATAGTTACTAAACTTTCTTTAGATTCGTAATACTCTGCTTCAGCCATTTCTTTCATTTCGGGATCTTTTAACATTTCTTCGGCTTCCATCATATTTTGTTTAGTTTTTTTATATTCTTGATATTTCTCAATAACATCTTTCAAACTTGAGTGTTCTTTCATACATTTTTTAAACTCATTTTGATTAGACATTACGGCTACATCTGATATTTTCTCTGTTAATTCATTATATTTATTTTCTAATTCTTCTAATTTATCAAACATTATTTTCTCCTGCTTTCATAAGCTAATACTCATTATACTATATATCTATTAAAAAGTCAATATAAAAGCCAAAAGCACAACTTTTTTGACACATAAAAAATACTAGAGGATATACTCTAGTATTTTTATTTTTTAATCTTCTTCATTTAAAATTTTAAGCTGAGCTTCAAGCATTGAACCTACTTTTATTTTATATATTTGCATTTGTTTTTTTACTTGTTCAAGCTCAATTTCTTTTGATTTAATTTCTAGCTTGATTTCTTCTAAAGCGTGTAAAGAATTTTTTTCAGCATCTTCTTTTATTTTATCAGCTTCTTCAATTGCAGTTTTTTTAATTTCTTCAGCTGCTCTATTTGTATTTTCAATTGTTTTACTCACACCTTCTTCTAAAGAGTTATAGTAATTTTGAGACTCTTCTGCAAGCGCAAGTCTATCATTTAAATCCTTATTTTCTTTAAATAATAATTCATAGTCTACAATTATTTTTTCTAAAAAATCTTCCACATCATCAACTTTATAACCGCCAAATCTTGCTTTTTTAAATTCTTTATTTTCAATATCTACTGGTGTTAGCATAGTTGCCTCCTAACTAATTATACTATTTTATTTAAGCATAACTATTCTACTATTCATATTAAATTATTCATTTTATCTTTTGTAGTTTTTTAATCTATATTTAAAAAGCACTGCAAAAATTGCAGCGCTCTTTATTATTTCATCCATGAGAATGATAATTTTTCTTTATATTCTGCTCTTTCAACATCATTTTGAATTTCTACATTTCTAGGTGTTACTAAATATATTCTATCTGATACATTTTGAATTGTACCTTCAGCTATAAATGTTGCTCCACTCATAAAATCTAATATTCTTCTTGCTTCTTCTTTAGATATATTTTCTAAATTTACAATAACAGATTTTTTTTCTTTTAAATATTCAACGATCTCTTTAACATCATCATATGCTGATGGTTGTGTTATAACCATTTTAGAAGATGATATTGCTGTATTCATAGGAATAACTTTTGAATTGATATTACGTGCTGAATAAGGACTTTCCTCTTCTATTTCGCTGAATTTTCTTCTTGAATATTCTGGTGCTTCATTTAAAGCTGGCGCTTCCTCGTATTCATCATACTCATATTCATCGTTACCGCCTATATTTAATGCATTCATAAACTTATTCATAATATTCATAAAATTCCTCCTATATTTAACAGTCTATATATATCATTATGCTATATATATTTTTTACTGTCAACATATTTAAGTGTAATTTATTTTTTTTTTATTTTTTTGAATATTCATAGCTTTTTATGTTGTAATTTAATTGTAACATGTAATATTTCTGTAATATTATCTAAAAGTAAAATTCATGTGTTGGAATAACATAAGTGCATCTGATCTTACATTATTTTTATATAATTCTAGATGTAAATGCGGCCCTGTCGAATTTCCTGTATTTCCCACATAACCAATTATTTGTCCTTTAGTTACTTTTTGTCCAACTGTAACAGCTAAACTTTGTTGATGTGCATATAATGATTTATATGCAATCCCATCTAAAGCAGATGTACCATGATCAATAATAACATAGTTACCGTAACTATAGTTCCACCCATATGCTGCAACAACAACTGTACCGTCACCCATTGCATATATTGGTGTTCCTTCTATACCAGAACCTGCTATATCTGCTCCACCATGTTCCCTTGTAGAACCTGAGTTCCACGGATCATATTGTTCTTTAAATTTAGCAGTTATTATTGTAAATCCTGGAGTTGGATAGTACCAAAGACCATTAAATGCTCCTATACTTCCTAATTTATCTATTTCTTCTTGTATTTTATTTTCTGCTTCTTTTTCTTGCTCTTTAAGCTCTGCATTATATGCTTCTAACGTTTCTTTAGAATCATTTAAACTATCCATTTTATTTTGTTTTGCATCTCTTGCATCATCTAAAGCTTCAGCCGACTTTTCAGCATCATATGTTAATTGTTCTAATTGTACTTTTTGTATTTCTATATTACCTTTAACATCATCGATATACTCTTTTTGTGATTTAAGATTATTTACTAAGTTTTTATCATATTCAAGTATACTATTCAAAACATTAAGCTTTGATAAAAAATCTTCAATACCTGATGAAGTAAAGAAAAGGTCAATTGCATTTGGTATTCCATTTTCATATATTATTCTTAATCTTGTTTCATATAATTCTTGTGCTGCACTATATGAAAGTGATGAAGTTTGAAGAGCTTGTTCTTGCTCATCTAATTTAGAATTAACTTCTTCCATTTCAGCATTTAACTCTGATAATTTTATACTATATTTTCCTATCTCTCCATCTAGCACTATTAAATCATATACTATTTCTGATATTTCTCTATCAATACCTGTAAGCTGATCTGTTGCTTCTTGTTGCTCTTTCTTTATTTCTTCTAATTCTTTTTCATAATCCGATAAAGTAGTAGCAGTTACATTACTTGCAAATAGTAGAGATATACAAAAAATACTTGAAATAATTATTTTATTTTTTTTCATATAATTACACTCTCCTATTTAATTTTTTAAATATTTTTTCAATGATATCATACTACCTATAATACCTATTAATAATCCAAGTATTACAAATAGACCAAGTACTTGATACCATAAGCTTGAATATGGTAATAGTCCAAATGTTCCTAAACTTGTTCCATAACTATTTACTCTTGCGTACATAGCAACATAACCAAGCGAAACGATTATAAATGAAATTAAACTACTAACAAGTCCCATTATAGCACCTTCAACAATAAATGGAGCTCTAATAAATGAATCTGTTGCACCTATATATTTCATAATATATATTTCTCTTTTATTTGAATATACTGCAAGTTTAATTGTATTTGATATTATAAATACAGATACCACAAGCATAACTATTCCAAGAGCTAATAATACTACACTAACTACTGATGAAATAGATAATACAGAATTAATTGTAGTTTCATTAAAACTTACTTTATATATTCCTTCTATTTTTTCAACTTTTTCTTTTACAGATGAAGCATATTCTAAATCTTCGAATGTTACTACAAATGAAGCCGGAAATGGTAATGTTTTTTCCATACCTTCAAGTAAATACTCTTGTCCTTCAAAAACAGTTTTAGCATGTTCAAAAGCCATTTCTTTAGAAATATATAATACTTCTTCTACACCTTCTAAAACTTTTATTTCATCTTCCATGTAACTTATTTGATTTTCTGTAGTTCCATCTGTTATGAAAGCTTGAAATCCTTGTTCTTCTTCTATAATTCTAACATTTGCAGTTATATTTTGAAGTATAAGTACAAATATTCCAAGTATTAACATTGTTGCAGTTATGATAAGCATTGTAGACAATGTTTTAGAAGTATGTTTCTTTAAATTATCATAACCTTCTTTAATTAAATATCCTCTGGTTGTCAATTTAAATATCCCCCTTTTGCATTATCTCTTACAACTTTACCTCTTTCAAGAGCTATAACTCTCTTACCAAGTTTATCAACAATTTCTTTAGCATGAGTTACAACAATTATTGTTGTCCCTCTTTTATTTATTTCTTGTAATGTATCAAAAATATTATCTGCAGTTGTAGGATCTAAATTTCCTGTTGGTTCGTCAGCAATTATTATAGGAGGATTTGTAGCAAGTGCTCTAGCTAAAGAAACTCTTTGCTGTTCTCCACCAGATAATTGATTTGGATAATAATTACCTTTACCTTCTAAACCTACAAGTTTTAACATTTCTTTTGTTTGTTTTATAATTTCTCTATCAGATGCATCGATTATTCTTAAAGCAAACTCAATGTTTTCATTTACTGTTCTATCATATAATAATCTAAAATCCTGAAATACAAATCCTATTTTTCTTCTTAAAAACGGAACATCTTTTTTCTTAACTTTACTTACTTCTTTAGAATTAACTATAATTTCTCCACTTGTAAGTTCTTCTTCTTTAACTAAAAGTTTTAAAAAAGTTGATTTACCGCTTCCAGAAGGACCAACTAAAAACACAAATTCGCCATCATTAATCTTTATATTTATATCTTCTAAAGCCGCTACATTATGTTCATAATTTTTATTAACATTTTTAAATTCAATCATAATTTTCCTCTCACTATGTAAGCATCGCTTACACACTTATAGTATCATAAATTTTTCTATTTGTCCATATTTCGAGCTAAATTTTCATTTTTTTATCATTGTAATAACAATTATTTATGTAATAATTTTAATGATCTTTTTATTATATCTTCTACTGATAAATCGTCAAAGTCATTATTATCTGCTATATCTCTTAACTCTTTAGATGTATAACCTAAAACAGCAAGTGCACTCATTGCTTCATCAATATTAGTATTTTTAACTTTACCAGTTTTTTCTTTAACAATTAAATCTTCTGTTTTTATTTTATCCTTTAATTCAAATATAATTTTACCAGCCATCTTAGGACCAATTCCTGGTACTGACTTAAGCAGTGATATATTTTCTGTAACTATGGCTGTACAAATATCCACTTCTGATATATTTGATATTATTCCTAAAGCTACTTTACTACCAACACCACTAACTGAAGTTAATTTTTTAAAAAATTCTAATTTACTCATGGTTAAAAAACCAAATAATCTCATGTCATCTTCTCTATGAACAAATTGTGTATATATTATTTGTTCTTCTTCTAATTTTAAACATGTAAGTTCATCTTGAGGCATAAAAATATTGTATCCAATATTCGAAACCTCAAGAACTACTTTTTCTATATCTATATATTTAACTATTCCTTTAAAATATGCGTACATTTCATCACCTTGTACTATTTTACATTAAATATCATTCTTTGTCAATTATGTTGTATATATTTATATCAACCTCATCTTGCAAATCTTCACTTTCAATAACTTGTAAAATTTTTTCATTTATATATGTATTTGTATTATATAAGTATATATCTATTTTTTCTTCTTTTATTTTTTTTGATTTATTTTGATTTTCAATCTTGTTTTTAATTTTAATTTTATTTTTTCTGTATTTACCTTTCTTATATGTACTACTTAAGTTTTTCAAATTATCAATACTTGAAACTTCAAAAGCAGCTATTATAATCCCAAGAACAGCTACTAAATATATTATCGTTTCTATTAAAATATTCATTATAATCACCTTTATATATTATATTTTATATTTTATTTTGTGTTACTATTGAAATTTATCAATTAGATGTGTATAATAATATTACTAATAAGGAGAGTATTATGTTACCAGTAAGAAACTTATATCTATTTATTCCAAACAAAAACACTGAATCTTGTTTAAGATATGGAATAAAATTGTCAGAGTATTCTACTATGTCATTTACCAACATTGTAAATATACAAAAAAAAGCAATCATAGCATATTTTTCACCAAAAGATTGTCCATATTACTTAAATGATGATTATGACATTTTAAGAATAAATCTAGATCATAACAATATTTCAGCATATGTTTTTAATGATATAAATAGTGATTGTAATTTTAATTTTAAAAACACATTCACTTTAGAATCTTACACATTAGGTCTTTTTGAAAAACCTAGACTAGCACTATGTTCATCCATACTACCAGAGCACATATTTAAATATAATAAAATATTAGACGTCCCTCTTTTAATAAATAGTTCATTTGAACTCTATGCACTTAAAAAAGAAGAAATTCGTGTCCAAGAAAATTTTAATAATTTAACATTTGACGATATAAAAAAACAAGCTTAATTTAAGCTTGTTTTTTTCTAACATTTCTCTTTATGACATCCATCCATATTGTACCTACAACAATAAATCCAGTGATTGCTACACAAAATGCACCTATAGTGATAATAGCTAAAACTGCTGAATTCAATTGAGCACAAAAAGATATTAATGCGTTATCTGAATTGATAAGAGCATTTCTCTCTTCAATTGCAGATTCATAAATAGAATCTTTAGCTTCCCATTTAAAATCTGGAAGTGTTTGTGAGTTAACAACCGAATCCGATATCATAACTCTTGTAATCCCCACTCCTGTAGCTACAAATGCAAATATTGCAAGTAGTATAGAAAGTACTGTTACTAACATCAATCTTCCAAATCTTGGTTTTCTTCTTCTTGTTGTTTTAGTTGACATATTAATGTCCTCCCTTAAATAATTATTAGTTTCATACTATATATTATACCATATTTTTAAGGAAAAGTCAAATTATGTCAACTTTATTCATTAATCTTGAGGTATGATTATTCTATCATAAAGAAGTAAATTTCTCGTTTCTTCTATCCCTAGTTCTTCTTTTTCTGTCTTACTGTAGTTAGTAACAAAAGATATTGTTTCAAGTGTCGCTAGTCTCTTTACTGGAATATCAATATATTCATTTAAACTTAATATTTTAATGTAATCAACACCATTTATAGTTGTTATTGCACTATTTGCAACTTCAAAACCTTCTACTTTTTTAAATACAACTTTTAAATTAATTTTTCTTAAATTTACTATATCTTCAATATCATTAATAAACTTAAATATATAATAGTTATTTTCATCTGTTGTTATCTTTTTTTCAAGCTTAGCTCTTGTAGTAACATCTAAATCTAATAATTCTATATCATAGTATAATCCTTCAGTAGCATAAACATCATTTTCTTTAGTATCTTTCATAACAACATAAGCTTCATAATTATTTACTATTTTTATTCCAAAATGATTGACTATTTCTTTATTGTATTCATTTATTATATCTTCAATATAATTTTCATTTATTTCTTCTGTTACAGAAAATTTATTTTCAAGTCCATCTACAGTGTATAAAACAAGTCCAGATAATGGCGCTTTAACATTATTAGTACTTTGATTCATGGCTTGTCTAAAATCTTCTCTTTCATTTATTAAAGTAGTTATTTCACTTCCACTAGGACTTTGACTACTAATAGTAAGAGCTTTATTATATACATATTCATCTAACTTTGATTTATAATCTAAAATATCAATATATGAATTACTAGTAACTGATTTATCTACAGCATCTTGAATTTGTCCTTCAATTATAAGTATGTCATTAGAGTATGTTTCTTCTAGTGCTGATAATTTGTCATTAATTGCATTATCTAACTCTTCTAATCTTAATAAATTAGTTTCATATTCTTCATTTTTATATATAGCTACTATACTATTTTTAATAACTCTTTTTTCTGACTGTGCAACAGGTACAAGAGCTTCTTCTTTATTATAGTCAAGTAATGTTTCATCATAAACAGCATACCCTGTAAGTTCACTGCCTATTTTATAAATAGTAGAAATAGCTTCTTCTGTTTTTTCATTTTCTTTAAATGAATTATATATAAGGCCTGCTGAAAGTATAAACATTATTAAGCAAGCTGGCATTAATATTTTTAAACTACTATTATCTTTATTTTTTAACCTCATTTTTTTCATATATCTTCTCCATTATTTTAGATACTAATTTATCTTTGTTTAAACTAGCATCTAAAAACTCTATATTTTCCATCTTTTTAAACCAAGTCATTTGTCTTTTTGCATATTGTCTCGTTCTAAGTTTAATTTCTTTTATAACATCATCCATACTTATTTCATTACTAAAATATTTATCAAACTCTTTATATCCAATTGCTTGTCTTAATGTACCTTCTTCTAAAAAGCAAACTTTTCTAGCTTCTTCTTCTAATCCTTTTTCAATCATTATATCTACTCTAGTATTAATTCTAAAATCTAGTATTTCTTTGTCAAATTTTAAACAAAATATTTTAAAATCATACTTAAGTATATTGTTTTTTTGCTCTTTTAGTCTAGTAGTTTTTGATTTTGAAGTATTTGCCATTTCAAGTGCTCTTATAACTCTTTTTACATTATTCATATGTATATCATTAGCTGAACTAGGATCAACATTTTTAAGCATATTATGAAGATACTCATTTCCTTTTGTTTCAGCTAATTTATACAACTTATTTCTATATTCTAAATCAACTTTTTCTTCCGTAAAGTCCATATCTTTAACTACAGAAGAAACATATAGTCCAGTTCCTCCTACTATTATTGGCACTTTTCCTTTAGATAATATTTCTTCAATTTTTTCATAACATAGTTTTTTATACTCAGCAACGGAAAATTCTTGATTTATATCAACAAAATCTACTAAATGATGTTTAATATTTTGCATTTCTTCTTCAGTAACTTTTGCTGTCCCAATACTAAGTTCTTTATATATTTGCATTGAATCGGCAGATATAATTTCACCATTTATTTCTTTAGCTAGCTCTACACTTAAAGAAGTTTTTCCTGATGCTGTAGGTCCAACTATACAAATAACTTTTTCCATTTCTTTACCTTCTATCTACTTTCTTTTCTATTTCAACTTTAGAAATTTCATACGCTGTTGGTCTTCCATGAGGACAAGTAAATGGACTTTTTAATTTTAACATTTCATCTAATAATGCTTTATGTTCATTAATGTTTTGAAACATATTAGCTTTTATAGCTGCTTTACAAGCAACTGTTGCTAAAAATCTAAATTCTTTATCTTGTCTTAATGTTTTAGCATTTGAACTTAACTCATCAAGCATATCTAAAAATATACTTTTATCATCTAAATGTATATCGTACACATTCGGAATTCCTGAAATCCTAATAATATTTTCAGAAAATTTTTCAAGTACATATCCACATTTTTCAAAATAATCCATATTTCTATCAATAGTTTCAACTTCTGAGTTTTTAAGTTCTATGAGCATTGGAATCATTAACATTTGAGTCTCTTTTTCTTTAGCATAGAAATGCTCTTTAAATCTTTCGTAAATTAATCTTTCATGTGCTGCATGTTGATCAATCACATACATTTTATCATCAATCTCTATTAAAATATATGAATTAAATAATTGTCCAATATATTTATATCCTTTTATTTGTTCCTCTTTGTTTAAATCTTCAAGTATTGACTCTTGATCAGATTCTTCATACACTTCTAATTCTTTAGTTACATACACACTTTTTATTTCTTCTGATTCACTTAAAACATCCTCTTCTTTTTTAGTGACTCTTTCTAACTGAATTAAATAGCCATTTAGTACATTATTAGATAGTACAGGAGCATTTCCAACTTCTTTAGCATCTTGTTTTGAACATATTTCTTCATTTATTTTAATATTAGTACTCATATTACTATTATTAACAGTGTTTATACTAGTATTAGTATTATCATTAGAATTAATTTCATTTTCAATATCTATTTTTTCTTTAATAATAGCAAAAGGACTCCTTTTTTCATTATCTTTTTGAAGAGCGTCTTTTATTGCAAAATATACAGCATCAAAAACTTTTGTTTCATTTTCAAATTTAACTTCAAGTTTAGCTGGATGTACATTAACATCAATTTGAGAAGTATTCATTTCAAGATTAACAATAGCAAAAGGAAACTTATTTATAGCCAAATTTTCTTTATATGCTTTTTCAATGGCACTCATAAGTATTTTATCTTTTACATACCTAGAGTTAATAAACGTGTATTCATTACTTCTAGTTCCTCTTGAAATATTTGGTTTACCAATAACACCTGTAACTTTCATATTTTCATATTCAAAATCAAGAAATAATATGTTGTCATATGTTTCTTTTCCAAATATTGTATATATTGTATTAGCTATATTTGAATCACCTTTAGTATTTAATATAACTTTATTATTATTAATAAGTTTGATTGCTATTTGAGGATTAGCAAGTGATATTCTAATTATAGCTTCTTCTATATATCCTGCTTCTGTATAATCTTTTTTCAAAAATTTAAAACGTGCTGGAGTATTAAAAAACACATCTTTAATAATTATACTTGAACCTTTAGAAGCTGAAGATTTTTCTTTATATAATAATTTACCTGCACTAAAAGCTATTTTAGTTCCTATATTTTCATCTTTATGTTTAGTATTAAGTTCAATATTTGAAATAGAAGCTACAGAAGCCAGTGCTTCACCTCTAAACCCCATAGACTTAATTTTAAGTATATCAGATTCTTGTCTTATCTTACTTGTTGCATGTCTTTCAAAAGCAATTTCTACATCATCACTTCTAAATCCATCACCATCATCTGTTATTCTAATATAGCTTATTCCACCATTTTTGATTTCAACTACTATATTACTTGCACCTGCATCTATAGAGTTTTCTACAAGCTCTTTAACTATTGATGCTGGTCTATCTACAACTTCTCCAGCTGCTATTTTATTTATAGTATTCTCATCTAAAAGTATAATGTTTCCCATAATTTCCTCACTTTATTTTATTATATCATTTGCTATTATAAATATCAATAAATTTACTTAAGTAGATATATTTCTTATTTTTAATTTTATTTGTTTATTTAATTAAATCTAATTTAATTTTTCTTTTAATTTATACAGTAAATCTAATCCTTCTCTTGCTGATAGTTCATCTAAATCTGTTTCTTCTATTATAGTTGCAATTTCGTTCAAGTTATAATTAAACATATCAACAGCAAGCCTAGATGCATCTATTTTTTTACTCTCTTCTATTTTCTTTTTAGCTACATCAGTAATTTTTAAATCTTTTAATATATGTTTTGCTCTTGTTAATGTTTTAGAAGGAAGCCCTGCAAGTTTAGCAACATATATTCCATAAGACTCACTTACACTACCTCTTACAATTTTATGCATAAATATGATATCTTCACCGTTTTCTTCTATCTGTACAGAATAGTTTTTAACACCTTCTAAAGTATCTTCAAGCTCTGTTAATTCATGATAATGTGTAGCAAATAATGTTTTACATTTAGTTTCATTTACAATATGTTCTGCAGTTGCCCACGCAATAGCTAGTCCATCATGTGTTGAAGTTCCTCTACCAATTTCATCTAATATTACTAAACTCTTTGGTGTAGCATTTTTAAGTATATTAGAAAGCTCACTCATCTCAACCATAAATGTAGATTCTCCCATTGCAAGATCATCTGAAGCTCCAACTCTAGTAAATATTCTATCTACAATACATACATTAGCACGTTTAGCAGGAACATAGCTACCTATTTGCGCCATATATGATATTAATGCTACTTGTCTCATATATGTAGACTTACCTGCCATATTTGGACCAGTAATAATACTTAACATATTTTCAGAATTATTCATGTATGTACAGTTTGGAGTAAAGTGTGTTTCTTTTAAAGCTTTTTCAACTACGCTATGTCTACCCTCTTCAATATCAATAACATTTTCTTCATTTATACTTGGTTTTACATAGTTATATTCTATAGCTACAGTAGCATAGGAAATAAGGGTATCTAAAATAGCAAGAATTTCTGCAGTTTCTTGTATTCTCACAATTTCATTACCAATTTTTTGCCTTATATCTATATACATTTTATACTCTAAATCTTTAAGTTTATCCTCAGATTTAAGTATTTTTTCTTCTAAAATTTTAAGTTCTTCTGTAATATATCTTTCGCATCCTGCTAGAGTTTGTTTAGTTATATATCTATCTTTTGGAACCATTGATTTATATGAATTGGTAACTTCAATATAGTATCCAAAAATTCTATTATATGCAACCTTAAGCATTTTTATATTAGTAAGCTGTTTTTCTTTTTGCTCTAAATCAATAAGCCATGAAGCTCCTTTTGTTTTAGCTTCCTTTAGTTCATCAATTTCTGTATCATATCCTAATTTTATAATACCACCATCTTTTATTACAATTGGTGCTTCTTCAATTAGTGATGATTCTAATAGATTATACACATCTTTTAGTACATCTATTTTGTTTGATAATTCTATAAAATATGTATCTGCTGTTTTACTTGCAATAGCTTGAACTAATTCTTTTATTTGCGGAAGATATTTAATAGAGTTTTTAAGTGTTATTAGATCTCTTGGCATAGCAGATCCATTTACAACTTTAGATATTATTCTTTCTATATCATAAACATTTTTTAGTAGTATAACAAGTTCATCTTTAAATATAAATTCATTAATTAATACTTCAGTAGCATTATATCTTTTTTCTATTTCCACTTTATCTAAAAGAGGATTTTGTAACCATTTAGTTAGCATTCTTGCGCCCATAGCTGTAGTTGTTTTATCAAGAACCCATAATAAACTACCTTTTTTTGCTTTTTCTCTATTAGATTCTATAATTTCTAAATTTCTTCTAGTTGCAACATCAAGTTGCATGTATTTTTCTATCTCGTAAAGTTCAACTTTATTTATCTGTCTTACTACATCTTTTTGTGTTTCATATATATAATTTAATATTATACCTATAGCTGACTTATTTACACTTTCTAAATTTAAAGAAGATATTAAATTATTTGAAATATCATTAATATCTTTATTCGAAAATTCTGATATATATGAATTGAACCTTTTACTTATCTGCTTTACAATTTTATCTTCTTTAGAATTTACAAGTATTTCAGTTGGATTTATCCTAGCAAGCTCTGCTAATATTTTTTCTATTGTATATTCTGTTAGAACAGAAGATACTTTTATCTCTCCTGTTGTTATATCAGAATACGCAACTGCTCCTTTTTTACCTTCAGTATATACGCAAGCAATATAGTTATTTTTTTTATCGTCTAAAATATTATTATCTGTAATCGTTCCTGGTGTTATTATTTTAACAACTTCTCTTTTAACAATTCCCTTAGCTACATTTTTAGCATCTTCTGTTTGTTCACATATTGCTATCTTATATCCTTTTTCAATCAATCTTGGTATATATGTAGTTGCTGCATGATATGGTATACCACACATAGGAGCTCTTGTTTCAAGACCACAGTCTTTTCCAGTTAAAGTAAGTTCTAATTCTCTTGACACTGTAATAGCATCATCAAAGAACATTTCATAAAAATCTCCTAATCTAAAAAATAATATATATTCTAAATGTTTCTCTTTTATTTCTAAATATTGTTGCATCATTGGTGTAGGTTTCATCTATTATCTCCTCATTTATATTCTTTAATATATTATATCAAAATTACTCATATATTGCAATATTTTGCTTTCTTAAATTCACATAAAAATAACTCTTTAGTAGAAAACTTAAAGAGTTATTTAATTAAATTATATTTTATAGTATTTTACTCAATTATCAATACCGATCTCCATGAGTACATAGTATTTACAGAACCTGTAAAAGCATTAAAATAGAATACTCCTGTTACGCCATATTGAGACATTGAATTTCTAAATCCACCTCTATGAAATACTGTCATATAATTATATGGAAATAGATTGTTTTGAGCCCAATTTCTTGTTTCTATTACAGCATCTCCAATTCTATCTAAGTTAGCTTCTAAGTTATCTGTATACCAATCAGTAACACCAACATTATATACAGTATTATATTTAGTACTTTTATTTTGATTACTACCTGTGATACTTGGCATACCTGACTTGTAATTAACAACATATGCAGACACATACTCTGTAGTATTACCTGCCATATCATAAACACCATATTTATTACCAGTAGTTGAAGTTAAATCTCCAGAGCTAGCTGATAAATACTTATTATCCAAATTAGTATTAGGTTGTATAGCCGTAGTATTTCTACCATATTTACTGTGAGTTAGGTACGCTACTGCTCCCCATTCACTGTTTTTAGACATATGAGATTCCCCAATATATCCAGTAAATAGTGTGAAATTAGACTTCATTGAAAGTGCAGCATCAAAAGATTGTTTAATAGTTTTTGTTCCGGCAGTAGAAACATTAGGTAAAAACACTGGATATTGTGTATTATATATACCAGCTTCATATTTTGAAAACCAAAATCCTGTTATTTCACTATCCCACTCGCCATTTTTAAATTCATTACTAGTACCATCTGTAAATGCTGGATGAACTATGTATCCAGAAGGTAGAGGCTGACTATTTTCATCTAAATTATTGATATCTATAAATATAATATCAATTGTTCCACCAGCACCTATATTATCAGGATTTGTATAATTTATTTTGTATGCAAACCTTGGGATCCAAACAAAATATCCAGTTACCTCTCCAGCTGAATTTTTAGTAACAGCATTTGCCCATTTACTTGTTCCACCAGAAGGTGTAGTAGAATTTTGAGCAGTATATGCATACCATGAACTATCTGTTGGAACTGTTTCAATTCCAATTAATGTAGTATCAAATTTAACAGGAAACAAATTATCTGTTAACTTTGGAGCATACACTTTTGAAGCATTATCTACTCCATTATTAGTAAGAGGTGAGCTATCCTCTTCAACACTTCCTTCACTAAATATATATAATACTTCCTCATTAAATTTTAAATATAATCCATCAAGTACTACACCAACACGTGTTAATTCTTCTTCTGAATATCCTACACTATCTGCTATCTGTTTTAATGTAACAAATTCAGTAGCAACACCAAGCCTTCTATCTACTTTATTATCATAATCTATTAAACCTGCAGTTTCTGTCAGTGATAACTTAAGTTCTTCAACAACTGCTTCATTTGCTAAATCTATTGTATTTGCACCAGAAAGCATAAGTATTGTAGTTGTTGCAAGTATTGCCATAATACCAACTGTTATTACAAGCATTATAAATGTTATACCTCTTTTATTCATATTTCCCCCTATTATATACATTAATTTTATAATAAATAACTATTTTTTTCAATATATCTATACAATTTAGTCACAAATATGCAAAAATAGATACATAAATATTTCTATTCATGTATCTATTTATATATTATTTTATTCAACTATATCTTCTGAAGCATCTTCAGCGATCATAGCATTTAATTTAATATCTGAATCGCTTTCTAAAGCAATCAATTCTTTTTCTTCAGCTTCCGGACTTACTTCAACTTCAATTCTTGAAGTATCAACAACACCAGTACCTGCAGGAATTAATCTACCAATAATAACGTTTTCTTTAAGACCTAATAATCTATCAACTTTACCTTTAACAGCTGCATCAGTTAAAACTCTAGAAGTTTCTTGGAATGATGCTGCAGATAGGAATGAATCAGTAGATAATGCTACTTTTGTAATACCAAGTAGTATATTAGTTCCTTTAGCAACAGCTTTACCAGCATCTTTTGCTTCTTTATTTGCACTATTAAATTCATTCATGTCAACAGTAGATCCTGTGATAAGAGTAGTTTCACCTTTATCATCAACATGTATTTTTCTAAGCATTTGACGAGCAACAATTTCAATGTGTTTATCATTGATATGAACACCTTGCGTTCTATATACTCTTTGTACTTCCTCGATTAAGTAATTTTCTACTGCTAAAGCACCTTTAATACGTATAATATCATGTGGATCTAAAGAACCTTCAGTTATTCTATCGCCAGCTTCAATAACGTCACCAGTGTGAACAACAAGTCTTAATCCATATGGTATTAAGTATGTTTCAGTATATTTATCTTCACCAACAACAGTTACTTCTTTATTATTACCTTTTTCACCAATAGTTACTGTACCTGCAATTTCAGATACCATAGCAACACCTTTTGGTTTTCTAGCTTCAAATAATTCTTCAACACGAGGAAGACCTTGAGTTATATCTCCTCCTGCTATACCACCAGAGTGGAAAGTTCTCATTGTAAGCTGTGTACCTGGTTCACCGATAGATTGCGCTGCTATAATACCTATAGCTTCACCAGCAGATATAATTCCACCAGTCGCTAAGTTTTTACCATAACAATGTGCACAAATACCTCTAACAGATTCACAAGTAATTGCTGAACGTATTTTAACTTTTGTTCTTCCTGTATTTACAATTTCTTTTGCAATTTCAGGAGTAACATATGTATTTTTAAGATATAGCATATTGCCTTTGTCATCAAAGATGTCTTCAGCAATAAATCTACCTTCTATTCTTTCTTCTAATTTTTCAATTGGTTCTCCAGATTCTAAGATATCTTCAACATATAATCCTTGTTCTGTTTTACAATCGTCTTCCATAACAATGATGTCTTGGTTAACGTCAACAAGTCTTCTTGTTAAATATCCTGAATCGGCAGTTCTTAGTGCTGTATCAGCAAGACCTTTTCTAGCACCATGTGATGATAAGAAGAATTCTAGTACATCTAGTCCATCTTTAAAACAAGACTTAATAGGAAGCTCAACTGTTCTACCTGATGTATCGGCCATAAGACCACGGATACCAGCAAGCTGTCTTATTTGTGTTGGGTTACCCCTTGCACCAGTATGTGCCATCATGAATATTGGATTCATTTTATTTGGTGATGACATAACTGCATCTTGTATTTTATCTGTAACTTCTGTCCATGTTTTAATTACTTCGTTGTATCTTTCTTCATCAGAAATAAGACCACGTTTATAATTTTTAATAATAGTTTCAACTCTTGTTTCAGCACCAGCTAATAAATCAGCTTTAACATCTGGAACTTCAATATCATGTATTGAAACTGTTATTGCAGCTTTAGTTGAATATTTAAAACCATTAGCTTTAATTTCATCAAGAACTACTGCTGTTTTAGGTATACCATGTTTATTTATACATTTATCAATAATTACTCCAAGCTCTTTCTTTCTAACTGGGAAATCAATTTCTAGCTTTAAGAAATTAGCTGGATTTTTTCTATCAACAAATCCTATATCTTGTGGTATATAACTATTAAATATTAATCTACCTACTGTAGCATCTATTACTTTAGTTACACTTTTGCCTTCTATTTCTTTTGTAACTCTTACTTTAATTGGAGTATGTAATCCTATATATTTTTCATCATAAGCCATCATAGCTTCATCTATAGATGCAAATACATGACCCGCTCCTTGTTCATCTGGATTTTCCATAGTTAAATAGTACGAACCAAGAATCATATCTTGAGAAGGTACTGCAACTGGTTTACCATCTTGTAATTTAAGTAAGTTGTTTGAAGCAAGCATTAAACATTTAGCTTCAGCTTGTGCTTCTGGTGATAATGGAACGTGAACGGCCATTTGGTCACCATCAAAGTCAGCATTAAATGCTGTACAAACTAGAGGATGTAATTTAATAGCTCTACCTTCAACTAGTACTGGTTCAAATGCTTGAATACCAAGTCTATGTAATGTAGGAGCACGGTTTAGAAGTACTGGTCTATCAACAATAATTTCTTCTAAAATATCCCATACTTGAACATCTATACGTTCAACCATACGCTTAGCATTTTTAATATTAAATGCTTTTCCTCTTTTAACTAATTCTTTCATAACAAATGGTTTAAATAATTCTAAAGCCATTTCTCTTGGAAGACCACATTGGTGGATTTTAAGTTCTGGACCTACAACGATAACCGAACGACCTGAATAGTCAACCCTTTTACCAAGTAAGTTTTGTCTAAATCTACCTTGTTTACCTTTAAGCATGTCTGATAAAGATTTTAAAGCTCTTCCACCAGCACCTGTTATTGGTTTACCACGTCTACCATTATCTATTAAAGCATCTACAGCTTCTTGTAGCATACGTTTTTCGTTTCTTACAATTATATCTGGAGCTTCAAGTTCTAATAACTTTTTAAGTCTGTTATTTCTATTAATAACTCTTCTGTATAAGTCATTTAAATCTGAAGTTGCAAATCTACCACCATCAAGTTGTACCATCGGTCTTAAATCAGGAGGTATAACTGGAAGTACATTAAGTATCATCCAATCTGGTCTGTTTTTAGATTGTAGGAAACTTTCTACTGTATCTAATCTTTTTATTAATTTTTGTTGTTTTTGTCCTGTTGCTTTTTCAAGTTCTTTTAGAATTGTTGCTTTTAATTTTTCTAAATCAACTTCAGCTAAAAGTCTTTGAACAGCTTCAGCACCCATTGAAACTTTAAATGAACCTGAACCAAATTGTTCAATTGCTTCTCTATAATCTTTTTCTGTTAGTACATCACCTTTTGAAAGTGTTGTTTCTTTAGGATCTACAACTATGTATGATGCAAAGTATATAACTCTTTCTAAAGCTTTAGGAGAAACATCAAGTATTAAACTCATTCTACCTGGTATTCCTTTGAAATACCAAATATGAGAGATTGGGCACGCAAGTTCTATGTGCCCCATTCTTTCTCTTCTTACTTTTTTCTTAGTTACTTCAACACCACATCTATCACATATGATACCTTTATATCTAACTTTTTTATATTTACCACAATAACATTCCCAATCTTTTGTAGGTCCAAAAATCTTTTCACAAAAAAGTCCGTCTCTTTCAGGTTTTAATGTTCTGTAATTAATTGTTTCTGGTTTTTTTATTTCACCATGTGACCATTCTCTCATTTTTTCTGGAGAGGCAAGGCCAATACCAATTCTGTCAAAATTTTCTAAATCTTGCATAAATCTTTCTTCACTCCTTTATACGAACTATTTTTCTTCACTATCTGATTCGATATTACTTTCTATATCTTCTAAATCATTTGCAATTTCATCGATTAATTCATCTTCACTTAATTCATCTTCATCTTCTTCTAATGACATACCATCAAAATCTGTTCTTGTAATTTTAGTGTAATTTTCAATATCAGCATCTGTTTCAAGAACTATTTCTCTAGAATCCACTTCTAATTCACTTGAATCTTTAAGTTCAATTTCTGCATTTTCTTGATATAGTTTCATATCAAGCCCTAAGCTTTGTAATTCTTTAGTAAGTACTCTAAATGATTCTGGAATTCCAGGAACTGGAATTTCTTCACCTTTTACTATAGCTTCATAAGTTTTAAGTCTTCCTACAATATCATCTGATTTAACAGTTAACATTTCTTGAAGTGTATAAGATGCACCATATGCTTCTAACGCCCAAACTTCCATTTCACCAAATCTTTGTCCACCGAACTGAGCTTTACCTCCTAGAGGTTGCTGAGTTACTAGCGAGTATGGTCCTATAGAACGAGCATGTATTTTATCATCAACTAAGTGATATAGTTTAAGCATGTACATGTATCCTACTGTAACTTCTTTATCAAATGGTTCACCTGTTCTACCATCATATACTGTAAATTTACCAGATCTATCTAATCCTTGTTGCTCGAATAAGTCAGCTATTTGTTCTTGTTTTGCCCCATCAAATACTGGTGTTGCAATTTTCCATCCAAACTTTTTAGCTATATATCCTAAATGTACTTCAAGCACCTGTCCAATGTTCATACGAGAAGGAACACCAAGTGGGTTAAGTACTATTTGAAGAGGAGTACCGTCTGGAAGATATGGCATATCTTCACGAGGTAATATTCTTGAAATAACACCTTTGTTACCATGACGTCCAGCCATTTTATCACCAACAGATATTTTTCTTTTTTGTGCAATATATATTCTTACTACTTTGTTTACACCAGCAGAAAGTTCATCAGAAGTTTCTCTTGTAAATATTTTTACATCAACTATTGTACCAGCTTCTCCATGTGGAACTCTAAGTGAAGTATCTCTTACTTCTCTTGATTTATCACCAAATATTGCTCTTAATAATTTTTCTTCTGCAGTAAGTTCTGTTTCACCTTTAGGAGTTACTTTACCTACTAATATATCACCAGATCTAACTTCAGCACCAATTCTTATGATACCATTTTCATCAAGATCTTTTATTGCATCATCACCTATATTAGGAATTTCTCTTGTAATTTCTTCTGGCCCAAGTTTTGTATCTCTAGATTCACAATCGTAATCTTCTATATGAATAGATGTAAGTACATCTTCTTTAACTAGATCTTCAGAAATAAGTATAGCATCTTCATAGTTATACCCTTCCCAAGTCATGAAACCTATTAATATATTTTTACCGATTGCAAGTTCACCTTTATCTGTTGAAGGACCATCAGCTAAAACGTCTCCTTTTTTAACTTTTTCACCTTTAACAACTATTGGTTTTTGATTAATACAAGTACCTGCATTTGATCTTTGGAATTTTATTAATTCGTATGTATGAGATTTAGTTTTACTTTTTACAATTATTTTGCTACTATCAACAAATGTTACTTCACCGTCTTCTTTAGCAAGTACAACTATACCTGAATCTACAGCTGCTTTATATTCAATACCTGTTCCAACTATAGGGCTATCAGCTTTAATAAGTGGAACTGCTTGACGTTGCATGTTTGCTCCCATCAGTGCTCTATGCGCATCATCATTTTCAAGGAAAGGAATCATCGCAGTAGGAACTGAAACTAATTGTTTTGGAGAAACGTCCATGTATTCAATTTTATCTCTATCAATTTCTAAAGTTTCTTCTTTATATCTACCAGTTACTCTAGCATGAACAAATCTATTTTCTTCATCTAGTGGCTCATTTGCTTGAGCTATAACGTGGTCATCTTCGATATCAGCAGTTAAGTATTCAACTTCGTCTAATACTTTACCTGTTGCTTTATCTATTTTTCTGTATGGAGTTTCAATAAATCCATATCTATTTATTATAGCAAATGTTGGAAGTGATCCTATAAGACCGATATTTGGTCCTTCAGGAGATTCTATTGGACAAAGTCTACCATAATGAGTATAGTGAACGTCCCTAACTTCAAACCCTGCTCTATCTCTTGATAACCCACCAGGCCCAAGAGCAGATATTCTTCTTTTATGTGCAAGTTCAGCAAGTGGATTAATTTGATCCATGAACTGAGATAATTGAGAGCTTCCAAAGAATTCTCTAAGTGCACTAACTATTGGTTTAATATTAATCATAGATTGTGGAGTAGCAGAATCTAAATCTTGAGTTACCATTCTTTCTTTAACAACTCTTTCAAGTCTAGCTATACCAATTCTAAATTGATTTTGTAATAATTCACCAACACATCTTACACGTCTATTAGCTAAATGATCTATATCATCAACTTTACCTAAACCATGTTTGAAGTTTAAGAAATAGTTAATAGATGCAATTATATCATCAAGAGTAACATGTTTAACTACTAAATAATCTCTGTTTTTCTTGATAACTTTTTTAAATTCTTCTTCTGTAGCACCTTCATGCTCAGCCATTAATTCTTGTAACACTGGAAGATGAACTTCTTCTTTTATAATTTCTTTATCTACTTCATAACCTAAGTATTTAGAAATATTAACTGTATTATTACCAATAACTTTTACTTTTTTGCCATCTTTATCCACATAAACAACATTTATTCCTGCGTTTTTAATTTCAAAAGCTTGAATTGAATCTATAACTTCTTTTGCCCCAACAATTATTTCTCCAGTTTCTGGATTTATAATGTTTTCAAAAGCAATTTCATTTTTTACTCTTTCTGCAATGCTTAGTTTTAAGTTGTATTTAAATCTACCAACTCTAGCTAAATCATATCTTCTAGCTTCATATAATAAACCGTATAATAATGATTTTGCTGCATCAACATGTAAAGGTTCACCTGGTCTAATTTTTTTGTATATTTCTAATAATGATTCATCCATAGTTTTTACAGTATCTTTGTAAATAACTTCATTTAAGTAATCATCTTCAAATAACGCTGTTATTTGTTCATCTGACTCAATACCTAAAGCTCTGATTAACGCTGTAATTGGAACTTTTCTAGTTCTATCAACTCTTGCCCAAATCATATTGTTTGAATCTGTTTCGTATTCAAGCCAAGTACCTCTATTAGGTATTACTGTTGCTCCATATAAGAAATTACCAAGTTTATCTCTTTGTTTTGTATAATATACACCTGGAGATCTAACAAGCTGAGAAACAATAACTCTTTCAGCACCATTAATTAAGAAAGTTCCACTTTCTGTCATTATTGGAAGGTCACCAAAGAAAATTTCTTGTTCTTTGATTTCTCCTGTTTCTTTGTTAAATAGTCTTACTTTAACTTGTAGTCTAGATGCATAAGTTACACTTCTGTCTTTTGCTTCTTCTAAAGAGTACTTAGTTTCTTCCTCTAATTTATAGTCTACAAATTCAAGCATAAGGTTACCAGAAAAATCTCTGATAGGAGATGCATCTCTAAGTACATCCATTAAACCTGATTTTAAAAACCATTCGTAAGAATGTTTTTGAATGTCAATTAAGTCTGGCATATCAATAACTTCTTTAATTTTTGAAAAGCTCATTCTACTAGCTTTTCCGTTTTTCACTTCATGAACCATGTTTTACCCCCAAATACGCAATATATAAAAAAGACAACAAAAAACTAAATTAGTTTACATAAACTAATCAATTCTTTTATCTATCTCTTTTTACCTTTATTATAATTTTAACCACTATTTCAACCATCCTTTACACTTTAGTTTACATAGTATATGTCTTATAAAGACAACGTTTTTATAATTTTAACACATAACATTATTAAAGTCAAGTTTTTTTTAGTTTTTTTAGGAATTTAAAGCTCTATTTTTAGCGTATTTTGTTTTTACTCTTTTTTGACGTTTTTTATAGTATGTTTTTCCTTTATAAAATTGTTATTTTAGTAAAATTAACTATTTTAACACAAAACCTTGACAAGGACATTTCTTTATTGTATAATATTATGGTAACAACAGAGATACTTATGTAAATTAAATGAAAATTAGGTATTTCCCGAAAGGAGGGAATTAACAATGCCAGGAATAAAAATAAAAGATAATGAAAGTTTAGAAAACGCTCTTAGCAGATTTAAAAAACAATGTGCTAAATATGGGGTTATTGCTGAAATAAGAAAAAGAGAACACTATGAAAAACCAAGTGTTAAAAGAAAGAAAAAATCGGAAGCAGCTAGAAAAAGGAAACATTAATTATGAAAAGTTGTTTGTAAAAAGAAGCTAAATATTTAAAATATTTTAGCTTCTTTTTGTATGTCTATTTTATTAAACTTTCTAATTCTGATTTAGTTAAATCTCTATATTCACCAAGTCTTAAACCTTCTAATCTTAAACTACCAAGTCTAACTCTTTTAAGTTTTATAACATCTAGTCCAACAGCTTCACACATTTTTCTAACTTGTCTGTTTTTACCTTCTTTTATTATAACTTCAAGTTCGTTTTCTGAAATTCTTTTAACACTAGCTTCCTTAGTTGTGTATCCATCAATTTCAACTCCAGATTTTAGTTTTTCAATTTTATCTTCTGTAATCTCACCTTTAATTTTAGCTATATACTCTTTTTCAATCTTTTTGCTAGGATGCATAAGATCATTTGCAAAAGTACCATCATTAGTTAGTAGTAATAATCCCTCTGTAGCAATATCTAGTCTACCAACACTAAAAACTCTCTGCTTAGACTTAACTATATTAAATATAGTTTTTCTTCCATTCTCATCATTTGTAGTAGTAACATATCCTCTTGGCTTATTTAATATTAAATATACTTTTTCGTCTTCTAAATATATTCTTCTATTTTCAACTTCAACTCTATCTTTCTTTTCATCAATATCATTTCCTAAAGTAGCAACTCTACCATTAATTTTAACTTTTCCTCTTTCAATATACTCATCAGCTTTTCTTCTAGAACAAAAACCTGTAGCAGCAATAAATTTATTTAATCTCATAATTTTCCTTTCTTTTAGTTAGAACACTATTTGTCTAACTTGCATAATATATATTATCATAGTACTATGTTCATATATATAAAAGCTAGCAAGAAAATCTTGCTAGTTTTCTTCTCTATTTTTAAGTTTAGTAACAATCTCATTAAACTTGGCTGGAGCCTCAGTTTCAAACTCAACATACTCATTAGTAGTTGGATGTATAAAACCTAACTTTTTAGCATGCAACATATGAGTTTTAACTTTAAAAAGCTTATACTCTGTTCCATAAACTAAATCTCCTAAAAGAGGATAACCTAATGACTTTAAATGAACTCTAATTTGATGAGTTCTTCCAGTTTCTAAAGTAGCCTCAACTAAAGTAATTTTAGATTCATAAAATCTCTCTAAAACTTTTATATGCGTAACTGCTCTTTTACTATTAATATTTGTAACAGCCATCTTTAGTCTATCTTTAGGATTCCTACCAATTGGTTTATCAATTGTAATTTCATCTTCTTTTAATATACCTTTAACAAGTGCAATATATTTCCTTGTTATACTATGGTCTTTAAACTGCTCAGAAAGGATTCTGTGAGCTTTATCATTTTTTGCAATTACAATTACCCCTGTAGTATCTTTGTCAATTCTATGTACAATTCCAGGTCTTAAAACATCATTATCTACATTTGATAAATTATTACTATGCGAATATAGTAATCCATTAACTAAAGTATCTGTATAGTTACCATTTCCAGGATGCACTACAACACCTTCATCTTTATTCACAATAATAACATCATCATCTTCATAAACAATATCAATATCCATTTGTTTAGGTAAAACTTCATTATATTCTTTCTCTAAACTAGTAATAGATATTTGATCATTTAGTTTTAATACATATCCACTCTTCTTAGTTTTTCCATTAACAGTTATTTTCTTCTCATCAATTAATCGTTTAATTTGACTTCTAGAAAAATCTGCATTTTGCTCAGTTAAAAAAACATCTAAACGCTTCTTTATATTTTCTTCATTAATACAATATTCCATGACTATAATTTTACCACAGTTTTATGTTAATTACAAGTATTATTTAATTTCTTTTCTCATAATAATTTTAGTACCAATATTTTCTTTAGTATCAATAACAATTTCATCCATAAAAGATTCCATAATAGTAAATCCAAGACCAGCATGTTCTAGTTCAGGCTTAGACGTATATGTAGGAGAAGTAGCCATCTCAATATCAGCAATACCAATACCAAAATCTTCAACTATAATATCAATATTCTTTTCTTTTATTTTAACTGTAATATGAATTTCACCTATTTCATCTATATATCCATGTTCAACAGAATTAGTAACAGCTTCACTAACAGCAGTTTTAATATCTACAAGATCATCTAACTTTAAATCAAGTGATGAAACGAAAGTAGCAACAGCAACTCTAACAGTAGCAATATTCTCTATATTCGAACTAATAATCATTTTTAAATTATTACTCATATCCTATATACTCCTTAAATCAATTTTCTTTGCAATATTCGAAAGTTGTAACATACGTTTAATACTATTAGTAGCATTAACAACAATCATTTTAGAATCAAGTAGATTAATAAGGTTATATCTTCCTATTAATAAACCAATACCACTACTATCCATAAACTTAACCTTAGTTAAATCAAGAACAAACTCTCTTGGTTCATACTTCATAATATATCCATCAATAATACTCCTAACATCTCTACAAGATTTAACATCTAACTCTTCATCTAAACTAATCTTTAATACTCTCTCTATATTATCATAATTATACTTCATGATTCCACCTCATTGCAATTGTATCACATCATGAATGTAGTAATTTGTTGAATTTCATGTTATATTTATTTTTTTGCATAAAAAAAGCCCCCTCAAATATGAGGGAAGCTTTATAGGAGGAGTTTTGTCTAGCTGTTATGCAATAGCTTCGTTCTTAAGAACATCAATTTTTGCATATTCTGTTATATCGTCATAATTGATTTCAATAACAACAGATGAACCTTCTGGAAGCTCTGGTAAAGCATTCATTGTGTATACAGCAAGTGTATCACTAATAACTGTAATTGTTCCACCAACTGTTGAATCAACATTCATGTTTGAAAAATCAATTGCTTGATTTGACTTGATAGTAATTTGTGGTGTTGTGCCAATTTCAACAAGATGTGGTGTTTGAATTGTTAATGATACAGGCTCAACTTCAGGTTCTGGTTCTGGAGTAGGCTCTGGCTCTGGAGTAGGTTCTGGCTCTGGAGTAGGTTCTGGTTCTGGAGTAGGTT